>CAWGMC010000030.1:0-3539 GCA_963823545.1 uncultured Chloroflexia bacterium | reverse complement strand
AGGGGGGAGATTATTGCCAGATGAGAAAGATTAAAACGCCTCGATTCAAAAATAAATACGCGGAACAAATCCATTTTGGTTGGAGGAACTCCAAGTCAGTGTTTTAAAAAGGTGATGACGTTTCGTATGAGGAGGCGGGATCCTGGAAGAGCTGGTAGGGGCGCCGCCGGGAGATTGCCACGTCCCCCCCTGCGGGGTGCGCTCGCAATGACAGACGAAACATTAGAAACATGATATCGCCTCGATTTCTTAAAATAAATCGGAACGAATAAATTCCTTGCATATCCAGGAGTTTGAACGGGGGGATACCGGCAGATCGGTAAATTGGGGATTGGGGAATTGTTTTTCTCAAGAATTGAGGACCCTCCTTGTGCCCGACTGCGAGTGAGGGGGGGTATAAACGAGGTTGAATCTAGCACATATGTTCTAAGTTGTCAATGGTGTTTTCGGGATTTGGATGTAGAATCAACCGGCGGAACTGTATGTGGAACGAGGAGACCTTCGGTCATATCACTGGCGGGGTCGAATCCCCTCCGCTACGCTTCGGGGGCGCTACGTGAACACCCTCGCCGAGCGGAGCCTGTTTCGAAACGTGTAATGATATTTGACTTAAGGGCGGAAAATCTGTATAGTAGTTATGGTTCCCCAGCCTGCTCCCGGAGTTTTACACGGTGACCGTTATCGAGCGTTAGTCTGTTCCTGCACAATCCCTCGTCCGGCTCCTGGCTCCGGTTTTTACATAGTATGGAGTTCATCATGGATCGAAAAAAATTATTCCAGTTGATCATTGGCATGATATTGATCACATCCATCCCGGCAGCGTGGAGCCTCCCTGTAAATTCTCCCAGCGCTACACCTACACCTGCACCTACACTCACACCCATTCCGCCAACATCAACGTTCATTCCTATCGGTGCATCTACTGTAACAAATGAACCCAGCTTACCAGACAAGAAGATGCTCTTGATTTATGATGATGATGGTAGCCGGGATGGGACGGCAGCGCTTTTTTACCTGCTAAGTCAACCAGAGATATCCATCCTGGCTATCAATATTTCCTATGGCGAAGCGCACCCCAAAGTATATATCCAGAATATTGGACGCGCGCTGGATAGCTTTGGAATCCAGGATATCCCTCTTGGCGCAGGACAGGACGCGCCTCTGGCAAATGGCACTGCATTCCCAGATTGCCTGCGTCGATCAAGCGACAACTTCTGGAATGTACCGTTACCGAATGCAGGCAAGACGTATCCGGTACAGAATGCCCCCGAATTGATAGTTTCAACCATCAATCAGGCTTCCGAGCCAGTCACCATTTTTCTGAGTGGAACCTTCACCAATCTGGCTCAAGCCCTGCGCATTGATCCGGGTATCCGGGATAACATTGCCGCTGTCTATATCATGGGCGGCGCGGTGTATGTTCCGGGTAATATCACCAACCTGATCCCTGATTTAAGCAACAAAGTTGCAGAGTGGAATATCTACGCTGACCCACAAGCAGCCAAAGAAGTATTCGAATCCGGTTTGGATTTGTACCTGGTTCCGCTTGACTCTACGAACAAAGTGATTTTCCATAAAGCAGATATCCTCCCATGGCATACTGGCGATGCAAAAGCCAATCTTGCTGCGAATATCTTCGACAGGCTGTTCAATGAATATGGTTTTAAGCAAGTTGAAATTTTTGACCTGGGGGCGGCAGTCATTATGGTCAAACCCGAAACATGTGTCTTTCATCCGCTCCATTTGGATGTCATCACGGACGACGGGAACACTTCAGGGCAGACAGTTGTTGTTCCCAATGGCAAGCCAAATATCCAGGTCTGTTTGAACCCGAATGCTGTTCTAATCACGCAGGCGCTGAATAACAGCTTTTTCCGGTTCATCAGATCCTCTCGATATCCCCTCGATTACTCCGTTGATCGGCACATGGACAGGCTCTGTCTTTAATAATGGATTCGAGATGCAAATCTCGATCACCATTGACGAAACCTGCCAACTGGGGCAGGTATGCGGTCGATTCGATATCTCGACAGTTTCATGCTCAGGTACGCTGACATGGGTTGGGATGGATGGAGACCTATACCAGTTTCAGGCAGGTGAAAAGACGGAGGCGTGTAGAGAAGGTATTGATTATCTTTATCCACAAGCAGATGGAACGGTCATCTATATCAGCCGAGGCGATTACGGTGAGACAAATGGTGCCTTGCAGAGAGCGCCATAGCCACCACCCGATCACTCACGGATGGGAATACAACAATATGCCGGCAGTACCAATGCGAGCGGGTTCCCTTCCCCGCCAGGCGGGAGAGGTGGTTTGTTCGAAAAAGAATTAATCGGCGAAAAAACATTTGACTTTAAGGTTAAAAATCCCTATACTGGAAGCTGTTATTGGCTAATCACCAGTTGGGCGGCTTCGTAGAATATAAAGGGAATGAAAATGATGGCAGATATGCTGTTATTCATGCGATCTGGTTGGGGAAACATTTGGAAGCAAAAAACCATTTGGGTTTTTAGCGCGATATCCATCCCTGGTCAAATATTCAGAATTTTTTGTGAGGCAACCGGATTCGAATTTAGTTGAAGCACTTATTTATTTGGCGGCAAATATTAGACCCGTAATAGTAATGGTCATAAGTTTTATCGGAGTTCCGTATGCTGCATATTGTTTTTCCGATGGGAAAGTTGTCAATGTTCCGGATACTTTGTCTGCGGTAAAGAAATTTGCATGGCGGATGCTTGGTTGTTCCTTTGTCCTGTTATTAACGTTGTTGCCGTTTTATTGCCTGGTCTCGGCAATTACCTTGGATAGATGAGCATAATTCCTCATTCAATTGGACAGTTTTGATGTTCCTGCCGATCTCAATGTGTTTAGCGGCATGTTGTACTTCCCCATGTTTGAATTCTTTGCATACGACGGGGGAATTCGGGAAACTCTAAAAAATGCATGGGGGCTGTTTATTCTCATTTCAGCACCCTGGTGATACTTGGAATAAGCATGACATTAGTATTTAGGTTTTTTGTGATTTTATCTGGAATATTGTCATGGGGCTAAATCGGTAATCCAGCTTTGACTTGACTGCATTAAGCGATATTAATTATATTTAACCGCATCCGGCTGTTAGGTACAAACTTGTTATTTGTATTAACGAATGGATTTGCTCGAATCGTCATTACCCCATTTTATGCATCCACATTTGCTTTCCCGGACCTGAAATACACCGGAGCTCCACACTATCGATTATCAAGACAAACGGAACAGTAAAAGAACAATTGACTTTCTCATTGGCGAAGGGGGTTCCAGAGCCCTACCCCGGTACCCTCCCTCCCCAAATTGCTGAAGAGCGCAATTTAGGCAGGGGAGTTTGTTGCGCAATGTGCGACGCTCATCTATGAATTGGGACTACAATTGACGGGGCATTTATGAGACACGTCAAGAATCACAGCCCTGAAGTAGAACTTCAGGACTCCAAATACACTTGTGCAAGTGGAACATTCCGATTGCTTGCAACCGCGCCGACGGCGGATTTCATGGTCTCCTC
>CAWGMC010000029.1:0-367447 GCA_963823545.1 uncultured Chloroflexia bacterium | reverse complement strand
TCCATTTTCGCCCGGAAGGCGGCCACAGTGCGGCCACGGTGCTCATGCTGTGGGCTTACCACCTGGCGCCGGTCGAACCACTGTTGCCGGTCCCACTGGATCCAGAATTTCCGGAGATCGTGCTCCGTGGGATGACCACACTCGTGCCAGGCCTGGCGGCCTATCTGGCGCGGCTGCCCAAGAGCTACATGGACGGCGGCTATTACACCAAGACCCAGGAAAACCGGCCGTCTATCGGTCCCCTGCCGGTGGCTGGGGCCTACATCTTTGCTGCGCTCTCGGGCTATGGGCTGATGGCCGCCTGTGCAGGCGCGAGTCGCTGGCCGCACAGGTGGCGGGCGGCGCGCTGCCGTCCTATGCGCCTGCGTTTCTGTTGAGCCGGTACGACGATCCCGCCTATCAGCAACGGCTGCAAGCGTGGGGGGCGACGGGACAACTATAGCTTCGCTAAGCCAGTTTGGGGTGGGCGGCACTTTGCGTCGCCCACCCCCCGTGGAGTATTTTGTATGTTTCGTTCTGGTATGCCATACTGGACGCTTGCTTGGAATGGCTGTCAGGCGCCGGTGCCTCCAAGACGAGTGCAAAGACGGCGAATCTGCAAGAGTCTAGCCACGATGTCCAAACACCAACATAACGAGGCAAGCGAATAGGATGCAAGTCGCCGCTGTCCGTTGGCAGCCTGACCTGTATCGCCCCATAGCGGCGCGCCCTTGACCGGTCTACATCCGCCACCCGCGCCGCTATCTCGTGGGCCGTGTTGGTGGGCTATCTGGTTGCGGCATCTCTTTTTGCCCTGCGAACGCCAGCCTGGCAGAACCCAGACGAACCGGCCCACTACAACAACATTGCCACCATCGCTGCCGGGCACGGTCTGCCCGTCCTTCATCATGGGCGACTATGACCAGGGCTACATGAACCTGCTTATCGCGGGCTTTCCCGCCGACCGCCGATCGCGCGTGCGCTACGAGGCCTACCAGCCGCCGTCTTTACTACATGGCCGCCGTGCCCTGCCTACCTGCTGGGCCAGGCTCGCTGCTCGCTGCGCCTCTTTAGCGTGCTCTTGGGGCCTTTGTCATTATCCTGCTTTACCTGTGCGCCGAGCTGGTCTTTCCCACCAAGCCGCTGCTCTCCGTCGGCGCCGCCGCCTTTGCCGCCTTCCTGCCCATGCAGGTGGCCATGAGCGCAGCGGTCAACAACGACGGCCTGGCCCAACTTCTGCTCTTGGCCGCCATGCTCATCCTCCTGCGCTTGGATGCGCCGCCGTTTGCGCCCCAACCGCCACCGCACGCCGCGACGCCGCCAACCTGCGCTCGTCCTTGGCCTCCTGCTCGGCCTGGGCATGCTGACCAAGATCTACGCCTACATGGCCCTTGCCCTCTGCGCCGGCATGGTGGGTCCTCACCTGGTGGCTGTGCCCGGTCAGCGCCGACGGCAGCAACGCATCATGGCCCCACTTGCCGCAGCTCCTGCGCGGCATCGCCAGGCGCTGTGGTTCGTGCCTGCCGTCCTACTCGTCATCCCGTTGTGGCTGCGCAACGTGCATTTACGGGGCGTGGGATATCCTAGGGATGCGCTTTCACGATGCCGTCGTCGTCGGCCAGCCGACGACCGCCGATCTGGCTGGCAGAGAATGGTTCGATCGCCTACAGCGAACGTGCCATGACCTTGACATTCCGCAGCTTCTGGGGCGCCTTTGGTTGGCTCAGCGTCTTCATGGACAGCCGCATCTACCTGCTGCTGCTTGTCTTCACCGGCGTCGTGCTCTGCGGCCTGCTTTGGTCGCTCGTGCGCTTTATTTCGCGGCCGCCCCGAGACCGACCTCGACCGCTTTCAGTTCTGGATCCTGGGCTTCTTCAGTGTCTTCGTGCTGGCCGTCTTCGCCAGCTATGCCTGGTACAACCTCAAATTTGTCCAACACCAGGGCCGCTACCTGCTCTGGGGCCTGCTCCCCATCAGCGTCTTTGTCGCCCTGGGCTGGCGCGAGGTGATGCAGCCGCTGCAAGGCAAAGTCACAGGCTTTCTGCTCGGCCTGCTGGCCCTTGATGCTGCTGACCTCATTCTTTCTGCCTTTCCAGGATCGGCGCTCGTTCCTGGCCATGGCGATGCTGGCCGCCCTGCTCTTCTGTGCAACCTTTCTTGCTGTCGGGCGCAGTCGATGCTATCATCATTGGCTCACCGCACGTGTTGCAGCGCTGGCTGCGACGGCCGGCCCTCCATCCGGTCGCTGGCGGTGTTGCCGCGTGTTGGCGTGGGCCACGCCATTCGTTCTGCTCTTCCTGCTTGACCTGGTGATTCCGTTCTGGTACATCGGTCCGCAGTTGAGGGTCTTGCAGGCTAACCAGCAGGTGCAAACCATGCAAACTATGTCCATCCACGCACACGCCGCGCATGCGGCGCACCGTCTTTGACCTGGTCGCCATTTGGCTGCTGCTGGCGGTCCTGCTCGCTGATCACCCTGCCCGCGGCGTGGCAGTTCTGGCACGCCAACCGCATCTATACCGGCGTCTCCGTCGGCGGCGTGCCGGTCGGTGGGCTCACGCGTGCCGAAGCTATCCAAGCGCCTGCAGTCCGATCTCTACGCCTACCCACTGCCGCCCATTGTGGTCGACTACCAGGGCCAGCAGTGGCCGCTGCAAACCGCCCAGGCACGCGCCGGGGCCGATCTCATGGCAGCGGTCAACCAGGCGTACCTGGTCGGCCGCGCAACTCAGCCTGCTGGGCGACGCTGCAGTCGCAGTTGCAGGCCGCGCTCTTTGGCAAGTCCATCACCCCGCCGCTCGACATTGCACCCGAACCACTGCGGGCCGCCATCCAGTCCATCGCTGCCCACGGTCGATAAGCCCCGGCCTGCCGCGCGTGCCATCGGCAACGTAACGCCGTGCCCGCGGAAGATGGCGCCCAGTGAACGTCGACGTTACCCTGCGCGACGTCATGGCCGCGCTCCAACGCACCGACTGACGAGACGGCCGTGGTGCCGCTGACGGTAGCCACGACTCGCCCGCCGCCGCCCGCCGCTGCAGCGCCGGCGATGTGCTGCCGCAGGTTGCCGCCGTCCAGCAGCCGCTGCTGCTGCGCGCCGAACCGTCCGGTCTCGAGATTGCCCTTGATCCGGCGAAGCTCTTGCAGCCTCGTCGTCGGCACTGAACCCGTCGCAGCTCGACGCCGAGGGCCTGCGCGCCTATCTGGAAACCTTTGCCGGTCAAGTCGACGTTGCCCCACGGGACGCCCGCCTCGACTTTGACCCGGGCACGGGGGCCGTCACGGTGATCCAGACCAGCCAGCCTGGGCGCAAGCTGGACGTCGACGCCACGGTCGCAGAGCGTCCAGTCGGCCTTGGCCAGCGGCAGCAATACAGCCCCGCTTGGCGCTTGCTCGAGATCGCCCCGGCCGTGGACAGCAATCGCGTGGCCGAGATGGGGATCCGCGAGTTGGTGGCCTCGTCCAGCACCTATTTTGCGGGCAGCAGCGCCAGCCGCGTGCGCAACATCGAGGTGGCGGCGGAGAAATTCGAGGGCGTCGTCGTTCCGCCCGACGGCATCTTCAGCTTTAACGAGGTCGTGCGCGACGTCAGCTCGGCCAATGGCTTTGAGGACGGCCTGGTCATCTGGGGCGACCGCACTGCCGTCGGCGTAGGCGGCGGCGTCTGCCAGGTCAGCACGACCGTCTTTCGCACCGCCTACGAGGGTGGCTTTCCCATCGTCGCCGCGCACCAACCACGGCTATGTCGTCGACTGGTATGGCGAACCGGGCATGGATGCCACCATCTTCACGCCGTACGTCGACTTCCAATTTCGCAACGACACGGGCGCCTATCTGCTGCTCGACCCTGTCGTGGACAGCGCCAACGGCGTCATGACCTTCAACTTCTACGGCACAGCGCCCGACCGCACCGTCACCGTCAGCAAGCCGGACATCAAGGATGTCAAGCAGCCCGAGCCGCCGCAGTATGTCGTCGACGAAAGCCTGGCCAAGGATGAGAAGAAACAGGTCGACTGGGAAAAAGAGGGCATGACGGTCAACGTCACCCGCACCATCGTCGAGAACGGCACGACGCGCACCGACACGCTGACGAGCAACTACGAGCCCTGGCGGGCGGTCTACCTGGTGGGGCCGGGGGCCGAGATTCCGGCCACGCCGACGCCCGCGCCTGCGACCGAGACACCGTAATACGCACCTAACTCAGCGATTACGATGTTGTACAATCGTGCCTGCTGTGTTACAATGGCGGTCAGAATTGTCTGACTAGCATGGCAGTTCCCCATCTTATTCAAAACCGGCAATCAGCGGTCGCACAACACAAACGGTGTGCGGCTGAACCAACAAAACAGAGTAGAAACGGAGGGTGTCTTATGCAACGTAAGCGGCTTGCCTTGGTGCTGTCGATCCTCTTGATTCTGGGGCTGGCGCTCAGCGGCTGCGCTGCCCGGCCTGGTCAGGGAGAACTGGCGGCGAGTGCTACGGCCGAAAGCCTGGTCGTCGATGTGCCCGCGCTGGTCATCAACTATGACGACCAGGGCAAGGCGTCTTTCAGCGGCGTCGAGTTGAGCGTCTTGGGCGCAGCGCTGGGCCAGGATTCTGTCCGTCTGGATCTGTCGCCGGAACTCATGGCGAAAGCTCCAGAAGGCGGGCATCCAGCATGTGTTCGCCAATATCACGCCGGATGGCCTTACCCTCTACGCCAACGGGCGGCCCATCCTGAACCTGGCCTGGACGCCAGAGCGCCTTGCCAAGCTGGGCGAGCTGCTGGCCAGCATGGACAATCCCTCCCTGGCGCAGGTTCAAGGGCCTGCTGCCGCTCCTGAGCAACCTGAGCGCCGGGCATCGTGATGCATTTCCCGACTGCCGCAGGGGCCGAAGAACTGCCTTTGGTGGGCGAACCGGTGGACTCCGAAGAGTGTGTTGGACGCCGCGAAGAAAGCAGCGCCAGCGGCACTCGCCGCGGTGCTCCCCGACAACATGAAGGCCCAAGCCCCGCTGCTGGGCAGCCTGGTCGCGAACCTGCCGCCGTTGACCATTACCTTCGACGACAAGGGCGTGGGCACACTGCAGGGCCTCTCGCCCATGATCCTGGGCATGATCCCAGCCGACGCCATCTCCTTGCCAGCCGACGCGTTGGCCTCGTTGACGGACCTGAAAATCCAGGCCCTCAACATCAAGAAGCTCGGCGGATGGGCTGACGCTCAGCATCAACGGCAATGAGCTGCCCACGATCCTGTGGAGCGGCGGCGAGATGCAGCACCTGGCCGAGCTGGGCATCGCCGGCGGTGTGTTGGAAGCGCTGGCGAATCTGGACGAAGGCACGCTCGGCACGTTGAAACAGGTGACCGATGCCGCCCCACTCCTGCAGACGGCCAAGCTGGATGTGACGATCAACCTGCCCCAGTAGGCTGGTCAGGTGAGCGTAAATAGTCCGCGGTGTTGCGTGTTGCGTGTTGCGTGTTCCGTGCCGCCACTGCAACACGCAACACGCAACACGCAACAGCGTTGGTCAATTTGCGCCTAGCTGTCTACCAGTCTGTCCTAGCGACGAGGCGCTGGCGTATCGCCAGCCCTCGTCGTTACTTTCCCCATGCACTCACCCATCACCGCAAACCATTCTGACCCACATCCGTCACAACGGCCTGATAGCCATTATCCGCTCCCGACTCGACCTCGCAGCGCTGCTGGAGGTGGGCAATGTTTGCTGCTGGCCGCACCGGTGACGGTCCTGATCATCGCTCCTGGCAGCCATGCGTCATGGGCAGCCGTCGCCGGGGAGCTCGGGCCCGGTTTGGCCGCAACATGATCATCAGCAGGCGGGCCTGTTTCCACGGCAGAACAGGTGACTGCCGCGCTGGCGACTCGCGCAGGAGCTGATTCTGACCGGCGGCTTCTGGCCCTTTGCCGCCGAACAGTATCGCACGGCCGTGGTCACCTATCTGCCTGGGGTGGCGACAGCCGCCGACGCACGCAAGGCAACGCAAGCCGGATCACACACTGCATTGCTCTTCCCGGCTGGGCACGAAGGTATAATGCGCCTTCTGGCCGTGCGCCGTGCTGCACCTGCTGTCAACTTCATCCCTGTGGGTGGTGTGCCGTATATGCCCAACAGAACCACGAGCGTGAGCAAGTGGGCAGCACCGTACGCTGACAGTTCAGAACATGCAGCGACCGTCAACGCTTACGCCCAGGCGCGCTGGCAGTCGGCGTTAGCGGCGTGTTGGCGCATGGCGCACAGTGGCAGATGGCGGCATTGATTAGTCATCTTAGCACGCATGCGCCAGCATGGGACAGATGCAAAGACCGACGTCACACAGAAGGCTTGCGGCTAGAACACAGCTTCCCTTTGTGTAACTTTGTGTAACTTTGTGTCCCTATTTGAGTTTTTGCTGTTGCTGTTCTTCCTTTAGCAGCGCCAGCAACCGGGGCCAAAGATAGCGACCGCCACGAAATACTGCCGCAGACGGCGAAAACCAGGTCCCTGCCGCGGCGTCCTTGGCGGTCTTGGCCAACGGGTGAAATTGGGGCGACACCAATCTACCACCGCTTCGATGGCGGTGTTTACTGCTTCCAAAGCCAGGATCATAAAACAGTCAACCCCAGGATTGCCCATCGGCTGCTGCAATCTGGAGCCACCACCCTGTGAGCAGGACCACAGTCAATGCCGCGATTTCGATCCTCGCGTTGGGCTGGGTGCGCAAGGTATAGGCAACGCCGTGGCCGGCCATCGGAAACTGTACCAGCGGGAACGCCAGAAGCCACGGTCCGGCCCGTCAAATGTCACGCGTTGCTGCTGATTCATTGTGTGGCGTGTGGCGTGTGGCGTGTTGCGTGTTCCGTCTCGCCACGGAACACGCAACACGCCACACGCAATACCCAGCACGTTCTACTCGTCGTACGCGCGCCGAGCCAGCGCCGCGTGGCCAAGAGCGGCCAACACCTGTTCCTGGATAGCCCACATGGCGGCCTCTTCGGCTGGGGTGGCGTGGTCATAGCCCAGCAGGTGGAGCGCCATGTACCGTAAGCAGGCCCACTTCCGCCGCGACTTGAGTTGCCAAAGCGTGCTAGCCTGTCGCCCGCGTAGGGATAGGCGATGACGATGTCCCCCAGGTAGGCTGCCAGATTCAGCCACACCTCAGGCGGCAGCACGGTACTCGGCTCCTCGTCGCTGCTCTCCTGGGCCGCAAAGCTAAGAACGTCGGTGGGCGCGTCCACACCACGATACTCCAGGTTCAACTGCTGGATCGCTCGTCGTAGTCACCACCATCGTAAGGCCCAGCTGTCCGCTCCTGCTGCTGAAGGGTCGCGAGCCACTGCCGCCAACCCTCGGCGTCTACCAGTTCTGCGAAGCTTTCTCAACCTGAACGTCGATCCGATGTCCTCTGCGCTGTCTCTCCTTGTCGAGTTGCACCCCGGGGGCCGGCGTTTCGGCCGCCATCTCGGGTTGGGAATGGGTGTTGCCATCGGTAATCTCAGCCTTCCACTGCCATGTTGGCCGCAGCGAGCGGCGTCATGATCTCTTCCACGCCGCCGGGCGCCAGGCGGCCGTTGGCCACGCTATTTGAGGGGCAGCGCAGCGCCGCTCGTTGTGATCCTCCTGCTCCCGGCGCGATTCTTTTGGACGGCTCGGGATAGACGACCCGCGGGTGATGGAGATCCTGGAGGACCTGCAGGAAGATGTTCTGGACCTCTGGAGTTCGCCGGAAGGTGAGGTTGGCGTTGTCCAGCTCCCCCGAGATCGTGCGCTCCTCGATCAGCCGGTTGACCAGCACCTCAACTCGCGCGTGGCGGGGCGGACGGCACGCACGGCGGCCTCGCAGGTGTCGGCCAAGAGCAGATGGTGGCCTCGCTGCTGCGGGTTGGGACCCGGGTAGCGGAAGTCCTCTTCGTTGACTGTTTCGTCGGGGCGCGCCTGGCGCTGCGCCTGCATGTAGAAATACTTGACCAGCGAGCGGCCATGATGCTCGCGGATAAAGTCCTGGATGCGGTCGGGCAGATGATACTTCTGCGCCAGATCGACGCCATCCTTGACATGGCTGATGATGATCTGGGCGCTGGTCAACGGATCGAGCTTTTCGTGGGGCGACGTACCGTCCATGATGTTTTCGGCAAAGAAGTAGGGGCGCACCGTCTTGCCGATGTCATGGTAATAGGCGCCCACGCGCACCAGCAGCGCGTCAGCGCCGATGGCGGCGGCGGCGCGTTCGGCCATGTTGCTGACCAGGATCGTGTGATGATAGGTGCCGGACGCCTTGAGCAGCAACTGGCGCAGCAGCGGATGGGTGGGCCGGCTCAACTTCGGTCAATTGCAGCGGCGTAGTGATATCGAACAGGTTGCCCAGCACAAAGTAGCCGATCAGGGCAATGGCGGCCGACAGGCTGCCGTTGAGCACCGCACATGAGGGCCATTTCGCCCAACTGGGCGGGCGCGCTCGGCCCGCGTGAAGGGCGCCCAAAACGCGGCGAGCACGCGAGGTTGACGGCGCCGATGCCAAAGCCGCCCACAAGAAGCTGTTCAACCGCTCCCCGCGGCCGACGATCAGCATTCCCGCCAACGAACCCAGCAGCCATAGGCCACCAGCGGGGCGCTGCCCATGCTCAAATAGGTCTCACCATGGCAAAAGCGAGCACGAAGACAATGGCCACACGCAGGTCGCACAGCACGGAGATCAGAATCCCAGCGCGGCGAGCGGATACAAATAGGGCAGCAGCGGATGGTTGACGATCATGAACTTGGCCATGAGAAGCTCAAAGCGACGGTCACCACCAACAACATCGCCAGTTGGTGATAATCGCGGAGCACTTGGGGCTTCAAGACATAGATCGCAGCGATGGCAATGGCGATCACCACGGCGGCAAAGAGAGACGCGGCAGCAAGGTCCACGGATCCCCATTCATGTTGAGAGCTGGGACAACTGCTGGAGCGCTTCGGCCTGTTCCTGGGTCGCTACATCGCCAGCCCGGATCACGACTTCCCCTCGCTCCAGGATGATAGTCTGCACGGGGGTCTGCTCCCCGGCTTCCGTGCGCAGTTCCTCGGTGCGTTCGCGGTTGAGGATGCTGTTGGGGCGGACGAGCGCCTGGGTGAGAAAGATGGCCACCTCGCTGGCCGGCTCGCTGAGAAAGCTGCTCACAAAACCCGGCACGCGCCGGCGAATCGCAAGCAGGTTGCTCTCCCGAATCTTGTCGCGGATGACGTGCCCCAGCGATTGTTGGCAATTTAGCTCCATCAATTCGTTTTTTTACTCCCAGGAACGCAGCAGATACAATACCAGCCAAAAATAGAAACCATGTTGGTTCAGTGAGCGTGATCGCCAGCAATATGGGGAAATACCGCCTGGGCAGTTCATATCCATGATATTCCGTCCCGATGAAAAGGGTTTTTAAATTTGACGAAGTTTCGGTCATCGCCTTCAGAACGTAGATAAACTGGTTGATTGGATTACTCCACAGAAATGGCCATAATGCCACCATCGTGATAAGTGCAATTACACCGTATGGAATAAACCCCCACCACGTAATTCTTTTGTTTTTCTTCGAGATGAAATATAGAATGATAAGTAATACAGCATATGGACCGAGGAACCGGATTGCTGTAGTGATTCCCAAAAAAATTCCAGGCAGGATTGTAGAGAGTGTAATTTTCTTCGCATTTCCATCCCACTTGTCGACCATCCTTATTCCGAGATACATGGTTATCAAAAAGAAAATGGCAAAGGCTGAATCCTTGGGATTGATGAATGCATGATTCCAAAAAACCGGTTGCAGTGCAAAAAAAGCAGTGGAGGTGGTTGCAACAATGGAATCCAGCCATGTACGGGAGAGAAGATAGAAAAAGGTGAGCCCAACGAGGTAGGCAAGAAAATTTGTGAGATGCCATGCGGACGCCAGGTCGAAACCTGCTTTTTCAAGCATGCTCTCAACAACACCTCCAATCAGAAGGTACGCTGGTCCGCGTGTCACATGATCACTTGCAGATGCACCAAAGGATTTTTCAATATCAAAAGTCCCGTCCAATCGTGCGGAGATTGAGTAGGCATATTGGGAGGCTTTCCCATAGTCATAAAATAATGGCTCATCCCAGGAAAATCCATAATCTCGGAAGGTTGAACAAGCCGATCCCCAGCAGTACAAGGATAAGAATGATGAAAGGCAGATGTGTGCCGGGTGGAAGGGGGTGGGGTGGGGAAGCTCGATTCATCATTAGTATTATAATTGCAAAAATTTACCGTCCTGTGGGTAACCGATGGAATTCACATCGCCGATATTCCTTTTCCTCTTTTTCCCTTTACTTGTAATTGTTTACCTGTTTGCCCAGGTGCGTTTTCGTCCCGTTATCTTACTTGCAGCCAGCTTGTTTTTTCTCGCATACGGGCGGTTGCCAGTTCTCTGGGCATACGCCTTTCTCGTTGGGGGAAATTATTTCCTGGGTCATTGGGTTGAAAAAAAGCCAGGTAAAGGGCGCTTAAATCTGGGAGTTTGTTATAACCTGGCAATTCTCTTGTTCTATAAAATTTTTACTACGTATTCCCCACTTCGCTTCACCCATACATTTGAGCGCGTTCTGCCTGATTTCATTGAGGGAGACCTGCTTAACTTGGTCTATCCCATCGGATTATCCTATGTTGCTCTACAGATGATTTCCTATCTGGTGGATGTCGCTCGCGCGGATAATTCCAGGCGAGAGGAAATTCGTCAACTTTGCACTGTATGTCACTTTCTTTCCAAAAATCCTGACTGGTCCCATCACGCCTTATCGGTCAGTGCATAATGAACTTGCAGCACCACAGTCGACAATTCAAAATGTCGCCGATGGGGTGAGGCGCTTTGCAATTGGTCTGATAAAAAAGATACTCATCGCCGATCAATTGGCGAAGATCGCCAACCCCGCCTTCGATCTTCCCGCGCCAAATTTCCAACCATATATAGCCTGGCTTGCATTGATTGCTTTTACTCTGCAGATTTATTACGATTTTTCAGGTTTCACGGATATGGCGATCGGGCTTGGTCGAATTTTTGGGTTCACACTTCCCGAGAACTTCAACGAACCCTTCGTCGCCCGGTCAATTGGTGAATTCTGGCGCCGATGGCATATGAGTCTTTCAGCCTGGTTCCGCGAATATGTCTTTTATCCTTTGGAGCGACATCGTCTACCGGCGATCGGTCAGCAGGTGAACATCATATTTGTTTTTATTCTTACCGGTTTATGGCACGGATTGACTGCAAATTATATAGTTTGGGGACTTATCCATGGTATTGCATTGGCACTTGAGTCCACGTCGTTTGGGCGTTGGTTGAAAAGGATTTGGCACCCATTCCAAACGATCTATTTGGTATCGATTGTTTCATTTGCCTGGATATTTTTCCGCTCTCCGAGTCTCTCTTATGCCTGGGCGTTTATTAAACGGCTTGGCGGCGATATGAGTGGCATCACTCCTCTCCCATTCTCAATGACTCGTCCGCTTCCCATCATTGATCCGACAACATGGCTTGCGATGGGTCTCGGGATTCTCTTCCTTTTCCCATTCAAATCCACCATGGTTGCGTTATTGGGCAGTAAACTAAAACTCATTCCTGATCTTGGGATTTTCCCGCGTTTGTTTACAGATATATTGATTCTTGTTCTATTTTGGGCAGGCATAGCTGTTTTGGTCAGCGGTGGATTTGCACCGGGTATCTACGACAAATTCTAACCATGCGAAATCGATACGAATTTCTATTTGTTTTTTCCTTTATATTTTTGCTTCTTGTTCAAGCTTTTCCGCTTGGACAGTCCCTTTCGACTGGCTTTGATTCTTTTCCCCTGCGCGACGCTTTTATTTCACGTGTCACAGAATTTCGGTTGTGGGCGGGCGATCGGGTTTTTCATGATGTGCTTGTTGGACCGAATAATTGGCTGGTTTATGCAACCAATCCCGGTATGGACAAATTCCAAAATGTCCATCCCCTCACCGATGCGGAATTGGAGGAATATGGAAATAGCCTGGAGGATTTTCAAGCGCTGACCGAGTCTACTGGCGCTCATCTCCTTTTTGTTGCTGCACCTTATAAAAACACTGTTTATCCGGAGTATGTACCTCCTGAGATTCATCGGATTGGTGACACATCCCGCCTCGATCAGATTTTGAACTATCTTGCCGCACATTTGTCGCTCCAGGTACTCGATCTTCGTCCTGCGATGTCGCAGGCAAAACTGACATCGCAGATCTACTATTCAACCGATACACACTGGAACGATCTGGGCGGATATGCAGCTTATCAGGCTATTCTTGATGCAGTGCATCCCAGTTTTCCGGAACTCTCTCCTCATCCATTGTCGGATTTCGAGATCGTTGTGCAGCCGCCAAAAATCATGGATTTGAGTTTCATCATGGGGGATACCAGTCTGGCAGAGGAGCGTGTCCAGTTACAGTTCCTTTTTAAACAGTCATCACGAACCGATTCCATGGTCTTACCTTCGGGCAGGCAGATCAATTTTTCTCGCAATAGGAATCCCGACCTGCCGGTTGCGCTGTTCTTTCATGATTCTTTTCTTTATTCCGTTATGCCGTTTCTGTCAGAACATTTTAGTGCTGCATATTACGTTGACATGATGGCAGGAAATGATATGCTGCCTCGTGCCTGGGTGGAGCAAATTGATCCGGACATAGTCATTATCATTCTGAATGAACATTTTTTGGATATTCTTCCCCAATTGCTTGAAAAAGGTCGACCAGATTTGGATTAATGCCAACTCTAACCCAGGAGTATCTGCCATGAGCTCGATGAAGGCGCGTGGATATTGATTCGGATAGTAGGGAATTAAGTACGACGGAACTGGAGTTGTTATAACCTGGCGCGCTTCTCGGCGTGCATTGCGAGCACTTTTTCCTTTACATCCTCCAGGTATCTTCCACGTAATGGATACCAAAACAGGAGGACTGCCCCAAGGATCAATGCTATGCCTGGTATAAGCCCCATTAAGCTTTTAATTCCGAATATCGTACTCGCTGATTGGTTAAGAAATATCTGACCCCCGTTTGCCTCGCGGGTGACGAACGACGTTTTCTCCAGTATAAAGGGTATAAGCGCCAGTGCAACCGACTGCGCCGGTTTAGTGAGCAGGGCATTCACTCCGAAAAAGGCACCTTCGCGACGAACGCCGGATCGCAACTCGTCTTCATCTGCTACTTGTCCGAAAAGAACATTAGTTAGAGTTTGTGGTCCGGAAAGCCCGAAGCCCGCCATTGCCAGGCAGATCAGGATAAGTGGATTGGGAACAAATGAAATCAATAGCAGACCAACGCCCGCTATGAAAAGCAGTAATTGCTGCGCTCCGACGACTCCCAACTTTTTTCTGAGCAATGATGTGATCGGCACTCCAACGATAAGGGGAATGAAAACGCATACAAGAATAACCATCGTGCTCATTTTCAAAACATAATCAGCCAGGTAAAAGAGCATCCCCAATAAGAGCGCCTGCATCAACACGGACATAAAATTTTGGGCGACCAGCACCAAAAATGATTTGCTGGTGAAAGTGTAGCGCAGCGCGTCCTTCAACGGAATGGGCTTGTCCACCTTTGTGAACTCGGGACGTTCCTTTACCTTGATCGTGGTTATGAGGATAAAGACCATGCTGATAACACCAATAACGATCATTGATATCTGCAGGGGCAGGAAGGTGATCGCTTCACCTGTTTTGGGTCGGAAGAAATCCGGAATGAGGAACCCCAGGATCATACCTAGCAAACCGAATAAGGAGGCTGATATTTGCAAACTGTTTCGCTCTGCATCTGACTCGCTCACCTCTGGTAGTAGGGCTGAGTAAACCAGCCCGATGATGGTGTAGCAGGTGTCATACAACAGCATCGTTACAAGCATCCAGATGAACAGCGAAGTGTCGCCGGCACCGGATGGGGCAAACCACACCAGGATGAAGGTTAAAGCCAGGAAAGGCGCGGTGAATCGCATATAGGGGATTCGGCGCCCACTCTTGAAGCGTGTGCTGTCTGTTATGTATCCAAACAACGGATCATTTATGGCATTCCAGACGGCATAGATTGCCGATGCTATCGCTATCCATCTTGCAGACAGACCAAGATAATCCTGGTAGAAGATGGGAAGCAGGGCACCGTATGTACCTGAAATTAATGTGGTGCCAAGGGATGCAATACCCCAGATGGTCTTGTAGCTTGTTGAGAGTTTTTCAGGTCCGCGTGGTGTGGAGTTCATGTCTCCTCCTTGAGTTATCAGTTGATGCTTTTCAACTCCAGGACTAAGTTCGCTGTTCCAACCGTCTCGTCTGGCGCTTCTTGGCTTCCTCCAGTTTTTTCTCTTCTTCCACCGTCTCACCAAAAACCTGGGGAATTTCCGTGGGTTTTCCATCTTCGTCCAATGCCACGTATAACAAATAAGCCGTGTTGGTATGCCACCGCTCGCCTGTGATGGGATTCTCTGCTACTACCTGCACTTCAGCCTCAATGGATGTTTTTCCTGTGTAAGTCACCTCGGCATTGAGGAGGACCAGGTCACTGGTTTTAACGGGATGACGAAATACCATCGAATCTATGGCAACCGTCACTACGCGCCGTTGAGCGTGACGCATGCAGGCAACCCCACCAGCCTCATCTACTAATTTCATGATCCATCCGCCATGCACATTACCGTAATTATTGGCATGTTCTGGTCCCATTGTCTGAGCCAGGCTGATACGCGAAGCTCGCATGGGCTTGGGGGGTAGTCTGTCGGTCATTTCTAAAGCCTCCTGAGTTGGAAATAATATTGCTGATACCTTCGGATTCTCAATCTAAATCCTGTCGTTGTTCACCTCTATCCAGCGTATGTAATAGTTCGGGTTCCTCCAGGAGAACATCCACGGTACTATAGGTTATCTCCCTCATCATCGGTGCCAATGGAATAGTTGCGGGCACCGGGAGTCGTGGTGGGGGAGCGGGTGGTTTCTTGTTGGGTTTGGATGTTTCGTTAACCCGCGTTCCAGGATGCGCGGCTCGTCGGTGAGGAATCCTACATAATAACCAAGAACCGAGTAGACTTCCTTTTGCTGTGTCACCCAGCCTATCCAATCACCGTTGCGATTATATAGGTAGGGATGGACAAGGAAAGCCTCTGCATTGCCCTTCGAGTTGTAGACAGGAATGGCAGACACGTGTTGGGTGGGGATGCGATTATTGTTCATCAAATGTCATTATATGTCCAATATCGATTGGCGAAATAATTCCATAACATAACAATTCCAATGGCAATTGCAAGAGCCGCATTATGTCCAACTATCACGGCAGGCTCAACCGGGATACCCAGTTTGCCGGCGAGCATCCCAATGGGATTCTCCAGCCCTGCAATAATGGGTGTGCGGATAAGCAGACCTCCAATGTTGATCAATCCAAACTGTGCCATTTGATGGTGGATTGCCTTGGTTCGAGAATCAGGATAGGTCCAGTGACGATTTCAGAGGAAGTTATTTACAACAGCCACTGAAAAGGAAACTGCCTGTGATATCACGGGGGCTGTTCCCGCCACCAGGTTCAGGAAATTATAAACGCCAAAATCAACTACGGTGCCAATAGCGCCGACGGTGGCAAACTTCAGGAAGCGTGTGCGCTCATTCGCGTCATTGAAAATATGTGTCACGCCAGACCAAGTTTCTCCTTAAAGTATGGGATTGTGCGGTTCAAGCCATCCTTGAGATTCACCTTTGGTTCCCACCCTAGAATGGTTCGAGCCCGCGTAATGTCGGGTTGGCGGCGCTGTGGATCACGCGCGCTTCGCTCGTTCGAGAGGAAGGTGACACCGGCAGGATTGCCTGTTACTGTGTTTATGGTTTCGGCAAACTCCAGTACAGTCATTTCATTCGGGTTGCCAATATTCACTGGCATGATGCTCATTCGAATAAAGTAATCGGACGATGCCGTCGATCAGGTCATCCACATAGCAGAATGAACGTGTCTGCTGTCCATCTCCGTAAATGGTTAGTGGTTGTCCGAGCAAGGCTTGCTTCAGGAAATTTGGCAGAGCCCTGCCATCTTCCAGATCCATCCGGGGACCATAAGTGTTGAATATGCGTACGATGCGCGTATCCACACCATGA
Organism: uncultured Chloroflexia bacterium; assembly: GCA_963823545.1. Lineage (GTDB taxonomy): Bacteria > Chloroflexota > Anaerolineae > Anaerolineales > Villigracilaceae > Denitrolinea. The sequence continues at coordinate 351,381 of CAWGMC010000029.1, read as the reverse complement.
TGTCGGTGATATGCCATGGTCAGCGATTCGGCGAATCGCTTGGCCTCATCGTAAACAGCACGTGTTCCAACCGGGTCCACATTCCCCGGGTAGTCTTCGCTCTGAGGATGCACCAATGGATCACCATATATTTCGCTGGTTGACGCCAGAAGAAATCGGGCGTTATTTGCCTTTGCCACACCGAGTGAGTGATGTGTCCCAAGCGCGCCTGCTTTCATCGTTTGGATTGGCAGATTGAAATACCCGGAAGCCGACTTTGGATTCGGGCTGGCGGGGGATGCAAAGTGTAAAACAGCATCAATTTTTCCTGGAACATAGATGTAGTTGGAAACATCATGTTTATAAAAGGAAAAATTCTCATTTCCCATCAGGTGGGCAATATTCTCACGACTTCCCGTGATGAAATTATCCAGACCGACAACTTCGTGTTTTTCGGCAATCAGTTTATCGCATAGGTGGGAGCCAAGAAATCCAGCTGCTCCAGTGATAAGTATTCGCATGAATAATCCCTTCTATTTAGTAAAATATTCCAGTTTATCCCAGGTAACCTGGGATCATTTCCAGTCAACTTTTACCAACATGCCATCATTTGTAACCTGAAAAGCCTGTCCGCTTCCAGAATCGACAAGCCAAAGATCTCCCTGGTAAACGATTGCCAGGAAGTCTCCCACCTGACCCTCAACCGGTTGTGGTGCCCATATGGGCGGCTGTGGTTGGCTCAAGCCAACCGAGTCTGGTGGCGGGAAGATTATTCGACGATTTGACCCATCGCGATCCATAACAACCACGCGATATCGGCTTGTTTCGCTTTGTTCAGGAAAGATGGCTTGCAGGTAAGCGATTTGATAGCTGCGTTCCTTGTTGCTTTGCCGGACCGGGGATGCCGATGGATAAGCGAACATTCCGACATTTTTCACCAATGGTACTGTTGCATCATTGATCATGGAAATCGCAGTCAGATCAAAGTATGGAGATCCTTCCTCGGTGATCGGGGCTGGTGCAGAGGCATGCGTTATCACGAATAAGGTACGCGCCTCTGTTCCCCACACCATTGGGGGAATCCATGCCCAGTTGCTGTTTGTCTGCAAGGGTGGAATGTCCATCATGGGACGTAGAAAACCGCCTTCCTGATCAACAATTCCAATTTGGTCCGGGCGTGCATAAACCAGGCGACCGTCTGAGCCCCAGGCAAAGGTGATACCCCACCATCCATAAATGCCGCCGCTGTTGGCTTCCAGGAGTTTTCTCGGTGTGCTGGGTAAACCACCGGACATGGTGACACGATAGAAATCATTATTCGCCTGCCAGCCCGGCGTCGTCGCGCGCGGTTCCACTGTGGTATAGCCAAAAGTTGGTGTAGTATTTGGAGCCCATCCAGCAAAGTGGATAATGTTAGCTGCGTTATTCACCTGGTGAGGTGTTGAATTGCCGGTCGTGCGCACAACCCATAATGTATTGATCTGCTCTTTGGCTGGTTTTTTTGATTTCCTCGTAAATAATAGAAAATCTCCTGTTGGCGAAAGCGTAAAAACATATCCATCGAGATCGCCTGTTGTTACAAGTGGTTTCCGATTGCCTGTCGAGCCTTCCATCAGCCACGCATTTCCACCCGCCAATAATACGATTTTCCCGGGGAACGGCAGAGGCGCAAACGCAGATTGAGCACCGATCATTGTTATTTCTGCGATGGGTTCTCTCAATATTACGGTTTTTACGACCGCGCGACTGGTTTCAGTTCCATCTTCTGTCAGGATGCGCCACGTAAGTTCCTGCAGCCCATTTTCACCGGTTTGCAGCAGGAGAGATTCGCCCTCTCCAACCGACTCGCTCCGCACAACCTGTTTTTCAAAAGGAACTTCAACCTCCTCCGTTACGAATGTCTCAATCACCCGGGTAACTTGAATCTTATCGCCCTCCTGGAGAACGGTATAAAGAGGGGGTTCAGTGATATCCAGGTTTTCAACGAGGATGTTTGCTTCCTCAAGTGCTTGATCTACCGTGCTCCCAGGACTCACTTTCAAGTTGGTTTCATTACCATCTGCAATGATCGTCACCTGGATGGTATCTCCAAACTGAGGTGAACGACAGCTTGTCAGGAGGGGAAGAAATATTGCGATAAAGAGAAGACGGGCTTTCATGAAATAACAGCCACTTTGGTATAATCCAAAAGTTATCGGATTTTTCCATTGATCATCATCAGCCCATCCGCGATGGTAATGGCTGTGATGCGAAATCCGGTCGCAACCGGTCCGAGAGCTCCGGTATATGCCTCTTCAATGATCGCCGTTATGGCTTTATTCAGTCCATCAGGTAGAGGAAATGGACCGAAATCGGCAGATGTTAATTGCAATTCCGGGTTTCCATTCTCATCGGGACCCACAGTGAGAACAATTCCTATATTCGCCGCGAAGTATCCTTGCTGGGTTTTTCCATAGATCCGCATTTGACCATCGCGAAGGTAGACTTGCGGATCGGTGAACATGGGAGTTGAATCAGTTGTTAGTTTGGAAGCCAGGTACGAGGTCAATTGAACTTCGCTCATTATTATTGTAACTTCACCATTAATTGCGCCGGCTGAAACTGCCGCTTTTATCTCTTCTTGGAGAGAGGTAACAGCTTCGGTTGATACGGCAATAGGTGTATCTGGATAGTCAGGTCCGCCCACGAAGATAGTGCAAGCAGGAATAAATATAAACATTATCAGTAAGATCAGGCTGATTCTGGTTCGTTTCATGGTCGTTCTCATTGAAAGAAGTCTGGAATGGGAGTTATTATAGCATGACCGATTCACAAAACCCACTAAACTCAACGGCTATCCGCCTTGAAGCTTTGTTATTTGTTGCCGCAGAGCCTGTTCTACCGGCGCAATTGGCGGTCGCGCTGGAAACTACGACAACCGAAGTGGAACAGGGATTGAAGGTGCTTGATGAATTGCTTCAATCTCGGGGTCTGCGACTTCAGCGTCATGGCGGTCGAGTCCAAATGACCAGTGCGCCGGAGTATGCACAACTCGTTGAGCGCTTTCTCGGTCTCGAGGCAACGACCCGGCTAAGCCGGGCGGCTCTTGAGACGTTGTCCATAATTGCCTATCAACAGCCTGTCACCCGCCCTCATGTCGATGAAGTTCGCGGTGTTAATAGCGATAGCATGATGAAAAGTCTCCTGAGCAAGGGATTGATCCAGGAGACAGGTCGTACGGATGGTCCCGGTCGCCCGATATTATATAGTACAACCCCCGAATTTCTGCAACACTTTGGGCTGAACTCCGTTCGGGACCTGCCACCTCTGGAATTGCCGGAGGAAGGCAACGAGCAGGATGTTAGCTTGCTGAAAGGGTAATGCTATGGTTGAGAGATTACAGAAAATACTGGCTCAAGCCGGCTATGGATCTCGCCGCACCTGCGAGGAGTTCATCATCTCGGGGCGGGTTCGTGTCAATGGACAGGTTGCTGACCTGGGTCAGAAGGCAGATCCTGCAGTTGACCGCATCACTCTGGATGGAAAGCTTCTCACCAAGCCCGAAAAATTGGTATACATTGCGTTGAACAAACCTCGCTTTGTCCTTTCAACAGTGGAGCGCGAGGATGACGATCATCGTGAGATGATCATCGACCTGGTAAATATACCTGAGCGCATCTATCCCGTAGGAAGGTTGGACCTTGAATCTGAAGGTCTTATGCTGCTGACCAATGACGGTGAATTGACCAATCGCCTTACTCATCCCCGTTATGGTCACCAGAAGGAATATCGTGTACTGGTGGCACGTCGCCCTGATGAAGAGCAATTATCAACCTGGCGACGTGGTGTGGTTTTGGAGGATGGTTATAAAACGGCACCTGCAGGTGTACATATATTGGAATCGCAGGGGAAGGGTGTCTGGTTAAGAGTAGTGATGGGTGAAGGTCGAAAACGCCAAATTCGTGAAATCGGCACAGTTCTGGGATTGCCTGTTGTTCGGATCGTTCGGGTAAGGATTGGTTCGTTGCGGTTGGGCACTCTCAAATCGCGTGACTGGCGGTATCTTACCTCTGATGAGGTGGCGGAACTAAAGAAAGCGAGGACCTGAAACGCCTAATAGAGTCGAAAAGTAGTAAAACGAAACATGTTAATAGATAAACAGAAACAGGCGCTCAAATCTTGAGCGCCTGTTTCTGTCAGCCAGTGATGGTGGGATGTTGTTATTCTATCTTTTGTATTTTAAATAAAACTTTCCCGGAGGGCGTTTCCACCCCCACCTCATCGCCCACTCGGTGGTCCATTAAAGCCCTGCCAATCGGAGATTCGTGTGAGATGCGACCATTACGAGGATCTGCCTCCTTTGGACCAACCAGGTGATACGTTTCTTGGGGATGATCTCCCTCCTGGATGGTGACCTTTGAACCCATGCCGACCTTATCCCCCTTCCTGTTATTCGTAATGACGACTGCGTTACGCACAAGATATTGCAATTCCTGGATGCGCCCTTCAAGAAAAGCCTGATCTTCCTTGGCTTTGTGATAGTCAGCGTTTTCAGAAAGGTCACCCATTTGAATGGCAGCGCGTAAACGCTCCGCCAGTTCTTTTCTACGGATTCCAGTAAGTACCTTTAATTCTTCCTTGATTCTTTCAAGACCTTCCGATGTCAGGTAAGCGGGTTCAGTCATCTATCCTCGTTTTTATGGCATTTCCAAAGGGTTAAAGAGTTTTTCGTGTTCCTGGGTGGCAAACCTGTCAGTCATACCCGCAATGTAATCGCAGATGGTCCGTTCCAATCCGCGAATTCTGATAATACTTTGGAATATGATCCGGCAGGATGGAAGGCTCAGCTCTGTATGCCTGGAACAGGTTCGAAAGGATGCGCTCTGCCTTAACTTGCATTCTTACAACCCGGTGGTGGCGGTACATATGTGCATAAAGGAAATCCTTTAACTCCCGGTTACGGCGATGAGTCTCCTCTGTAAATCCAATGAGATTTTGCTTCAATCTCTGAATATCGAGGGGGGATTTTACGCCGCTGTCTTTTATTCGTTCAGATGTGGCTGTGACCAGGTCGGTGACCTCGATACCGATCAATTTCCGGATCAGGCGATGGCGATCCAGATCTACCAGTTCCGGACCCTGCCATTCGATATTCCCTGTCAACAACTCCCAAAGGGTAATGCCATTCATCATGCGTGTCGTGATCATCCCTGAACGCAAGCCGTCATCGAGGTCATGCGCAGTATAGGCTAATTCATCTGCTATGTTACAAATCTGAGTTTCCAGGTTTCCGCGCAGGTCAGGATTGAAAGCCGATGCATCTGATACATCATATTCCGACTCGTGTTTGACAATTCCCTCACGTACCTCCCAGGTTAAATTCAAACCGGGAAATTCGGGATATCGCTGTTCAAGTTCGGTAACGAGGCGCAGGGATTGTTTGTTGTGGTCAAATCCTCCGAAATCCTTCATGAGACGACTCAGGGTGGTTTCTCCTGAATGTCCAAAAGGAGGATGTCCAACATCGTGAACCAGGCATATGGCTTCAACAAGATCTTCGTTGGCGCCTAATGCACGTGCAATGGTCCTGCCAATCTGCGCTACTTCCAGCGTATGCGTTAGACGCGTTCGATAATAATCGCCTTCGTAATTAATAAAAACCTGTGTCTTATATTCGAGACGACGGAAAGCCGTCGTGTGGAGTATCCGGTCGCGATCGCGCTGGAAGGTCGTCCGGTAATCCGGCTCAGTGTCCAGGTATGCGCGGCCTTTCGAGTCCTTGCTTCGCATGCCATAAGGAGCAAGACTACTATCTTCGATTTCTTCAAGGTGTTGTCGCGTATAGTACATAATAAATACTCCGCCCCTCCCTGGGTGTGAGAGGGGGTAGGTGGGGCGAGTGGGACTTGAACCCACATGGACCTAAGCCCAGCGGTTTTTAAGACCGCCGCGTATGCCGATTCCGCCATCGCCCCGGCGGTTGAATTCTACCCGAAGTGGGATTTTCGTCAAGCAGATGGGACGGATTTATTAAGGTAGCCCGGAAACAACCCCGTGTCAACTATGCGGCCTTTCCGGATTCATTCACCTTTTTCAATCTAAAATCTTTGATGATAAAAGGAATATACAGAATTAGGAAAGTCAGAAATCCGAGTGCCTCCATGTAGAGAATGTATACCGGCCACGCGGGTAAGAGATCAAGCAGGCTTGCTGTGGCAGGTTTGCTATTGATCATCAGGTAATTGCTTCCAAGCCAGACGTTGATCGGATAAACAATCACCATATAGATGTTCATGCAGATTGCCACGCGCCAGAACGATGCCCAGGTAGGACGAAATCCCTCCACCACGGTCATGTAGATTGCTGATATAAGCAGGATACCATGCGAGAGAAGTGCCTGGAAAAAACGAAGATGCGGGAAACCGTAGATGCCTAGGTCGGGCGTCATCAAATATTGAAAAGCTCCTCCGATGCCCATGAAATACGCGAACTCGTAAATGGTATAGCTTCGGAATATCAGCATGAATCCACTCAACCAGATGAGGATGCTGCAGGCATTCAATGGCAGCATGGTCTGTACATCCCAGTGACCCCAGGCGCCGTTCCAGATATGCCACACTGACTCGTTGATCCAAAGAAAGACGCCCAGGGCAACTCGGACTTTGTTGCGGGTTTCAATATTTCGCGTTCTTAAAGCGCATCAAGCCGAGAGCGATCAAAAATAGCACAAACAACGCGGCAAGATGTGCTGTGCCGAACAATTTGAACGGGCTTCCGGTGTACTCATAAGCAAAGAATTGTTCCATCGTGTTGTCAGCCTTTGATATTCGGTCGAACCAGGCAGGTTCCTTCTTGGAAGCCGCGTAGTTGTTATATTAGATCCACTTGAGGAAACCCGCGAAAATGATTAAACCTATGACATCTACTGCCCATATCGTCCCAACGGTGATCAGTTTTTGTTGCATGTTCTTCATGTCATGGACCCAGAATGCAAAAACGAAGAACCACAGATATCCAAAGAGGAAGATCAGGATTGGCATGCTCCGGCTCCACCAGGCATATTCCCATGTCAGCGCGTTTGCTGAATTTAACAGGTATTCAATGACCACGCAGAAGAGCGATCCGAGGATTGCTACTGCCCAGCGGTTGGGTATCCCGAAATATTTTGTTTTCTTGTCTGGATGGAGCATTTTTGACCAGACAATACCCGCTATCGCGAACATGAACATGGTTTCAATGTTTAGCCCCACAAGGATCAGGTAGGCGGTTGGTCCCGGTTCACCCCAGATGGGGGCATAACCTGTAAAATGCAGGACAAGTCCGTTTATGATCTCATTCAGCCAATCTGCACCCCAAAATGCCAGTCCCGCCAGGATGATATTCCAGTTGCGTTTTTCCGCTTCTATCGTGTATACATAGAAGGTGAATGCCAAAAGTGGGATCACGTACCACTGGAAATTGCTCAGGTCGCGCAGTCGTTCATAAGCTTGCATGGCAAAATCAGTCATTTTGTCCTCCGGTTGGTATTGATGTAAGGCAAGTATAGAACAAAACGCTGAAAATGGCGATAAATGACCCCTCTGGCAGGGATGGATTACACTTATCCCTGATTGTTTTTTGTGCTAAAGTTGCCGAAGGAGGTTTTCCATGTTTCAGTCCTTTCAACAGGCACGCGATTTCGTCGATAAAAGCAATATCGAAGCCATTGATTTAAAATTCTGCGATTTATGGGGACGTTGGCACCACCTGACCATTCCATCTGCTCAATTCAATGCCGATTTGATGGAGCATGGTGTTGGGTTTGACGGTTCATCGGTCGGACTTAAATCAGTTAAATCGGGAGACATGGTACTCATCCCTGACCTGTCGACTGCTTTCATGGACCCATTCTGGGATTCTCCGACCCTGAGTTTTATCTGCACAACTTACGAAGCCGATACGCATGCATCATTCCCGAATGATCCTCGTAATATTGCCAGGCGCGCCGAGGAATATATGCGAACCTCCGGTCTCGCAGATGAAAGTCGTTGGGGTCCGGAGTATGAATTTTATGTTTTCGATAGTGTACGGTACGAATCGGGAGTCAATCGTGCAAGTTATGAGGTGATGAGCAGGGAAGCGGATTGGAATAGCGGAGCGGGTGGACATGGTCATTATATTCCTCCGCACGGCGGTTACCACGCCATTCCACCCAAGGACCAGCTCTTCAACTTGCGCGCTGATATGATGCGTCGGTTGGAATTGATGGAAGTCCCAGTTAAATACCATCATCATGAGGTCGGCGGCCCCGGTCAGGTGGAAATTGAGACATCCATGATGGGATTGACTCAATCCGGTGATGCGACCATGATGATTAAATATGTCACCAAGATGACCGCACACCTCTGCGGGCAGACTGTCACTTTTATGCCCAAACCGCTATTTGGTGAAGCCGGGAGTGGCATGCATTTCCATCAGCATTTGTTCAAGGCGGGAAAGAACCTTTTCTATGACAGGGATGGGTACGGCTCACTCAGCAGGGAGGCGCTTTGGTATGTAGGCGGATTGCTCAAGCATGGCTCGGCGTTGTTGGCACTCACCAACCCCTCCACAAATTCATATCGTAGATTGGTTCCTGGTTATGAAGCTCCCGTCAATGCTTTCTTTTCGCTCGGTAATCGGAGCGCGGCAGTACGAATCCCGAAATATGCAAACCAACCGGATACGGCGCGAATAGAATTTCGCCCACCCGATGCGACTTGCAATGTTTATTTGGCTCTTGCTGGTATGCTCATGGCTGGTTTGGACGGCATTGAAAAAAAACTTGACCCGACTGAATTGGGTTTTGGCCCAATCGATGCCAATATATTTATATGGAACGATGAACAGCGGGCAAAAATCAAATCCCTGCCGTCTTCCCTGGATGAAGCACTGGGTGCGCTCGAAGCTGATCACGATTTTCTTCTAAAAGGCGATGTTTTCAGTAAGGATCTAATACTGCAATGGATTGAATTTAAACGAAACCAGGAATATTTCCCTGTTCGAAACCGTCCTCATCCATATGAGATGAGTTTATATTTTGATGTGTAAAACAATAGACAGCCGCGGATTGACGGCTGTCTATTGTTCCAATATCCTTTCCAAATCTGTAGATGATTATGGATGGGGGATTTTGCTGTTGATCAAGTTCTGCTCATGGTGACAAATACCATGGGTTTACGCTTCGTTTGTTCAAATAGGTAGCTTTTGACTGCACTGGCGATATTTTTCTCGCTATCCAGCCCGCCGTTGTTGACCACGGTAAGCACGCGTTTTCGGATTTCCGGGATCAGGCGCTCGGCATCTTCGGGGGAGAGGAATCCGCGGTCAATACCTCCGGTTCATGGATCAATCTCCCCTTGACCTTATCAACACTCATATCAATGATTACGATACCGTTGCGAGCGAGTTGTTCGCGTTCTTTCATGACATCATGATCGATGTCGCCTATTGATTCACCGTCGACAAAAACGTATCCGCCGGGTATGCGGTCTCCAAGGGTTAGTCTTCCATCGGTCAGCTCAACTATTTGCCCATTTTCCACGACGATAATATTCTCCGCGGGGATCCCAACTTGTTCTGCCAGCCAGGCATGTCGTTTGAGGTGTCTTAATTCACCATGAATGGGTAAGAAGTGTTTCGGGCGCACAAGATTGATTAATAGTTTTTGTTCTTCCTGGCTTGCGTGCCCCGATACGTGGATTGGTGCAATGGCATCGTAGATAACGGTCGCACCCAGTCGCATGATGCGGTTGATGGCGCGGCTGACTGTCTCCTCGTTTCCGGGGATGGGATGTGATGATAAAACCACAGTATCGCCCGGCTTAATATCAAATTGCCGGTTGGAGCCAGTGGATAGCCTTCCGATTATCGAGGATGGTTCACCCTGGGAGCCAGTGCACATAATGACTACCTTATTATCGGGGAGATTAAGAGCCTGATCGATCGGGACAATGATCTCATCTGGGATAATTAGATAACCGAGATTGCGGGCGATTTTGGCATTTTCCACCATGCTCGTACCGGCAAAAGCCAATTTTCGCTTGCTTTTGATAGTAGAATCCGCAACCTGCTGGATGCGCGAGATCAACGATGCGAATGTGGCAATAATGACTCGTCCTGATGCGGCTGCGATCACTTGGTCGAAGGCTGGGCCTATGACCTTTTCAGATTGTGTCCATCCCGGTCTTTCCGAGTTGGTTGAGTCGCTCAGGAGGAGATCCACACCACGCTGCGAAAATTCTGCGAGCTTCGCATAGTCAGTAGGCCAACCATCGACTGGTGTATGATCCAACTTAAAATCACTCATATGGATGATGAGACCCGCGTTCGTTGTAATAGCTAACCCGATCGCGTCAGGAATGGAATGAGATATATGGAAGGTCTCAACCAGGAATTTCCCGATTTGGATTTTATCTCCTGCTTGTATCCTCCGTAGATCGGCTTTATCGCCAAAACCGTTTCGAGCAAGCTTGCCCTCGATTAATCCAAGGGTGAGCGGTGTGGCAAAGACAGGCACGGGAATTTTCTCAAGAACGTGGCGTACTGCTCCGATATGGTCTTCGTGTCCATGGGTGATTACAATGCCGCGAACGCTGCTCACCTTGTTAAGCAGGTAGTCAAAGTCGGGAATTATGTAATCAATGCCAAGCATGTCATTCTCGGGGAACATGATGCCCGCATCAACAATCAGAATATCTCCGCCATATTCATAGGCGGTCATATTTTTTCCAACCTCTCCCAATCCCCCCAAAGGGATGATTTTTATTTTTTCTTTCTTACTCATTAGTTTCTACCTCAAGTTTATAATCTTATTACACCGCAATAGCGGTCTGTTCAACGAAGAAAAATGCCCCAGGCAGAAATTTGCCGGGGTTATTGCGTGCTACATTAATTGTATACAACACAAAACTGCCAGAGGCAGCAAAAGTCATCGATATGAGCAATAGTATAGCAGGGCGGGGGGGATCTGTCTATGCTTTTTATGTTATCACTATGTTGGTTTTATATTAATGAGCCTATGTGTCAATTTTCAACGAGCTTATCGCATTAATTGTCCAATATTCGCATAGCCATTATCCTTGCCTTATTCTCAAAACCATATTTGTCCATGGCGGACAGTATATCTAGATGCAACAGGTGGATTCAGTGACTATAAAATGCCACTCTACCCAACTAGGGTATACTCTTATTTGAGTGTCGTTATTTGCACATATTATATTAGTGAGGAAATGATGATGCGTAATCGGATTACATTTGTTATATCGATCGTTTTTATAGCCCTCTTGGTCGGTTGCGGGTCACAAGGGACCAGCCTGACGGGCGCTGATAGGGAGGCTGTTCTCGGCTTTACCGAGGCAAAAACTGATAATCTGCTTGTAGGTATGAACACAAATAACTACGCCATGTTCTCCATGGATTTTGATTCAGCCATGCTGAGTGGAATTACTCAGGCTGGATTTGTTGACATGAAAAAGGACAGGGACGCGAAACTTGGATTATATGTCTCACGGAAGGTCAACAGCGTCATCAAGCAGGGAGCATACTATGTCGTGATCTATGATGCCATCTTCGAAAAAGAGGATGCCGTCGTAATTCGGGTTGTGTTCAATATAACGGAACCACACCAGATCAGTGGACTCTGGTTCAATAAATAATCTACCGTCACGAATAAAATCCACTCGAAGATGAAACCAAGACTCACACCTATCTTCCTGCTCTACACATTTTTCCTATTTCTGGGATTTGACCGAAATCTGTTGGGGCTTGTCCCTGACCAGGCGTTTGCTACCTTTGATAAGGGCAGCGAAAGCCTGGTCATTGGCCGCCTGGTTAGGACCAGGCAGAGCGGTTTCTTCTCCGATGGGGCATTGCTCGGAACTGGCGACGCTCCGACTCCCATCATAGCTGAGCCGGAATTTAACTACCAGTACGAGACATACCTGGGGGGAGGAACATTTACATCTTATATGATCTATAAATCTCAGAGTGGGGGACAAGCCTGGTTGTTCAGCCTATTGGATTTTGTCAGCCCATTCTCCTCCCTCACCAACCTGCGTAGTTTTTATGGATTAACGGCTTTCCTATCTGCTGCAACTCTGGCCGCCCTCATCCTTTGGTTCCACCGCCAATTTGGTTGGCTTACTGGGATGATTATTTTTTTGACAACCCTGGTTTCGCATTGGCTTACTCTTTTCGGGCGCAACCTCTTTTATTCCGTTTGGGATTATTTCTTGCCGATGGTGGCAGTCGTCTATCTGCTTGATCGGGAATCTCAAGGTCGCATTCTCAAGGAGCGGGTATTATATCTGATCGTCGGTGTTCTCCTATTCCTCAAGGGGTTTCTTAGTGGCTATGATTTTCTACTCCCACCCATGGGCATGATCGCAACCGCTCTTGTCTACTATGCAATCAAGGATAAATGGTCGCTGATTAGATTCACCCGGCGTCTGATTTTGACTGGGCTATCGAGCGCACTCGGGATCATCGGCTCATTTATAGTTCTTGCGGTCCAGATTGGTTCCGTTACCGGAAGGTTCTCAGATGGCATCCTCCATATTGTCAATACGATGGGACGCCGTACCTTTGGTACCCCCCTGGATCCTTCCCAGTCTGCGTATTTTGCAGAGGGGCAAAATGCAGACTTGTTCTCAGTCATTAAAATGATCGCGCAAAAAACCGCTATTTTCTCCGGTATTCGTTTTACCCATATTTTTGGATTATTTCTAGTTGTAACTGTCCTCTTACTCGTGATCCTCTGGATCAGCCGCGGGAAAATAGACAACATTTCATCCAAGTATGCCCTGATTATTACTACCTGGGTCTCTTTTTTATCGCCTCTCGCCTGGTTGGTCATTTTCAAAGCTCACGCTTATTACCACCCCTTTACCTCTGCGATTATCTGGCACATGCCCACCATGTTCTTTGGCTATGCATTAATAGGTGTTCTGCTTGGACTCCCTTTCCGAAAGCAACCATCGCAGATATAGTGGCGATCACCTTGTGATAAAGAAAAGGCTGTGATCCGGGATTTTCATATCCCTCACACAGCCTTTTGGATTGTTGCTTGATAACTTTCCCGATATTTCCAGGTTTCTGTTGCCTCGGCGAATACTTAAGTTTTGACCTTCATATTTTGAATGCTGCCAAATGTTACAGCGCACCATTTTCCCTTCCCAATCTCCACCCATGCGCCTTCTGAGAACAACCGGGTGGCTGTTACCGTCTTGCCCTTCTTAAATTTCTCAACGATGCTGAAGTTGATGCTTGGACCGCTGCGGACATTCAACTCCGTTACGATTACCTCAAATTTCATTTCTGGGAGTACAACAGCTCCTGGAATCTCTTCACCCGGTGTTGCCTGCCCTGTCAGGTAGGGTAGAGGATCGATATACCCACGGAACAGATCGCTCTGATCCGACTTCCGTAAACCAAAATGTAAATGTGGTCCAGTGCTTGCGCCTGTGTTATTACTATAACCTACCACTGCGCCGGCTTCCACATTTTGCCCGGCAGCCACGCTGGCTTGCATCAGATGGGCATAATAGGTAAAAAAAGCAGCAGATCCGTCCAGGTGCTTGACTTTGACATAATTACCATACCCGCCATATTCGAATGAGACCTTATCCACTGTTCCTTTGGCTGCAGCCAGGACGGGCGTTCCATTCGGGGTTCCAAAATCCACACCATTGTGTCCCGGGAATCCCCATTGACTATAGAAGCTTGGATTGACACCAAAGTTCTGAGTGATGGGTCCGTTCACCGGATAAATAAGTGAAATTGCCATAAACAACTCCTCTTGTTTGCGCTTGGTTTGATAACTATAGCATAATTCAATCAATTCCTGCCAAGTATAATGAGCTATTATGTCATTGCAACGATACTTCCTTATCTCTATTTTACTGGCGCTTACAGCCTGTTCCCAGTCTCGGACTCCGATACCGGTTGCCACAACTACACGGATTGGTTCCACTCCAACCCGAACCCCATCTCCTTCTCCTTCGCCCGTTCCCACTGCTACAATGACCTATCGTCAGGCACTATATCCCTATACTATTCAAGGGCTTCGCGAGCACGATTATCAGAGCGGGGATGTGAAGGTATTGGGTATCATCGAAGAGACACGGGATTTCAAAAGCTATCTTTTTGAATACCCTTCAGATGGTCTGAACATACGGGGCGTTATGCAAATTCCAACCCGTAGTGCGCCCCCGTATCCGGTCATAGTGATGAATCACGGGTGGTTCTCGAGAACAATATATAACTCCGGCGATGGTACCGATCGCGCTGCAGAATATCTGAATATTCGAGGTTATCTTACACTTTCCCCTGATTATCGGAGTTGGGGAACATCCGATCCCGGTCCAAGTCTCTTCTATTCTGGTCTTGCCATAGATATAGTCAATCTTATTAAAGCCATCCCATCCATTCCCCAGGCGGATCCATCCCGGGTTGGATTATGGGGTCATAGTATGGGTGGCGCAGTGACGATGAAGGTTCTTGCCATCATTGGGAATAATCATCTGCTAACTGAGGAAAATGGAGCGGCGGGGTCGGATGGGGGAAATTTTCCTATCGTCCGCGCGGCGGTATTGTATTCCACAGTTAGTGCAGATCAGGCGGATGTGATCGAGCGGTGGGGACCTGGTTGTTACGGTGATTTGATCGAGGGAGAAATCCAGGGAAATTGCAATTCCTCAGACATGATACCGCTTGATTTGCCGGCGGAAGTGTTGAATGCTTACACAAGCGCAGTGAATGATTCTGCATATCCTGCGCCAGGTGTCACCAATTTATTATATTGAGTATATTTCGATGCCAGTTCAGATTCATTATGGAACTTTGGATGGGCAGGATCTTTCCGGGACACCGCCCGACTGGTCAACGAAATTGTTGCAGGCATTTCTCGACGCAGGTAAATCCGTGAAGCTGATAGCTTACGAGGGACAGCGCCATTCCTTCATCAATGAGGCGTGGTACGACTTCATGGATAGAGTTGCGAAATTCTATAACCTGAATGTAAAAAACGTCGAATGACAAACACTGGTATCAGGTGAATGTTTTCTAAACTCCTGCTCCCGCTGCTGCAGCAGCGGGAGCACTAATTATTCTCAACGATCATGTTCTCACTATCCACCCCATACTGCACTTCCAGCTGGTGCCGGAATTGTTGAGTGTATAACCGATAATAGTGACCGTGTTCACTTAACAACTCTGCGTGAGTACCTTGTTCTGCGATTCGACCATCCTCTATGACAAGAATACGGTCCGCTCTGCGGATTGTGCTCAGGCGATGCGCGATGATGAAGGAAGTACGTCCCTGCATCAGCGCCTCCATCCCGCGCTGTATCAAAGCCTCTGTCAGAGTATCAACAGATGATGTGGCTTCATCCATGATGAATAATTCAGGCTTCGCAAGTACTGCCCGAGCCAGGCTGATTAATTGCTTCTGTCCAACCGAAAGCAGGTTCCCGCCTTCACCTACGTTCTGGTCGTAGCCCTTGTCGAGTGTTACGATGAAATCATGTGCACCGGCGATCTGTGCAGCAGCTTCCACATCCTTGTCCGATGCTTCAAGCCGCCCGTAACGGATGTTATCACGCACACTTCCACTGAACAGGTGAGGGGTCTGCAATACAATTCCGATTCGTGAGTGGATGGATTGCAGCGTGTACTCTGTGTAGTCACGGTTGTTTATCCGGATGACACCCTCTCGCGGCTCAAAGAAGCGGCAGAGCAGGTTCACGATCGTGGATTTTCCACCGCCTGTTGGTCCTACCAGGGCGATCGTCTCTCCAGGTTTCACCTTCAACGTGAAGTCGGTTAATACCGGCTTGCGGTCCTCGTAATAGAAGTTTACGTGCTCGAACTCGATCTCGCCCAACAGTGTATTTGCATCGACCGCATTTTCCCGATTGCGTACCTCGGGTTCGGTGTCCAACAACTTGAAGATTCTTTCTGCTGATGCGATTGAATGTTGCATCTCAGCATAGACACGTGCCAGATCCTGGACCGGCCACAACATAAAAGTCAAATATGCAACGAAAGCCTGGATTCCGCCGATCGTGATCAAACCGGTCTGCGCTTGCGTACCGCCGTACCAGATTATCGCACCGAGGGCGATGGAGGAAACAATCTGGACAGCCGGCAGGAACAGCGCCGAGAGCCATGCAGCCCGATATGAAGCCCGATACATCTTGGTTGTCAATTCCTGGAATTCGACAAGATTCTCATCCTCGCGACCAAGCGCCTTGACCACTCGCACACCCTGGATATTTTCGTTGTATGCGCCTGTGATCTTTGAGTTGGCGCGGCGGCTGTTGCGGAATTCAACCAGGATTTTTTTGCGGAACTGAATTGCTATCAGCACCAGGACGGGGATGATTAAGAGCACCATCAAGCCCAGCTGCCAGTTGATGCGCATCATAAAATATGCCGAGGTGCTGATGTTGACTACTGCCCAGGTTGTATCCAACACACCCCACGTCACCAGCTCCGAGACACGTCCCGAATCGGATGTGACACGTGCCATCAACCGTCCCACTGCCATCTGAGAATAGTACGAGAGGGACAGGTCCTGCAGGTGATTGAACATTTTCTTTCTAAGGTCATACTGGACGCGCTCACCCAACAGGTTTGCGAGATATATGCAAGCGAATACCATCAGTGCCTGTAACAGGATGAACGATCCGTAAGTCGTTGCCAGCCGCAGTACGGTCGCGCTGTCCTTCATATTGATCCCCATATCAACAATGTTTTTGTTGATGTAGGTGAAGTACGCATCAAGTATGGATACCAGCAGTATCGTGACAATAAAACCCATCACCCGGATCCAGTAGGGAGTAATCAATCCCATGATGCGTCTGAATACCGGAGTGGTCAGCTGACTCGTGAATTCGTCTTCTTCGATTTCAGTAATTTCGTTTGCCATGTTATATCTCCATTCCCCTCTCCCGCGAACGGGAGAGGGGAGGGGGTTATCGTCAATTTACTCTGGCGATCTCCAATTCCAATTCCTCATCGATACGAGTTTGGATGTCATAAATGCGCCGATACATTCCTTCATTGGCCAGCAGCTCTTCGTGCGTCCCGCTTTGCACCACCTCGCCCTTGTCCAGTACCAGGATCAAGTCTGCGATCATGACTGACTGGATGCGGTGGGCGATGATGAAGGTCGTGCGTGCATGCATCAGGGCATTCAATGCTTCGCGTATCTCCGCCTCTGTTTCGAGGTCCACGGAGGACGTCGAGTCATCAAGGATCAGGATGCGCGGATTTTTCAACAGGGTACGGGCAATCGTCACACGTTGTTTCTGCCCGCCCGAGAGGGTCACACCCTTCTCGCCAACCAGCGTTTTGTAGCCGTCGGGGAAGGTCATGATCACGTCGTGGATCGCCGCGGCTTTTGCCGCACGCTCCACCTCTTCCCGTGGTACGTCGCGCCCGACACCGTAAGTGATGTTCTCCCGGATCGAGCGGCTGAACAGGAATGGCTCCTGTTCCACGATGCCGATTTGCCTACGCAAATACTCCCGCGGGTAATCCTTCAATTCCAGGCCATCGAGCAGAATGCTTCCACCGGTATAGTCGTGAAAACGCGGCAGTAGATTCACCAGCGATGTTTTCCCGGATCCCGTGGAGCCGAGCAGGGCAACTGCCTGCCCGGGCTTTGCATGGAACGAGATGTCCTTTAGTACATCACTTTTTCCATCCGAGTAGGCGAATGAGACATGGTCGAACACAATGTCTCCCTGAGTCGGGCTGGTGGTTTGGACGCGACCGTCAAGAAGTGGTTCGCGATCCTGCTTCACTATCTCCATCAAGCGTCCGTATGAGACCAGACCCGAGGATGCCTGAACGATGATGCGTCCCAGGTTGCGGATAGGCCAGATCAACTGGATGATCAAGCCTGTATACGCCACATAAGTGCCAACAGTGATGGTGCCATTTATGGCTAAATTCGCGCCATAAACGAATCCTGCCAGCATCTGAAAGCCAAGGACCACATCTGAAAGCGGCCAGAAGAGCGAGTGCATTTGGGTTAGACGGCGTCCGCGGCGAAATTTCTCGATATTGTCCTTCTCAAACTTACCCATCTCGTAGTTTTGCCGGGCAAAAGCCTTCACCACGCGCACACCAGTCAGGTTTTCCTGTAAAGTGGTCGATAGGATGGCTTCCTGTTCCTGGTATTGCTCGTAACGCTTGGTCACGAGTTTGAAAAACCATAAGGATATGCCCAGCACCGGTGGAATTGCTATGATTGAGATCCACGCCAGGGGCGCGTATAGGCTTAGCAATGCCGTGAAGTTGATGATGAACACGAGCAGGATGCGTCCCACTCCAATTGCTTGTTCGCTGAAGAAGCGTCGCAACGAATCCACGTCTGAGGTCACACGCTCGATCAGATCACCCGTGGGTGTCTTGCTGTGATAAGCGAACGATAACCTTTGGATATGGTCGAAAAGGTAATCTCTCAGGCGGCGGGTGATTCCTTCTGCCGTGTATGCAGCCAGGCGCCCTGAAATGTAAGCGAATGAGCCCTCAAGGATGGCCAGCCCAACAAATCCAAGCGCGATCAAGGCAAGCGTCTGATTCAGCGTACCAGGAGCCGGCGCCTTCTCACCAAGAATCGCATCGGCAAAGTAGCGTAAGAGGAGGTATGTTGCAGTCCTCGAACTGGCTGAGATCGCCAGCGCCACCGTTGCGATGATGTACGGCAGTCGATAATCGGTCATCATGCGCCATACACCTGCCAACTTGCTTTTCGCTAATGATTTGCGGAAGTCAAAAGTTTGGGTGGTTGATGTCTGTGTTGTCATGTCGTTTCCTCATGCTCCGGAGGCTGACCTTGAAATAAATCAGCCTGATCACCACAAGGGGCGGGAATCCGTTCCTGTCCTTGTATTGCCAATAAAAAAGCCACGATGCGAAAGCGCACCGTGGCTTGTGGGTACAAGACAGGGATTGACCTATTGCCGGTCAACAGGCGCGCTACGCGAAGGGACAATTTCGCCATCGGTGGGCACAATGCTGAAAAGTTTGATGGTATTCATGTAGCGCACTCCTTTCTGTAAGATTTAACAACAGGCGGTAGTCTATCATGGATGGGCTGGAGATGTCAAGGAATTCGGACACATGACTCCAATAAAGATCATGTATCTTTCTGGATGATAACTTCCAGTAATTGGATGCGAAAATCCAGATCGCCTATCAACTCTCCATGTGGTGTGCCAGATTATTTATCCACTTCCTTGAACGGTAACGGCTGATTCCAAGGAGCCATTTGGTTACTTCTTCAGACATGACGCAGACCGCCACCCAGTAAACCGGAAGGTGAAAAACAAAAGCACCCAACGCGGAAATTGGCACTCCTACTATCCAGATGATGATTCCATCCACAAAAAGTGAGAAGCGTGTATCTCCGCCTGCCCTCAATACTCCCACAACGATCGTCATGTTGTTAACGCGTATCCAGAGGAAGATACTCGCAACATTCATCACCAGGCCGGCATTGTGTATTACTTCAGGCGAGACATTGTACAGCGACAGAATGGGTGCTTTAAGGATCTGTAGCAGGATACCCATTAATACCCCTCCAACCACTCCCAGACCCAGGGATCGCCCCGCATACTTATATGCTTCATCCTCCATTCCCGCCCCAATTCGATTTCCTACAAGGACGGATGTTGCATTGGAGATGCCAATGAAAATAACAAAAGCGACCTGTTCGACAGAACTGATGATATTTACTGTCGCGATGGCATCAGTTCCCATGCGTCCGTATATTGCCGAATAGGCGGTGATGCCCAGGGACCAGAAAAGCTCATTAAGGATGACAGGCAGCATGGGTTTGAGCATTCGCCTTATGAAAGCCATGTTGAGATCTGTGAGTTCGCGCAATGATGCAGCAACTGGTGCCTTGCGAACATAGATATATGTCAACAGACCTGCACATTCAATTGCTCGGGCAATGAGATTGGCATATGCCGCACCGTTAATTGAGAGTTCCGGCAGCCCGAACTTCCCGAATATCAACCCATAGGAAAGCAGCGTATTCAACCCCAGCGCAACTGCCCCGATATACATCGGTGGCTTGACATCACCCGTTGAGCGCATCACCATTGCAAAGGATGATGTAATGGCAGTGATCAGAAAAGACCCTGAAAAGATGCGAATGTAACTCGATCCCATTTTTATAACTGCCGGGTCTCTTGAATAAATCCGCAGGAATGCCTCCGGGGCGAACTGAGCTATGGCAAGGAAAATCAACGCAGTCGCCAGAGCCAGCCCCAGGCTCATCCCCAAAACGCGCCGCAGATTGGTGATGTCTTTGCGACCCCAAAATTGCGCTGTAAACATCGCCGCGCCGCTTACAACCCCGAAATGTACCAGATTGAGAAGAAAAGCCGCCTGTCCCGCCAGACCGACTGCTGCAACCGCTGTCTCACCCTTCTGACCGACAAACACCACACCAGCCATATTCATAACGGAGAACATAAGTTGCCCCGCCATGATAGGCAGTGCCAGTTTGCGCATCTCGGTAAAATAATTAGGATCGCTATAATATTGGCGAATGCGTCGGAGAAGGGGAAATTGCATTGGGGCATTATAATCGTTCCATGGCTCTTTCCATCTACCGCCTTGATGGTGCGCGTACTTTTTCTCTAAGGATAAAAGGTACCACGCCCGATGAAATATCCCGTCAATTGCCGCATGGACTTTACACGACTTTCAAAACGAATAAAAACGGCACTCGTGTACTTGGTCTTAGCCGACATCTGGACCGTTTATATGATCCCGCTGAGGCGGAGGGTGTTCGACCTTCCGCTTCTCCAGCTGATCTTCGTCAGGTTTTATCAGAGCTGGCTCAAAAATATGTCCCGGATGAGATCGCGCTTTCGCATTATTCTTAATACAGCAAACGGGGTGGTGGTTATTATCCAACAACCATTCCCACCGATTTCTAGAGATATTTATAAGAAAGGCGTAAATGTCATCACGTCAGATCTGACCCGCAACGATCCGCGCCGGAAAGACTTGAATTTCATTGGGGAAAGCCAGTCAGAAAGGTCAAGAGTTGGCAAGGATGTATACGAGGTTTTATTAACAAAAAATCGACGAATTTATGAGGGTATGACATCAAATTTTTACATCGTAAAATATGGTGGCAGAGACGAAGCAACTCCAGACGTGTTACCTGGTCGATATCAGAGCGCAACTCTGGTCACTGCCCGGGATGGCATCCTCCTGGGTGTCACAAGGCGCGCGATCCTGCGCCTCGCGAGGGGGCAGGGAATGTCTATTAATTACAGACTCCCGAGCTTATGCGAATCATTTTCAGAGGCATTTATCTCGTCCAGTTCGCGTGGCGTTGTTCCTGTCGTTGCAATTGATGGTGATCGGGTGGGGGAGGGGAGAGTGGGAATATGGACTCGGCGTCTGATTTAAGCCTATGTCTCATATGTGGAAACCCATAGTGAATTAATTGTTTCATCATCATGATGAGAATTTAACGGCGCTTCATCTACCGATCTTTATTCGATTTCTCGAAAATTTCATAGTACCCCTTGTCCAATTCATCGTCAGATAAATGTGCATAACGCTGGGTAACCTGGATGTTGGCATGTCGTGCCAATTCCTGCGCAAGTTTCAAGTTGCCAGATCCTCGTAAAACAGTTGTGACAAAGTAATGACGGAAGGAATGCGGCGTGATATTTTTACCGGCATCATCTCCCAAGGCTTGTCTTACGCGCTCGTCCACAATATTGCGTCCTGTTGTGGTTGTTATTGGTTTCACTTTTTTTCCTGCGCCTTTGTCATGACGGGAAAACAACGGAAGCGATGCAAGTGGTTTTCCGGATCCTCCATCCAATTCTCTCCGCTCATGAAGATAATCGCGGAGTGCTTGCAAGGACCGTGACGAAAACCGGACTACAGCCTCCTTGTCGCCCTTGCCAATGATGACAGCTCGACCTTCGTTCCAATCAATGTCCCCGCGCCGCAGTGCGCATGCCTCATGTACACGCAATCCAGTATCGGCTAGTGTTAGCAAGAAGGCGCCATCCCTTAATGCGCGTAGTTTATCAACATCGGAATCGTTCAGTTGTCCAGACATATTTTTGATGTTTTCGAAGTATTTCAAAACTTGCTCGATTTCTTCTGCCGGAAATTGCGGTAATCGGATGCCAGCCTTTCGGACGCGTTGCCGAAGTAGTAAATCCAATCGAGGAAGGTTGATCTCCGACAGCCTTTCTGCAGCCAGGTATTTATAGAAACCTTGTGTGGCTTGGATATAAAGACGTTCGGTTGCTGGTGTGTAATTCTTTAGATAGACAGCGTAATCAGCAAGAACATCCTCTGTAAGATTTCGAACAGGGGAGACATCCGGGTCTACGCCTTTATCACTCAACATCTTGTGAAATGAGCGTAATGCTTTAGCGTACGTAATAGCTGTGTTTTTTTACCGGGATTGTTTGACCAATTCAAGGTAGTTTCTCGTAGCAGATGTGATTGTGAGCGTTGATTTAGTCATTTCTTAAGATTCCTAATGCTTATGGTAATAATACTTATCGAAAGCAATATTATTATAACCGTTCACCAGCGTATGTCAAGATGTTTCCTCTCCCCCATCTGCATAGGATCATTTCTCAAGAATTACCCAAATGATCTGGGAGAAAGAAGAAATCTAATATCGTCATCCATCGCTAATAACAATTTTATTTTTAACTCCATCCCCCCTCCCCCACCGGGCATCCATCTCATCTTTTATGCTTTCGCCAATTCATAGGATCCATATTAATAGGTCATTTCCTCCTTCTCATTTTTGTTATTAATTCGATACTGTGTTGTTTTTCCTCATAAGAGGTTGTACAATGTAATTTAATAACCTGCCCTTATCCCGTAGATCTATTATCCTTGAAATACTCAGATGGAGAAAAGGATGAAACACCTATCCCGCATAATCAGCATAATTACTGTTTTTAGCATGTTTTTGAGTCTTTTTGTGATACAGCCAACCCTTTCTGTGCGTGCAGAATCATTAAGGATGGCAGCATCAACCGGCTCGATCATGTTCATTGAAAACGTTGGTCAATTCGACGATGCCGCGCTTTTTCGGGTGGGCGGTACTGGTGGCACTCTCTGGCTTGCGAAAGATGCCATCTGGATAAGTGTTTTGGATTCAAAAATATCCGGGAAAGGAAGCTCTTCTTCTTCGGGTATCAATATCAAGCTGTCTTTCCCTGGATCCAACCCCAATCCGCGGCTTGAACCCGTTAACCGCCTGAATACCAACGTCTCTTACTTTGGAGGGAAAAAAGAGTCTGATTGGCGCACAAACGTTCCCGTCTGGGGTGGTGTTCGCTATTTGGATCTGTATCCTGGAGTTGATCTTGAGATCACAAGCGAAGATAACCGACTTGTCCAACGGATTCTGGTTCATGATCAAAAGGATCTGGATGCCGTCAGACTGAAGATCGAAGGCGCCGAGAATATTCAATTGGCTGACGACTCGATCCTACTGGAGACATCCGCAGGAGAATTCACCATCCCGCTCCTGAAAATATCCGGTATTTCAGCATACGACAAGCAACCTTTACCGGCAATTGAGGGACAAGAGATCGTTTCTCCTTTCAGCACAAAACCAACCGATAACCTGAATAGTCCTCGACGAACCGGTTTAGCTGATCTAATGTATTCCACTTACCTGGGTGGATCGAATGTCGATCAAAGTTTCGCCATTGCAGTTGATTCAAGCGGTTTTGCGTATGTCACGGGTCAAACAGGCTCTTCTGGTTTTCCTACCACGATCGGGGATACGACATTTAATGGCGGAATCTATGATGCGTTTGTGGCGAAATTTTCCGCGGATGGTTCGTCCTTAAGTTATGCAACTTTCATAGGCGGAGGCGGGGATGATTGGGGAAACGATATTGTGGTTGATTCAAGTGGCTTTGCCTACATCATTGGTCAGACAGCCTCAAACGACTTTCCTGCCTCTACTGGTGATACCACATATAATGGCGGAACCTATGATGCGTTTGTGGCGAAATTGTCCGCGAATGGTTCGTCCTTAAGTCTATGCAACACTGCTTGGGGGGAGCAACGAAGATTTGGGGAATGATATTGTGGTTGACATCAGTGGACTAGTGTATGTAACTGGTCAGACAGCCTCAACCGACTTTCCTGCCTCAACCTCAATCGGGGCATATGATACCAGCTTCAATGGTGGAACCTATGATGCATTCCTAGCAAAATTGTCCGCGGATGGTTCAACTGTAAACTATGCAACTTATTTGGGTGGGAGTAACGATGATCGAGGGATCAGATATCGCGGTTGACACCAGCGGCTCAGCTTATGTAACAGGTCTGACAGCTTCTTCCAATTTTCCTGCCTCAACATACGATACCAGCTTCAATGGCGGTACGTCGGATGCCTTTGTAGCAAAACTCAACCCTGCCGGCTCAGCCCTGACTTATTCAACTTACCTTGGTGGAGGCAATGAAGATGTAGGTAATGCCCTATCTTTGGATACCACGGGCGCAGTATATATCACAGGCAATACTAATTCTCCTGATTTTCCCGTTGTGGCTGGAGGATTCGATATTGATTACAATGACACCATTAACCCGGACGCCTATGCAGTTAAATTGAGCGCCGATGGCAATACCCTGGTACAGGGAACCTTCCTGGGTGGAAACAGCTCTGATTATGGAAACGCCATTTTCACGGATACCACTGGAGCAACATTTATCCTGGGTACAACGAATTCGAATAATTTCCCCACTACATCCTGGGGATATGACGTAAGCTACAACGGGTACAAAGATATATTTTTACTGAAATTGAACCCGGTTGGCTCAAGTCTGAACTACGGGACCTATATGGGAAGTCCTGATATTGATAATGGGCTTGCCATTGCAGTTGACACAAACGGAGTATTTTACTTCACTGGAAGTACCAGCTCCGCAAACTTTCCAACAACCCCGGGAGCCTACGATGTAAATTCCAATGGCGGCAGCTACGATGCCTTCCTGGCAAAAATGGTGCCGTCCAGCGCCCCAGTTCCGATTACAAACGTATTCAGATCCACCGGATCTCAGGACGGCTGGATTTTCTGAATCAACAGAATTAAGCAATGTTGGTGGAACGTTGGATGGTATTGGGACAACCATCAACATTGGTGATGGTACGCTGGATAAACAGTACCGAGCCATACTCTCTTTCAACACTACTGCTTTGCCTGATAATGCGATCATCAGCAGAGTACTACTCAAAATAAGGAGACAGGGATTTGTGGGGACAAATCCATTCACAATCCTTGGAGCATTAAGAGCAGATATTCGCAGACCTTATTTTGGAACGAGTATCGCACTGCAGATAAGCGATTTTCAGGCAGGAGCCAGTAAGGCAAATGTTGGGACCTTCGGCAATACACCTGTAAATTACTGGTACAGCGCATTGATTGGAAGCGCGGGTTATCCCTACATCGACAGGGCGGGAACAACCCAATTCCGCTTGCGCTTCGTAACAGATGACAACAACGATAACGGAGCGGATTATATGAAGTTTTTCAGTGGTAATTATGCTACTGCAGCTGCCCGCCCCACCCTGGTAATCACTTATACCCTACCCTAAGTGAGCAAGCCCATAGACGCCCTCTCAGTACCTGGAATGGAGCCGTTGTGATCCTACTGCGTCCTGTCAACAAGCAATTTCCAATCTCCCAGCATTTTGGTGAGAATCCAAAGATTCTACCCTTTGACCAACGGGCATAATGGTATTGATTTTGCATTACCGGAGGGCAACCCCGTCCTTGCTACTGCAGATGGAGTTGTTTCGCGTGCCGAGCTGGATACGACCACTGCCACCGACTCCAGCAAAGGATATGGCTACCATGTTCGCATCCAGCATCTGGATGGTTCCACATCCATTTATGGGCATTTCCAAAAAGACAGTTTCATCGTTCTAACCGGTGCATCTGTCAGGATGGGCGATATCCTCGGAAAAAGTGGTAATACCGGGTTCAGCACGGGTCCGCATTTGCATTTTGAGGTACGCATGGGGCTGGCTGTTGATACAGCCATCAATCCGGAACCTTTCCTGGTGGATGAAATTCCGCCGGCGGAACCACTTTTCAATGTAACTGTAACATCTGAAGGCGATGGTGTGAGACTTCGTGTCGGACCCGGAAAAAATTTCAATATCATTCGTAATCTTCATACCGAGGATTCAGTTGATGTTATCGGTTTGACTGGTGATAATATGTGGCTGCGGGTAAAGGATGGTTATCTAATGTACCAGCCAGCATGGTATAAAATAACCCGACCTCCTAAGTAGTACTATATGTTGACCAAGTCATCAGCGTCCGGATAATTATCCGGACGCTGATGTTGTTTTAGGAGGAAAATGAATGTCATTTCCCGATTATCCAGATTGAATAGTATTTGCTGGACCCATGACGTTGCTTTTGATTATGATATGATAATATGTCAGCTTCGCTATATTCCATATCATCTGGTGACGATAATATATGGTGAAAAAAGGGCATACTAAAACAATATTCCGTGAACTCTTTATACCAGGATGGGAATCCCAATTTGGGCAGATATTATTGGGATTGCTAACTCTGATTGGTGCGGTTTTACGCATATTCCTGATAAACCAGCCCATCCAGTATGATGAGGCGTATACGTTCATTCATTATGCATCCCAATCTCCCGCAGCAATCCTTGCGAATTACAGCGCACCAAACAATCACATCTTTCACACAATTCTTGTGGCACTTGCGTATCAGGTATTGGGAGCGAGTCCATGGATTCTACGTCTCCCTGCCCTTATCGCCGGCATATTGATGGTCCCTGCAGCTTATCTTGCGGCTCGGCGCTTTTATTCCGAGTATCAATCCCTGGCAGTTGCAGCCGCACTGGCAATAACACCGCTCCTGATCGAGTATTCAGCCAACGGTCGCGGTTACACTCTGTTAACTCTATTTGCCCTGTTGTTAACGAATTTTGCCGGGATCCTTGTCAAGAAACAATCAACCACCGCCTTGATCGCGTATGGAATTACCGCTGCCCTGGGTTTTTATACAATACCGATTTTTCTCTATCCCATGGCTGGTATTTCCTTATGGCTTGCCGTATCATACCTTGTTGAAAGCAGCCCTTGGCGGGACAGATTACACAATCTGCTTGTTTTTCTAACAACTTGTGTTCTCGCCGGCATAATGACACTGCTTTTGTACTCCCCCGTTATTTTCTGGGGTACTGGAATGGCATCGCTTGTGAGTAATGAGATTGTTGAATCACAAAATTGGTATACGTTTGTGACAAATCTCTCACCACGCCTGATTAATACAGCCTATAACTGGATGACTGGGATTGCTCCTGTCGTTCGCCCAATTCTCCTCGGTGGATTCACAATATCCCTGTTGTTCTATAAGAAAATTTCCAATCAGAAGCTGCCGCTCCAAATATTTCTGGTTATTGGTGCTTTTGTGTTCATGTTGATACAACGGGTTGTTCCACTTTTTCGTGTGTGGCTTTATCTGGATGCATTTTATATGTTGTTCGCCGCTGCGGGTTTAGCCTGGATAGTGGAATTGATCGGAAAACAGTTTCCTTCTGCTCGTCTCAGAAAAGCGTTCATGACAGTTCCACTACTTCTGATCCCATTGCTCTTTCTTGGGTATTCAATTCGAGGTTTCCAAGCCGTAATTCTCAAATCCGGAGATATTCCAGAAAAACATGCAGCGACGTATATTCAAGCACATATACACCCCGAAGATATGATAATCGCCTTGCCTCCGATTGATATCCAGACCGCCTATTACCTTGCCATAAATGGAGTTCCTTTCGAGCGATTTTATCGACCCGACAATCCCCCCAGCGAAATAAGAAATGCCTTGATAGTTTTACGGGATAATTCCAAGTACAGCACCCCACTCGATGTTTTGAAATATTATGAGATTTCCAGGAATTTTATTATTTCCAGGGCTGTTTTAGTGTTTGAATATGGTCATCTAGAGGTTTACTCTATTCCCGGACGTTGACAAGTTTTAATGAATAATTGGTATCCCCTGCCATCCTGGATTGGATATCCAATACAGTGTCCCTTAGAAAATAAGAGAGAGTCGGGATTTCCCGACTCTCTCTTATTCATTTATTGGACGTCAATCGCCAGGCAGGTCAGTGTCTGCTCCACGCCAGGGATCGGCTGGATACCTGAAGCAGTGATCGTACCAAGCCGGCTTATGTCGGGTGTTTCCACAACGGCAACCGCATCGTATGGACCAAAGGTCATGTGCGCTTCGATAACACCTTCGACTTTTTTCAACAATCGAATAACATCCTTTACTTCACCGGTTCTAATTTTGATCAAGATATATGCTTTCATGATTTCTCCTTATTTATCTTTATTTCGCAGGAAAACGGTCCAATAGATGGATGCCACCAGCATTGTACCGCCTATGATGTTCCCGATCGTTACAGGGATGAGATTATTCAGAAAGAATGCACTCCAGGTCAGGTTCTCAATCCCCGGGACTTTATCTGCCACCGATGTCACGAAATCGGGGTTGAATATTTTTATCAGCAGTGCGTAAGGAACGAAGTACATGTTGGCAACGCTGTGTTCAAATCCCGCTGCTACGAAGGCTGTGATTGGGAAGATGATAGCAATGATCTTGTCCATTGTGCTGCGAGCGCTATAAGTCAACCAGATAGCCATGCACACCAGAGCATTGCAGAGGACTCCCAGAGCTAGAGCCTGCCAGAATTCCAAATTAACCTTTCCCACTGCGATCTTTAATGCCGCCACGCCAACAGAGTTGCTGCCGAAGGTATATTGTTTACTCATCAACGTCAACAAAGCTGTCGCTATTGATCCAACGAAGTTACCGAGGTAGACGATCCCCCAGTTTCGTAGAACCATTCGTCCAGTTATCTTTCCACTCGCCCATGCCATGACGATCAGGTTATTACCCGTGAAAAGTTCAGCCCCACCCACTACAACGAGGATCAGACCAAGACAAAACACTATCCCGGTCAATAGCCTCGATATTCCATAGGGCAAACCCGCATTAAAGGCGACTGTCCCATCGGGCGCGGACACTGCCATACTCCCTGCGGATATCGTGGTGGCAAAGATCGCCCCTAACCCAATGAATGCTCCTGCCATCATTGCCAGGAGGAACATTGTCACAAAGGGCATCTCAGCCTTTCGCACACCAAGGTATTCAGCGCGGGTTGCCATCTCGCCTGGGAGGAAGGCATCAATTCGAATTTCACTCATCAAGTACACTCCATAAAGATATTTATTTGTTTGTGATATTACGCACAAGCAAACGGGGGAGATTATAGCCTAAAGAAAATCGTATTTTGTACTACTTTTTCCGGCGTTTTGTCATGTCTTTTCAGTTTTTTCGCTTCTTCCCCGCTCCTGCCGCTGTTATGATGCCGGCAGCAATCATTGCGAGTGTGATTATCACACCAGCGATAATCACCCCGTTTGCACCCGGTACCGGCGAAGTTGGCATGGCTGATGCAGTTGGTGCAGGTGAACTGGTGACAGTCCAGAATATGAATGGTGAAGGTGAAGGATAAGGAGTACTGGTTGAAGTTGGCAACGGGGTTGGTGTGTCTTTTGGAAGCAGGACGATCAAAGTATTGCCAGGGTAAATATCATCGGATGTCAGGCGGTTGATATCTTTCAATACGTTAATTGTGGTTTTATACGCAATCGCAATCGACCAAAGTGTTTCTCCAGGCTGCACAATATGGCTGATGGACCCGTCTGGTTTGGGCGTGTTCGGAATAACAACAACTGGCGTCGCTGAAGTTCCGTTGCTGATTATAGCGGTAGAGCCAGGCACTGCTGTATATGCAGCTGCCCCCCCACCTCCCCCTGAGCCGCCACAATCAATAACATAATAGCCTCTACCACCAGAAACTGCTACGCCTGCACCAATTTCCTTCAAGTCCGGGGACAGCATCGTGTGCTGATGAGCATCATCTGCCCATGCTGGCGAGGTAACCAGCGACCAACCTGTAGCATCTGAACTTGCCGAAATAATATTTTCTGAACGAAACACAAAGGAATACCCCGCGGCTATCAGGCGATCGGGGAACGATATTCCACCTGGTCCGGTAT
Organism: uncultured Chloroflexia bacterium; assembly: GCA_963823545.1. Classification (GTDB taxonomy): domain Bacteria; phylum Chloroflexota; class Anaerolineae; order Anaerolineales; family Villigracilaceae; genus Denitrolinea. The sequence goes on along the minus strand of CAWGMC010000029.1, from coordinate 321,254 downwards.
GCGTTACCGTGCCGGTTGATGCCATATATTCAGCCTGGGACTGTGCCGTACCCATCAGAATGGAATTGACAGTGTAGGCTGGAAGTCCATGCTGACTGCGGTAGCTGTTGACTGCATCGATTAATTCATAGGCTGAAGAGAAGCGAGTAGTTTTAGGTTCTTGCGCTACTACTATTGGGATATACGACGGAAATATTTGTAAAAGAAAGAATAAAAATATGATTGTGATACGGAGTTTTTTAGGCATGGGAAAATTATACTTCGTACGATAGTTGGGAAGACAGGTTAATTAATCTATTTATAATGTATTCAGTATGATGTAAGGGATACAAGATATATAATTATGCCGGGAGAACTCGTTGAAAAAAAGCAGACTATTTGTCTGCATTTTTCAAAACGCGCACTTGGGTATATGTGGTCATTCTTCGCACGTCAACTCTGCGCCTGACGGACTAAATACCTGCACTCCCTTCTTACTCGAAATCGCGATCACCAAACCCCTTATGGATGAATGGAAATCCTTAAATCTGCCAACGACTTCCTCGTGATTTCTACATCCCATAACCCAGACATCCGGAGCATTGGATAGGTCCAGTCGCTGAAAATTATCCGGCAATTTGTCCATTTCAATGACTACACCTGCGCTAAATGGTCCAAGAACAATAAAAGTAAACCTCGGAAAGGGTCGTTCTTTTGATGCCGCGTCGAGTATATAGCACCGGGTGCATAGACCCTCATTCGCGAGAAAATATCGGGGATAAAGAAGCCTTCCCTGGAATACCACCGAATCCGGATCATCCAGGAACTCTCTAAACTGTTTCCGTGTATAACTGGAATTGACCGAAGGCACGTCTGATTTAAAAGCTTTAAATGCCTCACCTTTATTAATATCGGGATAGCGTTGAGGAATCACAATTCTCGATAAAGGCATGAGCAAGCCAAGAACGAACAAAGTGATCATTGGAATTATCCAATAATGACCGGATCCACCGACATTAGGTGCAGCGGCAGGTTTGGCATCAAGTTGAGTGTGGTTCTGGAGCAAAGAGAGAAGCCATTCTCCTAATCGGATTAATCCCAGACCATAATAAAAGTATACAACCCAATCGACGGGTACAAGATAACGGCTACCGGACGTCCGCGCCAGGGCATTTGCGATGAAATATAAAACCTCGATGAGCGCGGGGATGAGACCGCCCAATCTCCACCGTTCCCACGCATTCGCCAGCCCTAATCCAAGCAGGATAATATTTATAAATAACATGATACTATTTTGAGAGGTCAGATCACCTGCCCAGTTCTTATCCCATAAAGGTGATTTGACCGTCTGCGAGAGCGATTGAAACTCCAGCCCCATCGGAAGGGTAAATAAAGCAGTAATTTGGTTGTGGAAGAAATGTGCAGGCACGATTTCCACCGGGGATAACTCATCATTCGAGCCGGATCGATCAAATCTAAATGGCACGCCGGAGATAACAATGACATCCGGTTGCACTGCTCTCGGCACTCCTTTTACATCCTGATCCTGCCCTGTTCCTCCTGGCTGTGATTGATCATATCGTTCAATAACATTTTCCAGTTTTACCTGCAGATAGGTTCGTCCTGCTTGATCCCTGTTTGTTGCCAACCACGGAATAACAATTACCATAAATGATATGAAAACCAAACTGGCAGACAGCAATGCCTTGCGCCAATTACTCTTTTTTGTAAGAAATGGGATTATCAGGGCAAGCGGCAAAAACACATATGCATTGGGGCGTAATAGAACTGCCGCGCCAACAATACCCCCCACCCAGATCGGAAGACGCCCACCCGATGAAGAACCTTGCTTTACCCAACGAATCATCAACAATGAAACCAGAGAAATGATGAACGCTGTGGGCACTTCGGTCATCAATAGCTTCACATGGGAAACCTGGATATCCAATACTGCCGCGATGGCATTTCGCTCTTTAAAAATTCCAAGTAGGGCAATCAGTACACCTGCACCCCGGCTGTGCAATTCATTACCCAGGAGATAAAGAACCACAGGAAATAGCGCCAGGATGATTACCTGGATACTGGTCACCACCCGAACCGATTGTCCCCCTAACGCATGTAATAACGAAAGAAACGCCATATACAAGGGTTTATCAGTTAATAAGTCATTATTAATCCCTTGTCCTATTAATACGAATTGGCTTCCTAAATCATAGGAAGTCGCGTCTGAAAACGGGTAATACTCATAAGTTGGCGGGGATGGCCGCGGTGCATTGAAACTTTGTTCCTGCGGTTCCGCAAGCCATATCCCAGCAGCCAATGTCCAAATCACGAATGGTATTGCGATATTTATAAGTCTTATTTTTTCGATCACTGATATGTTTATCATTACTAAATAAGGACAAAAAGATACCTAAGCTAAAACCAACAATAAGCGAGATTACCACCTGAAATCCAAGAATGGGGACCCCGGCTTCATTCCAATACGCCTTATCGGGTGTTATCCCAATCCGCGTAATGAACACAAATATCCATGTACAAAGGAATAAAAGGACAAATATTCCCCAAGAAAAAAATTCAGTCTTGTTCTCCGCGATTAATTGTGGGACAAGTTCCAGCCTGCGCTTCATTAATTCCAGCTCTCCATAGTTACACCATTTTTTACGCCAAGAACATGTCTTTTGATTATATTATAAGGTCGGGCATAATACCGCCTGAACTTGGTGACTTTCGTCAATTGCAGCCTGCCAAATCCGGGTCTATACTAAACGAAACCAACCTTCTGAGGAGGAAGAATGACTGAACAACGTAAGAAGATTACTCTTCCGTATCTATTTGATAAGGTTGCCAGAGGAGAACCAATTACCTGGCTGACCTGTTACGATTTCCCGACTGCGTATCTTCAGGAGCAGGCAGGGATTGAGATGATCCTCGTTGGGGACAGCCTGGGCATGACCATGCTGGGTTACGATTCAACCCTTCCTGTTAAGATGGATGATATGATCCGCCATGCACAAGCCGTTCGGAGAGGTGCGCCTACCGCCTTCGTCATCGGTGATATGCCATACATGACCTACCAGGATTCAACTGAAAATGCCATTCGAAATGCCGGTCGCTTCATGTCCGAAGCCGGTTGTGATGCCATAAAGCTGGAAGGCGGCGCGGCGATGGCTCCAAGAATCCGCGGCATCGTGGATGCAGGAATACCCGCCATAGGTCATCTAGGATTAACACCTCAATCGGTATCGGCACTGGGAGGGTTTAAACTCCAGGGGAAATCCGCAGAATTGGCAAAAAAGATAGTGGATGACGCCAAGGCGCTGGAAAAAGCTGGAGCATTTGCCATCCTACTGGAATTAGTCCCGGACCGATTATGCAAACTGATCACCGAAAAGGCAGAGAATTGCATCATCATGTCCCTTGGTTCCGGTCCCGACGCACACGGGCAATTGCTTATCTACCATGATATGTTTGGTCTCTATCCCAAATTCAAGCCAAAGATGGCAAAGGTCTATGGGAATGCGGGCGAGGTCATTCTCAATGGATTAAAGAATTACCATGATGAGGTTATCGGAAAAAAGTTCCCTGAGAAGGAAAATTACTTTGGAATGAATGATGATGAATATGATGAATTAAGGAAACTCGTTGGATAGCAGTACCGGGAGAAAAGATCATGAATGATATACAGAAACTCCTCAAAATTTCGCCTGATAAGCTTAAATCATTTAACTCGGTACTCCTTGATCCCAATTCACAAGTCATGAAAGATTTCATGGCTGTCGTTGCCAGGTATGGCACCCCACAGGAGATTAACCGGAAACATAAACGCGCCCGTAAATTGGAAAATCTTAAGGATCGTCCAGGAACGTAATCCCGACGCAATCAAGGATCTTAGGTGGCTAATCGAGCAGCGCGATGCTAATGCCTTTATTCCGGTAAAGGAATATCGCCGGAAAGTCCTGGGGCCAGATGCCGATACCATTAAATTCAAGGATAAATATGCTGTAACTCTTGAAGTATCTGCCTTGCAGTACTTCCCCTGGATTCGTCCCATGGCAGAAAAAGCCATTGCAGATAAGACCCTAATACCGGGTCGATTCATTGCGGTTCGAAAAATGAAGGAGTCTGAAGCTGACGGCGATCTACCTGCCATTGTTGCAGCGTTGGATATTATCGGTGCGTCCTTTGTCGAAACCCTTGACACCAAAGGTACAGATGGTTCAAATCCCCATCTTGGTGGTCCAGCCACGATCACAGGTTACTTTGGCGGTATTGGTCAACCGAATGATCACGCACTTCAATGGTTGGATGAATTCCTATACTACTACACCAATTATGGCGTACAACATGTGCTTAATTTTAACGCCGGCACTATATTACTCGGTTTCCTGCTATATCGCCTTGGCGTGAATATCCAGTTCAAGATCTCAGTATTCTTCGGCTCGGACAATCCTTATCATGCACTTTGGATAATGACCATGGCCAAACTCCTCAGTCGAGATGACGGAACCAGCCCACTTATTGGATTTAACTGGGCTAACTCCATCAATAACCGGACAATGGAATTGACGGCTGAGTTCCGTAAATCGCTTGGCTTGGAAAAGGTGGTTCGTTTTGAACACCATATAACCGAGACCTGGAAAAGTATCGTCATCCAACCCTACGATCGCCGCGCGGAATTAGTGGAAATTGCGGACCATGTTGCCAATATTGCCGCCAAACACGAGGGCGGTGACCCGGATGTGGAACAAACTCTCGCTCATCAGTCGGACATCCTCGATTACTTCCGGGAGAAAAAAGAAGTCATCGACAGCGGTGATTGGGAACATCTCCAGCGGAATTTTATGGAGAAGGTATCTGCTGCCAATCATTCTGCCTGGGATCTAACCAAATCCGGACTCAGTTTCATCGCTGCCAGGAACCTGCATAAGTAATCGCATCTGCATTTCTGACTTGACGGAAACCAAGCAAACAGGTGATTCCTTCAATTAGGGTTCACCTGTTTGTGTTAGTACGGCACCAGCACCTTTAAATGGACTAAAATAGTCAAATTATATTAATACTACCGAGTGATTAATTGCCCCCCAATTTTCATTACCGCGCACATCGAAATCCCAACATATTATTGGAAAATGACTCCCGCACCCAATTCCGATTTGATGAACGAACCACATCACCAAAATCATTCCATGAACCGCCTCGAACAACGCGTGCTTCTCCAGAGATGGGACCGGTTGGATTGTCCAGCGGCGAAATGGCATAATAGGTTTCATCATACCAGTCTGCCACCCACTCCCAGATATTACCAGCCATGTTATAATATACCAAATTCACTCACTCCAACCGGATAGGAATCTACTGGAGCGGTATCTGCATATCCATCGTTAAATTCGGTATTTGCCCCTTCATTTCCGCAGGAGCCATCGCAGAAATTTACATTTAATCCATTAAAAACATTCCCCCATGGGTATATCCGCTCCCCGGTACCTCGTCGCGGCTATTTCCCACTCAGCTTCCGTCGGCAGTCTTGCTCCACGCCAGTTACAATAGATATCAGCCATTTCCCAATTCACATTAATTACCGGATAATCGTCATACACCGGATTTCCATAATAGCTTGATCGTGTGCTCGAGCTACCATTAACCGGAGCTTCACATACTCCGTCAGTCACGCAGTTTTGGTATGAGCCATTGCTGACTTCGTACTTATCCAAGTAATAATTGCCCAGGCGGATCGTATGAACAGGTTCTTCATCTGCGAACCATTCCATTTTGCATGAGCCGCCTTGGTATAGGTTTTGACATTCAACAAATGAAACAGCTGACAAGCTTCCCATGTGGTATTCACCTGCGGGAATCAATAGCATTGAAACGCCCCTGATATCCGTTATCTCATGATCCTGCGAGACTATTGTTGATTGATTGGGCTGGTTAGCGGAAATAGGTGGTTCCGTTAACACCGGAACCTCAGTTGTAATTGGTACTTCTGAATTGATGTTACCCGGAGTGGATGACTGTGTGTGGATGGACCGACCAATTCCAGCACTTCCTGATAAGCTGGAAGATGGTTCCTCCATTGATAAAGTGTTGCACGCAACAACAACTAATCCGATCGAACATAGCGATAAAAACAACACTGCACCAGACATACCGCGAAACCTGACACGTGATACTTTCCTCGTCATTCAAGTACTCCTAAGGTGATTGATTGTATTCGATACAAACAGGAATATGATTTGATGTATTGGTACCTAACAATATTGACAAGTTCGGTCTATTACCCCTATAAATAGCAATGACAGTACACCCACCATCGAGGAAGGCGGTCATTACGGAACAAATCAACAGGAACCATCCAATAATCAACTAAGGTATAGTTGTGGCAGCCAATATTTCGCCACCCCCGTTCAGACACATCTCTTGAGAAATATCATTGATTATCAGAAAGCTGCCAGTAAATATGGTTTCAAAATTGTCCTGACTCCCGTCCTCATAATACAGGTGCAATAAATCAGTTCCGAAATTCTCTACTATCGATCCGGCAGTATCGCCTTCCTGGACCAAATATTTACAATCAACCACGCCTTCAACTGTTGGAGTAGGAGTGATAACTATTGTTGGAACAGCTGTTGCTAATTGAGGGGTTTGCGTCATAGTTAGTGCAGGAATGAAGGTATTCGTTGGTATGGCGGTCATAAGAGGAAGAACCTTATCGCCTGCAAGTTGACCTGCAATGTTAATACCCAATAGAACAAGAGCAAGTAGTGCCACAATGCCAATTCCAAGAGCCGCCAATGGTTTTTGGAATGTTGCCAAACTGTTAATACTGGCAACGAAATTCCCGCCTCCACCTTAACAACAAGTACAGTGATATTGTCCGCTCCTCCTCGATCGTTTGCAAATTGGATGAGACCATCGACAGATCTCGCGAGGACCCTTGTTGGATGTGGCAGCCAGAATGTCCTGGGAGTTTGCATACTGCGTCAGTCCATCGGTACAAAGAAGCAGCATGTCGCCAGCCTGGAGAGGAATTGGTTCAGTGACATCCACTTCAAGTTTCGCGTCACTTCCTCCCACGCTACGCAGCAGTCGATTACGATAGGGAGATTTCTGCGCTTCTGCTTCGGTGATCGCCCTGGAACGGATCAATTCGTTGACAAAACTATGGTCTGTGGTAAGTTGGCGAATTTCCCCATTTCGAATCAGGTATGCGCGACTATCGCCTACGTGCGCTATCTGAAGAGTTTCGTTTCGAATTACAGCAGCGACAATGGTAGTCCCTATTTTTTCGCCTGCATATAAATTTTCACGGGCAAAAGTCAGCAGGTATTCATTAATTTGTCCAATAATATCCCGCAGCCGTTTTTCAGGGGGAATCTCCGGAGATTCATAGTATGTCTTTAGTAACGTCTCGACAGAATATGCGCTTGCCTTCTCACCCATCTGATGACCGCCCATTCCGTCAGCAACTACAAATATTCGACCGCTCCGTCTTAATTGATGATCATCTTTTGGTTCGAATGCGCCAACTGCATCTTCATTGTTGGTGCGTTTGAGACCAGGATTTGTGCGGAAGTGTGTTTTTATTTTTAGCATTGGTATTATATATTTTTGTGGTGAATTATTGACTATGCGCATATTTTCTTATCGACCAACTAAACCCTTACGCGTCCAGATGCTTTCACCAATACGCCACGATCGCGGCGATCAGCATGATCATAGCAATTGAAAAAATGAGAGCAACCAGCAGAGTAAGCACCCAATTATGAAGTAAGGCAGAACTGATATTCTCCATAAACCCCTGAAAATTTCCCGACTTTGGCTTTACCCGATCATCTTCAACCCTATTTTCCAGAATGGCTGGTTCCTGTAATTTCCCGGTACCAGGGTTATCATGAGGCTTTACACCACGCCCTAATTGAGTTGGAGTTTGAACATCTTGATGATTAATGCTGCCCAGCGCAGATTCGATTGCACTTGCAAAATCCGCCATGTTTTCATATCTGTCTGCAGGATCCTTCGCCAGTGTTTTGAGTAAAAGTTTTTCGATACGGTCTGGCAATTCTTTGACAAATTCACTTGGGCTTGGCAAAGGTTCGTTCACCTGTTTTAGTAGAATCGCCGCAGGTGTATCCGTTGGATAAGGCTTACGTCCAGTCAGTATCTCGTACAAGACCACTCCCAACGCGTATTGATCCGATTTTGTCGATGAGTTTCCTGTCCATTGTTCGGGTGCCATATACTCAGGAGTGCCAATGCCAACGCCGGTACCCGTCAGCTCGGTATTCTCATGGATATCCAGGATCTTTGCAATCCCAAAATCAGTGAGCATGGGCTCGCCATCTGCTGTTATAAGAATATTCGAAGGTTTGACATCCCGGTGGATCATTCCTTGTCGATGGGCAAAGTCCAAGGCATGAGCAATCGGCAACAACAGACGCAGCGCGTCCTGCCATGGCGTGCATCGCCCCAATTTCTTTTTCAGGGTTCCGCTGGGCAGATATTCCATCACCAAATATGGTCTTCCTTCATACTCCCCGTAATCAGTTACTTTCACAATATTCGGATGCGTCAACCTCGCCAAGGCTTTCGCCTCTCTTTCAAAGCGAATCAGCGCCTGATCCATCGTGCCGAATGTGAGATTCTCATTGCGGATGACCTTGACAGCCACATCTGTCTCCAGCCGCGTATCATAGGCTTTATAGACCGTTGCCATCCCCCCTTCCCCAAGTTGCTCAAGGATGTGATAACGTCCAAAGGATTGACCGGTCAGAGTAGGCATATCATTTCCCTTTCTAAAAGGTTGCCTAGACAAGGTGATGGTATTATTTTTCCGGAAGGATCGGTTTTATCTCCGGATGATACGCAACAGCAACAAAAGCATAACAGCACCAATAACGGACATTCTTACTATCGAAGGATGCGGGATATGCCGAAACCGGGTCAGAGTGAACCCAATTTCAAGGACTTTAGTATAGCATCGATTTCCACGCCGATGAACTCCTGCTTCTTATAGTTAGTACTTTCCTCAGCATTTCCAAACTCGAGCGTAAAACCATACCCACCTACCTGCCATATAAATAGTTCAATTTTTTCACGCGTTCCTTCAACTCGTCCGTCAATACAGAATCCCCCATTCTCCAATCCCAATTGCCTCCCAGCCTGGACGGATAATTCATTCGCGCCTCCCCGCCCAATGCCAGGAAGTCCTGCATGGGGGCGATGGCAAAGACAGCCACAGATTCCCAAGCCGCACGAATCAATCTCGCCGGGAACTCTTTTGCCGCATCATGCACAGGTAAAAAATCCAGATATTGGCACGCAAATTCACGTTCTGTCTTCGATGTTGTTTCATACCAAGCTCGTGTAGTGTCATTATCATGTACACCAGTGTAAACAACACAGTTTTTCGGGTACTGGTGCGGCAGAAATGCGTTATCAGGACCAGAGAATGCAAATTGCAGTATTCTCATACCAGGTAACCCAAAACCATCACGCAGCGCAACCACATCTTCGGTGATTAAACCCAGGTCTTCCGCAATTATCGGTAAATCGCCAAGTTCCCTCTTGAGCGTTTTGAACAAATCAAACCCGAGTGCCGGCATCCATCTTCCATTTCTCGCCGTTGATTCTCCTGCGGGGATTTCATAGTACCCCGCAAAACCACGAAAATGATCAAGTCGAATAATATCCACCTGCTTCAGAGTGGCGCGGAAGCGATTCAGCCACCATCCGAAGCCATTTTCTTTGTGCTTTTCCCAGTTGTAAAGTGGATTTCCCCACAATTGTCCGTCGGCTGAAAAGCCATCGGGGGGCACGCCAGCAACAACTGTTGGTTTTCCATTCCCGTCAAGGAAAAACAACTCCGGATTCGCCCAAGCATCGGCACTGTCAAATGCAACAAAAATTGGAATGTCCCCAATTATTTTTATACCCAAATCCAGGGCGTATGCGTGCAAAGCATTCCATTGTTTGAAGAACAGGTACTGATAAAATTTAAACCGTCCTATTGCATCTACCAAGTTCTCACGCGCTTGTTTTAGCGCAGCAGGGTCTCGTCTGCGAAGCGATTCAGGCCATCCATCCCACGCTCCCCCACCTTGCGCCTCCTTAATAGCCATAAAAAGGGCAAAATCGTCCAGCCAGGAGCCTTCAGCATGACAAAATGTTTCAAATTCATCTCCATGAAGATTTTCGGTGGACCTAAATCGCAGATATGCACGCTCAAGTAGATTTAACTTCCATGGGATGATTTTCCCGAAAAGAACTTTTTCCTCTGAAAAATTTGGTTTGTTAATAAGATCATTGGGGTGCAGGAAATCGTCCCGAAGTAAAAAATCCGGATTGATCATATAAGGATTCCCCGCGAAAGCAGAGAAGCACTGATAAGGCAAATCTCCATAACCTGTCGGTCCGAGTGGTAATACCTGCCAGAGTTTTGTATTTGTATCTGCCAGGAATTTTACAAATCGGAATGCTTCCGGTCCAAGATCGCCGATACCGTATGGGCCAGGCAAGCTTGTTGGATGAAGAAGAATCCCGCTGGAACGATTAAAATTCATCTGATAGCATTCCATCTGATCACTGCATAGAATTAGCTGTTTCATTTTTTGCCAGTAGCGTTTTATAGAGTTGGTAATATTCCCCGGCTGATTTCAACCAGGAAAAGTCCACCCGCATCGCTTTTTGCTGCATCAAACGCCAATGTTCTCGATCAGAATAAACCGTCAGGGCTTTTACTATTGAGGTGCGCAATGAACGTGGTGTCGCACTTTTGAACCTGAATCCCGTTTCATCCGTTACTGTATCACCCAAACCCCCGGTAACGTGAACAATCGGGAGACATCCGTATCGCATCGCGATCATCTGCGCCAATCCGCACGGTTCGTATCGTGAAGGCATCAGTAACATATCCGATCCTGCGTAAATATGGCGAGCCAGACCACCGTCAAATCGCAGTTCAGCACGCACCCTCCCGGGATATTCCATCTGCATTCTACGAGCAGATTCCTCCAACTCGGGATCACCGGTCCCCAGCAGCACGAATTGCCAGGGGATATCGGTGATTTTTCCCAGCACTTTGAGCGCCAAATCCACACCTTTCTGAATATCCATTCGCCCGACCATAGCGACCATCGGTGTGATTGGATCCACAGGTAATCCAAGTCGCTCCTGTAAAGCGATCTTATTCTTTTCTCGAATTGCCGGATTTTCCGCTGTGAACTTGTAAGGAATGGCGGCATCAGTAGACGGATCATACATTTCATTATCGATGCCATTTAGAATTCCAGCTTAATACATCCCGATGTCGATGAATAAAATCCTCCAACCCACATCCAAATTCAGGTGTCAGGATCTCATCAGCGTAACTGGGGGAAACAGCCACAATGGCATCAGCAGAAAATAATCCCAGGGGAAGCGGAAGTGCGCGTGCCCAATCCGGCAGGTCTGTCTGAGCAACAGGCATTCCATAGGAGGCCAGCAATTCTGTTACATCTGCACCCATGTAAGGAAGATTGTGCATTGTCAACACCGAAACAGTCCCCTTCATCTCGCCCGCCCAACGCTTGAGGAGCAATCCGTAGATCGCCAAGGCAGTATGCCAATCGTTGGCATGGATTACATCCGCTTTCCAGTTCAAGACTCGAGGTAATTCCAACGCTGCCCGGGAGAAGAACGTGTACTTCTCTGCGTCAACCATGGGATTGGATGAATAAACTGAGCCAACTGATGTAATTGGTTCTCCACCGATCAAATAAACTGGCATTCCATCCAACATCGTCTCGGAAACCTGCACCGGTATGTCTTTTCCCTGTCTCTCGAGAGGAAAAATCGCCAACGGTCGGGATTCAGGTTTAATCACACTATGATGAGGCAATACCAGCCTCGCATCCAGAAAGGTGTCACCCAATACCTCCGTGGATAATTTCCGCAAGGCGCGCGGCAGTGCACTTGCCACATCTCCCAGTCCACCCACCTTTAACAAAAGGCTCTGCCTCCGCCGCCAGGAACAAGATATTGATGGTTTTTGGCATGGAGGCAATTGTAACGTGATTTATTTTTTTAATATAACCTATTCACGAACCATTTTTCCTCGCTCATCTTCGTATAACCTCCGTGTGACATAATACTTTATACATTCAGGCAGCAAACTTCTGTCTCCCTGGTAACCTGTGTTTTGAATGCAGTGCTTAAAAATAACAACAATAATGAAACATTTCATTTTTCTCCCGTTGGCAGTAATATTTCTTGCTGGCAGCGTGCGGTTTCATGGATATCCTTAAACCTGTTCCACCGCTGACCGGACTGACACCTTCCCCGGTACCTACAGCACGTCCAACAATGAGAATCTGATAATCCGGTACTCAATATCCGTTACAGCGATGAACCTTCCAGCCGCCCGGACACGCTCTGCCTTGATATTTACCCCGCCAAGGGAACCAACCTCCCGGTTGTGATTTTTGTACATGGTGGTGGTTGGTTTCGCGGTGATAAATCCGGTGTGGATCTAAAACCTGCCGCCTTCAATTCCCGAGGCTATATTTTTATCTCGGTGAACTATCGCTTGATACCTGAGGTGAAAGTAATCCAGCAAATGCAAGATGTAAGCCACGCAATTGCGTGGGTCAAGAGAAACATCTCAGAATATGGAGGCGATCCTAAGCGCATCATACTTCTCGGTCATTCTGCGGGCGCACATATCGTTGCCCTCCTCGGCACAGATGAAACATATTTACTTGCGGACGGTCTGGTCTTGAAGGACATCAGAGGTATCATATCGCTTGATACTCAAACATACGACCTGGTCAAACTGCTAACAAATCTCAATGATGAAACTGGGGGCGAAGTTTATTGGGAAACCTTTGGTCACGATCCTGAATTCTGGAAACAGTTGTCACCAGCCTGGCACGTCTCTCCGGACACCGACATTCCACCTTTCTTTATCGCGTACACGGGGGAAAAACAAAGTCGCGCCATTATTTCCACTCATTTTTTTAATACACTGAAGGTTGCTGGTGTCCCAGCCACACTTCTTCCTGTAACTGACAAGACCCACGGTCAGCTCAATCGCGAACTCGGCCTTTTAAACGATTATGTGACAACAGCCATTTTTACCTGGCTCGAACAAATTATCCACTAAATTCTTACGATATCCTCATACACGCAAATCCAGGCAATCTGTACCAGTCTACTTCCTGAATTCATCATCGACTCGTTTTTTCTCCCGCCTGGAAGGAAATATCATAGCCACAATTCAACAATCCAGGACTTGATTTGGTATACTCTCCCAATAATCCGTCTGGAGGTTCGCATGACCGGTTTTCTCGAACGATTAAAGAATGGTGAGGTCCTTATCGCCGATGGTGCCACAGGCACCAACCTACAAAAACACGGTCTGGCCTGCTGGTCAAGCACCCGAGGCATGGGTACTTGAACAACCCGAAAAGATCCTTGCGCTCGCGAACGGCTTTGTAGACGCCGGCTCAGACATCATACTCACGTGTACATTTGGAGCCACCCGACTCCGCTTGAGGGAATCACCCCTTGCAGAAAGGATTGTCGAGATTAATCGTCGCGCTGTGGAAATCGCACAAAAAGCCGCGTCCAGACGCCCTGGCGTGCTTGTGGGGGGTTCTTTAGGTCCGACGGGTCTCCTAATCAAGCCTTATGGTCCCTTGACCCCTGAGGAGGCTGCTGCGACCTATGAAGAACAAGCCAATGCCCTTAACGAAGCGGGGGTGGATTTGATCGTTATCGAGACCCAGTTTGCCCTTGATGAGGCTAAAGCTGCCATGACCGGAGCGCGCCGTGTTTCAGATTTACCGATTATTGTCTCTTTCAGCTATGACAGAGGAGTCCGAACCATGATGGGAGTAAAGCCAGCACAGGTTACATCCACTTTCCTCCCTCTTGGAGCGGCTGTCATCGGAGCCAACTGCGGCACAACCCTGGAAAATATGGAACTGATCATACAGGAATACCACACATCCGCACCCGAAGCCATCCTCTGGGCAAAACCCAATGCCGGTTTACCCGTAATGGGTGCAGACAATCAAGCCGTGTATAAGATCACACCAGAGGAGATGGGGGAATATGCTTTGAAGTACATCGCCGCCGGTGCCCGCATCGTAGGCGGATGCTGCGGCTCCACCCCTGAGCATATAGCTGGCATAGCCCGAGCAATCAGATAACCCGGAGATCCTACTCCAATACCAATCTCATAACAAACGGGCGATTGATCACCATGATCAATCGCCCGCTATATGTTTCCTTTTATCTACTTAAGATGAGCATCCAGCCAGTTTTCAACATCCTTCAGCACTACCTGTCGTTCAGGCTCATTGAAGACTTCATGATAAAGTCCATCATAGACTTTTATTGTCTTGTCCAGCGATGAAGTCTTATTTTCAAGAATCCTTATCCCACCGGGATCCACCAATTTATCAGCGCCTCCCTGAACTGCAATAAATGGGATCGTGATCTTCCCTGCCTCGGCAGTAACACGAAGCATGGCTTTCAACATCTCTGCCGCCAACCGTGCGGGCGTTTTCGCATGGAATACAAGTGGATCATTAACATAAGCCTTGACAACTTCCGGATCTTTTGAGATGTTGTTCGCATCCAAAGCCAATACTCCTGCCTTGGGGGCAATCACAGAAAGTATCTTACCCATTGTTATGGTCGTTTGTGAAACGCTCTCCCCAACCTTAATCGCTGGGGCAGAAATGATCGCTCCTTTGAAATACTCCTGATGATCCAGGAGGTAGTAGCATTCAATCAACCCACCCATGCTGTGCCCAAGAATGAATATCGGTTTATCAGGATGCCAACTCTTGACCATTGTGTAATAAGTAGTAAGAGGAGATGTAAAATCATCAAACTGCACGACCAACTCCCTGTCTCCCCCTGATTTCCCATGTCCGATGTGATCAAACCCATAGATCGCGTACCCTAGCGGGGTAAAATGATTGACAACATTCATGTATCGCCCGCTGTGCTCTCCCAGTCCATGAACGACAAACACAACAGCCTTCACCTTCCCTTCCGGGAGCCAACCCTGGTAATAAATATCAATACCACGTACGCTTTTAAAATTGCCGTCTATATGCTTCATATTTTCTCCTTTTCTTAGTGAGCAATTTTATTCGGCTTTGACATAGTTTAACACTAGAAAGGGAAAAAAAGTAATCTTTTCTGTTTGGATGATCCACTAAAGTGACCGAAGATAACCTCTAAAGTATTTCACGAATTCAAGAAATTCACCACTTGCTGAATTTATAATATTATATATAATACATAATATGACCTCGGTGGAAACTCTTCAAAGGCGTTCTTTACGAGATGATGTTTTTGAAATACTTCATAAACGCATCATCGCTGGTGAAATCCATCCCGGGGATTGGCTTCGCCAGGAGGACTTAGCAACCCAACTCGGGGTTAGCATGACACCAGTGCGGGAAGCCCTTGACCTTCTCGTTGCCTCAGGATTAGCCGAAAGAGAACTTTATCGCGGCGTCCGGGTAACTGAACTCTCCCAAGCAGAAATGTTGGATGCATATGGTCTTCGACTTCTCCTTGAACCGCCTGCTGCCTGGCAGGCAGCAGAAAATGCATCACAAACTCAAATAGACGATCTTAGGCGCTTACTTGAAGGCACCCTTGATCTTGTTCGCCTAGAGGATATGTCCCACCTCCGGGAACTATCGCGCCAATTCCATCTGGCAATCGTAAATATGGGCACCAGTACGCTGCTAGAACGCATCTACAGTATGATCTCAAACAAATTTCCAGATTGGATGTTATACGAAGCCATGTTCCACCACCCGGATGCGCTGGCAGAAAGTCTCCAACTTGAACAGCAAGAACATCGCGCAATCCTGGAATCCATTTCATCCCGCGATGCTCGTTCCGCGTCTCTCGCCGCGCGGAATCACATTCTTACACTCGGAAAGGATCTCGAATCTTACCTGGACATTCCTCGCGAGCTCATTCAAGAAAAAGAAAACCAATACTTTCCCCAAATCGGCGACAGCCATTAAGTGATTATTCTGCCTTTTTCCTTCGAAGCAGGATACCTACCCTGAAACCCAAAACCAATCACCCAATTCCAAGGAGACCTTATGAGCGCTGAACTATTGAAACAAATGGCACAATCCATCATTGATGGTGACTCGGACGCATCTGTCCGGCTAGCCCAAGAGTCCATTTCTGAAGGGATGGACCCGTTGAAGGCTATTACAGAGGGATTTGTCGTCGGTGTTAATTCCGTAGGCGCTGCGTTCTCTGCTGGCGACGCATTCCTGCCCGAACTTGTGATGGCTGGAGAGGCGATGAAAGCCGCTGTTACCACCCTGGAACCAGAACTCGCCAAACGCGGTTCTGAGCGCAAGACGCTTGGCAAGGTGGTAATGGCTACTGTTGAAGGTGATATCCATGAGATCGGAAAATCACTCGTGTCCACCATGCTTGGCGCTTCCGGTTTCACCGTGGTCGATATGGGTGTCGACAATGCATCCGATAAGATCATTGAAAAAGCGCTGGAGATCGATGCTGATATTATTGGTCTCTCCGCCCTCCTGACAACCACCATGATTCGCCAGAAGGAGATAATTGAAAAACTGGATGCTCGTGGTCTTCGTAAAAAAATCAAAGTTATGGTAGGTGGTGCACCTGTAACCCGCGAGTGGGTTCAGAAGATTGAAGCCGACGGTTACTCTGAAGACGCAATTGGCGCTGTGGCGGTTGCCAAGCAACTAATGGGGATCGAGTGACCTTCAACAGTTAACTGTAGCGAAATGTTATGACAGCCGAGAAAACCCGGGCAGACAGGTATCGACCAAATTAATTAGGTGTATCTCAATGACCAAATCCATCAAATCCATCACCAATCCAAAGTTGAAGCTGGAGATTCTCACACCAGCTGAAGTTAAAATGATCCACGATGCCACCTTGCAGATAATAGAGAAGGTTGGTGTCCGCTTCCCGTCCAAGCGCGCTCTTGAAATTTGGCAATCCTGCGGTGCAAAAGTCGATTTCGAAAAGAAAATCGTATGGGTAAAACCGCATATCATTGAAGATGCATTAAAGCAAGCGCCGCCCATGTATGAACTGGCAGCTCGGGATCCACAACAGGATCTCCCACTTGACGGGAACCATGTATTCGTCGGCACAGATGGCTGTGGCGTGGAGGTGATTGACATCCAGTCTGGTCAACGCCGAATGTCCAAACTGAGTGACGTCCGCGATATTTCCCGTATTGCTGATGCAACTGAGGAAGTGGCATTCCATTGGGTGCCAGTCTCCGCCCAGGACATGCCTGCGGAAACACGCGGATTACACGAAATTAAAACGATTTGGGAAAATTCCACTAAACACGTTCAAACCGAATCCATCTACAATGAACATGAAGCAAAAGCAGCCATTGAAATGGCCTCCCTCATTGTTGGAGGCAAGAAAAACCTCCGCAGACGCCCTGTTCTCTCGCTGATGCAGTGTACTGCTCCGCCACTCGGGCACGATGGCGGTTCTGTTGATGCCGCTCTTCTAGCTGCAGAGGCGGGGATTCCCACCGGATTTATGACCATGGCTGCATGCCTGACTACTGGTCCGGCAACTCTGGCCGGCAACCTGGCAGTGGGTAATGCCGAAGTAGTGACAGGTACCGCACTCCTTCAATTGGCTTTTCCGGGGGCGCCAGTATTTTACGCCGCAGCCCAAACCGCATCCGACCTGAGAAGCGGCGCGTACACGGGCGGTGGTCCTGAGGATTTCCTGTTTGGGGCTGCCACCAATATCCTCGCGGATTTTTACAACATCCCTCTCTCGATGGGGTCATTTGCCACGGGTGCCAAGGAACCCAACTGGCAGGCGGGTATTGAGAACTCACTTTCAACCTTTATGGCCAGTATTGTCATGTCCGATATGCTGCTTGGGGTAGGTTTCCTTCACGGATCACGCATTTGGTCCTTTGCAGAGATGATGATGGATTGTGAAATTTTCAGCATTATCCATAAGACCATGCAGGGAATCGTCGTGGACGAGGAAACTCTTGCGCTGGATACCATTGCAGCTGTTGGTCCGGGCGGAAATTTCCTCTCACAAAAACACACTCGACAGCATATGCGAGAACTCTTCCTGCCGGAATTTATGGATCGGCGTCCGTATAATGAATGGGAAACCAGGAAGGATGATGCGCGCGATTGGGCGCTTGCAAAAGCACGAAAGATCCTTGCTGAACACCAACCCGATCCCCTTGATCCGAAGATCTCAAGCGAGATGGCAAAGATTATCGCCTCAAACGAAAAGTAAACAGGCAAGAGAAATCTGTCGTTACACGAAAAATTCATCCTTAGGCAGGCAGCTAATAATATGCAACCAAAGATCGAACTTCTCACTCCTGAATTAATAATTCGTATCCTGGACGAGGCTTTTGAATTGTTGCGTAACCCGGGCATAAAAGTCCAGTCAGCCGAAGCCCGCGAACTCCTGGCTGCGGCCGGGGCAGAAACGGATGAATCTGTTCAAGTTGTACGGATCCCTGAAAAGATCGTTCGCGAAGCCCTGGCAACCGTGCCTCATCAATTCTTCCTCCACGATAGACTGGGAGTACCGAAAGTCTGCTATGGGGGCGATTCTGTTCATTTCGATCCGGGTTCCTCCGGAGTTCATATCCTGGACCCTGAGACCGGAGAACATCGTGCGTCCGAGACAAAAGACCTCGCGCGACTTGTCAAAGTAACTGAAATGCTCCCCCAATACGATGCGCAGTCGACAGCCGTCGTTTGCAATGAGATACCTAAAGAAGTCGGCGATCTCTTCCGCCTCTTTGTGGTTCTAATGCTTTCCGAGAAACCCATTGTAACTGGATCATTCTCATTAAAGACACTGAGCGCCATGATAGATATGCTGGCTCTCCATGCTGGTGGACGACAAGCTCTTGCCCAAAAACCTCAAGCAATCTTTGATGTCTGCCCCTCTCCCCCACTCATTTGGTCGTCATTTGGTGCTGGAAACCTAATCGAGTTGGCGCGCGCAGGTGTGCCCGCTGAAATCGTGTCCATGCCGCTTGCCGGCGCGGGTAGCCCTGTTACGCTTCTTGGCTCCATCGTCCAACATGCCGCTGAGTGTCTGAGCGGTATCACCATCCACCAACTTGCAAAGGCTGGTGCGCCGATTGTTTGGGGTGGAGCACCTGCAATATTTGATATGAGAAAAGGTTGTACTCCGATGGGAGCGATTGAAACGGCGATGATAGATGTTGGCTATGCGCAGGTCGGTAAATCATTGGGGTTACCAACTCACACCTATCTTGGTGCTACTGACGCCAAGGTGATCGACGCTCAAGCGGGCATGGAATCGGGTATGACCGCTTTGATCGGCGCGCTTGCCGGGATAAACATGATTTCCGGTGCGGGGATGTTGGATTTCCTGGCATGCCAAAGCGCAGAGAAGCTTGTGATCGATGCAGAGGCAATAGGCATGGTAAAGCGCCTTTTGGTTGGAATGCAGGTCCATACTGAAACGCTTGCCACAGGCAATGTTTGAAGGCATCAATTTCAAAGCTGATTTCCTCAAACAGAAGGTCACCCGCGAACTCTTTGCCAAGGAACAGTACCTTCCATCTCCTGTCATCGACAGGGATTCCATCCGCTCATGGCGGGATAATGGCTCGCTCAACACCCTTGACCGTACAATAATTCGCACAAGGGAACTGGTTGAAAATTACCGACGCCCTGAGAGTACCATAACTCATGAAAAAGAACTTGTGGAAATGGTCTCAAAATTTTGCCTGGAAGCGGGCATGGATAGTTTACCGAAAATAAGCTGAATATCAACAAGGATTTAAAACAGGTGAATTGGCGTGGCGGCGACAGTATGCTCAGTCTAGAAAACCTTCTTCGTGTTCCAGATGTAGATATTGCTGGAGGATACAGTCTCTCAAGCGACGGCAACCGCCTTGCATTCTCCTGGAACAAGACTGGTCAATTACGAGATTTTTGAGTTGGATCTAAATGCCCTGCCGACCTAACAACGCTGATTACGGGTGATGTTGGTGGAAAAATTACCCCCCGTTATTCTCCGGATGGGAAATACCTTGCATGGGCATATGATCGGGACGGAAGCGAAAATTTCCATATATTCCTCTTCGAATTTGCCACAGGCAAGAGGCGCGATCTCACACCCGATATCACTTTTTCCATACAACCGCTTTTTTCGTGGTCGCCTGACAGTAAACACATAGCTTATCTTGCCGACAAAGCTGGCAACTATGATCTTTACGTTCTCTCGATAGATGGAGATGAAGATCGCCTTCTTTTTTCCCCGGGTGGACCAGCCCATTTTGTCCAATGGTCCCCGGACGGAAGCAGGATCGCCGTTTCCGCCGAGAAGGAGTGGCAAGTGGATGGCACCTTTGTTGTCCAGTTTGAAGACGGACGTGCTCGACGCGTCGGAGGCGAGCAAGATCCAATTGACGCAAATTACCCCGCCTGGTCACCGGATGGGAATAAGCTGATATTTACATCCAACACAAATGGCTGGACCCAAATAGGAATGTATACCATCGAGGATGAACATGTTGAGTGGCTAACAAATGATCAGTGTGATAAATACAACCCTACCTGGTCTCTGGATGGAAAACTGCTGGCTTGGGTACAAAATACTGCTGAGACCGCCTGGGTAAAGATACTCAACGAGAATAAAGCCGCACGCCTGGTCCAGGTCGAGCCCGGGTTTGTCTACTGGCCGAATTTTTGCGAGGATGACAATTCGATCATCTTTATCTATGAGAATCCAAGTAAGCCCCCCGATCTATGGAAAGCATCACTGATCGACGGGAATTTGACCCAGTTGACGAATTCGCTGCCACCTGAATTTAAATCCGAAGAATTTATCTATCCTGAAATAATCTCCTATCCCAGCCTGGATGACACCCCAATCCCTGCGCTTATATATAAGCCCAGGACCGCTTGTCCAACATCGCCCGCTGTGGTCATGATTCATGGAGGCCCAGCATTCCATTTTGGTTTCTATTGGTTTCCCCTGATCAGTCATCTCGCATCCCGCGGATGGACCGTGATAGCTCCAAATTACAGGGGCTCGACCGGTTACGGTCGTGATTGGCTTGTTTCCAATCGATATGAAATGGGCCGCCTGGACAGTGATGATTGTGCTGCAGCCGCCATGTACCTGGCTAAATCCGGTCTAGCGGATCCATCAAAGATCGCAGTAACCGGACGCAGTCACGGAGGTTACCTGGTTATGACCTGCATGACGCGCAATCCTGAATTATTTGCTGTCGGTTCTGCAGTTGTCCCCTTTCTCAATTGGTTCACTGGTCACGAGAACTCACGCGAAGACCTTCAATATTGGGATCGATTAAACATGGGTGATCCTGTTGAAAACCATGAACTCTGGTATGAACGGTCTCCGTTTTTCTTCCTGGAGAAGATACAGGCACCGGTACAGTTCATCTGTGGTGAAAACGACCCGCGCTGCCCGCCTTCCGAGTCAATAGCTGCCCATAAAAAGCTGGTGGAACTTGGTGTTAAATGCGAGTTACTGCTATATGAAGATGAAGGTCACGGTTTTTTAAAACTTGAAAATATTATTGAATCCGAGAATAAGCGCGTTGAGTTCATGGCAGAAATCCTTGAAAAACCACACATGCTCCACCCCGTGACCCCAACAGGATTGTAATTGCGCCGGGCATCATCACTTATAACACCACGCGGTGATATCCAACAACACCTATGTTCAAAAACCTCGTTACCACCGAAAACATTGAATCCATTCACCAGGCGACACTACGAATTCTTGGTGAAACGGGCGTTTCCATCAAGCATGCTGGAGCGCGGGATCTCTTATTTTCTCATGGTGCAAAACTTTTTAAGGAACGCGTCCTGATACCTTCCGACCTGGTTGAAAAATGCATCCAAATTGCCGGCAAACACATCACAATTCAGGGTCGTGGCGGAACAAGCAAAACACTTGGGGATGGGAATCTTTATTTCCACAATCTTGGCGGAGCGCGCGACGTTATTGACCCGATCAATTATCACAAGCGACTTGCCACCATGCAGGATGTTTGTGATGCCACCCGCCTGCTTGATGCACTTGAGAACTGCCACACGATAACTCCCTTCTTCACCCCAAGAGACGTGCCTGGAGATCTAATGTCGCTTTCCATGTACCGGCACGCATTGCCTAACACCACCAAACCACTTCAGGGTCCTGGTGTGCAATTCCCTGTTGAAGTCCGGGCAGTTGTTCGCATGGCGGAGTTAATCGGCAAGCCTCAAGATTACCTCACCCTTGCAGTATCTCCCGTCAGCCCACTAACACTCCCTGATTTTGAAATTGATGCGATATTTGAGCTCGCACACCAGGGCATTGCGTTCGGACCACTCCCCTGCCCAACCGCCGGAACAACTGCACCAATATCCATCGCGGGAGCACTCGCCCAACAAAATGCCGAAATTCTCATGTGTTTAGTACTGGCTGAACTAGTTAAGCCCGGTCTTCCATTCATCTATTGCGGGCGTCTCGCAATGATGGAACCACGTACGGGAGTTTCGATTTGGGGTGGTGTCGAGCTTGCCCTGGCATCCGCGGGTACAGTTGCTCCTGGGTCACAGATATGGATTTCCGGTGAATGTTTATGGATTCTCGACAAACGCCCACAATCTCGACCACCAAAGTGGCTTTGAACGCGGGTTGAATGCAGTGATTCCTGCTCTTGCTGGTGCAGACGAACTCTCGGGTATCGGGGAGATGGAAACGGGGGTCAGTGGTTCTTATGCCCAAATGGTTGCGGACAATGAGTTTGCATCCAGCATTCTACGCGTTCGCCGGGGTTTTGAGATTAACGATGACTCCCTTGGAGTTGACCTGTTCACTCCCGTTATGGATGGGACACATAACTTTCTTGGTCAGAAGCATACAATGAAGTACCTACGTTCCGGCGAAATCCTCATAACAAAACTCTCCGAGCGCGGCACGTGGGAATCCTGGGAAAAGGAAGGGCACTTTGACCTGGCACGGCGCGCCGAATCGGAAGCCGAGCGGATCCTCAAGGAACATGAAGTTCCCCCACTCACCAATTCCCAAGAAGCCGAACTTGACAAAATATTAGCCGCCGCTGAAAAAGAATTTGCGAAAAAGTGAACCTAGACATATTGCTGAATTAATAGGCAAATATCAAGGACAGGGCAAGTTGTTAGATAAATCAAACTCAATCAATGAAGATCTCAAAAACTGGCGGCGGGATTTCCATGCACATCCCGAACTTGGATTTGAAGTTCACCGAACCGCTGCGCGGGTGGCTGATATTCTGGAAAGCTTTGGATATCGCGTTGTGCGAGGTGTTGGAAAAACCGGCGTGATTGGAGATATCGGCGATGGCAGTCCCGTTGTAGCCATCCGCGCCGACATGGATGCACTACCCATACAAGAGTTAAATGAAACAGACTATGCGTCGCAAAATCCCGGAAAAATGCATGCCTGCGGACATGATACTCATACCGCCATGGCATTGGGTGCCGCCCGGATCCTGGCGAAGGAAAATTTTAATGGACGGGTACGTTTCCTCTTCCAACCTTCTGAAGAAATTGCCGATTTGGAGGGAAAAAGCGGTGCTCAGCGTATGGTTGATGACGGTTGCATGGAAGGGGTGGATTATGTAATTGCCCAGCATGTTGATCCTGAGGTTCCTGTCGGTACGATCAGAATCGGCGCAGGACCGGCATCCGGTGGTGTTGATGACTGGTTTGGCGTCATACGCGGAATTGGCGGTCATTGTGCACATCCCGAAAAAACAGTTGATCCATTTTATCTATCTGCACACGTTATATTTTCGCTATATGCGATCAACTCCCGTAGATTGGATCCATTTTCTCCAGCTGTCATAAGTATTGGCACAGTAAATGGCGGTTTCACAGAAAATGTAATTCCTGAAACCGTGAAAATCTCCGGCACCTTGCGATATGCCGATCCATCGATTCAGAAAACAATCCATGATGAAATTCGCAATGCATTTGGATTAGCATCCGCCCTGGGCGGCGAATCCGAAGTAAAGTTTCAAATTGGTTGTCCACCTATGATCAATGATAAGAAAGTATCCAACATAATTGCCCAGGTGGGAAAGGACCTACTTGGTCCATGAATATGTATGCCTGCCAGAAAATTCACTGGGTGCCGAGGATTTTGGCTCATTCATGGAACATGCACCCGGCGCAATGTATACTCTCGGAGCGCAGAATTGAGGATGGCGCGGAGCGTCACTTACACCATCCCCATTTCGATATTGACGAACGCGCTCTTTCCATTGGAGCAGCCATCCTCGCGGAAACCGCAATTCGATTACTCAACATAACCTAGATGGACTTTTTCTGTTAAATCTGCCAACAATTATTTTGAAATTCCTTATATCCAATGAAGGAGATATCATGCACACCAAACTAATGGGCAAGACAAAAGAAATAACAATTGGCATTGATAAACCATTTGTCATGATCGGGGAAAAAATTAATCCCACTGGTAATAAAAAACTTGCGGCTGCATTGACCGAAGGCAATTATGAATTCGCGGTTAATCTTGCCAAACGCCAGTTAGCATGGGGTGCGGATGTGCTGGATATCAATGTGGGCGTACCGGGCTTGGATGAGGCTGCAATAATACCAAAAGTAGTAGAGTTTGTGGCTGCGATAGCGGATGTTCCCCTGTGCATAGACTCCAATAGTCCCCAAGTCCTGGCTGCCGGGCTTGCAGCCGCCCCGGGCAAACCGCTCGTCAATTCCGTCAGTGCGGAAGAAAAATCCTTAAGTGGGATTCTCCCCATAGTTAAGGATCGAGGCGCAGCAGTCATCGGCTTGACAATCTCCGAAGGCGGTATACCTAAAACAGCTGAGGAGCGTGTTGCCCTTGCTGAAAAAATCATTAATCGAGCCGCACAACAAGGCATCCCCATCGAGGACGTGATCATCGATCCTTTGGTCCTTACTGTTGGGTCGGACAGTAAAGCCGCCGTTGTCACCCTCCAAACGATAGAACTGTTACGACGGGAGTTTGGAGTCAACATCAACCTGGGCGCCAGCAATGTTTCCTTTGGTCTCCCCGACAGGCTGACCGCCAACCAAACCTTCCTTGCCATGGCGATTGCATCCGGCGCAACCTGTTCCATCACCGATCCCATCAAATTAGGCCAGAGTATTCGCGCCGCGGATCTCATGCTCGGTCGGGATGATTATGGCATGCGCTATATTAAATACTTCCGGGCAGCTGAAAAGTTGAAGGCAGAGGAAGCAGCAAAGTCCAACTAACCCATGACAAGCAGTACATCCAACTTAAAGACATCGGGGCAGACAATAATCTGCCCCGATCGTGGGAGTTCTGATGGGTCTCGAACCCACAACATCCACATCCACAGTGTGGCGCTCTGCCATTGAGCTACAAACTCCATATCAAGCGGGCAATATTTTATCACAAATATTTCCATCACCCAGCGTACATTTTACGTAATTATTCCTGGTTTCAATAAGGGACAATCCTTACATTGGTCAGGGGTACTATCAGGAATCGATAATCAGCTTTCTAATGACTCCGGCAGCGTCTGCACGCATAACGGATACCTGCTCGCCTTTCATCAAGTTCTTTATCGATACCATATTTTTCTTTGCTTCGTCCGGGCCAACAGTTATTACAACCTTCATTTTCATCCTGTCTGCATATTTGAATTGTTTGGGCAATTTAGCCGGCTCCGGATAGACAATTACATTAATGCCATCGGATCTTAACTCTGCCCCCAAGGCTATGGACTCCAGCCAGAGTGATTGATCAAAAACTGTCACCAAGACTGACGCCGGGCTTGGACTAATTTCCGGGATGAGACCCATCTCCTGCAAAATAATGCCAATGACCACATCGCCCATGGCAAAACCGGTGGCGGGAAGGGGAGCTCCGCCCACGTCAGCCAACAGATTATCGTAACGACCTCCGCCAAGAATTGCACGTTTTAGCGAACCCGAGGTTTCAAAAGCCTCAAAAACAGTACCCGTGTAATATAAAAGCCCTCTTGTGATGTTTGGATCGAACCGGACATAATCCTTCACGCCCATGGCTTCCAGTGCAGCGAAGAGGCGGATCATCTCCGGGCTGTCCCTCCACAGGTCAAAATTTCCTAATATGGTTTTCATTGAATCCAATTGACCAGCGGAAAGCCCAATCTCAAGCGCATACTCATCCCATTTTTGGGGCTCCATTTTAGCCCGGCGATCGATCAAGTTTAATACGTCGAGCCTTTTTTCTGAAGTAATGCCGAGATCTTCAAATTTTGAGTTGATCAGGCGCCGATCATTTACAAAAATCAACACCTGCTCAGGAGTAAGTCCAACCGAACGTAAAAAAGTAGCAGCTACAGCTATCAACTCTGCATCCGCCTCAGGAGAATCTGCGCCAAGTAGATCAATGTTCCATTGGAAGAATTCCCGCGAACGCCCTTTCTGAGGCTGTTCGTATCGCCAAAAGGGACCAAAGGACCACCAGCGAACAGGAAAAGTCAACTCACCCTGCTTTGCCGCAATCATGCGAGCTAACGATGGCGTCAACTCTGGACGCAATGTCACTTCATCACCACCGCGATCCTTGAAAACAAATGCCTGCTTTTTTACGAGCTCTTCGCCGGACTTGGCTGCATATAATTCCAAGGGCTCGATGAAAGGCGCATCCCACTCAGCAATAACCAAATGCCTGAGATGCTCCTCGAACCTTATCATTAATATAATTACGCAATGCCATTTGCTCAGGATAAAACTCGCGAGTGCCTTTTAACAGGTTTAATAATTGATGCCATTTTTTCTCCAATCCTTGTAATGGTGGTTCATTTTACCAACAAAGAGAACTCTCTTTTCAATATTCAATCACTGAATTTTGCGACACTTTTGGTATAATTTCACCATTATAAGGAAAATAAAATGAAAATTAATTACCAGGAAACGAGCAAGGATTTACTCACACGGATCGATATTCATGAAAAGTATGGTTCAGCTAATATTGATGAGTGGACGACCGATCTTCTGCATCCGCAATCTGGCATGCAGATACTGGACGTCGGTTGTGGGGCGGGAAAATTATGCTTCCTATTCGACGATTATACTAAAGGTGCGGCAAAGATTACCGGCGGCGATTTTTCCGAAGAACTGCTCGAAAAAGCGCGTCAGAAGAACAGGGAACGCGGCTCAAAAATCGATTTCCAATTTCTTGACTTTAATCAGCCCTTCAACTTTAAAGACGAGACCTTCGACCTGTGCACGAGTGCCTTTGCCATATACTACGCTTCTGATCTCAATTTTACGTTTACAGAAGCTCACAGGGTGCTAAAACCTGGCGGGCGGCTATTTGTATCAGGACCACTACCGGAAAACAAGGAAATGTTCTACAAAATAATTGTTGAGGCAACGAATGCAACCATTCCGCCGATGCCGGGTTCAAGCCGTTTTAAAGGAGACATATATTCAACAATTGATAGAATTTTTACCAGCACCAGGCTGCATAAGTTTGAAAATCATCTCACTTTTCCTGATGTTGCTCCATTTATCGACTATGTGCGGGCTTCCTTAAGCGAAGACCGAAAGCTATGGTCATCCATGTTTACGGGAAAAGATGAGTATGAAGCGACAATTGAAAAGATCGAAGCGGTCGCCCGGAAATGGTTCAAGCGCGATGGAAAGTTGGTAATGACCAAGGTTGTCGGCGGGATCCTGGCAACGAAATAAAGATCCACGAGAATAGAATTTTTTTACGATATATCAATATACAGGAAAAGCATGAATTTCAACGGAAAACATCTTCTCTTCCTCGGTGCGCACCCCGATGATATCGAGCTTGGGTGTGGAGCACTTCTACATCAAGTTGCCAAAAAGACAGACGTATTATGTGTTACTCTTTCGGATAATCAGAAAAATCCCGAATTGAAGAATGTCAAAGACGAACAATACGCTGCCATGCAGGTATTGGGGATACCCCGCGAGAAGGTGATCTTTGGACCATTCACAACTCGCGTATTTCCGCATTCCCGGCAGGAGATCCTTGAATATTTCCTTGGGTTACGCAGAGAATTTCAACCCGATCTAATTTTTGTACACTCAAAACAGGATGTACATCAAGATCATCTCACCATGACCGAAGAAGCATTACGCGCGTATCGGGGCATAACAGTTCTTGGCTTTGACGTTGTACGCTCTTCGTATGGTTTTTTTCCCCATTTCCTGGTGGAAGTCACAGAGCAGGATGTTGAGAAAAAAATCGAAGCTCTTGCGAAGTATAAAACCTACCGCGACCGTTATTACTTTAATGCAGAACTGACTCGATCCATCATGATCCGCCATGGAGCGCTAGCCGAACTCCCATATGCAGAAGGCTTTGATATTCTTAGAATTGTAGGACAATTTGGGGAATAACTGTATCTAAATTAGGTGGTTTCACGTTTTTGGAATCCCAACCTGGATCTGTCCGTCCACAACCCGTACGGGATAGGCTGGAATATCGACAACTGCGGGCATCTGCATCACTTTCCCGGTGCGGATATCAAATTCCGCCCCATGGCGGGGACAAATAATATTAAACCCCTCGAGTTCACCCTCTCCCACCGGACCATCATCATGGGAGCATACATCGCCGATTGCGAAAAAGTCACCGGCAATATTAAAGATCACCAAACTTCTATCGCCCACTTCAACAAATAACCGTTCGCCATTTTTCAACTCATTGACGGGGGATACCTCAACATATTCCAATTTCTCTTCATCCTGGATTATATAATTGTACATGGTTCCTCAAAAGCAATATTTGCCCTTACAAAATACACTTAGTGCTTTTCTTAAGCCACCAATTCATCGCTTGCTTCTCCAAGTCCGTACACACCTGCCTTCAATACTTTAAGCGATAGTAAGGCACATTTCAAACGAACGGGACCCAAGTCAATACCCAGCATCTCGAGGATGGAATCTTTATTTAATTTCTTTACTTCTTCCAGCGATTTCCCGATGACAGACTCCAGGAGCAAGTCAGCAGATGCCTGTGAGATAGCACACCCATGACCATCAAACCGTGCATCGCTTATCTTTCCATCTGAATCAACGCGCAGATCAATTTGGATGTGATCACCGCAAAGAGGATTATTGTCTGAAAAGGTTATATCGCAAGGATCCAGACGGCCTCGATAGGATGGGTTCTTATAATGCTCAATTATGACTTCGCGATAGAGATCATCCATGCAATCTCCAATAAACTCATTATCCAAACAGCTTTTTTACTTTATAGAGCCCGTCGACCAACCTGTCCACATCATCCATCCTATTGTAGAGATAAAAGGAAGCACGACTGGTGGCAGGAATCCCAAATTTTTCGTGCAGGGGCTGAGCACAATGGTGCCCAGCTCTGATAGCAATTCCGTCACGGTCCAATATTTGTGCGACGTCATGAGGATGGATACCAGCGAGCGTAAACGAAACTACACCACCCCGCTTTTCAACAGGAGGACCGAATATTTTTACCCCAGGGATCTCTTCCAATCTCTCCATGGCATACTTCGTGATATCCTGCTCGTGTGCGGAAATGACATCCATCCCGATTTTGCTTAAATAATCCACAGCAGCACCAAATCCGATCGCTTCGGCGATGGCAGGGGTTCCTGCCTCAAATTTATGGGGAAGATCATTTGGACGAAAAGAACGCAGCTTGACTTCCTTGATCATATCGCCGCCACCAAGGAAAGGAGGCATGGATTCCAATAATTCAGTTTTCCCAAATAAGGCGCCAATTCCTGTCGGTCCACACATTTTGTGCGCAGAAAAAGCCAAAAAATCCGCATCAAGTGCTTGAATATCTACAAAGAAATGGGGGACGGATTGTGCTGCATCAATAATTACAACAGCCCCAACTTCGTGCGCCTGGCGAATCAGCTCACCTGCTGGATTTATTGTTCCAAGAACATTGGACATATGAGTGAAAGAAACCAGTTTAGGACCCCTGGAAAGCAGAATTTGATAAGCTTCCAAGTCCAATAATCCGTTCTCCGTTACAGGGATAAACTCCAATTTAATATCCCGCTCAGTGGATAGTATCTGCCAGGGGACAAGATTGGAATGATGCTCCATCTCCGTCAGGAGAACAACGTCCCCTGCCTTTAAATTCGCCCTTGCCCATGTATACGCAAGCAGATTAATTGATTCAGTGGTATTCCGGGTGAATACTATCTGCCTGGCGGAAGGTGCGTTAATAAAACGCGCGATTTTTTGCCTTGCATCTTCATAGAGCGTGGTAGCCTCTTCGGCAAGCGTATGTACACCGCGGTGAATATTCGCATTTGAGCGCTTATAAAATCCATCCATTACATCCAAGACAATCTGCGGCTTTTGGGATGTAGCAGTTGAATCAAGATATGTCAAAGGAATCCCAGGTCGCGTCTCACGCCTGAGGATTGGGAAATCCTTTCGAATTAGGGATATATCCAACATACTTAATAATTAGGCAGTTCTTTTTTTTGAGTCTTTCTATTCATCAAGGGCCGGATGTGCTCAGATGCCAGGGGGTACCACAGAATTCGGTCAGGGACCATCCAGCCATCGGTCAGGAAGACGTTGGATCGAAATTGCACGGCGACCATTTTATTATCCACCTGTACTACGATCCCCTTGATCCAACCACGTACCCGATCGTTGCTCTTTTCGTGATCACAGAAAACTTCCACGGAATTGCCTACTTCGAATGCGTGTTCCACCCCAGGAGCCTTCATATAGGAAATCTGAGACCCAATCCGTTCGTCTCGAACATGCCTACGCTCCGTCTCGGGAGTAACTACTTTTATTTGCTTTGTTTTTATTTTGGCTGCCATATCACTCTCTTTTGTTATTTTGTATAAGTATCCTGATTTATCTGGAAACACACAAGAACTTTATGCAGATAATATTATCCCATCTTATTCAGAATTGCCTGTTGAAATCTTGTGCGCACTCCATCGAAAGGAATTCGCTGCATGATCGGGTCAAAGAATCCTTCAACGACCAGTCGTTCTGCATCAGCTTGAGGGATTCCCCTGCTTTTCAGATAAAATAACGGTTCCTGCTCCAATTTTCCAACCGTGGCACCGTGTGTGCAGCGCACGTCGTCAGCAAGGATTTCAAGTCCAGGGATGGAATCGGCTCTCGCACCGTCGCTTAAAATTATATTCCGGTTCGCCTGGTATCCATCGGTCTTTTGAGCCTGAGGGGCAACGTAGATCATGCCTTGCCATACAGAGCGACTTTTTCCTTTAAGTGCACCTTTAAACAGCAGATCGCTTGTCGTTCGCGGCGCAAGATGATTTTGCTGTGTATCATGATCGAGGTGCTGGGTTCCGTCAGTAAAATAGAAACCGGACATCCGCCCCTGGGCACCTTCGCCAACCAGGTCGAGGTCCGAGAAATTTTTTGTAACCCGGGAACCCACTGCGCCGAAGATCCAATCCAGGTGCCCGCCTCCAAGGACGCGTGCTCTTTCGTGCGAAAAATTCCAAACATGCTGCCCCCATGATTGCAATTCCACAAACTTCAATTCTGCATTTTCGCCAACCTGAATTTCCACAATGCCTGCGTGCAAGGTATGACCGTCTTCATCAGGAGATGCCGCCTCATGTACATAGGTTACAGATGCGCCATCTTCCACAAAGACTATCACGTGAGAGAAATGAGCAAGGCCTGTACCAGGTCCCCAAAGGATGGAATGAAGTGGGTAATTCACGCTAACATTTTTTGGAACATAAAGCAATACGCCATTCTGAGATAGTGCTGACGCCAGAGCTGCAAATTTTCCATCTGCGGGCTTTACTATCCGGCCAATGAGCCTTGCCAGGAGTTCTGGATGTTGCTTTTCCGCAGTATGAAAATCCGTGAAAATTACACCTTTCCTTGATAGTTCCTGCTCCAAATAGGATTCCACGCTCCCTGGGATGAAGCGAATTTGTCCTCCATGCTGTTCGCCAACAAGCGGTTTTAATAGATCAGCCGGAACACCCAGAAAATTTTTGTAAAGACCACTTTTTGGAAGTACAAACCCGGATACAGGCAGGAGATGCAAGTCCGTTCGACGCCAGGCTTCCTCAGTGGTTTGAGGAAAAGCCATTTCCCTAAATGTCGTCCAGGCTGATTTTCGATAAGCGGCGAGAGCACCGCCAGCGTCAGGAAGATCATCCAAGCCAAAACCGAACTCCTTAATTGGAGCATCACCCCGCCGCTTTTTCGATACTACTACATTTGGTTTTTCCTGCATTTCACCCAATCGATCCTTCCATTTGAAGTTGTATCAGTCGATTCATTTCCACTGCATATTCCATGGGCAATTCTTTTACCAGAGGTTCAATAAAACCTGATACCACCATACTGGTCGCTTCTTCTTTCGAGAGACCGCGTGACATCAGATAGAAAAGCTGCTCCTCGCCCACCTTGCTGACCGAGGCTTCGTGCCCAACACTCACATCGTCCTCATCGATTTCTATGGTGGGATAGGTATCCGAACGCGACTGGGGATCGAGAAGCAAAGCATCACAGACCACATTCGACTTTACTCCTTTTGCCCCCTTGTAGACTTTCAATCAAGCCACGATATGACGCCCGGCCTCCGCCCTTGCTGATGGATTTTGATGTGATCTTACTGGTTGTATTCGGTGCAAAATGGACCATTTTTGAACCTGCATCCTGAATCTGCCCCGGCCCTGCAAATGCCATCGATAACATTTCTCCGCGCGCACCGGGCTCCATAAGATAACATGATGGATACTTCATGGTCAATTTCGATCCGAGGTTCGCATCAACCCATTCATGGGATGCATTTCCATATACCTTGGCACGCTGAGTCACCAGATTGAACACATTCGTCGACCAGTTTTGAATGGTTGAGTAGCGCGAACGTGCCCCGTGCTTTACAACAATCTCAATCACACCTGAGTGAAACGAATTGGTTGTATATTGTGGCGCTGTGCAGCCTTCCACATAATGAACAGATGCATCTTCATCCACAATTATCAACGTTCGCTCGAATTGACCAACATTTGCTGTGTTCAATCGGAAATATGCCTGGAGAGGCAAGTCGACCTTCACGCCTTTTGGAACATAGACAAATGATCCGCCTGACCAAACCGCGGAATTCAAAGCTGCAAATTTATTGTCTTCAATCGGAATGACGGTTCCAAAGTACTCACGGAACAGATCCGGATGTTGCCGCAGACCATCCTCGATTGACAGGAAAATCACACCTTGTTTTTCAAGATGCTCCAAAATCGAATGGTAGACCATCTCGGATTCATATTGAGCCCCAACACCCGCTAAAAACTTCCGCTCAGCCTCCGGAATACCCAGCCGGTCGAAAGTCCGCTTGATATCATCGGGCACATCGTCCCAGGATTTCTCGCTTTTCTCGGTCGGTTTTACATAATAAAAAATCTTATCAAGCTCGAGCCCACTTAAATCAGGTCCCCAAGTAGGCATTGGACGCGCCAGAAAATGCTTCAATGCCCTGAGACGAAACTCGAGCATCCACTTGGGTTCGCCTTTCATGCGGGATATATTTTCAACAACTTCCGCACTTAACCCCATCCGGGATTTAAATATATAATTATCATCCCTGTCATGGAATCCATATTTGTAATCGCCAATATCACTTAAAATCTTTGCATCTTCACTCATGTCAACTCCAAGAGTATCTCACTGGGAAATTCAGAGGCATAAACGTTAATCACACCGATAAATCAAGAATTCCCCTGCCCTTGGGCTGCATCTTCATATTTCTCGCGCACCCATTCATATCCATGCTCTTCCAGGTGTAATGCCAGGTCCGGACCGCCAGATTCAACAATCCGTCCGTCCAGCATGACGTGAACATAATCGGGTTTAATGTAATTTAGCAAACGCTGATAGTGTGTAATAACAAGCACACCAAGCTCGGGTCCGGCAAGAGTATTGACGCCTTCCGATACAATTTTTAATGCATCGATATCAAGACCTGAATCCGTTTCATCGAGGATTGCAATTTCAGGTTTCAGCGTGGCCAATTGTAAAATTTCAGCACGTTTCTTCTCGCCGCCTGAAAAACCTTCGTTAAGATATCTCCCGGCAAAATTGTGATCCATTTTAAGCATATCCATTTTTTCTTTCAGCATCCTCCGGAACTCAGGAATGGGAACGCCTTTATCTTCCGGGTTCTCTGCCCGCCGCCGGGAATTGACGGCGGAGCGGAGGAAATTTGCCACCGTTACACCAGGAATTGCCACGGGGTATTGGAAGGCAAGGAAGATACCCGCACGAGATCTTTCGTCTGGTTCCAGATCAAGAATATTCATACCTTTATAAAGAACTTCGCCGTCTGTAACGGTATAATTGGGGTGACCCATCAATGTATACGCCAGGGTGGATTTCCCTGTTCCGTTTGGGCCCATAATCGCGTGAACCCTACCCTGTTCCACAGTAAGATCGAGCCCTTTTAATATTTCCTTGCCCTCAATATTGACATGCAAATTCCGTATCTCAAGCTGCGCCATGCCTGAACTCCTGATAAGCCGTGAAAGGCGATATTTCAAATGCTGCGGCATTATAGCAGGGTAGACAGGATATGTCAATATTTATGATATTTTTCTAGTATATTAATCTTCTATTAGCTGGACTTGCGAAATACCAACCTCCCTTCTATAATGACTCAGAGGATATACATGAAGATCCAACTTCGAAAACTTGAAGCACGCATTCAAGAACTGATAGAAATCCGGATGCTGAGCATTTTACCGGGCAATAAAATCGAACAAGCTGCCATCCAGCAAATTGCATCCGCGCTATACGCTAACATCTCAGGAAAAACTGACCAGGAGACGGCTCCCAATATATTCACTTTGATCGTTTCTCCGGAGGATGTTTCCCAGTGGCAGGATCGCAGAATCCTGGATGCACTGAAAGAGACAATCCAGGTGGTCGGTAGTGAATCGAACCTAAGGTTTTCCGCGCCTCCCACTCTTTCCGTGACAGCTGACAAAACCATCTCTCGGGGCAAGGTCCGGGTGGTTACATCCACAAAAATGGAAAGCCTTGCGCCAACAAATTCAATGGTTTCTGGATCACCTTCCGAAACGGAAGACATCAGCGTGCCAGAAAACGCTTTCTTGATAATCGATGGCAGGAAAGTATTCCCATTAACTACACCAGTTGTCAATATCGGAAGACGCCTGGAGAATCAACTGACCATAGATGATCCTCGCGTCTCGAGGACTCATGCCCAATTACGTTCAATCAAAGGGCGGTATGTCATCTTTGATCTTAACTCAACAGGTGGGACCTTTATCAATGGCAAACGCATCAGCCAGACAATTCTCTATCCCGGGGATGTGATTTCGTTGGCAGGAGTCGACCTGGTCTTTGGACAGGATAATCCCTATCCACGCCCAGATCTCAAGGATACGGGTCCCCTGAGTCCAGATGCCCTCGACCGGAAGACCGCCATTTACAACTCTCCTTCTGATTTTCTCAAACGCCAGAAATGAGCGGCATTATTGTTCTGTCATTACGGCTGGTACTTGCTGCCTGCCTGTACGCCTTCCTGGGCTGGATACTCTTCATTTCATGGAAGGAATTACAAAAACTGGGAGTTAACCTGGCAGCACGAAAACCACCCACATTGAACCTATCCATACAACGTACGGGAACAAACACCATTTACCGCGTCTTTCAACAATCTGACGTTTCCATCGGACGGGATCCTTCTTGTGACATTTGCCTGGACGACGATGCGGTCTCTGGACGCCATGCTCGCCTGAGTTACCACCATGGGCAGTGGTGGACGGAGGATCTTAGATCAATGAATGGCACCCGTTTAAACCAGGCTCCCCTGGATGTACCAACAGTGATCACATCCGGTGACCAGATCGAATGTGGACACACTGCCCTAATAGTCAGCATCGGCACTCCTGCCGATCCATCACCGACGGCGCGTTTATAGTTTGATCGGAGGTTCTTCATGAATACGACTGCGACATTAGCTGTCATTGGCGGTTCCGGCATTTATGACGTGCCTGGGCTTGTTGACGTGATGAAACTCGAGCTTGACACCCCTTTTGGAAAGCCCAGCGCCCCCATCGTGGTAGGCTCAATTGAAAACACGAAAATTGCTTTTCTTGCAAGACATGGCTTGGGACATCGCATCAGCCCCACCGAAGTAAATTATCGCGCCAACATCTATGCCCTAAAATCTCTCGGAGTCGAACGCATTGTCAGCATCAGTGCATGCGGATCTCTCCGGGAGGATTTTGCCCCAGGTCATATTGTCATCCCCGATCAAATATATGACAACACGCACTTGCGACATCGTTCCTTTTTTGGAGATGGACTTGTTGCCCACATTTCCGTTGCAGATCCATTTTGTAAGGATCTTTCGGATCTAGTAGAATCTGCCGTCCGGTCAACCGGTACGACAACCCATCGCGGCGGCTCGATAATCACAATCGAGGGACCACGCTTCTCTACAAAGGCTGAATCGAACACCTACCGCTCCTGGGGTATGTCCATCATTGGCATGACGACGTCCCCTGAGGCATTCCTTGCCCGGGAAGCCGAGATATGCTATTCGGTGATGGCGCATGTCACTGATTACGATGTTTGGCATGTCAGTGAAACTCCTGTTAGCGTTGATATGGTAATAGACACACTTAGAAGAAACACATCAACAGCTCAAAAGGCGATTCGATATTTAGCTTCCAATCCAGTTACGCCAAGAAAATGCGGGTGCGATACGGCATTATCATCGTCTCTGATCTCCGATCTCTCTCAGATATCTCCGGCAACCAAACAACGCCTCCACTTGCTGATCGAGAAATATATCAAATAGCACCTGTGAATATTCCCTCAATCCGACAACGTCTGTTTATTCTTTCCGCGGCGTTTCTTTTCCTTTTCTCCCTGATACTTACCATCTCGCCAGCTGTACGCGAACGAAGCTGGTCAGTGGATTATCGATGGAGCCATTGGATTGGATTTTTCGTCTGGCTCGTGCTCTCGAGGGTTGCCCAACGTCAGCTTCTACGCAGGCTTCCTGATTGTGATCCGATATTATTTTCCATTGCATATTTACTAAGTGGATGGGGACTGCTAACAATTTGGCGACTGGACCCCTACTATGGTGCACGTCAAACCGCATGGCTGGTGGTCGCCATATCCATATTCTGCCTGGTTCTCAACCTACTACCTGATCTCTCATTCTTCCGCCGCTATAAATACCTGACTATGCTAGGCGGGATAGCACTTACTGCACTAACCCTCGTCCTTGGCACGAATCCATCTGGTTTCGGACCGCGTTTATGGATTGGGGGAGCCGATATATACCTGCAACCATCCGAACCACTAAAACTACTCCTTGTTCTTTTCCTGTCAGCCTACCTTGCCGACCGCGTAACCGAACAAGTGCCTGACATACACGGAAGGCAATCCTTTCTTCAGAAAATCTCTTTGCCGTTAATTATCCCAACATTGGTAGTTACGGGATTTTCGATTGTAATCCTTTTTGTTCAGCGCGACCTTGGGACAGCCTCAATATTTCTCCTGCTCTATACACTAATCCTCTATCTGGCAACTGGCAAAAAACGCGTCTTAATTGCAACAGCCCTTATTCTGACGATATCAGCATCGATCGGTTATTACCTTATCGACATTATACACACGCGACTCGATGTATGGCTGAATCCCTGGAATGATCCCAGCGGTAAATCCTATCAGGTTATCCAATCATTACTGGCGATTGCCAATGGCGGTGTAGTCGGACGCGGACCAGGTCTCGGTTCGCCGTCTCTAGTGCCAGTTGCCATATCTGATTTCATCTACACCTCGGTAGTGGAGGAGACCGGACTGA
This sequence comes from uncultured Chloroflexia bacterium, assembly GCA_963823545.1. Lineage (GTDB taxonomy): Bacteria > Chloroflexota > Anaerolineae > Anaerolineales > Villigracilaceae > Denitrolinea. The sequence goes on along the minus strand of CAWGMC010000029.1, from coordinate 283,364 downwards.
TCGGGGCAATCGGCATGCTGACTTTGATTGGCGTACTCTTAACGAGGAGCATAAGGACTGCCCTGCTAGCCCCCAATCGCTATCAGAGGTTACTCGCGGGAGGTTTATCCACATATATTGGAGTGCAAAGTCTGCTTATCCTGGGAGGAAATCTACGATTACTCCCCCTCACAGGTGTTACCCTGCCATTTGTCTCATATGGTGGTTCGTCACTGGTGACGGCATTCCTCGCATTGGCAATAATAATACGGATATCTGCCCAACAGGATGTTGAACCTGCGCATGTATCATTCCCCACAGCCCTATGCCTTCCTGGCGTCGCTATTTGCCCTAGGTATATTTTCTGTTGCCTTGGCAACCGGTTGGTGGGCTGTCATCCAAAGCCCTGACCTATTATCCAGAACTGATAATGCCCGTCGTTCAATTGCGGATCGATACGTCCTCCGTGGCACACTGTTTGATCGTGAAAACCAGGTAATTAACAATACGATATTGTCGAACGATAACTTCACACGAAATTACCTATACACTGATTTAGCACCTGTTACTGGCTATACGCATCCGGTTTTTGGACAAGCCGGCTTGGAATCAACTTTGGATGGTTATTTACGTGGTAATCAAGGCAATGCATCCAGTCTTGTATGGTGGCACTATTTACTCTATGGCACCCCGCCCCCCGGTCTTGATGTCAGATTAAGTATCGATCTCGAGCTCCAAAAAAAAGCGGATGAGCTGATGGGTATTCATACAGGAGCGCTTATCCTCATTAATGCTCAAAGCGGGGAAATACTGTCGATGAGCTCGCATCCCACATATGATCCGAATTTATTGGACGATACTGGAAATCAATTGCAAACAAATCCGGCAGCCCCACTGCTCAACCGCGCCGCCCAAGGCACCTATCCACCGGGATCGTTTCTGCTACCCTTACTAAACATGCAATTTGAAAAAACAGGTAATCCTGATGCGGAACAGCAGGCAGCTTACTATGATTTGCTTGGACTTTACTCTGCTCCTGAGTTGCGTCTCCCCGTTGGGATTCCATCAAAATATGGAGAGGTCGAGAATATTCATGTTAGTCCGCTTCAACTTGTTCTGGTGTTTTCCGCGCTCAACAACAAGGGTATCCGCCCTGCCCCTCGAATAGCTCTGGCAGTAAACACACCCACGCAGGGATGGGTAATCCTGCCTGCAACCAGCGAACCTCGCAACTTGATTGAACAAGATGTCGCAGAGGAACTAGCAGAATCCTTGCAAGCACCAGATCAGCCTTATTGGCAATATAGCGCAATTGTCACAAGCAAGGAGGGTAAAACATACACATGGTTGGCGATGGGGACATTACCGAACTGGCAAGGCACGCCACTAACACTACTTGTTCTGTTGGAAGAAAATAACACAAGCCTGGCAGCCTCTATCGGTAAAACCATATTGATATATGCGCTGGAACCTTAAAATCATGCAACCAGTGAACGAATGATGGGGATTTTTTGGAGAATGGCAATAATAATCCAGGAAGCGATAAAAACCAATATCGTCACAAGAGGGATCGTAATATTGGATGGACTATCTATCGGCGAGATAAGATTGGTCTTAATAAAGGTCAGAACAAAAACATGAACCAAATACATGCCAAAACTGGCCGAGGTGAGAGCCACAGCCCATTTTGCCAAAACGGGTCGGGGTTTGGAAAAAATCGCCTCGCCTGCAGATTTCAGTAAGATATAGGCTGACACGGACAGAAAGACAATATTGATACCAAGAAGATACTGGTAGAATTCTGTCATCCCCGGGCGATTTTGAAAATAGTAAAAAGTCATGTAACCGGTAAATACCGCCGATAGTAGATACACAATGGCGGAAACCCACAGCATCCATTTTCGAATTGCGATCCGAGTTAATAAGTATCCAAGGACAAAATAACCAATATATCCAGTCAGATATCCGAGATCGAAGATGATGTCGTAGGGTACGTAAGTTTGAAATAGGCGTTTCAGGGGGCCAAAGATGAACCAAATGGCGATGAAATACCAAAGGACAGATTTCGCGATTGGTATCAACGGCTTTACGAAAAAGTGGCGTCAGCATGTAGACACCGAATAACTCATACATAAACCATAGATGATACTCAGCAGGCGCGATCAGTATGCTGATTCCGATAGTCTTGAGAGCATTTATCAGGGTGTAGTTTTGATAGCCCGCACTTTTCCAAAGAAGATAGAGAATTGACCAGAATAAGAATGGGAATATGACTCTCTGAAAACGCTTGGAATAAAAATCGCGGATACTCTCCTGGCGGGGAAGCAGAAGCGCCCCACTGACCATAAAAAGGAGCGGAACGCATGCACGTGCAATTACGTTATAAATGTTTCCAGCCATCCAATCATTCATGGGAATTTTGTCCATACGCTGGACAACCATGCCCGAAACGTGTCCAAGGATGACTAAAAGTATGCCGATATTGCGGACAAAATCAGCCCAAAGATAACGCGAAGACGATTGACTTGATGCCTCTAATTGCATGAAAACCTCACCAGATCAATAGCTAAAATGTATATTAACGATTCAGGAGACAGTTCTCCTTAGGATGGGTATTCGTAGAAGGATTTGGGTGATCAAGGCAGATAACAGGAATACAACGATAATCGTTAACGGCACACCAAGATACGGATTAGGGTGGAAAGCAGAAAGTTTCACACCAAGAATCCCGCGTTTGACAAGGTCAATAATGATATAGTGCATGAGGTAAACGCCTGTGGTTGTCATCCCGAAAAATCGGAGGAGCGGGTGATCTAATTTTATTGACTTAATAAATATAAATAAGACCTATTGCTCCGATCAGAACGGGAAATCCATTAATATAATAAAAGGTTACATCCACCTCGCCGGCGGATGCGGTCAAAGCCCATGTACCGAAAATAATAAACAGCGATGCCACTATCCAGGCGCACAGACCCAACCAGGATTGTTTCCTGGAAAATTCCCGCGTGCCAAGTAAATATCCCAGTATATAGAACCCAAAGTATCCGGTCGCCTGGGGGAGAAAGACCCCAAATTTGAAACCAGCGAAACGCTCAATTAGTGCAGCAAGAGGTTCAAAAATCACCCAGAGCGCCAGGTAGTACCAGATTGTCTTTCGGTCCAATTCAACGATTTTCCAAACTACCGGAGTAATTAAATAAAAACCAAACAATGAGTACATGAACCATAAATGATCATATACCGAGCCGCTGAGGATGGCTTCAAAAGCCGTCACCAGCGTATACTCCTTCTGCCCGGTGTATGCCAGCAGGAACATATGGAGGAGAGACCATGTAATTAGAAGTATTAATAGACGAGGCAGACGCTTTTTGAAATAATCCTTCCAGGGCATGGGATGGATAAGGTTTAAATAACCACTGATCATGAAGAATAATGATACTGCTGTCCGACTGGCTCCATCCACGATATTCCCCAACATCCACCAATCGAATGGGATACTGCCCCACTTGAAAACCAGCTGATAGGAAACATGAACGACAACAACAAATAGGATCGCAATGATGCGGGTAATATCCACCCAGGGTTTATACGCGGAGTAAGAGGAAGATTGCATTCAGAGATCCTCAATATATGCTGTTCAATACCAATTTATGAGCCAACAATATTCCGGAGGATGGGTATCCTTTGGATAAGATATACGATGATAAAACAAATGAAATAACTGATAATTGAAATAACCGGAATCGAGATTGCGGGGTGAAAATCATAGGGCGCCAGGTGAAAATCACCCACTCCCTTGTACATGCCTTCCAAGATAACGACATGAACGAGGATAATACCAAGACTGGCGCGACTAAGCGCCTCCAAAATGGCTGGAACTTTGGAGGTTTCACTTAGTTTTTTCTGGATTTGGACCCCCACTCCTTTAAGCGCGACAAACATTAATGCTGTATATGGAACAACAAGGACGGTTAACGTATCAAACCATTGGTCGCTCATAAATTTTTCAACCCGGGTTTCGTGGTACATCCCGTAAGTTTCAGCTGCGGCCAACAATGGCAATAGAATCCAAATTGCAATAATCCATTTTTGGTTGAATTCGCGATGCCCCAACAAATAGCCAAGCAGGAAATAACCTAAAAAACCAGAAAAATATCCAAATTGCATCAGAGCGACAACATGACCGGAAGTCCAATATATTAACCCAAAGACCGGACCCAATACAAACCAGACCGCTACGTAATACCAAATATCACTCTCTTTAGCGCTTCTGATAAAGAGGCTTAATATGGGGACAAAGAGATATAAACCAATGAATGTATACAAGAACCACAAGTGAAATTCCAAAGTTCCAGCCGCCAGGGAACTCAGGATGTATTTGACAGCCTTGACAGGATCATCAGGATAATTCCCGCGCCAAAGGATATAAAAAGTGCCCCAGAAGAGAAGGGGGACAATTAATTTCCACAATCGCTTTCTGAGGAATGCAAAAGTATTTAATCGTGTTGGGAGCAACAGGTATCCGCTGATCATGAAAAATAACCCCAGTGCGCAACGGGCGAGGAAAGCATAGAATACACTGGTTGTCCACCAGACTTCGTCCCCGCGAACAAGAGGCTTTTTATCCCAATAATTCACAATAATCATCGTAACATGCGTAAAAATAACACCGAACGCAGATACCGCGCGGATAATATCCACCCAAATAATACGTGGACGTGGGGCTATTGACTGAGTCATATCAACTCCGGAAACATTCAACCATAAGCATGGACGCAATTAAATCACAAATATCAGTATTAGAGTACCCTGAGCGATGAATGGAGTCAGACAAGGGAAATATCACAGATAAGACCGCTCTCGCAAATCATTCATTTGCGAGAGCGGAGAAATTTATCCACTTGTCATTCGTGCTTCAAATGATTGGTCCAGCGTCAACGACTTCAGCTGGAGTTCCTTCTTCAAACTTCTTGAAGTTTTGCTTGAAGCGCAACGCCAGATCTTTATAACGTTTATCATACTCCTCGCGACTTGGCCAGCTGGACCAAGGTTGGAGTACTGAATCGGGCACCTCGGGGCATGATTTCGGCACTTCGAAACCAAATATTGGATCCTTGTAATATTCGACTTGCGCCAGTTTCCCTGTCAAAGCCGCATTAAGCAAAGCCCGCGTATACTTGATGCTGATTCGTTTTCCCACACCGTATGGTCCCCCAACCCAGCCAGTGTTTACCAACCAACATGTTACACCATAACGTTCAATCTTTCGCCTGAGCAGGTCGGCGTAGAAATAAGGGTGATGCACCATAAATGGACCACCGAAACATGTCGAAAAGGTGATCTCGGGTTCTGAGCCAAGTCCTACTTCCGTGCCCGCGATTTTGGATGTATACCCAGATATGAACTGGTAGAGCGTCTGGTTCGGGCTTAGACGGGCAATCGGAGGCATCACCCCACTCGCATCACAAGTCAGAAGAATGATGTTCTTTGGATGACCTGCCTGCTTTTCTGGCACCGCGTTGGCAATAAATTCCAGGGGATAGGAAGCGCGGGTATTCTCTGTGACTGAATCATCATCCAAATCGATGAAACGTGTCACCGGGTCAAACGGCACATTTTCCAGAATTGTCCCAAATCGCTTTGTGGTTGCAAAAATTTCCGGCTCTGCCGACGCAGACAGCCCGATTACCTTTGCATAACACCCACCTTCGAAATTGAAAACTCCGTCATCACTCCAGCCATGCTCATCATCACCGATCAACCGCCGTGTTGGATCTGCTGAGAGAGTCGTCTTCCCTGTCCCGCTCAACCCAAAAAACAACGCCACATCATCCGGATCATCGGGATTGACATTCGCCGAGCAATGCATTGAAAGCACGCCCTCCAGCGGGAGCAGGTAATTTAATATTGTAAAGACGGATTTTTTTATTTCGCCGGCATAAGCTGTATTTCCGACGATAGCAATTTTCTTTTCGAACGACAGGCAGATGAAGGTTTCGCTGACCGTGTTGTCCACCGACGGATTTGCCTTAAATGACGGCATCACCATAATGGTGAATTCAGGAACGAAACGCTTGTACTCCTCGAGTGAGTGCGGCAAAATAAACATGTTGCGCACAAAATGACTATGCCAGGCGTGTTCGGTCACTATCCGAACGGGTAACCGGTACTTTTCAGCCGCCCCGGCATAAACATCCTGGACGAACACATCGCGACCTTGCATGAAACCAAGTTCGCGCGCAAGCAGATCATCAAACTTCTCCGCACTGAACGGGCGGTTATACTGACCCCACCAAATCCGGCTTTCACTTGTGTCCTCACGCACGACAAATTTATCATTTGCAGATCGGGCAGTATGCTTGCCGGTGAAAGCAATAAATGGACCGCCAAGCGCGGTCGAACCTTCGCCGCGGAAAACCGCCTCTTCGTAGAGTGCCTCAGTCGACAAATTCCAATATGCCAGTCGGAGATTGGTCACTCCATGATTTGACAGATTGAAGTCCGCCTTACGTATTTGCGCCACTGATTCGGCAGGGGTTTTTATATTTAATAGGTTATTCATTTTTTCTCCGGTGGAGTGCAGCCAGGACATTCCTCTTATCAGTCAGCCGCACCCGATTTCGTTATGTACTATAGCCAATCTCGGATCAGCTTCTTGTCGCCAATGTAAATCTCGTTAGGGCTGGTTGGATCAAGAGCCCATCGGATGCGCATTAATCCCTCGGTCACATCCTTGACAGATCCCGCGAACGACAATCGAATGTGCCCCTCCATTCCAAATTCCTTACCTGGTACGGTTACCACCAATGCTTTCTTGAGAAGGAATTTCGCCATTTCCACTGAACTTGTTCCGCACGCACGCAAGTCGGGCAGGGCGTAAAATGTCCCTTGGGGAGGTATCAGCCGCGCCCCGTTAAAGGATTTCATTTCCTGCAGCAAAACGTTGCAATTGTTTTCAATTTGAAGCCGTAATGCCTCGACCACTGATTGCATTCCATTCAGCGCGCCTTCCGCCGCTGCCTGTGAAACGGGAGATACACATGAAGTTGTCTGTCCCTGGACATTTGTCATCACTTTAACCAAATCCTTTGGGGCAACCACCCACCCGACGCGAAATCCCGTCATGCCATACAATTTTGCGACGCCGTTCACTACGATAATATGGGAATCTTCAATATCCCGCTGAGTAAACTCCCACGCAGGATGTGCAATATTGCGACCAAAAGTCAACTTATGGTAGATATCGTCGCAAATCAGATGAATACCTTTACGCTCACAAAACTCCACGATCTTTGCGACCAATTCGGGGGGGTAAATCGCGCCGGAGGGATTATTTGGGCTGTTGATGATAATCGCCCGTGTATATGAAGTAACTGCCCGCACAATCTCTTCGAAACTTGGAGTGAATGTTCCGTCTTCGGGAGTGACTATAACTGGTACACCGTAACACATCTTCACGATTTCCGGGTACGAAACCCAATAAGGCGCAATAATAATCACCTCGTCCTGTGGATTGAGGAGCGAGTAAAAGATGTTAAACAAGGATTGCTTTGCGCCATTAGTAACGATCACATTTTCGGGCGATGCCAAACGATTGTAATTATCTTCGGTATACCGGATAATCGCCTTTTTCATTGATGGAAGACCATCGGGTGGAGTGTATTTCACTTCACCGCTGGTCAATTTAGCGCCGGATGCGAGAATAGCCGCAATGGGTGTTTTATTCTTTGGTTCGCCGATGCCAAGGTTGATGACCGGCTCGCCTCGTTCGCGCAACAGCCGCGCTTCTTCGTTCAGGGCAAAAGTTGGGGATTCCGCTATTTCGCTCGCAAGTTTACTAAGTTTCATTGTCACTCCGTGGAAAAATGAAGCCTGGTCAACCCAATCTGACCAGGCATTTGCACAAAAACCCGCCTTCCAGAGACGCGTCTTTGTTGGTAACTATGTCTTCGAACCCATTCACAAGGTGATTATACCAAAGGGCACAATCAATTGCCCAGTAATCATAATTATGAACATAGCAAAAATGCAAGCTCGGACCTCTTGCTCCGTTCCTCCCGAGAAAAAAATCCGTCAGCAACGATAATTTTGGTCTACAATGCAAACGAGCCGGTTTGGTTCCGGCTCGTTTAGATTATTCTGCCTTTTTCTTTTCTTTTTTGATCTCAAGCACTTCACGGCCTTGATAGTGCCCGCACTTGGGACAGACAGTATGAGATAATCGCATTGATCCACAATTGGAGCAAGCTACCAGGTTGTGCGCCACGATAGCATCGTGAGCGCGACGGCGGTCGCGCCGACCTTTTGAGTGTTTTCGTTTCGGTTGAGGGGTCATTCGTTCTCCTTATTGACAAGCAACCGCCGGGCAGAGCCCGGCGTGATTTCCAGACAAGCGGGCAGATTATATCTGTATCAGCCAGTGACGTCAAGGCTGAAAGGTTGTAAAATAAAGTAATGGAAGTCCAAATCGCTGTCGCCAAAGTTAATAAATACGCGGTGTCCGAAAGCGGGGACACCCTGGAAGTTGTCGAACGTCCGAATGGAGGCGTGTCTGTTGTATTGGCAGATGGTCAATCGAGCGGGCGGGGCGCGAAGGCAATCTCGATCATGGTTGTTCGCAGGGTGATCAGCCTGCTCGCTGAGGGAGTTCGTGATGGTGCGGCAGCTCGTGCAGCATCTGATGCGCTTTATACCGATAAACAAGGAAAGGTCTCCTGCACACTAAATATTGCTTCAGTGGATTTGCACACAAATACCATTGTGCTTACCCGAAATAACCCTGCTTCGATGGTGATCAGCCGGCATGGTCAGGTGGATTGCATTTCGACAGAAAGCATCCCACTCGGAACTGCACGGGATACTCGACCGATTATCAGCGAGATAAATATTGAACCGGGATTAATTATAGTCATCCATACTGACGGTTTGGAACATGCGGGGAAAAGACGGGGGCAACCAATGGAAGTGTGCACAGTCATCCAATCCATGCTTGACGAACAAGACCCGAGCGCACAAGCCATTGCAGATGAATTATTAGCTTACGCAGTCAGTCTTGATGAAGGTCGCCCTGCGGATGATATTAGCGTTGTCGTGCTCAAAGTAATCCAACACACAAGTGACCAGGTCAGACGTTTGGCGTTGAGTCTCCCGATTGACTAACTCTTGAATACCATCCCAAAACACACACACCAACATATACGAGCATCCATCAGGGATACATCCCTTTTATTGCGAGAGTTTGGTGGACCGGTCCTTATCTTCTTTCTTGCCATCATCGGCGGTGGCATTGCATATTTCTTCATCGCGCGGGCGCTGGGAGAACCGGTTAACGGGCTTGTTGAGTCGATCTATCTTGTCCTGACAATGGCATTTTTACAGGCGGGAGGTTCATTTCCGATCAGCCCGCCACTGCAAATATTTTATTTTATCTTTCCAATAATAGGCATCGGTGCCCTGGCTCAGGGGTTAACCGATTTTGGTATTCTTCTTTTCAATCGCCGCGCTCGAAGCAGAGAATGGGAGATTGCAGTGGCATCCACTTTAAACAAACATCACATCCTTATTGGCCTCGGTCATCTGGGTTACCGGGTTATTCAGCAGTTGCATGATATGGGGGAACAGGTGGCAGTCATTGAATTGGATCCCAAATCGGACCTGATATCCACTGTTCAAAAACTTGGCATTCCTGTAATAAGTGGTGATGGCAGCCGCGAAGCAACTCTCCTGGACGCGGGTGTCGAGCATGCCAAATCCATTATTATGTGTATTCAAAATGATGCTCTTAACCTGAAAACCGCATTAAAAGCGCGCACACTGAATCCAAACATCAAGGTGATCATCCGAATATTTGATGACGACTTTGCGGATGAACTTCACACACAATTCGGCTTTTTTGCTCTTAGTGGTACTGCCATTGCCGCCCCTGCGTTTGCAGCTTCCGCAGCGGGTGCGGATATTACGAACCCCATCAACGTGGAAGGGGAATCCCTGAGCCTGGCGCGTTTTACAGTCTTACCAAACTCGGAGTTGGATGGAAAATCCGTTGGTCAGATAGAAGACGGATATAGTGTCAGCATCGTACTCGTTCGCCATGACCACAGCACTGAACTACACCCCACAGACAGTATGCCGATCCAGGGGGGATATCAACTAGCTGTCCTTGGTCGTCCCGAAAAATTAAACGTCCTGGTACATGCCAGCAAATAGAATTCTTGTCGGCATCGTGGGACCTTGTGGTTCAGGGAAATCAACTCTTGCTGCCACGCTCCAGGAACATGGATATGCCTGTCGGCACATCGCGCAGGAACATTCATACGTCATGGATATGTGGAAACGCATTACCAATCCGGATGTACTTGTTTTCCTGCAGGCATCCTTCCGAGTGTGTACATTGCGCCGTCAGCTAAACTGGGTTGAGAGCGAATATAATGAACAACAGCGTCGCCTCTCGCATGCTCTTAACCATGCAAATTTAGTAATTGACACAGATCATCTGTCTCCCGAGGATGTTGCAACCTGCGTCTTTGAGTATCTGCTGGGTATAAACGAAAAACCAGCAACATAACAAATACGAATTTTTCTCCATCCAAAATAAGAACCTTTATGAGCTGCGAAAGATTCTGGATTGCATACCACCCCAAAAAACAAGAAAACATGGAAACGGGATTACTCGTAATAACAACCTATTCCCTATTGCTTATCCCGTAGTATAATCACCCGTCGCCTGCCCAAAGCGGGCATTTTCATGAGTGGAGAAAATGTCACATGAGAAATACGACTACCAGATTGATTTTGATCGCTGTGATCGTTGCCATATCAGCTTGGATAGATTTTAGTTCAGAATTGGCTATCCCTAATCCATTCACCGACCAAACCCTTTGGCGCCGGGATGTCACTCCGCGACTTGGACTCGACTTGCGCGGCGGTCTTCAGGTTGTGCTGGAAGCAGACCTTCCCGAAGGCACAAGCATAACCGCCGACCAGATGGAGACGGCGCGTTTGATCCTCGAGAACCGGACGAATGCCCTTGGTGTGAACGAGAGCGTACTCCAAGTAGCGGGCAGTAATCGCATCGTCGGCGAGTTTCCTGGCGTGTCAGATCCTGATCAGGTGAAAGCCACACTTGGACAGACTGGTCGCCTTGAATTTGTGGATTTCGGATCGACACCAATAGCCGAAGGTACAACGATCCAGACCGACGTGGATGGTGGAGTCCCTTCAGACCTGGCGACAGCCGATCCTGCCACATCGATCTACCACACAGTCATGACCGGGGAAAAGATTGAAACCGCCATGGTGTCCACCAACCAGTTGGGGCAATACTCCATTGACTTCACATTGACCTCGGAAGGCGCCACGATTTTTAGCGACCACACATCTGCGAACGTAAACAAATATCTGGGCATCGTTCTTGACAAGGTCGTCATTTCGTCTCCCAGCATTGGGTCCGCCATCACAAGTGGTTCAGGTCAAATAACCGGGAGTTTTACATCAGAAACCGCCAACGCGCTGGCAATCCAATTGCGTTATGGCTCACTACCGATACCTTTCAAGGTTGTGGAAAGCCGTGTTGTTGGTCCCACTCTTGGGCAGGACTCACTTCAAAAATCATTAATTGCCGGCCTGGTTGGCATTGGAATAGTTTTTCTTTTCATGGGAATTTTCTATCGTCTTCCAGGTGTCCTGGCAGATATCGCCATCATTATTTACGGGTTGATCGCATTCGCGGTCTTTAAATATATACCCGTGACTCTGACGCTGGCTGGTATAGCTGGATTTCTGCTCTCAACCGGTTCAGCTCTTGATGCAAATATCCTGATTTTTGAGCGCATGAAGGAAGAACTCCGCGGCGGGCGGACACTACGCAACGCTGTCGACCTGGGCTGGACACGTGCCTGGTCTTCAATCCGCGACTCAAACCTGGCAACCATCATCACTTCGATTATCCTCTTCTGGTTTGGCTCCACATTTGGGGCTACCATCGTCAAAGGTTTTGCATTGACACTCGCTCTGGGTGTGATTATTTCTCTATTCACAGCTGTCGTAGTTACACGGACTCTGCTAAACCTTGTAATAAATTCCATCAAACCCGGCTCAGAAAACCTGAAATGGTTTGGAATTTAGGGAGATTAACATGAATATTCTCGGAAAACGCTACTGGTATTTTGCGCTCTCCCTGCTAATCATCATTCCAGGGATGATACTGATAGTATTGGGTGGTTTGCCGCTATCAATTGACTTTACTGGTGGTTCCATCCTTGAAGTTCGTTTCACAGGTAAAACACCAGCCCCGGCTGAGGTTGTCCAGGTTTACGAAAACCTGGGCATAAAGGACACGCAGGTGCAGACAACCAGCACCGGAACAATACAGATTCGATCCTCATTCCTGGACGAAGCAGCCAGCGCAGAAATTCAAAATGCCCTCCAGACCGAATTTGGCGAATTGTCTGTTGAAAAATTCGACAGCGTCGGTCCCTCCATTGGTGAGCAGGTTACAAAACGCGCATCCCTTGTCGTTGCCATAGCCGCCCTGGCTGTGGTTATCTATATTGCGTTTGCTTTTCGAGGCCTTGAGCACGCCTTCCGTTACGGCATCATCGCCATTATCGCAATGATGCACGATGTTGCCATCGTAATGTCGGTGACGGCTATTGGTGGACGTTTCTGGGGCTGGCAGGTTGATTCCCTCTTTCTCACCGCCCTGCTTACCGTTATCGGCTTCTCTGTCCAGGACAAGATCGTGGTATTTGACCGAATACGCGAAAATTCCAATATTTATCGCCGCCTGCCCTTTGAGACGCTGGCAAACCATTCCATTGTCCAAACCTTGCAACGATCCATCAACACTCAATTGATGACAGTAGAATTCATGTTGCTAGCCCTTGCACTTTTTGGTGGCGTCACCCTCCGTGAGTTTGCTGTAATCCTTCTGATTGGTCTGTTGAGCGGTACATATTCGTCAATCTTCATCGCTGCGCCCATTCTTGTCGTCTGGGAAAACCGTGAATGGCGAACCTGGTTCGGGCGTAAAGCCGAGGCATAATGTCAAAGGCGCATCAAAAGATGCGCCTTTTTGTTACATCAAACCAATAGATTGTTGCCCCTGGATTAACGAATTGATTGATATCAAACCTGGTCCATTAACCTGATATTCGACAGCTTCTGAACGATCATTTCCGTCGCCCGTCTTAATTCCGGAACATGATCATACACTGGTATACCCAGCCGGTCTGCCTCCTGAACCTTTAGGTTTGCTGGAAGGAATCCCAGCACGGGCATACCTGGCGTTTCTTTTTCGAGGAATTTCGCCTCCTCCTCGTCTCGAATTTTGTTCCCCACCAAATATAGACGATTTAATTTTATATCGTTTGCTAATTTTTTTATCTGTGCAGCAGTACCCAGACTTCGTCGTGTAGGTTCAACCACCACTATCATCGCATCGACAAAATCCACCGTAGCGCGTCCCAGATGTTCCACACCCGCATACATATCAAGCAACAAAACATCGTCCTTTCGGAATAGCAAATGCGTAAACAGCGTTTTCAACATCGCAGCTTCCGGGCAAATGCAACCCGAGCCTCCGATCTCCACGGAACCCATTTCAAGCAGCCGAACACCCCGGTGGATAACACTAAATCGATCTGGAATATCGTCCACGCGCGGGTTGAGAGTGAAGAATCCCCCCACCGTCCCGGGTTTTGCACCGGTTCTTTCCTCGATCAGAGCATCCATCTCTGAAATGGGGCTAAGTTTCGCGCGGACATCGTCAGGAAACCCCAGCGCTCCTGCCAAACAGGGGCTTGGATCCGCATCGACCGCAAGTACATCCCGGTTTAAATCTGCAAATGTTTGAGCAATTAATGCGGTTAACGTGGTCTTTCCCACGCCGCCTTTGCCTGTTATCGCCAATTTCATGACAACCTCATAATTATGATCTACTAAATTTGACAGGATGCCAAGATTACCATATTCCAGGATACATTACAAAGCGAAATTTCACTGAATGCAGTTGAATCAACTGATTCAAACCTGGGGAATTATGACAGCGCCTATTCTATATTTCCCGTAGGACTTTATGTGTTAATAAACTACCCAGGATTGCACATGCCTCGACCGGAAGGTGACAGCCGGCGTTAAGATCGAAAAGCAGAACGCACGAGGAAGGAAAATCTTCATCTCCAAGATGGTAGGTTATCAATATTTCAATCTTTGGCAGAGCAGTAAACAGGTATGATGCATCTCCAAATTTGTACGCTTTTCCTCCTTCACGCTCGCATGCAGAGCAAAAAGCACCCAGGTCTGTTCCAAATTGTTTAGCTATCGGATCGCCTGTATATCCCTGGAATGCACTCGAATATATTCTCCCTTGAGGTAAATCTGCGAAAGCTATCCACTTGCCGCTTGCATCCGCCCCAGTGCTCTTCTGTAAATAGTAAAGTAAAAGAGCGTGTTTCAAAGACGATATCTTTTCATCGGTAGTGGAATTAATCGCTGAAAAATCCGGGTATGTAATGATGATGGGTATACCCAATAATGTTAGATGCAATTCCCCCCTTCCCTGCCCCATCTCCAGATACATCGCCCCTGTTCGGTTAGCTATATCGCCAGGTGATTGCACTGCAAGCAATGCTCGTAATTCGTTGACACGCGACGCCAATGCTGATACACCCGGATTGGCAGGAATAGAATATCCGCACTTGTGAAGCCATTTCCCCATTGTACACAAAAACTGAGAGAGTAAGGATTTCCCGACTATCCTTAATCCAATCAAACGTCAACTGCAAGGCAGGTCAGTGTTTGCTCTATACCTGGAATAGGTTGAATAGCCGATGCAGTGATGGTACCAAGCCTTCCAATATCAGGCGTGTCCGCTACTGCGACCGCATCATATGGACCAAATGTCATGTGGGCTTCTATTACTCCTTCCACCTTCCGTAATTGTTTAACAACATCCTTGACTTCGCCTGTGTGTATCTTGATTAATATATATGCCTTCATGATCGCTCCTTTTATTGAATTTATATCGGAGAAAAACGGACTAATTGCAAGCAACCACAAGAACGGCACCATCCGTGATACTCCGATGGTAACAGGAATCTAACTTTTCAGGAAGAACGCGATCCAACTTAGTCCCGAATCCGGATACATGTTCCGGAGGATCTTGAATAATGTTATCTCCTTTAGTCTCCTGGTATAAAGATAAAAACTACATATTTGGTAATTAACACCAACTAAGGGGGTACATTCATCCCTCTTTCGCCTGTAAATTATCATAACTTAACATTCGCCTATCAGGATGAGGTTAGAATAGGCAAATTGCCACCCTTCATTATAGGTTTTCGACGGATTCCAAAGACTTCAAATACCAAGGAGACCACATGGAGACGATATCGTTTGAAGCGCTTGCACTGTATGGAGATCATCATGTCAGTGAAGTGCGCCGGATATTACTGGAGCTACCGGGGGTAACAGATGTATATGCATCCAGCGCATTCCGGATAATCGAAGTTGCGTACGACCCCGAAAAAATAAAGGTTGAAAAAATCGAGGAATGTTTATCGAACGCCGGTTATCTGGGTGAAATTCCCATGCTCGTGGAAACAGGAATCGCGGTTGAAAAAAGAGAAGGTGATAATTCATTCCGCCACACAGCAGTATACGAAACGATAAAAAATACCGTTTCCTTCGCTCAACGTGTTGATACTATTGGGCGTCCTCTCTGGCCTTGTCCGGGGTTGGGTCCTGTAAAAATGATGGATAAATAGAGGTGAACAATGGCTAAGAAACGTGAAATAAAGGAATATTCGACAGACCCAGCCGCGCAACAGATGCTCATCCGAGCCGAGGAATTGGGTATTGGTACCGCATTTACCCGGGCAGACAACATGGTCCCCTGTAATATCGGCGGCGCAGGAATGTGCTGCAAGCAATGTGGCATGGGACCATGCCGCCTAACGAAAAACGGCGATGTCGGTGTGTGTGGGGCAACGATTGACACAATTCAAGCTCGCAACCTCACCCGCGCAATCGCTGCAGGCAGCGCAGCACACAGTGATCATGGTCGCGATATGGCATTTCTCCTCAAAGCCACCGCAGAAGGCAAAACTGAGGGATATTACATCCGCGATGTGGCAAAACTGCGCATGGTTGCATCACGCTACAATATTAAGATTGACGGACGCTCACCGGAAGATATTGCCAAGGATCTCGCTGATCTGTATATCTCCCAGTTTGGGCAGCAGCGAGGGCGAGATTATCGCTGCGACCCGGGCTACCAAGAAACGTCAACAACTCTGGCGTGAACAAAATGTCTGGCCACGGGGTGTTGACCGCGAGGTGGTCGAAGCTTTACACAGGACCCACATAGGCGACGATCAGGATCCTGCTCATATTCTTAGCCATGCCATCCGGACCGCATTAGCCGATGGTTGGGGTGGATCAATGATCGCCACCGATATTTCCGACATCCTTTTCGGAACTCCGGCGCCGATTTTGGGGCAGGCAAATCTTGGGGTTATTAAGGAGGACATGGTGAATGTGGTCATCCATGGGCATGAACCAAGTCTCAGCGAGATGTTGGTCGCGGTATCCCAGGATCCAGAAATAATTGATTACGCCAAGGCAGCCGGCGCAAACGG
This sequence comes from uncultured Chloroflexia bacterium, assembly GCA_963823545.1. Lineage (GTDB taxonomy): Bacteria > Chloroflexota > Anaerolineae > Anaerolineales > Villigracilaceae > Denitrolinea. The sequence goes on along the minus strand of CAWGMC010000029.1, from coordinate 266,745 downwards.
TATCCAACTCTCGGGCATTTGCTGTACTGCCAATGAGACTTTGATGCGCCAGGGTATTCCGGCGGCAGGGAATTTCCTGCACCAGGAACTCTCGATCATGACCGGCGCTGTCGAAGCCATGGTTGTCGACGTACAATGCATCATGCAAGCGCTGGTTGGACTTGCCAGCCACTTCCATACCAAAATCATCACAACCTCACCAAAAGTAAAAATTACAGGTGCCACTCACATTGAATTTGATGAACACAAAGCAGCAACCATCGCCAAGCAGATCTTAAAAACCGCGATCGATAATTATGCAAATCGCGACCGATCCAAGACACTCATCCCGCAAATTAAAGAAGATGTTATTCCGGGATTTTCCCACGAATACATCAATTACATGCTTGGCGGCTCCTATCGAGCATCGTTCCGACCATTGAATGATGCGATCATGACGGGTCGCATACGAGGCGTGGCTGCAATCGTCGGATGCAACAACCCCAGATCATCGCAGGACTACCTGCACAATCTTGTTGTGAAGGAATTACTGAAAAAGGACGTTCTTGTAGTCCAAACTGGTTGTGGCGCCATCGCGGCGGGTAAGTTGGGGCTCCTGCTTGGAGAGGCTGGCATTAGTGAGGTCGGCAGTGGTTTGCGGGAGGTATGCGAGACGGTAGGCATCCCCCCTGTTCTCCACATGGGATCCTGCGTGGACAACACCAGAATTCTCACCGTCCTAACCCAGATGGCGGAGGAGGGCGGTCTTGGGGATGATATTGATCAAATCCCGGCAGTAGGTCTAGCACCGGAATGGATGAGCGAAAAAGCTCTTGCCATCGCAACCTATTGTGTCGCATCCGGTGCTTATGTCATATTTGGAGGTGCCTCTCCTGTGAGCGGCATGCCCGACCGGGTGAATGACAGTGATGCAGTCCTTAATTACATCAGTGCGGGTTGGGAAAAACAGTTTGGTGGCAAACTCGAGTTCATATCGGATCCGCAAAAGATGATAGAAGCCACCCTGGCACATATCGACAAGAAACGCGCCGCCCTTGGTCTACCGGAATGGGAAGAGGGTAAATTTGGGCGCAGTGGTGATGCAAGGATGAACGAACTCGAGAAACTACCCCTGTCAGAGAAACGTGAAGCCATTTACGGATTGGCTGCGGACTAGGAGACTCAGATGTCAAAATACATTGCCACACGTGCCATCCGCGGTGCAACTGCACTTGTAACTGAAGCTGAGGTCATGCTCAACAAAGCACTGACAGAGAAAGGACCTGATTCCCCGGTAGCTTTCCCAAACACGGCATACTTCCTCCCCACCATCCTCGGTATGACAGGAAAACCAATTGAAAAGATTGGCGACCTAAAACCAGTCCTGGATTATTCACGTGGTCTGCTCCATCCTGTCCCGGCGGGCAGACATTGGACTCCATACCTTGGTGAAACTCTTGACTCCGGCATGGCTACCCTGCTCGCCGCAGAGACAATCGAGGCACTTCGCTTTGTTTATGGATTACAACCAGAACCCCTGCCTGGTTTTAAACTTGCGGGTGGCACATCATTCACCAGCCCGGAAAGTAACGGTGATGGAGCGAGTTTGGATGGACATCTCAATGGTCCCATCGATGATATTCAACTACGCTCCTGGGGCATTCAGCTTGTTGATGGACGCATGCCTGGATTTGCTGCCATTGTCGGTTGTGCTAAATCGAACGAGGTCGCCGTAAAGCTTGTTCGCGAACTTCAACGGCGCAATATATTGACCTTTCTCTCGGGAAATGTGAATGGACGGAGCATCATCCACCAGCTCCAGGAAGAGGGCGTGGAACTTGGATATGATACCTACACCGTTCCATTTGGCACCGACACCATATCTGCCATCTACGCCCTGGGTTTTGCCACCCGCTCCGCACTCACCTTTGGCGGTCTTAAACCCGGTATGTCGCGCGAGATCCTTCTCTACAACAAAGAACGTGTATTTGCATTTGTGCTGGCGCTAGGTGAGGTGGATGATCTAAAGTATGCGGCGGCAGCAGGCGCGATCAACTTTGGCTTCCCGGTGATTGCCGATACTGTCATACCCGAAATCCTTCCAACCGGCATCACCACCTATGAACACGTCGTTTCCATGCCATTCAACCAGATCGATGGCAAGGATGATCTGGAAAAAGCCGAACGACTTGTTCAAAAATGCATCGAAATTCGTGGTGTGAAGGTTAAAGTCTCCAACGTGGATGTTCCTGTTCCGTACGGCTCCGCGTTTGAAGGTGAAGTCGTTCGAAAAGCAGACCTCCGCGTTGAATTCGGCGGCAAGCACAGCCGCGCGTTCGAATACCTGCACATGGCTAAACTGGATGATGTCACGGATGGCAAAATCGAGGTGATTGGACCAGACTTTTCACAAATCGAACCTCAGGGACACATGGATCTGGGCATCATTATCAAAGTGGCAGGTCGTCAGATGCAGCAGGATTTCGAGCCAGTACTTGAGCGCCAGGTTCACTATTTTGTGAATGGAGCGAGCGGCATTCAGCATGTTGGTCAGCGCGACATAGCCTGGATCTCGCATCTCCAATGCCGCTGCGGATAAAGGATTTAATCTCGAGTCACTTCGGCAAGATCCTGCATGCCCGTTTCCACGAGGACTTTGGCGCCATTGTGGACAAGGTTCAGGTGACGGTTGTCACTGATGCAAAACTTCATGCTGAGTGGCTTGAGAAAGCGCGGGCAGCTTATGATTTCCGCAATAAACGCCTGGCAGATCTTACTGATAATAAGGTTGATGAGTTCTATTCATGTACATTATGCCAGTCCTTCGCACCAAACCATGTTTGCGTAGTCTCTCCAGAACGTCTCGGGTTATGCGGAGCATATAACTGGCTGGATTGCAAGGCATCCTTCAGCATCAATCCGACAGGACCCAACCAGCCAATTAAACTCGGCAAAATGCTTGATGACCGCAAGGGATATTGGCAGGGAACTAATGACTACGCAGCCGTTGGTTCTCATGGCGTTGTAACGGAAGTATCCATGTACTCCATCATGGAAAACCCGATGACCGCCTGCGGTTGTTTTGAGTGCATCGTGATGCTTATTCCCGAGGCAAACGGCGTTATGGTTCTAAGCCGCGAAGATACCGCAATGACCCCCGCCGGAATGACTTTCTCCACACTCGCCGGTATTGCCGGTGGAGGTCTTCAAACGCCTGGCGTAATGGGTGTGGGTAAGTTCTACCTCATCAGCCCCAAATTCATATCATCAGACGGCGGTTTCAAGCGCATTGTCTGGATGTCATCCGTTCTCAAGGAATCCATGGCAGATGAATTCAAAGCCGTCTGTGAACGCGATGGTGACCCCGACTTCATGTCGAGGGTCGCAGATGGAGCATCTGCAACGACAGTTGATGAACTTCTCGCCTACCTTGAAGCTCATAACCATCCCGCCATGGCGATGGAGCCAATGTTCTAGAACAAATTGGGGATTGGGAAAAATCCCGATCCCCAATTTTTAATTTCTTTGCCATCGCCATCAGAATAATCGAGGCTGGAAAAATAGGACAAACACCGAAAGGAACAGACCGATCTGACGATTGGAAACGTTTCAGGTAAATCGTTCCGTAGTAAATTATGACCATACTCCTTGTTCGCGACCTCATGACAGTTGGCGTACCAACATGTAAAACCAGCACGCCCATAATCGAAATTGCCCGTTTCCTGATTCAGAACAACGTCGAGGAAATGGTGGTACTTGGAAGCGAAGGAGAGGGCGTGGGCGTGGTTGGACATGAAGAACTCGTCGCCGCCTATCAACATACCGATGTTCGTGATTTTCACAGCCGAACAGGTAATGCGCGAAGGCGTTCCCGAATTGCCGGCAGATATTCCCCTGACTGTGGCTGCAGAAATGATGCGCGATAAAAGGATCCGTGTTGCCTATATGAACCACAATGCTGCCGGTATCATATATCCCGCTGCCATGATCTCATATAAACACATCATTCGCCATCTGGCGGCCAGGGATGATAGCGATTTGAAGGATCTTGGACTTGCTGCTGAACGTAAATCTCCCATTGAAACATTTATCGAAAAGAGGGAACAGGCGAGAAGAAAAGCGGGGCTGGTTTGACCATGCGATATTGAAATATGAAAAGTGACACATGACACTTGACATGAATTTAGAGCAGTATGACACTTGCGTACTTGGTTTCCTAATTCTCAATATCAAGTCACTTGACGCTTGACATTTTTTCCACTGGAGGAGCACATGCCCATCGATATACCGAAAGATAAATGGCCTGGAAGCGTCCGGGTAGTTACTTTAGGCGCTACGGCAGCAGAGGGAGGTACGCGAACAAAAACAGTCGCAGTGGGTGGACAAACTGGCATGCCCTACCTGCATTATGAAGCACCTCTGCCAAACAAGCCCGTCGTCGCAATCGAAATCAAATCCCGCAAACCAGAAGACTGGTCTCCCCTGCTAATTGAAGTATGGGGCAATGTGATGGGTGACCCCGCAACCTGGGCGAAAAAAGCTGAAGAGACCGGTGCCGATCTCATTGTTCTTGAGCTGACCACTGAGGATACACCTGCCGATGCAGTTAACGCTGTGAAAGCCGTTCTTGGAGCTACTGGGCTGCCTCTGATCGTTTGGGGTCCAGGACAGGCTGAAAAGGATAACGAACTGCTTGTTCCCATTTCGGAAGCGACGAAGGGGGAAAAGCTGGTACTGGGGATATGCGAAGACAAAAATTACCGAACCATAGTGGCGACCGCCATGGCTAATGGTCATATTGTCCAAGCCCGGACAGCCATGGATGTGAACCTTGCCAAACAGCTAAATATTCTTATTAGTGATATGGGCATGCCCAAGGATCGCATTATTATGGATCCGACCACCGGCGCCCTTGGTTATGGCATGGAATATGGGTACTCAGTCATGGAACGGCTCCGGATGGCTTCCCTCCAGGGTGACGCAATGACGCAGATGCCCATGCTTGTAACTCCCGGTTTCGAAGCCTGGAAAACAAAGGAAGCCAAGGTTGGTGAGGGTGTCCCCGATTTCGTGGGGAGAGTGGAAATCCCGTGCCGTCAATTGGGAAATATTGACTGCAATGGCGCTCGTTGAATCAGGTGCGGATATCCTGGTGCTCAGGCATCCTGAGTCCGTTGCCCGGGTCAAGGCTGCCATCGCCGAGCTGGCGATAGCGTAAAAGGAGACAATATGGCACTTTCAGGCATTCAAATATACAAGATGCTCCCGCAGACCAACTGCAAGGAGTGTGGGTTTCCTACCTGCCTGGCATTTGCGATGAAACTCGCCGCCAAACAGGTTGAACTTAACGCCTGCCCGTATGTCAGTGAGGAATCAAAAAAACAGCTTGCCGAATCCGCCGCCCCCCCGATCCGACTTGTTGCGCTTAAAGCCGGCACAGAGGTGAAAGCAGGCAATGAAGTTGTGATGTTCCGTCATGAAAAGACATTTTTCAATAAACCCGGCATCTTCATCCGGGTAAAAGCGAGCGATCCAGATCTCGCTAAAAAGGTTGCCGCTGCGGATGCTTACAAGGTCAATTATGTCGGCATGGATTTTACCGTGGATGGATATGCCGTCCTCGCTGATGCAGACCTTGCCTCGGCAGTAAAAACGATCCGATCTGTATCGAAACGCCCCCTGATCCTGATAGGCGATAAGGCGGCATTGCAGTCCGGACTTTCTGCTTGTACCGGCGAAACACCGTTATTATATGCGACTGATCCATCAAACCTGGATGAACTCGCAGACCTGGCGAAAACCTCAAAATCCGCTCTGGCTGTGAAAGCCGATACACTTGATGGCTTGGCAGATCTAACGCAGAAAATCCAGGCAAAAGGTGTCGAGGATTTGGTGCTCGACCTTGGCGGAAAGAATCTTGCTGAATGGCTGGCTCGTTCCACCCAGGTTCGGCGTCTTGCTATTAAATCGAATTTCCGCCCCCTCGGTTTCCCTGTAATCGCCTTTCCATGCGACGCGAAAGACGAAGGAGTTGCGGCTGCCCAGGCTATTGCGAAATATGCCGGCTTCGTGGTCCTGTCCGAATTCAAACCTGAATTGCTTTATCCTCTGCTCGTTCTCCGTGAAAATATCTACACCGATCCACAGAAACCGATCCAGGTTCAACCCGGTATTTACGAAATTAACTCACCCAAACCTGAAAGCCCCGTGCTTGTTACAACCAACTTCAGCATCACTTATTTCTCGGTCGCAAACGAGGTCGAAGGCGCAGGTTTGCCTGCGTGGTTGGTAGTTACGGACGCCGAGGGTATGTCAGTGCTTACCGCATGGGCTGCCGGGAAATTTGATGCAGAAAGAATAGCGAAGGCTATTAAAGGATTTGACGTTTCCAGTAAAGTTAGCAAAAAGCGTCTTGTCCTGCCGGGTCATGTTGCTGTCCTGTCTGGTGAACTCGAAGCGGAACTTCCAGATTGGGAAATTCGCGTTGGTCCACGAGAGGCTGTGGATCTACCGGCATTTATAAAACAGGCGCTCAATTAATCACCTGAGGGCGGAGGGAGACCTCCGCCCCCAACAATAATGCAGCATAAAGTTTCTTTCACGACCCACGAGGATACAGCACCTGTTATTACTAGAAGTTCCTACCAACACGCTGTTGACAGATGCCGCGCGCCAAGCGGGAATTGAAATCAGTCAACCATGTGGTGGGCAGGGACGTTGTGGACGCTGTGCAGTGCTTGTGGAAGTAGGCCAGGTCCGCCGACGGAGCACATTGCGTCTCTCTGATAAAGACCTTGCAGATGGATATGCACTCGCATGTCAAACCGTCGTGGAAGGTGATGTATCCATCCATGTTCCACTGCAGGAAAAGATCGAACGACGCCTGACCACAGATCGGGTTGTAGCCGATGTAATCGTCCCTGCCGAATATGATTACCAGACAACACAAACTGTCCACCGATTGCACTTAACCCTGTCTCCTCCGAGCATGGACGACCAAACAGACGATTGGTCCAGATTTCAAACCGCGTTCCGTCTCCAGCATGGTGTGGAGCATCTTGATTGTTCGATTCGCCAGCTCCGTACCCTGGGAGATGTACTCCGCCAGGGTGAATGGAAAGTTACCGCCATTGTTGAGAAAACAGATGCCGAATCGGATACTCGAGCCAGAAGACTGATTGATCTACAACCTGGTCATCAAGACGAGTATTCTCCAATCCTGGGATGCGCAGTTGATATTGGCACAACAACCGTGACAGTCTGGCTGGTGGATCTGATAACGGGTCGGGTACTAGCACAAGTTTCTGAATACAATGGGCAGATAGCACGCGGTGAAGATGTCATTTCGCGGATCATGTTTGCAAACAAAAATGGTGGGGGGGAAGAAATGCGATTGCGAGTACTGGAAACCATCAATAAACTGCTCGACACGGCATGCAAGAGAGTGAAACTTGAAAATGAGGTGGCTTCTCCGGACCGCGTGGTTAAGGCGGTCATCGCCGGCAACAGCACAATGATTCACTTACTCCTGGGTATTCCTGCCAACAGTATTCGCCTGTCCCCGTTTGTTACATCCGTCAACCATCCACCGGTAATGTCAGGCCAGGAAATTGGGCTCACAATCCATCCTGATGCTGTTGTCGATTGTCTTCCCGGGGTGGCCAGTTATGTCGGCGCAGACATCACCGCTGGAGTTCTTTCCTCAGGTCTTGACACTGCCGATAATGTGACCCTTTTCCTTGACGTTGGCACCAATGGTGAGACTGTTTTAGGAAATCGGGACTGGTTGGTTACCTGTGCCTGCTCCGCGGGTCCGGCATTTGAAGGCGCTGGTGTCTTCAATGGCATGAGGGCAACGACAGGCGCCATAGAAGAAGTGTGGATTAACAGTGATACACACGAACCCACGTATCGTGTAATTGGTTCCGTGAAACCAAAGGGTATCTGCGGTTCCGGCTTGATTTCACTCCTCTCGGAAGCTTTTATCACTGGTCTCATTGATAAGGCTGGGAATGTGAATCCATCCCTGAAAAGCAATCGGGTCCGGGAGGGATCTCATGGCGGGGAGTATGTAGTAGTATGGGGATCTGAGACGGAATCCGGTCAGGACATCGTTCTTACTCGTATCGATATCGACAATTTATTACGCGCCAAGGCTGCAATTTATGCAGGCTTCACCGTTCTTGCTGAAAATGTTGGCATTCCTCTCGAAACAGTGGACAAGATATTAATAGGCGGATCTTTTGGAAAATATATCAATGTTGAGAAAGCAATCCAGATAGGTCTATTACCTGATATCGAGTGGTCACGTTTTGAGTTCCTGGGTAACACCTCAGTAAAAGGTGCCTATCTTGCGCTTTTAGATTGGCACCACCGCAAACGCATAACGGAAATTGCCAAGCGAATGACCTATATTGAACTATCCGCAGATAATAGTTTCTATGAAGCGTTTACCTCCGCTCTTTTCCTTCCCCATACCGACATGAACAAATTCCCGTCGGTTCTGGCTGCAATGGTGAAGGATTAGAGACCTTGCGAGCACATACCAAGGATTACCAGAAGGAGAAAATATGCTCCCGGATCAAATAAAAAATTACCGTGAAGTGGTCACATTGAAAGATGGCACGCATGTGCTCCTGCGCCCAATGACCGTGGAAGATTGTGATCACCTGGTGGAACTTTACAACCCAATTGGAGATGACGATGTGCGTTATCTCCGGGAAAACGTGAAGGACAAGGCTGTTCTTCAAAAATGGTGCGAAAAACTGGACTACGACCGGAATCTACCAATCCTGGCGCTTGTCAAGGATCGCGCAGTGGGGAATGGTTTGTTGCATATGTACCGTGGTCCAAAACGCCACGTCGGCGAAGTCCAGTTATTCCTGGCAAAGGATTATCGTATGCGGGGACTGGGCATGAAGATAATTCATGTTCTCATTGATTTTGCCCGTAAACAGGGACTTAGCATACTGGTAGTGGAGGTGATCGCCTCCAAGACGAAGGTCGTACGCGCCTTTGAAAAGTTGGGTTTTATACCCCGATGTACCCTGGACGACTTCTTCATGCTCCCAGACGGCGAATGCACCGATGTGGTCTTCATGACAATGCAACTAAAACCGCGAGAGGATGAATTCTAAAAGCAACCCATATTTGTCAAACAAAACTTGAAAATGTCCTACATATCAAATCCAAACGGAGGAACTCATGTACATCATCGGCGAAAATATCCATATCATCTCGGAAAAAGTAAAGGAAGCATTGACAAATCGCGACCGCGAATTTTTCATGGATCTTGCACTCAAACAAGTTGAGTCTGGCGCAAAAGCAGTTGACATCAACCTTGGTCCTCGCAAAAAAGACTTTGCCGAGGTCTGGCCCTGGATCATTGAAACCATTGAAACAGTCGTTGATGTGCCACTATCGATTGATACAACCAATGTGGATGGAATGGAAGCAGCTCTGAAATCCATCAAAAAAGCTCAGCCAATTCTAAACTCGACATCGGCGGAACCCGAGCGGTTGGAGAAAGTTCCTGCTCTGGCAAAGAAATATGGCGCGAAAGTCGTTGCGCTGACTATGCGATCAGAAGGAATCCCCGTGGAGGCTGACGCGCGTGTCACCATTGCAGTAGAACAATTGATTCCCCGCATGATGGAAATCGATTTCCCGATGAGTGACCTGATCATCGACCCCCTGGTCCTGACCGTATCCGGCTGCCAGCAATATTGCCCCCATCTCATTGAAACAGTACGAACACTGCAGTATGCCTGGGATCCGGCTCCCATGATTTCCGTCGGATTAAGCAATGTATCAAATGCTGTACCAAATGATAACCGCCCCCTGATCAACCGTGTTTATCTTGCAATGCTGATGGGTGTTGGTCTCCAGATGATGATCGCCAATCCTTTTGACGAAAAGCAGAACGATGTGATCCGATGGATCGAGAACAAGGATGCTTCCACACCCCTTGCCCGGGTTTACAACAAGATAGCAGAACGTACCGCAAATAGCGAAGAAATACAAACAGGCGATTTCGACCTGAACGATCCCGAACAGGGTGCCATTTGGAAGACCACCCAGATTCTGCTAAATAAGGTTATTTACGCAGATTCATACTTGACGAACTAATAACCACGGAGTGAATCCGTAACGATCAGTTGTTTATCGTTAAGGATTCACCAACGTTACAAGGAGACACTATGCCTATTTTCACACCAGGCCGGCGTTGGCAGCCTGCATACTCGCCTTTCAAGAACGAGTTCCTCGGCAGCAAGTTAATGGAAGATCTGGAGTATGTCATCAAGGGTCCGCTTTTCGGATGCCGCATGTGCGGGAACTGCATGCTCCAGGAGACAGCCTTCATCTGCCCAATGGAGTGCCCAAAAGGGTTGCGTAATGGACCATGTGGAGGCTCCACACCCGAGCATTGCTACGTGGACAAGACGCGACCATGCATCTGGTATAAAATTTACGAGCGATCCTTCAAGATGAACCGCCAGGAAAAACTTCTTGAGGTCCTTCCGCCGCTGGATTGGGAGAAGGTGGGGACCGAAACATGGAAGGATATAACCACATGTATCAAGCACAATGGCACAGGAAAAGTCCTGAAGAGTCTTGTGCTCGATGTGGGTGAAAAACGATACAAGACGTGGGATCTTATTTTCCGGACAGTACGCCAGCCGGATTGGTGGCAGGGAGACGACAAGTACCATGCGCCAGGATACACCGAGCCGGTATCCGAACTTGAAAAACGCCTGCGAGCTGGTGACTTCGTTGTTGCATGCGAAATTGCCCCCCCATTAAGCACTTCCACAAAAAAGCTTGTGGAAAACATCGAGCTCGTCAGACCTTTTGTCACAGCCATCAATTTTACTGATAATGCATCAGCCACCCCGCGCATGACCTCCTGGGCATGCTCCCATATCGCTGTAGAGAAGGGCGCGGAGCCCGTCATGCAGATTGCCGCCCGAGACCGAACCAGGGCGAGCCTTCAGGCGGAGATATTGGGGGCAACAGCATTGGGAGTGCGCAATGTACTGTGTGTGACTGGCGACAGCCCGGTACTTGCTCCCCACCCACGCGGTCGTATGGATATCAACGACCTGGATGCCATCCAAATGATATGGATCTTGCGGCGGATGCGGGATGAGGGTCACTACCTTGATGGTCGAGAAATAAAATTCCCGCCGAAATTTTTCCTTGGAGCAGCAGCGTCACCCTTTGCGTCTGACCCTAAATTCCAGGCTCTAAGGGAACACAAAAAAGTAAACGCCGGCGCCCAGTTCTTCCAGACCAACCTTGTATATGACATGGAACGTTTTGAGATTTGGCTGAATGAGCTTGCAAAACGCAATATTCTCGACAAGGTCTACATCCTGGTTGGCATAACACCTCTTAAGAGCTTGAAGATGACCAAATTTATGACTCAGGTTCCCGGTGTATACATTCCCCCGGGGATTTTGAAACGCATGGAAGATGCCGACAAGGCTGGTAATGCGCAGGAGGAAGGTGCGCAGATATCACTGGAACTCGCCCGAAAAATCAAGAACTACGAAAAACAGGGTATCCATGGTCTTCATATCATGCCCGTTGGATGGGAGGACATAGTCCCCCGCATAGTCAAGGAAGCCGGTCTTCTACCCGAGATATAAAATATCACCGGATACAAAAAAAGCAGACGAAAGTCTGCTTTTTTCTTTAACACCCGCCTCTGAATATCACTTTTCTCTGACCACAAGATTTGGGGTGCTCAGCCTCTTTAATGGACTACCTTAGGATTTTTTCCATCATCAAGGAAACAGAACGATATACCGGTGATTCATCCGGCAGGTCAACAAGCGGCTTGCCTGTGAATTCAAATGACGTCAATTCATTGTTGGCGGGAATTGTTCCCAGAAAATGCACATCCATTTTTTCAACAAACGCCTTCAGCTCATTGGGCATTTCACCAGGAAGGCGGTTGATAATGAGATATGCCTTTTCAATCTTTATGTCCAGTTCTTTACTCATATCAAATATTCTCTGGGCGGCGACCAACCCTCTTTGCGTTGGATCGCTAACGATGAGCAGGTGTTGAACATCACGCGTTGTCCTCCGGGATAGATGTTCCATTCCGGCTTCATTGTCAATGACAACATATGCATAGTGCTTGCTCATCCCGTCAACCACTTCGCGCAGGTTATGATTGACAGCACAATAACACCCCTGCCCTTCTCCCCGCCCCATCGCGATCAAGTCAAAACGGGAGCCTTCTGCCAGGGCGGAATGCACGTGATAATCCAGATAGTCGCGTTTATTCATACCTCCGGGCATCACGCCCATGGCGGCACCCCCGTTCACAAGCGAGGCTTTCACCTGGGCTAACATATCTTCACGAATATCCCCTACCGTCCAGTCCAGCTCAAGCCCAAGTACCATGTTCAAGTTTGAGGAAGGATCCGCATCGATGGCAAGGATACTACCCGGTTGGTTTTGTGCGAGCCATTTGATCACCATACCAGACACGGTCGTTTTGCCAACACCACCTTTACCGGCTAAAGCAATTGTTGTTGTCATAGTCCAATTTTAATCCATAAATCCTGTAGATAAGTGTATAAAAGGTTAATAATCATGTGATTTTCATATCAAAGTGCCCTTGCTTTTGAAACAAGGGCACTTTCAGGCTGGGGAGTAGGGTTTCGAACCCCAAACTTCACATCCAGAGTGTGACGTGATGCCGTTTCACCACTCCCCAGTGTTCAATACTGAGCTTTCCGAAGCCCGTCGTCCAGCAAGTTGACGAGCTACCACTAACCCAGCGGGCGATATTTTAGCATGCCCGGCACTTTAGGGCAAGGGTGATTTCCCAAATAGGTGCGACTCACCCTGCCAATATTATTTGCCTGCGGAACGACGTGTGTTCACTTCCATATCCATCAATATCAACAACGTCTTGGAAACACCTTGCAGAGCGATAAAATAAACCATCCCACGAAATGGGCGTTCAAAAATGTATAGAATATTTGTTGCCAGGTCAGTTGGTCCCACACCCATCATATAACCACGAACGTACTGTAAGAAAAATGCGAATAACGCCAATAGAAAATCCAAGGCGTAGACTGCAACCACCACCCAGGAAAGGATGTCCCCCCAACGCGATATCTTTAATACAAAATCCCGATCGAAGTACGTCCCCATAAATTTTTCAAGTCTATTCTGTGTCATTTTGATCTCCTTTCATGTTTTCTGGAAGACATTCACAAAGACCAGGATTGCATAGTGCCTTCAGTTATAATTACCTTCAATTGTATATCGAAGAGGCAAAATCATGGAAGAAAAAAACAGTCGCATTCCAACATTCATCCGAGAGGCCGTAGCCGAGGATCTTAAAACAGGACGCTTCAAATATGTCCGAACAAGATTACCGCCCGAACCGAATGGCTATCTGCATATTGGTCATGTCAAGGCTTTTCTGATCGATTACTTTACTGCAGAGGAATTTGGCGGCGAGTTATACCTGCGCTTCGATGATACCAACCCATCCAAGGAAGAAACTGAATTCGTGGAGGCAATTGAAGAAGACTCAGCCTGGCTGGGAATCAAATGGGCGAAAGTGTCATTCGCCTCCGATTACTTTGATCAATTATACAATTGGGCAATACGTCTGGTAAAAATGGGATTAGCCTATGTTGACGATCAAACCCAGGAGGAGATGGGGGTTGGTCGCGGCACATTACCTAAAGGGACGAAGTGGGGCGATGGTGAGTTCGGCTTTAAAACCGGGAGTGAACTCCCCTTACCGCGACCGCTCTGTTGAGGAAAACCTCGACCTACTAGATCGCATGAAAAAAGGCGAGTTTCCAGAGGGGAGTCGTGTTCTGCGCGCCAAAATTGACATGTCTCATCCAAACATCCTTCTCCGTGATCCGGTCATGTACCGCATAATGAATGTACATCATCATCGTACCGGCGACAAATGGCACATTTATCCCATGTATGATTGGTCTCACGGACAAAACGATTCGATGGAAGGCATCACCCACTCGCTTTGCTCCAATGAATACATGATCCATCGCCCTCTATATGAATGGTTCCTGCAAAAACTTGAGGAATTTCCAAGCCGCCAGATCGAATTCTCGCGTCTAAACCTCACCTATGCCATGATGAGCAAACGCAAGGTTCGAAAACTGGTGGAAACTGGAGTCGTCAAAGGCTGGGACGACCCGCGCCTAACAACCTTGAGAGGGTTACGAAGGCGTGGAGTAACACCAGAAGCAATCATCAATTTTGTTACCGGGATAGGCGAAACAAATAACGATTCGTGGGTTGAAATGGCACAATTTGAGGCAGTTATTCGAGATGACCTGAATAAACACGCCCAACGCCGAATGGGAGTACTCAGACCGCTCAAACTAGTCATCGATAATTACCCTGAAGGTCAAACAGAGGAGATGGACGCAATTAACAATCCAGAAGACCCCGGTGCAGGTACCCGGAATGTACCCTTCTCCAGGGAACTATTCATCGATCAAGATGACTTCCGCGAAACTCCGCCTCCAAAATACTACCGACTGTTCCCGGGAAATGAAGTTCGTCTACGATATGCCTACCTGGTTAAATGTACACATGTCGTCAAGAACGAAGATGGCAAGATTGAAGAAGTTCATTGTACGTATGATCCCGCTACACGCGGAGGCGAGGTCCCTGACGGACGTAAAGTAAAGTCCACAATACACTGGGTTTCAGCAGCTCATGCGCTTCCTGCGGAGATACGTCTCTATCAGCAATTATTCACCGTTGAGCACCCAGATGATGGTGATGATATCGAAAATATATTAAATCCGCACTCGCTCGAGACCCTGGAAAATTGTTTCGTTGAACCATCTCTTGGACAAGCCCGCATGGGCGAGCATATCCAACTCGAGCGCACCGGATACTTTTGCCTTGACCCGGACAGCCGTCCCGATAAATTAGTTTTCAACCAGACAGTTGGATTAAAGGACAGTTGGGCGAAGATCGAGAAAAAGAGCTGATATTCAGAATAAATTGCCTAAAGATTGAAATGACAATAATAAGGGATGCCTTCAGTGGGCATCCCTTAAATTAGTATGACATCAGTCCGTATATTTCTTTGAGCGTCAAATCTCCCGGATATCGAATATTTTTCCGACGTACGGCTCAAGAATCTTCTTCACATCCGCCTGACTAATTCCATTAACCTTAAATGTTATTACCCGGGTGTTTACATCCTCGCCGACAAATTGACCAAAAGCAATAAAATTTCCACCCGAAGCAGCAATGGCTTGGGTTATCTTTGCCAGCATTCCGGGTTGATCCTTAATCAGCGCCGTAACACGGATACCTTTTTCCCGGGCACCCATCAATTCAAGGAACATCTTGAACAAGTTGGTCTCAGTGATGATACCTACGACGCGTGAGCCTTCAACCACTGGCAAGCCACCTATCTTGTTATCAGCCATGATGCGGGCTGCCTCCTCGATCGGAGTATCTTTTGTGACTGTAATGACATTTTTTGTCATGACTTCAGCTACAGTCAGCTTACTCAAAAGATAACTCATTTCCCATACACTAAGAGTGGTCGCTGGA
Organism: uncultured Chloroflexia bacterium; assembly: GCA_963823545.1. GTDB lineage: Bacteria > Chloroflexota > Anaerolineae > Anaerolineales > Villigracilaceae > Denitrolinea. The sequence goes on along the minus strand of CAWGMC010000029.1, from coordinate 251,181 downwards.
GAAGGGGATGCGTTAAAAAGATCTTTTTCAGAAACTATACCAACCAGTTTGTCATTCTTTACAATCGGCGCTCTGCGAATACGCTCCTTCTTGAAGAGAGTAAGCGCTTCACTGACGCTCATGTCTGGGGGGATGACGATGGGCGGACTGGACATTCTTTCACCAACTAACATTTGAACCTCCTATAACACCATAAATGTTATCCGACGGTATTAATTTTACTATAGTTGTCAACTGGGTAAAGAAAAAGCAGCCGATTCGGCAAATTCCTTGATGATTCTTACCATATGACGGGCATGCTTCAGGTACAGGTCAATTCGTATATTCTCATTGGGGGCATGCGCTCGAGTATCTGGATATCCCATGCCCGCGGTAGCCACCGGAAGGCCGAGTTCATGAACGAATGGATGGCTGGGTCCTGAACCACCAACCATCGGCACAAGTGTCATCGGCACTCCATATACATCTTCCGCTGTTCCTACCACTATTTTTATGAATGGATTATCTGGATCGGTACGCGCGGGGGCATCACCGCCAAGATCAACGATCTTCACATCAGAAAACCCAAGGCTGTCCAAATGGGATCGTAATTTGTTCAAAATATCGGATGGGTCTTGATCTGGAACCAGACGAAAATCCACCTTGGCAGATGCACGTGCAGGCAGGACAGTTTTCGAACCCGGACCTTGATAGCCGCTGGTTAACCCACAAATGGTGCAGGTAGGCGAGAAAACCTCCTCCACCTTTAGATCATCCCCACCTGCCAAACCCTTAATAAAATTCGGTACACCATACCTGGTCCTGTATTCCTCAGCGACATCCGGCAAAGCAGACATTAATTCAAGGTCGCGTTTGGACGGCGGTCGGATATTTTCATAAAACCCTGGAATGAGAATCTTTTCGTTGGGACTTTTGAGAGAATTTAACGCCCAAACCAGCCGCCAGGCAGCATTTGGGAAAATACTTCCGCCCAATCCCGAATGGACATCGGTTGACAGTATATCGACAGTAAGTTCAACATACTGGATGCCGCGTAATCCAAGATATTGCATGGGAGTATCGGTGTGATCCACTCCTCCGAACTCCCAGATACAGGCATCGGCTTTTAGAAGGTCGGTATGCTCACGGATGAACTTCGCCAGGTTGACACTGGCTGTCTCCTCTTCACCTTCCACAATAAATTTTACATTACATGGTAATTCGCCTTCGGATAACAGTGCATCCAAGGCAAAGAGGCGAGCAACAAGGTGTCCCTTATCGTCACTCACCCCGCGTCCATACATTTTTCCATTTCGTATTTGAGGCTCAAAAGGCGGTGATTCCCATAATTCCAGCGGCTCAGGGGGTTGAACGTCATAATGGTTGTAGATTAACAGGGTTTTATCGATCTTCCCTTTTCGCTCCGCTACTACAATCGGGGCGCCTGCAGTTGGATAAATTTCCAGCGAAAATCCACGCGCTTGAAGCATCTGCTTAACGAGATTTGCCGCCTCGTCCTGACCCATCTTTTGCGCTGAAATGCTTGGCTGTGAAACCAACACCCCAAGTTCTTGAAGACTCTCATCGAGATGAGTTGCCAGATAGTCATCGAAATCTGAGTAGTTGTTCATTTCATCTCCTAATCAAAGATGAATGGAAGTGAAATTGAGCCAGCGAAGGCGAATATGGACATTTTTATCATTTGTCCGATCCAGCAATTTAGCAGGAATTTCCAGACAGGCATCTTTAGTGTGCCGGCTGCCACTCCTGCCAGGTCAAAAAACGGGTTTGGGATGGCAGCCAATATGAGCACCGCCCATGTGCCCCACTTTTGCACCCAAGGTTGCACACGCGGATATATTGCTGTATTCTCCACGACAGCCTGACCGCCAAACCCGGCAAGATATCCACTCATCTCACCGAGAGCTCCACCCGTACCGGCTGCCAGCGCGACGCCTATGGGATGAAATACACTCCCCATTGCAAAAACAACCGCAATGCCCGGCGCTGGCAGGAATACTGTTGCATTTGATAATAAAGCAATAAGGAAGATCCCGGGATAACCGTAAGCGGCAAACTCGCTGATATGGGCGCGGACAGAGAACACGTAGATACTAATACCAATAACGACCAATACCGCCATTATACGCAGGATGGTCGTACGGGGCTCCCGTTTCATTTTTCGCGTGATCCCCAAGTCACTCTCCAGTATTGCTTTCAGCTCTCAACAATTTCAATGGAATGGATTTTTACACCCGGATACTCCGGCGCCTGGGGATTACGGGGCTTGATCGCCATGAGGACATCCAAACCTTCGACCACCTGCCCGAAGACACTATGCCGTCCATCAAGATGCGGAGTCGGTACATGGGTAATAAAGAATTGAGATCCATTCGTATCCGGACCTGCATTCGCCATGGATAGTACTCCTTGCTTGTCATGCCGCAAGGAAGGATGGAACTCATCCTTGAATTTATATCCGGGACCACCCGAACCTGTACCGCTCTGGATCACCGCCCTGCGCCATAAAACCCGCAATAACACGATGAAAAATGACACCGTCGTAAAAGCCTTGTCGCGAGAGAAACACAAAATTATTGACAGTATTTGGGGTTTTGTCTGCAAACAACTCAATGACCATCGTCCCCACATCAGTATGCATCCGTGCGGTGTACTTCTTTTTCAAGTCGATTTCCATTTCAGGGGGCTTTGACCATCGTTTGGGCATCTTTTTATCTCCTTAATAACATATAGTTTCTGGCGGCAATACCAAGGACTGAAAATCAGACATTATGCGAGCAGCGCTTCAATGCGCGCCACAACCATATCCAATGCTGGTATATTCATCCCGCCTTCGGGTATGATTACATCTGCATATCGCTTGGATGGCTCAACAAATTCCATGTGCATTGGACGCACAGTGGACATATATTGTTTTATGACAGTATCTGTTGTTCTGCCACGTTCAGCAATATCGCGTTGCAAGCGGCGGATAAAACGAATATCAGAATCAGTATCAACAAATATCTTCACATCGCAAATATTCCGGAGAGCGGCTTCGACAAAGATGAGAATTCCCTCCACCAGGATGACCCTGCGCGGACGGACCGTGTAAGTTCTATCCGTTCGGCTATGATGGGAAAAATCATAGATCGGCACTTCAACAGGCTGGCTTTGCTTTAATTTTTCGACGTGCGATATGAGTAGTTCCGTGTCGAGAGAGTTCGGATGATCAAAGTTGACTTCTGCACGCTGCGCAGGAGGAAGTCCACTGAGATCTTTGTAATATGCATCATGCTGCAAAAAGGCTATCCGATCCGGACCAACGCGTTGCAGGATCTCCTGTGCAACAGTTGTTTTTCCGGAACCCGAGCCTCCGGCAATACCAATGACAATCGGCATTTTCTGAGTCATAAGCTGATTATACTCGCGCCCCTATTATCCTGATCCACACAGAGACCCAAATATGAACACTTGTCCATCAATATTTGGGGAAAATCCCTTTTCTCAGTAGAGGAAGGGATTTATAAAACCCCTTCCATATAGGCGAGTCCAACAACCCCAGGTCCCGCATGGTTGCCAACCACAGGGCTAACCTCAGTAAGCATGCTTTCCACTGGGGTCAGTTCTTTTTTAGCCCGTTCCAGGAGAGCCTGAGCTTCCTCCGGAGCATTGGCATGCAAGGCGGCGAGGCGTAACTAGCGACTTTCCCTTTGATTTCTCTGCAACCAGTTCAATCAATCGCTCCTGCGCCTTTTTCTTGGTACGTACGCGCTCTACAGCCTCAACACGACCGTCCACCAGGGCTAAAACAGGTTTCATATTCAGCGCCGTTCCAATAAATCTCTGGGCGCCCCCGATCCGTCCGCCTCGATGAAGAAATTCCAGGGTTTCCACGGCAAAGTAAACTCCACTATGCTCCCGGGCTTTCTCTGCAACCGATATCGCTTCCTTCATGTCCGCGCCCGCCTCCACGGCACGTGCAACCGCCAGAACCTGGAACCCCATAGCCATGGCTGTTGAGTTGCTATCGAATATATTGACCTTTTCCTTTCCCATCCCAAGTGCATCCCTACCCTGGATAGCCGAATCCACGGTTCCGGATAGTTTTGAGGATATGAAGATCCCCAACACGTCAAACCCCTTATCCAGGAGATTTCTGAATATGGATTGCATTGTCCCGATGGAAACCTGGGACGTTGTTGGCATAACCTTGGCGGTTTTTATGCGCGCATAAAATTCGGATGGCTGGATATCAATTCCGTCCTGTAGAGTTTCGTCGCCCCAGATGAGTATCTGTGGAGCAACTGTAATGTTGTATTTTTCGATGAAATTACCAGGTATCCAGGCAGTACTATCAGTAACCAAGGCAATTTTATTCATCTGTCACTCCATTTTAGGGCAAAATGAATGTATTTCAAGTTACAACCCCACCGATGTCAAAATCGTTGCGCCAATTTCCTTAAAAACCTCATGGTATAATATTTCACATAATCTTGTATGGATAGATTTACATCGAGGAGCCCACTTTGGCCTTCAACCCAATAAACTGGCTTTTAGGCCTTTTTTCACTCGACATTGCCATTGACCTGGGCACTGCGAATACCTTGGTGCACGTACGCGGCAAGGGAATTGTCATCAACGAACCATCCTGGGTCACCATCGACAAACGGCTTCGCCAGCCTCTCGCTATCGGACTGGAAGCCAAAGAAATGGCTGGGCGCACGCCAACGAACGTTGTAGCTGTCCGCCCACTGCGTGATGGGGTAATTTCGGAGTTTGACATCACCCAGATCATGCTTGAATACTTTATAGGCAAGGTCCATGAACAAAGCGTGGTGCCCTTGCCGCGGCCGCGCGTTGTGGTTGGAATTCCAACCGGGGTAACTGAAGTGGAGAAAAGGGCGGTTTATGATGCTGTCATGGCTGCCGGCGCGCGCCAAGCTTTCCTGATCGAGGAACCGATAGCTGCTGCGCTTGGAGCGGGTCTTCCCATTGGAGAGATCCGGGGCAGCATGGTTGTGGACATTGGCGGTGGAACCACCGAGGTCGCCGTAATGTCAATGAGCGGAGTAGTTGTATCCAGATCCCTGCGGGTGGCAGGTGACGAAATGGATCAGGATATCGTACAATATCTACGCAATAAATATAATTTGCTGGTTGGCGAGGGCGTAGCAGAGCAGATCAAGTGGAATATTGGTTCAGCTTATCCATTACCAACCGAAAAAACAATGGATTTGCGCGGTAGAAACCTGGTAACCGGATTACCTGAGACAATTCAAGTTTCCTCCGTTGAAATGCGGGAAGCTCTCGCCGCCTCCGTCCAGGTGATAGTGGACACGGTCCGGGATGCACTGGACGAGATTCCACCGGAAATCGTTGCCGACCTTATGGATGTTGGAATATGTCTTGCTGGCGGCGGTGCTCTCCTTCAAGGTTTGGCTGAACGTCTTTCAGATGAATTAAAATTGAGGGTATGGGTTGCGGAAGATCCCCTTACTTGTGTGGCGCGGGGGGCGGGTATGATATTTGAGGATTTTGAAAATCTTAGCCGCTACCTGGTTGGGCTGGAACGCGGCAGCACCCGCCATACTGCGTAAAAAGCAAGCATTTACTTTTATAAAATGAAAGATCTATTGTCCCGTTCTTTACAGTCAACGATAGTGTTTCTGGTTGTGGGGGGAATACTCGCTTTAGCGTTTGGTGGTTATTTCAGCTCGGCATCCAACTGGTTCACAGGCACGATCGTAGATGCCCAAGGTTGGTTATCAACCCGCTACATAGCCATCCAGGATTTTATCGCTGCACCACGGGATATCACATCCCTGCGGCAACGGAACGCTGAATTGGAATCTGAGGTTGCCGCGTTACGTGCACAGGTGATTGAATTATCCGAGCGTGCGAGCCAGGTGGACACCCTGGCTGCTCTTGTTGATTACTCCCGCGCCAATCCAGAATCAAGATATGTGGCTGCCGATGTTATTGGACGGGATCCCAGCCCATTCCTTCACTACATCATTATAAATCGCGGTTCCAACGACGGAATTCTCCGCGGAATGCCTGTTGTAACAGACCAGGGACTGGTTGGGCGGGTGGATGCAGTTATTGCAGATGCATCTCGAATTCAGTTGATAACGGATCCATTATCGGCAGTGAATATCCGTCTGCAATCCTCAGACGTTGAGGCTGTATTGAGCGGATCTATTACCGGAGACCTGTCACTGAATCTAATCCCTCAGGATGTAATCATTGAAGAGGGCGATCTTGTGCTAACCTCCGGTCTGGGTGGAGGTTACCCAACCGATTTACCCATCGGGCAGGTAACCAACATCCGCAAACGCGAGGCGGATCTATTTCAAGAGGCATCCGTCCAGCCTGTAGTGGATTTCTCAAGGTTATCCATTGTTTTGGTTATTACCAATTTCCGCCCGGTTAACACCGAACCCCTTATTCCCACAACCACCCCATAAATGCGCCATCTAGCAGCCTTTCCAATATTGGCGTTGGCGGTTATTTTACAATCAGCCATCATCAGCCGCATTTCCTTACTATCTGGTTATGCAGACCTTATTCTAATCATGGTTATTTCGTGGTCACTTCAAGAGGGTGTAACGACTGCCTGGCATTGGGCTGTGCTTGCCGGTTTGATGACAGCCATAATAACCGGTTTGCCCTGGGGTGTTCCGCTTCTTGGATATTTATCAGCGGTACTCCTCGCAAAAACATTTCAAAAACGGATATGGCAAGCTCCCCTGATAACCGTTTTTACCGTGACATTTCTTGCTTCATTGATTTATTATCTGATCACATTTATTATTCTGAATTTAATGGGCGGATCTCTCGAATTCGGCGAAACATTCAGCCTGGTCATTCTTCCAAGTATGCTATTAAACCTGCTGTTTGCCATTCCCATATTCTGGTTAATGCGGGATCTGTCACGATGGGCTAATCCCATCGAGGAGGAAGATTGAGTTCCGGCGCAACTGCACAATCGTTCTTACAACTAAAACGCATGTTGGTGGTTTATTTCATTATCGGAGGGGTGATAATCCTGCTTGCTTCGCGATTAGTTACTTTGCAAATTTTCGAACACAGCAGCTGGTTAGGGGCAGGCAGTCGAAAACTACACAACCAGCATCAGCGTCGCAGCCCCACGGGGCATCATTTATGATCGACACGGATATATCCTTGCGCGCAATCTTGCCACTTACAACATCGTCATCACACCCGCCAATTTGCCGGATGACAATGCAGATATTCAAAACATCTATAGGGAGTTGTCAGAACTAATCGGCATCCCGGTCAACCAAGGAACAGTTGAAGAAGCAAAATTGTATGCAGCCTGTGTGGAAGGTCCAGGGATTGCCCAACTTGTGGAATTGGGCGATTCCCTGGCTCCTTATACACCGGTAAAGGTCAAATGTTTTACAGATGAACAAGTCGCCAGGATTGTGAGTGAACGTGCCGTAGATTGGCCGGGCGTTGCCGTAGAGGTCGAGCCCATACGTGATTACCCGACTGGCTCACTCACGTCCACCATCATCGGATTCCTGGGTCCAATACCTGCTGTCCTGGAAGAGGACTACCTGGCGCGGGATTTTATCCCTGGTCGGGATAAGGTCGGATATGCCGGTGTTGAGCTCTCCCTGGATGAAATTCTGCTTGGAAAAAACGGAAAACGGATTATCCAGGAAGATGTTGCCGGGAAGGAATTACGAAACCTTGAGCCTCCGATTGAGGCGGTTCCTGGTAATAATATTATCTTGACAATTGACACCCGGCTGCAATCCGCTGCCGAGGCAGCCTTGGTTAACGAGATCAAGGAGTGGAACGCCTATTTTGGCGAGGAAAGGATATCCAGCGGTGTGGTAATTGCCATGAATCCGAAGACTGGAGAAGTCATGGCAATGGTTTCCTACCCAACTTATGAGAATAACCGAATGGCGCGCTTCATCCCTGGCTATTATTATGAGCAGCTTAGCCAGGATCCTCGCCACCCGTTATTGAACAATGCCATCTCGAGTGAATTTCCACCCGGATCAACATTTAAACTTTCCACAGCAACCGGAGCGCTAAACGAGGGCGTTGTAACACTAAGTGACATCATCCAGGCGCCCGGGCAATTGGTCTTGACCGAAAAATTCCTGGCGAACGAGGTTGGACAGGAACGCCCGTTTGTTGATTGGACTTATAACCTGAACGGAGTATTAAACCCGGAAGGTTTTGGCACGATTGATTTTTTGCATTGTATAGCCTATTCCAGTAATGTTTGCTTTTACAAGCTGGGGGGCGGTTATAAGGATGAGATCGTACAAGGGCTGGGAATTGAACGTCTTCGCGAATATGCGCGCGCCATAGGCTATGATCGCCCCTCCGGAATAGCACTCCCCGCCGAACAAGGGGGGCTTATACCGACCCCGCAGTGGAAACGCATCAATAAGGGGGAAAACTGGTCAACTGGAGATACTTACATCGCCAGCGTCGGACAGGGATATGTATTAGCCACCCCATTGCAGGTGCTGATGTCAGGAGCAACAATAGCGAACGATGGAAAATTAATGCAACCAACCATAGTACGGGAAATACAGGATAGCGAAGGTAATGTTATTGAAAAGTGGTATGACCCGGAAGCCAACGGCTTGATCACAGATAGCAAATCCAGTGATACCAGTTATCAACTTTCGCCATTCGCCCCAACCATTAAATGGGATATCACCAAAGACGCTATAATCCAGGGATACGCTTGTGAAGGACCATACTGCACCGAAACCGACATTTTCAAGACCGTGGATCCATTTGTGGTTCAAAAAATACAAGAAGGCATGCGCCTGGCAGTGATCGACAACCAGGGAGGGATTCATCGGGGAACCCTTAATAAGGTTTTTGGTGATACGGTAAAATTCCCGATTGCCATTGCAGGAAAGACCGGCACCGCAGAGTATTGTGACGATGTTGCTGTCAAAGCCAACCGTTGCCAATTTGGTTCGTGGCCAACACATTCCTGGACCCTGGCATATGCACCGTTCGAAGATCCTGAAATAATCATTCTCGTCTTTTGCTATAACGGCGGCGAAGGTGCGTCGGTTGCAGCACCCATCGTCGCACGGGTGATGCAAGCATATTTTGAAATCAAAGCCATTGATCTCGCAACGAGTGGTGGTTAGCGAGACATGCTATAATTTATCAGTTTATTTCATGAAATCCACATTTATGGTAAATGCAATGAGCGATCCTCAACCACTTATTCAGATAAAAGGAATCCGGGATGGATTGCTTGTCTCGTTGGGTGAGGCTGATTGGAAAGATTTACGATCAGTATTGATTGAGCAAATCGAGACCAGGCAAGCTTTTTTTCAGGGAGCGCGGGTTGCCATCGACGTGGGCAGCCAGATTTTCCATGTGAACGAATTATCAGAATTACGTGATGCACTTTCAGATCATGGAATTAATCTCTGGGCTGTTGTGAGTGAATCACCCACGACAGAAAAGACCGCTCAGCTGCTTGGTTTGGCTACGCGCATCTCGAGACCGCGTCCCCAGGAGCTTGTTCGGTCACCCTTAGAGGAAATTGGGGAAAAAGCTGCCATGTGGATCGGGCGAACACTAAGGTCGGGAACTCGCATCGAATTTCCGGGAAACATTGTCGTGCTGGGTGACGTGAATGCAGGTGCAGAAGTTGTAGCTGAAGGCAGTATCCTTGTCTGGGGTCGAGTCAGAGGCTCTGTGCACGCTGGCGCGAAAGGCGATCAGACCGCAGTCGTCTATGGACTCGACCTTTCAGCCGGTCAAATTCGCATCGTTGATGATATTAATATACAATCCATGTCGGGCAGGGAAACTCAACCAGAGAAAATTTCGCTTGTAAATGGCGTTTTACTAGCCGAAGCATGGCAACCAAACCAGTCTTAAGGTGGAAAAATGGGCGCACAAGTAGTAACGATCACCTCCGGAAAAGGTGGTGTTGGCAAGACGACCGCTGTTGCAAACCTTGGCGTAGCTTTGGCTGCGAATGGTGCGCGCGTTGTATGCATCGATGGAGATATTGGTCTACGCAACCTTGATGTAGTCATGGGCTTGGAAAACCGTATCGTCTATGATGTAGTGGATGTGATCGAAGGGCGCTGCCGTCTACGCCAGGCAATGATTCGTGATAAACGACTACCAGAACTGCATCTTATCCCTGCCGCGCAGACCCGGGATAAATCAGCGGTCACCCCCTCAGATATGATACGTCTCTGCGATGAACTACGAAGCGAAGTAGACTGGGTATTGATAGATTTGCCTGCGGGAATCGAAAGAGGGTTTAAGAATTCGATAGCGGCAGCTGATCGTGTTTTGGTTCTGACCAATCCGGAAATATCAGCAGTAAGGGATGCTGATCGCGTTATTGGCATCCTGGAGGCGGAGGAAAAAGGCACGCCAGCGTTGATCATTAACAGACTGAACCCCATCATGGTCAAACAGCACGATATGCTCTCCGCTGATGATGTAATCGACCTGTTGGCGATTAAATTAATCGGTATCGTCCCTGAGGATGACGATGTTATTATTGGAACAAATCGAGGAAATCCTGTAGCTCTCGATCCCAAAAGCCGAGCTGGACAGGCGTTTCGCAACATCGCCAAACGATTGAACGGCCAGGAAGTTCCGATCATGGATCTTGACGCAGGCTCCAGCCTATGGGCTCGTCTAACTAATTTTGGGAGGAAATAATGTTCCATTTCTTTCGATCCAAGCGGAGCGCGGCGAGCGCCAAGGAGCGTCTTCAATTGGTGCTTATTCACGACAGGACCGATCTGACGCCCGCCGAGCTGGACGCATTAAAGGATGACCTGCTGGCAACCATATCCCGCCATGTGGATATCGAGGCTGACGCAGTGCAAATAGACCTGGAACGGGATGGGCGCTCACAGCGGTTGGTTGCCGATATTCCTCTCAAGAGCACGGTGAGACGCCGCAGCGGATAGATATGTATCGCGGAGTATCCTGGCGGCATTTTGATTTTTGGTTATTGGGTATGATCGTTCTTGCCATTGCCCTTGGCGTGGCGATGATTTGTTCGGCTATCGCAGGAAATGAAGAGATCGCCCAAACGGTTACACGCCAAATTCAGTTTGCCGTTGTTGGAATTTTCGTGATCATACTGGTGGCGGGCATAGATTATCGGTATTGGACGGCGCTCTTCATCCCGATGTATGTCGTGATGATGATCCTGCTCATCATGATCTTCATCAGCGCGCAAGCTGTGTTCGGTGCCGCGCGCTGGTTTACTATTGCCGGTCTGTTTATCCAACCGACGGAACTTGCAAAAGTTGTTGAGGTCTTAATTCTCGCGCGGTACTTTGAGAGAACAAAAGACAAGCCGCGTGATTTTCGCTGGATTCTTGGAAGCTTGCTCTGGGTTTGGGGATTGGCAATATGGATATTACTACAACCCAACCTGAGCAACGTGATCGTAATGATGGTTATTTGGGCGGCAATGGTATGGGTAAGTGGAATCAAAATCAAACATCTCGTATGGGGAGCGCTCGGGGGGATTTTCGCCGTCATCGCAGCATTTCCCTTTCTGCAACAGTACCAACGCGATCGCATTCTGACCTTCCTGTTCCCAGATCCGAACGCCAGTTATGGGGCTACCTATAATGTTCAACAGGCATTGATCGCGATCGGCTCAGGAGGATTACTCGGGCAGGGATATGGACATGGCAGCCAGGTGCAATTACGCTTTCTCAAAGTCCGCCACACCGACTTCATTTTCTCCGCCATTTCGGAGGAATTTGGCATGATCGGCAGTATCCTGGTGATCGTGATTATTTTAGTTGTAGTCATCCGCTGCCTCCGGGCTGCTCGACTTGCAAGGGATGTGACCGGTGCGATGATCGGGTATGGGATAGCAATCCTCATTTTCTTCCAGGGTGCAGTAAATATTGGAGTAAATTTGAAGATCATCCCAGTATCCGGTCTTCCACTCCCCTTCTTCAGTTACGGCGGTTCGGGTCTTGTCTCTCTTATGCTGGGTATAGGGCTTGTGGAAAGCGTTATCCTGCGGCACAGGCAAATGGAATTCTAGGATCACGCGAGAGAGCAACTTTCATCTCACTTTCGGAGAACATCCTTGATCAACATTCCCATCCGTACACGATTTGCTCCTTCCCCTACAGGACGAATGCACATTGGTAACGCCCGTTCTGCGTTATACCCATTCCTCCTCGCACGCCGAATGGGAGGCACCTTCATTTTACGCATTGAAGATACTGATCAGAAACGATACACTCCGGGTGCAGAACAAGAGTTGATCGAAGGTTTGCACTGGCTTGGCATTCGCCATGATGAAGGTCCTGATATCGGTGGACCTGCCGGACCTTACCGCCAAACTGAAAGGCGAGCAATTTATCATGAGTATGCCTGGAAGTTGGTTAAAGATGGGCGCGCATTCCCCTGTTTCTGCTCTCCGGAACGGTTGGAAAAAGTGCGTCAAGAGCAGATGAAGAACAAGCAAAACCCTCGATACGACGGTGCATGTCGTATGCTGGATTCAGATGATGCCAGACGGCGGGCAGAGAGCGGAGAAAGACATGTTATCCGCTTTAGAATGCCAAAAGATGGCTCCATCGTGGTTAATGACCTCTTGCGTGGGTCTATAACCACCGAAAACGCGGCATTGGACGAACTCGGTACTACTCAAGTCGGATGGTTTGCCTACATATCACCTTGCAGCCATGGTGGATGATCACCTGATGGAAATCAGTCATGTTATTCGCGGGTCTGAATGGCTTCCGTCATTACCTTTACACACACACATCATCCGCGCCTTTGGTTGGGTCGAACCAACTTTTGTACATCTTTCTGTGTTTCTAAGACCTGCCGGGAAAGGCAAAATGAGCAAGCGCGAAAAGGCAGAAACAATCAAGGACGGGCATTCAATATTCCTCGGCGATATGAAGGAACTCGGATATACCCCGGAGGGAGTACTTAATTGGATCGTGCTCATGGGATGGGGAGTTCCTGAAGATGATGTTATGAACCTTGATCAGATGATCGCACGCTTTGACATCAACAACCTGACACCTTCTCCTGCCGCGATCAATTACCAGAAACTGGATCACTTCAACGCGACCCACATCCGCAATCTTCAGCCTGAGGATCTTGCTGCCCGGATAAAACCATATTTCATCCGTGATAACCTCAATGTTGATGATAATGTTCTATTAAAAATCATTCCCCTAATTCGCGAGCGCATGGTAACCTTGGACGACAGTCTCGCATTTGCCGGCTTCTTTTTCCGGGACCGAGTTGATCCGAACCGCGAAGATCTGATTCCAAAAGATTTGGATGCCGACCGCGCTGCTGAAATTGTTCAAAAGTCATACGAAATACTATCATCTTTGCCAGATCTCAGTCATACGCTATCTGAACCTCCAATGCGAACCTACGTGGACCAATCTGGTTATAGCCCAAACCAGGTTTTTGGTATCATTCGCGTGGCGATAACCGGACAAAAGGTTAGTCCCCCTCTCTTTGAGAGCATGGAGATCATTGGAAAAAAGAAGGTCCTGGAGAGGCTCCAGGAAGCTTTAAAATTATTGCAGATGTAAGAGGCATTCAAAAAAAACTGGCTTCCACGTGGAAGCCAGTTTTTTCGTCTATTGCTTAGGCCAGATTGCGAGTTCGAGCGTTATTCGCTCAAAGTAACTTTTATCAGGCATGTTCCCGTGACCATACTCAAGATCAACAACAGTGGCAAGCAATTGGAGTGTTGCTGTTTCGAGTACTATCTGCCCCTGAGGTTGAATGAGCACTAATTCGCCTTTTGCTTCCAACCGGCTTCTGATATTTTGGTCATCAAATGCATGCTGACTCATCAACACCTTGGTGGCTGTTTTTATATCATTCTTGTCGAACAACCAGATTTCGATGGCAGTGACCTTCTTCGGTTCGCCTACACCCATCATCTCCGAAACACCCACGCCGTATTCACCAAGAAATTCGCCTGATTGGGAATCGATGCTGAACGATTTGTCGTATAAATCGTCACCCAATACATAGGTGGTCATGGTCTGAGTGATTGGTTTAGCCAGTCCTAATTCTGCAAAATCGGTCTTTTCGACCGTATTGGTTATTTCCTGTGCATGGCGGGCTGCTGAAATCTCCCCTGTTGATGGACGCCTGCCATACAGAATCGGCTTCAGGAGGAGTAAATATACTGCCCCACCTATTACCCCTAAAGCCACTAATGAGCCAAGTACAACTATTGCAAGTTTGGTTGTTGAAGAGGAGGAACTGGATGGAGTCGATGCTGGTGGTTCTGTTTCTGTAGTCGAAGGTTGAACAATTCCGGATTGACTCTCGATCAGACCTTTATAATTCGAGTATCCAGGCAGGCTTTTGAGAACCGGGATTTTGAACGACAGCAAATAACAGAGCGGGAGCCTTTTCGCCGATGTTCGTCCAGCGTTGGTATGCCAAGTCCGGGTCCTTATTGAGATGGTAGGAATCGATCGCCATCCGCAGATATTCTTCCTGGTATTGCTGGCTGAGGATTTCGGGAACAGCGTCTGTATATTCCACTGGCCAGAGCACCCAACCAATGAGCAAGCCAAGCGCTAATCCAAGAACAACTCCCAGAATCAAGGTATTACGGGGACTTTTCAATATGTCTGTAAGGTGCATATCACGCTCCTTATTCCTTATTGGTGTGCTAATTATACAGTTTACTGGCTAAACCGCCAACACACAAGTTTGCTAGCTCTTGATCTCCAAGAGATAAAGGACCCTATCAGATTGATTAAGACTGACTTTGTCAAGAATTTGGAATCGCCTCCCAAATTCAGATTCAAACCCCTCAATGTTGTATTTTGTAAATATATCCTTACGGGTTCGAAGCAATTTCTGTACCTGTGAATCGGTTTTTGGGACCCACTCGATAACCAACCATCGGCACAATCCCGAGAAAAAGTCCACCAGCCTTGTCAGTGGGATATTGTTCGAAATGGCAAGATGATGGATGAGCGCCAGGGCAAAGATCGCATCCACCGGTCCGCGCTGGGAAAGAGAATCGCGTTCTTTATTCTCCCATCCCAGTGCTGGACTTGGATTGGTCAAATCGAGCATCAAAGGAAGGAGATTTTTCTCGTTTTCGCTTCTTACTCGCAAATAATCCTGCTCAACTGCCGAAGGATCGATATCCCAGGCAACGGTGGGGATTCCAGTACGTGCTTGCCAACCGGCTGAATTCACCGTTATTTGCGCCAAAATCCCATACAGACTTCGGAGTAATATTCCCCAGCCATCGGGAAATGGTCGCCTTTTTGTGAGAAAAGGCGGTTTCATTGTAATTGGTTATATCGTAATAATTACCCCATTCTGTACCGGCAGGTTTCCATGTTAGCTTCCGCACAGCGTTCTCAAGGCTATCCATCAGACCGATAAATGCATTTTTCCCCATTCCCTCTTGTCGTCGCATATTTCACATCTGCATCAGCAAATCGCGATTGAGCGGACGCGTGAATATGGATATGGGTAAGTAAACCAAAATTTAGCCCTGGTTGACGCGGGAAGAAGGCGGCTTGCCAGATCAAGCGGAATACCATCGATAAACACACGCAATAATTGACCGAGGCGAACATCCACACGAGCCATTAAGGCTAATGGAGCCAGGAAGTGTTGACAAAATTGCCGGTACGCGTCCCACGGTTTGCCTTCTTTATAAATCTCAAAGGAGAGTGTATCAATCAGAGTGGGTTTCCCGTTAATGAATTGGATGTTATAAGCACTTGCATCCTTGAGAGACATGCCGGCTTTTATGGACCGTTTCTGAATTGCCAGGGTTGCCAGCGCAGCATCCTTCAATTGGCTGAAGGACCATTCATAGGGATACGATATGAATGGCACAAGTTCGGGTTGGATGACTTTTACCGCCAATTCCGGATAAACGGGTTTTTCACTCACCTCACGATGAGGAATCAACAACCCTGATTTGACGAGTTGATCGTATAGACCAGAACTTATTAAATGGTCATAATCGTCAGCATAGACACGATTGATCTGCCGGTAGAGGGCTCCATTTCGGGAAAACAGAAAGCCACTGGGATCCCGGAAAGAAGCAGCAACAGGCTCATCGTTCAGCGTTGTCATCTTCGTCTATCGGTTCTGATATTTTATTCTTCCCGAAGAATTTCTTGATTTTGCTCCAGGATGCACGAATGGCTACACCAATGCCCAACAAGGCTGCCAAAAGTATCTGGATCAGGAATGATCCTGATCCGGGATCGAGATATGCGAGGGGAGTGTAATTCATTCTTTCCTTTCCAGAAGCGGGATATACCTTTTAGGCTACTCAATATTTTCTAAAACGCCTTCATCAAGCAGGACGGTTTCAGAGCAATTGACGCACTGTGCTTCGCGCTTGTTCACAATCACAAGCAACCCGTTACATTTTGGACAGGCTTGCGAAATTGGTTTTTTCCATGATGTGAAATCACAATTTGGATAATTCAAGCAGCCATAGAAAACACGCCCCCTTCGGGTTTTTCGTTCCACGATCTCACCGCCATCCTTGGGGCATTTCACATTTATCTTTTCCAACCAGGGTTCGGTGTAACGGCATGTAGGAAAGTTCGCACAAGATATAAACTTTCCAAAACGACCGTGACGTATGACCAATTCGCCACCATCCTGCGGGCATTTTCGCCCGATTGGCTCAGGTCCTGATTTTGTAACCGGCATTTCTGCCTGTGCTTTTAACAGGTCCGCCGAGAATGGCTCCCAGAATTCCTGCATAACCTGTACCCATGTATCCTGCCCATCTGCAATCTTGTCGAGATCCTCCTCCATGCGGGCTGTGAACTGATAATCCACTATATCGGGGAAGTACTGCATCATCATTTCATTGACATGGAGTCCAATCTCAGTGGGTGCCAGGCGCTTGTCCATGCGGAGCACGTATCCACGTTGCTGGATTGTTGAGATCGTTGGCGCATATGTGGATGGACGCCCGATGCCATTTTCTTCAAGTGTCGCAACCAACGAAGCCTCTGTATACCGTGGAGGTGGTTGTGTAAAATGCTGTTCAGGGATAAGTCTGATCAACTCCTGTTTCTGTCCCTCTTCCAATCCGGCAGGTATTCGGACATTTTCGTCTTCATCCTCCTCGGATTTAACATCTTCATTTTTTGCTTCCTGGTACACGATGTGAAAACCCAGGAATTTGACTGTCGACCCTGACGCTCGCAAGAGGTAGACGTGTTCAGATTGACCGGTCACTTCCACCTGTACAGTATCATAGACTGCCGCCTCCATTTGGGAAGCAACAAATCTCTGCCAGATAAGTTGATAAAGCTTGAACATGGCAGGTTCAAGAAACGGCTTTACCTTTTCAGGTTCTCGCATCACTGATGATGGGCGAATTGCCTCATGAGCTTCCTGAGCCCCCGCACTCTTGGTTTTGTATTTCAGCGGCTCGGCAGGGAGGTACTCCGCGCCATATTTACCCAAAATAAAATCGCGAGCCTCTTTTTGCGCCTGATCCGATACATTGGTTGAATCCGTTCGCATATAAGTGATGAGACCGGTTGTCCCACCCTCTCCAACATCTTGACCTTCGTAGAGTCCTTGTGCGAGCGCCATCGTCCGCTTAGTGGTAAACCCCAGCTTGCGGGAGGCATCCTGCTGTAAGGTGGATGTGGTGAATGGAGCATATGACTTGCGCCGGCGCTCACCGCGCTTGACCTTTGTGATGCTATAAGCCGCCCGCTCCATATCCGTCAAGATGGGTTTTATGGAAGACTCATCACCCAATTCGGGCTCATTCTCATCTATGCGCGATAATTTGGCAATGAAGGATTGTTGAAGACCTTCAGGTTTAAATTCTGCACCGATACTCCAGTATTCCACCGGGTTAAAAGCGTCTATCTCTCGTTCCCGTTCAACAATAAGACGTAAAGCAACCGATTGGACCCGACCTGCAGACAGGCGCGACCGCACTTTTTCCCATAAAATTGGGCTGATGCTATAACCCACGAGACGATCGAGTACTCGACGAGCCTGTTGTGCGTTTACCAGATCCATGTTAATTTCGCGCGGATGCTCAAATGCCTCGTGAATGGCAGATTCTGTAATCTCATGAAATACAACACGCTTCGCCAGCTTCGGATCAATTGCAGCCGCTTCGAGCAAATGCCAGGATATCGCTTCACCCTCGCGATCCGGATCGGTGGCGAGGTAAATCTCAGCATGCGCCTGTGCCAATTTCTTCAGTTCTTTGACAATCTCCTTCTTTTCATTTGGCACACGATACTTGGGTTCAAAATTGTTATCGATATCCACGGATAGCTGGGAGCGCAAGAGATCCCGAATGTGACCTACAGATGCCTTTACGGTATAGCCTTTGCCAAGGAAACGACCCACAGTTTTTGCTTTGGCGGGCGATTCAACGATAACCAGTTTTCCTCGACGTGGTTTTGCTTCTTGAACGGGTTTTTCCGGCGGTGTTAATCCTGCATGCGCTTCGGTTCTTCCCATCCGATACATCTTCGTGCCACAAACAACACATTCCCCTATCGTTACAGGCGAACCTTTCGCATTGAAATCCGCTCTGGGATTCCTTCATTTCCCGTTTCATCTTACATTTCATGCAATATGCATCCATAAATTCTCCGGTTATTCTTGATACAGCAGCTGCGATAAACCGGTTTTCTCCATCCCATTACGGATCCACCGGTAAGCCATTTATTTTATTCCTAAATATATGTGTTCTGATTGGATTTTTTTAGGTCTTCCACTACTTTTCGGACTTTCTGTGCATGGTCTTTATGACATACAAGTAATACATCATTCGTATCAACAACGATGAGATCGTCCACACCGATGGTGACGATAAGTCGTCCTGTATTATTACAATACACCAGCGATTGGTGTGTATCTTCAGCGATATGGTTTCCCGAAAATACAATGTTGCCATTCTTGTCTGGCAACAGAACGTCAAATAACGAATCCCACGAGCCAACATCGCTCCATTCAAGACCGCCTGCCGGCAATACTGCAACCTTGTCGGCGTTTTCCATGATACCGTAATCTACCGTAACATTTTCGAGAGTCGTCCAGACCTGTTGAAGGATTTCAGCACGTTCGCTGGGCGTCTGTCCTTTGGCAAGCTTCCCAAGAACCGACATGAGCTTCGGCAATTGCCTGTCAATCTCCGCCAGGATTGCATCTGCCCTCCAAACGAACATACCTGAGTTCCAGGAATGGTCTCCAGTCGATATCATCTCACGTGCATTCGCTTCATCAGGTTTCTCCTTGAACTTTGAAACCCGATATACGGGATAGATGACGCGTTCCGGAATTGCCTCGCCCCGCTGGATGTACCCATACCCCGTAGCTGCATAGGCGGGGGTTATGCCCAAGGTGACAAGGTAGCCTTTTTCAGCAACATCCACAGCCACACGTATCAACAAATGAAACAGATCGCGGTTACGAATAAAATGATCGGCTGGTAAAACAGCCATAACTGCATCAGGATCCCGCTGGCGAAGAATCACAGCCGCCAATCCTACCACAGATGCAGTACCCCGCGGTGCGCTCTCCACGATAAAATTATCGGCGGGAATTTCAGGAGTTTCCACGCGAAGATCATCCACTTGCTCTGCCACAGTAACCACATAAATTCGATCGGGGCTGAGTAAACCTTCCAGTCGTTTTACGGTGGTTTGGAACAGTGTATGATGTTCCTCAAGTAATGGAAGCATCTGTTTAGGCTTATGGCGGCGCGATAGCGGCCAGAGACGGGTTCCACCTCCGCCTGCCATGATAACAGCATAAGTGTGATCAAGAATATCTGTCATAGGTTTTTTGAATTTGACAATTATTTGCCTTGGTAGACATCATCCGGACTATACTCGATATCTATGCATCATAATTTTCCTGTTGTTCACAGACGGATACATAATTCATCCCGCCCACCTGGCGGACCATTCCTTTCAATTCCATGAGAGTAAGTGTAGCGGAGACTTTCTCTATCGGCAAGCCTGTTTGATTGCGAATTTCATCCACATGGACCGGCTGTTCACCCAGGATGGACAATACCTGCGCTTCAAGAGCGTCCGCTGGAATAACCCTGCGTGCTGCTTTAAACTCACCAGCACGTGTCAGGTTTAATGCTTGCAATAAATCCTGCGGACTCAGAAGCGGCTGGGCACCTTGTTGAATAAGTTTATTGGTGCCCTTGCTCTGTGGGGCAAGGATACTACCTGGAATTGCAAATACCTCGCGCCCCTGGTCAGCGGCAAACCCGGCTGTGATCAACGCACCGCTGGTCTCACCAGCCTCAATCACAACGGTAGCCATCGAAAGACCTGAGATGATGCGATTCCGTGGAGGAAAATTCGCGGCATCCGGGGCAGTACCAACCGGATAATCACTAACAATAGCACCCTGCTTGATGATTTTTTCCGCCATCTGGGTATGTTCAGGTGGATAAATTCTATCAACCCCGGAGCCGAGCACGCAAATCGTTCTTCCTCCAGCCTTCAGGGCTGCGGAATGCGCCACCGCATCAACACCCCTTGCCAAACCGGAAACAACGGTTAAACCTTGACCGGCAAGGAATGATGCCAGGTCCTCGGTGATCTGCCGCCCATAAGGTGTGATGCGGCGGGTGCCAACAATTGCCACAGCAAAATGATCATCCACCGTTATCTCCCCTCGAATAAAAAGCACGGGCGGGGGCTGTTCAATCTCCTTCAGGCGTGGAGGGTATAACTCATCATCCCATGTCAGGATGTTTATGCCCTGGTCGCTGATCTTTCGCCAAAGTCCTTCAAGATCCACCGCAGTCCGGAGTTTTACCACTGTTTCAGCAATTTTCGGACTTAAGCCCGCATCCTGGAGGTTGGTTTGTGTGGCGTTCCATGCATCTCCCAATGAATCGAACTTCGCCAGGAGAGATCGCATTCGAACGGCACCGATCCCTTTGACCAGATTAAAACCTATCCAATAGCACTTGTCATCCATACGGTTCAGAATATATGCCAGGATTATTTATTCAATCAGGCCATCTATAAGATGAACCCTTATCTCACCTGCAGATAGATCGACATCCAGGATAACATCCGGGATGGCAGGCAGTAATATCTCTTTCTTGTCCGGCGTTTTTACCACATAAACCTTATTAGCGCCGGTATCGAAGATATCCTCCAGTTGTCCTAATTCTTCTCCAGTATCTGTTACAACCCGCATTCCTATGATCTGGTGCCGGTAAACTCCGCCTCCAGGTAAGCGCGGGAGATCGGCGGAAGTTACATATACCCAGGTGTTGCGCAGATGCCCGACTTTCTCAGGAGTATCTTTCCCGCGGAATGATACCAGCATGGCACTCCCGTGGAAACGCGTCGGATGCCAGTCTCATGGGTTGATGATCCTCGCCAACGAAAACCCTTGCTCCAGGCTGCAGTTGGTCCGGGAATTGGGTATGAATATCCATTATCAACTCCCCGCGGGTACCATGCGGACGCCGGATAAATCCCACCGTCAAATAGACAGGCTCGCCGGTCGGCGAGCCTGAACCATTATCTGCTGGATGGATCTTGCGAGACATCAGGGTTCCAGCACGTCGAGAGTAGCCTGTTTGCCATCTCTCTCGGCTGCCACACGCAGGAGTGTTCGTATGGAATTAGCCACCCTTCCACTTTTACCGATCACCCTGCCCATGTCTTCTGAATTTACTTTCAGTTCGACACGGACTCGATTTCCATTTACGGTCTCTGTAACCAGAACCTCATCGGGATGATCGACCAGCGATTTCGCGATGAACTCAATAAGATCTTTCATGATTTACCTGTTTCACACCCGGGTCAAGGGAGAGTCTTCAGAAATGCGATTACTTGCCTTTGGGGGCGCGGTCGGCAATTGCCTTGGAGCCTTCCTTGACGAGGGTTTCCAGTTCTTCACCCTTCTTAAATCGCTCAAAGCGTTCAAGAATGCCCACACTCTTGAAGATCTGTGCCACCGATTCGGTCGGTTGGGCACCATTCTTCATCCAGTGGTATATTCGTTCCTCTTTGATGGTGAGCGAGGAGGGGTTGTTCCGTGGGTTATAAAAACCCAGGATTTCCAGGAAGCGCCCATCGCGGGCGTTTTCCTTGTCTGCAGCGACAATACGGTATGAAGGTTGACCTTTTAAGCCAACACGGCGTAAGCGAATGCGAACCATCGAACACGTACTCCTTTGTAGGTTGATTTTTGAGTATTATTTGTTCAAGCGGGCGAGAGAGGGGTTGCGTGGAAAGTCACGCGCTCGCGGGCTGGAACTTCAGCCAGATATTTTACCAGAGAAATCAAAGTAAAGGGGCAGGTATTAATTCCATGAAGCTCTCGCAATAAACATCGTTAGCGGCAAAGTACCAATGTCATCCAAAAAGTTTTCCCAAACCGCGTGTGCCTGATTTTTGGATAACTTTCATCATTTTTTGCATTTCCCGGAACTGTTTTATTAATCTATTCACATCCTGCACAGCAGTTCCTGATCCAGCTGCAATTCTCCGCCGGCGGGACGCATTCAGAAGGTCCGGATCACGCCTTTCTTTTTGAGTCATTGAATGGATGATGGCCTCCGATTGTTTTAGACTTTCTTCAATCATCCTCGGATCAGCCTGTTTGGCCTGTTTTCCCAATTGACCGGGAAGCATGTCCATGATCGATCCGAGAGAGCCCATCTTTTTGACCTGTTTCATCTGGTCAAGCCAGTCTTCCAGCGTGAATTGCCCTTTCATCATGCGCTCGGCGGTCTTTTGTGCCTGATCTGCGTCGAACACGGACTCAGCCTTTTCTATAAGTCCCAGCATATCGCCCATACCCAGTATCCGGGATGACATGCGCGATGGATCATAGACCTCAAGTGCATCAAGTTTTTCGCCGACACCCAAAAACTTAATGGGGACGCCCGTCACTGAGCGAACCGAAATAGCCGCCCCCCCACGCGCATCCCCGTCCATTTTTGTCAAGATCAACCCTGTGATCTGGACTGCATCTCGAAAGCCCCTGGCAATATTGAATGCTTCCTGACCGATCATAGAATCCACAACCAGCAATATATCAACCGGATTTACCCTGGAGGATATTGCCTTAAGCTCAGCCATCAACTCCCCATCCAATTGGGACCTGCCTGCTGTATCCACCAGTAGAACGGTGAATCCGCCCTTCTGAGCTTTATCGAGGGCACGCGCTGCCAGATCGGGTGGATTCAGGTTTAAATCGATCTCCACCGGAACATCCACCTGTTCACCAAGTTGCTGGAGCTGTGTCACTGCAGCCGGTCGGTAAGGATCACCAGCTGCCAACATCACCCGCTCCCCCTTTGACCGCAGAAATCGAGCCAGTTTTCCGGCGGCGGTAGTCTTACCCGACCCTTGTAAACCTACCAGTAAAATGACCCGGGGCTTGGGACCAGTTAGATTAAGAGGAGCAGGTTCTCCGAGCAGCTGAACCAACTCATCATTCACTATCTTAATTACCTGCTGCCCGGGATTGAGCGCTTTGGAAACCTCCGCACCAACTGCACGCTCGCGCACGCTGCTGATGAAGGTTTTCACGACACTAAAGTGTACATCAGCTTCGAGAAGCGCCAGGCGAACTTCGCGCAAGGCAGCATCAACATCGGCTTCTGAGAGTTTGCCGCGGCGTCGTAATTGTTCGAATACCTGGTTAAGTCGGGAGGTGAGTGATTTCAAACATGGGGGAAAGTCAGGGCATTTTAGTCGTGAACTGATTATGGGTCAAGAAGAAGCCGGGCGCTTGACATGATAAATCATGATTTTTCAATTGACAGTCTCTTTTTATTCTGATAACATGCGCCAATATTTAATGATATACATGGAAGGAGATATTCATGGTAACCGAAATTCAAACCAAGTCCATTAGCATTTCACAGGAAGCGGCGCAGGTTGTGAAAAACATCATTGCCGAGAGGAAACTCGAAGGTTATGCCCTGCGCGTTTTTGTATCCGGTGGTGGTTGCTGCGGTGCGCAATTTGGCATGGCGCTCGATAACAATACAAACGAGCTGGACTCGGTCATCGATATGAATGGCATCAGGATGGTGGTGGACAAAATGTCCCTGGAGCATCTGCACGGGTCATCCATCGAATTTGTTCATGATCCCGAGAAAGGGGATGGTTTTGTCGTGAACAATCCGAACAAGCAAAGCTGTGATTGTGATGAGGGCGGATCCACATGCGGTGGATCTTGTTCCTGCAATAATTAGACAATCGAATATGATCAGGCTTTCCGAAATGGAAAGCCTGTTTTTTTATTCATTACTTCCCTCGCAGGAAGGAGATAATTGCGATCAGCACACCTATAACCGCAAGACTTAAGACGATTAAGCCTGATGGAATGCGGGAACCAGTATCAGTATTGTCAGAGAAGGCAGGATTCTCCAAGGGAGCGGGTGGTGTAAAAGTCGGTAACCGTGTGGGGGTTTGAGGTTGAATATAAGCAGCTTCCAGAGTAGGATTGATGGTTGGTGTGGCGGGGGGAGTAGGAGTTGGTGGCGCCTCAACAATCGGTAAAAATCCAGATGAAACAAGGCTGACATTGGGAGCATAGATCCATCCAATGTTTCCCGGCACCCCGACATAGTAGACCTGGATCCATGCGCCATCCTGGGACCGCCCCAGCGCAGGTACTGATTGTCCCCTCACAAGGATGCCAATCTTGGGATAAAAATATTCACTTGGACCTGAACGGACGTTAACAAAATCCACATCCAGGTTTACAGTAATATAGGGACCTCTCGGTGTGCCGGTTACAGTTGGGATGGAGCCTGTCGGCTGCTGCGCCTCAACCGTGTTTTCAAGGGGTATGCCCGCAAGCAACAATCCACCAAATACGGCTAACATGATCACAACCCATACACGGAAATCATTGGGGTGCTTCATGGAAATCAGCTTTTAAGAAGGTATGATAAAAGAAGAATAATCACTCCGACGATTACAACACCAAGGATCAACCCGCCCTGGATGTCTACGCTTACCTGGGATACCGGAACATCAAAAAAAGTCGGCGGTGTCAGTGGTACAACTGGAGTGAACGTAGGCAGGCGTGTGGATGTTGGTTGAACGCCTGGAAATTCGGCAGCAAGGGCAGGATCAACAGTAGACGTTATAAGAGGAGTGCTTGTTGCAGGAACTTCAATAACGGGCAATTCTGTTTGGGCGGTCAAGGTTACATTGGCTGAGTACACCCAACCCGTTCCACCTGGCGCGCCGGGACATGAAATCTGGATCCAATCCCCGCCGATCGAATGCCCAAGCGCGGGCGCAGATTCGTATGTTAATAGGATGCCTATTTTTCCATACTGATATGAATTTGGCCCGCTTCGCACATTTACCTGGGCTTGATCCGCGTTAACAGTAACGTATGCGCTGCCCAGGGATGCACTTGATGCTGCGCAAGAAACAATACTCTGGGCGCGTACGTTATCGGGATCAGAAAAACATACCCCAATAAAGATGAGACTGGCAATCAGTGTGGAGATGGTTTTTCGTTGTTTGAAACCGGATAAAAACATGAGCGTATATCTCTATAGCAGGTAATTAAAGAAGATTATAATTCAAAACATGAGCCAAAGATTTTTTCACGGAAATCTCACCCCAGTGGATGTTGCCCAATACTTGCTGGCTGAATTTAACCAGAATAACCTGCGCGCCCAAACCCTTGGATCCAGCGACAGGATGATCGTCCAAATTGGTACAAGACCAGGCGCTCTATCAGGAGGTCAGACCGCGTTAACAGTAAGTATCGAAAAACACAAGGATGGCGTGATGGTTCAAATGGGTCAGCAGGCATGGATGGGTACTGCTGCCAGTCTTGGCTGGAGCGCATTGACCGCGCTTCGAAACCCGCTTTCATTATTGGGTAGAATTGACGATATAGCACAGGATATTGAAAATTTACAATTATCCGATAAGATCTGGACAGCTGTGGATCGTGTGGCGCAAGCAACCGGCGCGTCATACCAATTATCAGAACGTCTCAGTCGTGTGACTTGTGAGTATTGTGGAGCCGCCACTCCTCCGGGTGAACCGACCTGCCTGGCATGTGGTGCGCCGCTGGGAAAAGTTCAACCGAAAACCTGCGGTTCCTGTGGATTTGTGATATTACGGGGGAGACCACCTGCCCAAACTGCGGGAAGAGTACTTAGAGTAAGCGAAAGATCTTATGGATCTGCTAACAGATGACATTATTAAATTAGGGATCGCCATACTTGTGGGAGGTGTGATCGGGCTTGAGCGTGAAGTTCAATACAAAGCCGCCGGCTTTCGCACAATTATCCTGATCACTCTTGGTTCCACCCTATTCACTCTTTTTTCCATTGCAATAGAACCTGATGTCAGCCCATCGAGGGTGGCCTCCAATATTGTGACTGGTATTGGTTTTCTTGGTGCAGGCACCATTCTTCGCGAGGGCGGGCGCATCGGCGGTCTTACTACCGCAGCCACGATCTGGCTGGCAGCGGCTCTTGGAATGGGCATCGGTGCCGGTCAGATCGAGTTTGTTCTCGCTGCTACAGGCATCACCCTCATCATTCTGGTTTTCTTCCCAAGTGTTGGCGCCTGGATAGACCGTATGCGTGAAGCTCGTACATATAAAATCGTCATTTGTTCAGGCGATATAAATCGTATTGAGCAATTGCGAGTTTTATTCAAGGAGTGTCATCTTCGTGTGGCAGAGGACCATTTTGATATCACTGAAGATCAGATTTCCAGCACCTGGCGCACCATTGGTAAACCTCGCAACCAGAAAAAGTTTATCGGTTTAATGGCTAAAGACAAAAGTATTTGTAGACTGGAATACCAGGAACACAAAGTTCAGGTTTGAATTGCGCTTAATAGATCTCAGGGTTCACGCAGTTAGGCAGGTGTTTACCTTCCAAACCCGCAAGCAAATTTTCACAAGCCATTTCAGCCATGCGCTTCCGAGTCCCATTGGTTGCGGAACCGATATGGGGCAGGATAATACAATTGGGGAGTGTATACAGGGGATGTTCCGGAGGCAGGGGCTCCGGATCGGTCACATCCAACGCGGCAGAAGTTATCCAGTTTTCAGATAATGCCAGAACGAGAGATCCTGTGTCCACAACAGGACCACGTGAAGCGTTGACAAGTATGGCTGTCGGTTTCATCATTCGTAATACAGGTTCGTTTATCAATCCTCGCGTCGAATCGTTCAAGGGACAATGGAGAGTAATAAAATCGCTGGTTTTCACCAACTCATCAAAGGTTGCATATTGCACTCAAGTTCATGCTCTTCCTCGATCTTCCTTTCCGGTTCCCAATAAATAGTTTTGATCCCAAATCCTTTCGCCCGCCTGGCCACCGCCTTTCCGATCTTTCCTAAGCCAACTATTCCCAGAGTTGAGCCGTTGAGGTCCGCCCCAAGCCATCCTGTCGGTGACCATGTATGCCAGCGTCCTTCAAGAGCATCCCTGGAAGATTCGGGAAGTTTTCGTGCCGCAGCAAGAAGGAGGGCAAAAGTCAGATCCGCGGTCGCCTCGGTCATTGCACCGGGAGTGTTTCCAACAGGTATCTTTCGTTTGGTACAAGCCTGTATATCAATGTTATCCACCCCTGCCGCCATGTTGCTGACTACGCGCAGATTTGGAGTCCGGTCAAGAAATTCATCATCAATTCGATCGGTAAGTAATGATAATACCCCATCGACATCGAATATCTTATGTTGGATTTCGGTATCCCCATCTGCGTTCACAAGCAGGCGTACTCTCCCATCAAGTGATGAGATCCAATCCGGAGGAAGTGGATGGAGTAGTAGTGCAGAAGGATTCATAATTACTCCTGATTTTCTCCTCAATCGACAGATATTATTAATTCGAACGACCACGAACCAGTATATCAGGGCAGCCATGTGTAATATTTATGATAATTATCTAGTTTATTGACAAGGCGCAAGGCTGCGGTTATACTCCCGGTTATGAAAAGCACACGCGATCGGATTTTACAAACCCTCCTGCGTTCGCCCCGATCCACCATCAACGATCTTGCGAAAGCTGTTGGTATAAACCCCATATCGGTACGCCATCACTTAACCAATCTTCAGATGGAAGGGCTGGTGGATGCCCAGGAGGAACGACACGGAGTGGGTCGCCCGCGCCTGGTCTATATCATCACCGAGGCTGGGATGGAGCACTTCCCGACTCGATACTTGAGATTAACCACTCGATTACTTGCTCAAATGAAGGAGTCCATGTCCGGACCCATGGTAAACAAACTTTTTTCCCGGGTTGCCGAAGATCTTGCAGCTGATTATGCCAAGCAAGTCAAGGGTTTGAGCATGGAAGAACGCCTCGATACTGTCAAGGAATTACTCGCCGATGAAGGTTTTACAGTGGAATGGGAAAAGTCAGATGATGGTTATCGAATCCACGAGATAACATGTCCCTATTACCAGATCGGTCAAACCCACCCCGAAGTCTGCACAGTTGATCAGACCCTGATATCTAAAATGCTGGCGGTTCCTGCCAATAAAGTCCAGTGTATTCTTGATGGCAGTTCGCACTGCACTTATCTCGTTCACCCAAAGTAAAGGTTGAATTCATGACTGAAACAGCCTGAGACCAAAACAAATTCAATGGAGCATACATACCACCCATCCGGATAAGGTGGAGCCTGCCCGCGCAGCTCTTTCCGAAGTTATCGATCCGGAAATTGGAATGAGTATCATCCAACTTGGTTTGGTCCGGGACATTACGATCGAGAACGATATGGCGCATATGAAAATGATCCTCACGACACCCTTCTGCCCTTATGGTCCAGCGATGATCGAAATGACAAAAGCCAAGGCAGTGGAAGGTCTAAAGATGCCTGTCACGATCGAAATGGGGATGGATATGTGGGATTTTTCCATGATGGAAGATCCCTCAGCCCTGGATTGGGGTATGTATTCATAAGTGATTGAAAAGCGCCATCTAATGCCTGCGGGTGAATTCCCGCAGGCATTTTTCATTTGGGTTATATAACACAATATGACAACTGGCATTGTGAACAATGACACATGTCACATCCCCTAAAAGTGCGTTTGGATGTATAGTATTATGGTATTAATAACATGACTACTATTGTCTGCATTAGCGAAATTGGAGGTGCCCAGCATATACTCACATTGAAAGCTAAGAATTTTCAAAACCCAAACTTAGGAGAATGTGAAAATGAAAATCAATCGAATGCTTCTGTTCCTCGGAATCTTGTTCGCCGCCATCGCGCTGTCAGCGTGTGCCGGACCTGCCGGTCCCCAGGGTCCCGAAGGACCTGCTGGTCCTGCTGGTCCTGCCGGTCCCGCCGCAAGCGCTACTGACTTGACCTGCACCGAGTGCCACAACGATACCCAGCTCTCGCCAGCAAGCAGGCAGCCTGGGAAGAGGAAAAACACGGAAACGGCACCGCATTTGTGGAAGAATATGGTCGCAAAGACTGCGCCGGCTGCCACTCCGGAAACTCTTTCAGCGCCATGATCGCCGCTGGTCAGAACTTCAGCCAGGTTGAAGCTGGCGCTACTGAACCCGCCCGCCAGGATTGCCGCACCTGCCACCAGGTCCACACCACCTACACCACTGACGACTGGGCTCTTGAGACCACCGCCCCGGTAACAATGGTTGTCAGCGGTTTGACCTTTGACAAGGGCGACAGCAACCTGTGTGCCAACTGCCATCAGGCACGCCGCTACATGGCTAATTTCGTTGACAAGACCGATCCGACCAAGTACGCTGCCACATCCCGTTTCAATACACACCTGAGCGTTCAGGGCGATTTCCTGATGGGTTCGGGCGGCTTTGGCGTGGAAGGTAAACCCGGCGCGCATTATGCCATGCAGGAAAACTCCTGCGTTGCATGCCACATGGGCGATGGCGCCAACCACCTCTTCGAAGCTCAGCTTGCAACCTGCCAGAAGTGCCATACCGATGCTGAGGACTTCAATATCAATGATTTCGAGACCAAGATCGAAGAGAAGCTCACCGAACTCAAGGCTGCTTTGGTGGCTGCCGGTCTGCTCAACGAAGATGGCTCGACAGTTCCTGGAACGTACACTGAGAAGCAGGCTCTTGCTCTCTGGAACTACAATGTGATCGAAGAAGATGCCAGCATGGGCATTCACAATCCTGTCTATGTAATGGCTCTGATCGATGCATCCCTGGAAGCTTTGAAGTAAGTTTGATCTACGTAAAGGTAAAAAAGGGCTGCCTTATCGGCAGCCCTTTTTTGTGGTACCTTTTGACCATTGTCACACCACTAATCATACCCAAATTGTGATATTCAACACTTCTAATTTGGTGTAATTGGGATAAAATTTGGCATCTTTACAACTGAAATTCTGAATTGACACAATTAAACAAATTACCTAACATAATTTTGGAATAATATTGTAGAATAATGCGAATTTTGATTCCTAGGAGAGTGCCATGTTTCGGAAAAATAACCGCAGGGTTGAAGAAATTCTTTTTTCCACCTCCGGGTTCCTCGCGCTGGATAAGAATATTGCCATTTATTGTCCTGGGCTTTCTGGGGTTGTCACTGCTCGTGGGTGGCGCATACACATGGGATTATACAAATTCCTCCCAATTCTGCGGTACATCCTGCCACACCATGCCGCCGGAATATGCCGCCTACCAGCTGTCACCTCATTCGCGTGTCGCCTGCGTTGAATGCCACATCGGCCGCGAGTTTATTGGAAACCAGATCCTGAGGAAGGCTGGCGATGCGCGGCACATTATCGCAATGACATTCTCATCCTATGAATATCCAATCACAGCCGGGAAAATGCGACCCGCCCGGGAGACATGCGAGAAATGTCACACACCGGAGAAATTTTCGGATGACAGCCTGCGGGTTATCAGTCATTTTGAACCGGATGAAGAAAATACCCCATTTAGCACATACCTGATCCTAAAGACAGGGGGAGGATCAAAGCGCGAGGGGCTTGGCCGCGGCATACATTGGCACATTGAAAATGAAGTTTATTATTATGCCACCGACACTCGTGATCAAAGCATCCCCTACGTACGCGTCGTGAATGACGACGGCAGCGTCCAGGAGTATACGGATGTCACATCCAATTTTGATCCAAATGCACTGGATGAGAGCCAGTTAAAGCAAATGGATTGCATTACCTGTCATAATCGCATCACCCATCTCGTGTATACACCGGAGAAATCCGTTGAGAAGGCATTGCAAGTCGGGACAATATCCACGGAGATCCCTTTTATCCGGAAAGAGGCTGTTGCCGTCCTGCGTGTTCCGTATAAATCCCAGGAAGATGGACTTGCTGCCATCGACGGGCTGTCCAGCTATTATCAGACAAATTACCCCGATTACTATGCTGCAAACAGCGATAAAGTGGAACAAGCCGTAGCCGCTCTCAAAACCATATTCAACGACTCAGTATATATTGAGCAGAAATCTGACTGGAACACGCACCCGAATAACATCGGTCACTTTGACTCGGCTGGTTGCTTCCGCTGCCACGATGGAAAGCATTTGGATAATGAACAACAAGCAATCCGTCTAGAGTGCAACCTTTGCCATTCGATCCCCATAGTTAGCACCGACCAGGAATTTGTGACAAATATTGAGATCAGCAAGGGACCTGAACCCCAATCACATTTGAACTCGAACTGGATCAGCCTCCACAACGCGGCGATGGATGATACCTGCTCAAACTGCCACACAATCGAGGGAGCGGGTACAACACAAAACAATTCGTTCTGTTCGAATAGTGCATGCCATGGGAGTGTTTTTACTTTTGCCGGCTTCGATGCACCCAAATTGAGAGAAATTCTTCAGGCACAGATACCAACTCCAGCTCCGACCACGATCCCTGCGCCCATTGCAGGCAAACCAACTTATAATGCCAATATAGCGCCAATTTTTAATACAAAGTGCATCATGTGCCATGGAAAGACTGCATCCGGCGGTTTGGACCTAAGCAGTTACGCAGGCCTGATGGCTGGCGGCAATAATGGCGTTGTCATTATTCCGGGCGATTCGAAGAACAGCCTGCTGATCATCATACAAAGCGCAAAACACTTTTCAAATTTAAGCCCGGAAGAACTGGCATTGATCGTACAATGGATCGACTCCGGAGCAACCGAACAGTAAATATCACCCATGCTGGATGGAATTAACAATCCAAAGGAGTGAACGATGGAAAAAGGAAAGAAGGATGTATCACGCCGAGACTTCATGAGAGCGGCGATATACGCCATCGGTGGGGTCATCGGCTTGACATGGGCTGTCCCGGCTGTTGTATACGTTGTTGAACCCGCGCTCAAGAGCGGACAGGGTGTAGGCTGGTTGCGGCTGGGATCCACGTCAAAGATTGAAATTGGCGTACCCACCCTGTTCAAAGTAACCGTCCAACGACAATCGGGCTGGGTAACCAATGAAGAGGAATTATCAGTCTATGTATTAACCAATGACGGGCGCGAGTTTATTGCCATGTCAAATGTATGTACACACCTCGGTTGCCGTGTGCGCTGGATCGACGAACAGGAAAATTTCATCTGCCCCTGTCACAATGGATTCTTTGACAAACAAGGTAATGTTATAGGCGGTCCACCTCCCCGCCCTCTCGATCGCTATCAAACGAAGGTCGAGAACGATCAACTATTCATCATGGGAGTTTAAGATGCTGACCAAATTTGCAAACTGGATGGATGAACGGATCGGTTGGCGTCAAGTTTGGGAGACAATATTCCTGCGAAAAATCCCCAAAGTCAACTGGCTCTATACACTTGGTAGTGCAACCCTGTTCCTGGCATTAAACCAGGCAATAACAGGAATTTTATTAACCCTTTATTATGTCCCCACACCTGATCATGCCTTTGACAGTGTTCAGTACATAACGACACAGATCCCCCTGGGCTGGCTTATCAGGGGACTCCACCACTGGGGCGCCAGTGCAATGGTCGTGGTGGTATTCCTCCACATGCTCCGTGTGATTTTTTACGGCGCCTATAAGTACCCACGCGAAGTCACATGGATCACGGGCGTAGTGCTGTTTTTGGTTGTCATCGGTTTCGGTTTCACAGGCTACCTGCTTCCGTGGGATCAAAAGGCGTATTGGGCTACGACCGTTGGGACAAGAATCGCAGGTGTCCCGCCCATCATTGGCGAATACCTTCTAAAAATCATGCGCGGTGGACCCGATCTTTCGGCAGTTACTCTTGCCCGGTTTTTTGGCACCCACGTCTGGGTAT
Organism: uncultured Chloroflexia bacterium; assembly: GCA_963823545.1. Classification (GTDB taxonomy): domain Bacteria; phylum Chloroflexota; class Anaerolineae; order Anaerolineales; family Villigracilaceae; genus Denitrolinea. The sequence continues at coordinate 217,940 of CAWGMC010000029.1, read as the reverse complement.
TACCAGCCACATTAGCACTCCTGGTCGGCTTACATCTTTACCTTGTCATAAAAATTGGCATCAGCGCCGTACCAAAGAAGGGAGATTAACCGATGAAAGAACAAGAGAAAAAAGAGTATCTGGAAAAGTATCACGCTGCCAAGGAAAAAGGTGTTCCTTTCTTCCCTGACATCATCTTCAAGGATGCGGTCATCTCGCTCCTGGTTTTCATCATCCTGGTTGGATTGGCCTATTTTATCGGTGCGCCCCTGGAGGAACGAGCCAATCCGGCAGATACAGCCTACACACCGCGTCCTGAGTGGTACTTTCTATTCCTCTTTCAACTGTTGAAGTATTTTCCAGGCAACCTTGAGGTGATCGGGGTAGTGCTGATTCCCGCGCTGGTGATCCTGGCGTTATTCCTGTTACCCTGGATTGATAATAAATCCAAAAGGGACTTTCGCAGTCGCCCGTTAATCGTGGGAGGCACCACACTCGTTGTGGTTGCAATCATATTTCTCACCATCCAGTCTGTGCGGGAAGCGCCACCTCCAGTTGAAGTCAGTTCGGGCGACAAGACAGCCGCACTATATACAAACAATTGCGCTCCCTGTCATGGCGAATTGATCACCGTACCTGCGGGGACCAATCTGCACGAAATCATCGCATCTGGAAAACACGAAGGGATGCCTGCCTGGGGTGGCGATCTTTCCACAGATCAAATCGATGCACTTGCCGGCTTTATCCTCTCACCGGGAGGAAACCAACTTTTCAACCAATACTGCAGTGAATGTCATGCAGTTGAAGAGTTGATTTCCACCAACCCACTTGAAATAAAGAATGCAACGGATTTGGGGTTGAGTTATCCCCCCCACACAAATCTAAACCTACCAAACTTCGCAACAGCCATGGACCAAAAGCAGAAGGCCGTCCTGTTGAATTTCCTTGTTGCTCCGGATGGGGAACGTATCTTTACCACAAACTGCTCACCCTGCCACGGAAGTTCAGTTGCCTTCAATGGAACGATGGAAGAACTTCGCACATTAATCAGTACAGGCGGGCAACATCTTGAGATGCCGTCATGGAGGGAAAAACTGGACGCCGCCGAAATCGCCACACTCTCCGCATACGTGGTAGATCCACAAGCAAATCCTGATGGAGCGCAGCTCTTTGAAGAAAACTGCAAGAATTGCCATGGAGACCGCATTCCAAAAGCGGATACAATCGAACAGGCGGAGGAAATCATCTCCACAGGTGGCGCTCACGAAAGCATGCCGGTGTGGGGTTCCATCCTGACAGAAGAACAACTAACCGCGCTAACAGATTATACTTATAAAGCAAGTCAGGGCACCTCTCCTCAGACCGGTCAGCAACTCTACTCTGACAACTGCGCAGCATGCCATGGTCAACTTGGTGAGGGGGGCGTAAACCCAATGAACCCCAGTGGAACCATCACGGCCATCACAACCGCGGAATTCCTAAAGACTCGCAACGACGAAACCCTGCGCGCTATCATTACCCTGGGTCTTCCAAATTCAGGAATGTCTCCTTTCGGTTCAGCAAATGGTGGACCATTGGATGATTCGGAAATAGAAGCCATCGTTGCCTACTTGCGATCCTGGGAAAGCAAACCACTTGAGGTCATGCCACCCACACCACAACCTTCACCCAGCTCATCACCCGCTCTTTCTGCCAAATCCGGTGAAACACTTTACGCTGGACTATGCGCAAACTGTCACGGTGTGAATGGTGAAGGCGTGGAGGGAATGGATTCTGCGTTAACCACCGATGCCATCAAACAAAAAACGAATGAACAGTTGTTTGATGCGATTAACCTTGGCGTTGATAACTCCACCATGATCGGTTGGAATGAAATCATCACACCCGAGCAAATTGACCTGCTGGTAGAGTTTATTCGTAATCTTAACGGGTCAGCCAATGGCAACGAGAGCACCAGCCCATCATTTGCGAGAGATATTCTTCCCCTCCTGCAGAGCAAGTGTGGGGGGTGCCACGGTTCCATGGGCGGCTGGAGCGCATCAGACTATACGAGTGTGATCGAGAGCGGGGTAAATGGCCCGGCAGTTGTTCCAGGTGACCCCACAAACAGCCTCCTAGTACAAAAACTATTGGGGACCCAAACATCTGGAACCATAATGCCGCCAGGCGGCAGCTTATCCGAAGCCGAAATCCAACTCATCGTAAATTGGATCCTGGCTGGAGCTCTGGACAATTAAACAAGGAGATTAACGATTGAGTGGGCTACCAAACAAGTAGCCCACTCGTTTGATTCTTTATAATTGATTGTTTGGAGGAAAAATAGCCAACAGAAACGGGATCCCTTTATCCATTATTCCACCACCGTCTGTTTGTGTACTGACAGACCCCGATCCGCCTCTGAAAAATCCGCCAGGATGATCAACGCATTGACCACAGTATTACCAATATTACGCCACCGATGATGAAGCCTGGCTGAAAATATCAGGCTGTCACCGGGTTCCAGAATAAATACTTGATTTTCAACCTTGTATTCCAGAGTACCACGAAGACAATACACGAACTCGTGCCCGCTGTGAAGCATCGCATTCGGTCCGCTTCCACCCCCATTTTCCAGCGTCAGGATAAACGGTTCCATGTGACCGGAAAAATTAACGCCGCCCAGATCCTCCCACAATCCGCGCTGGAAGGCAACGCGCGGTCGTTCTGCAGCCTTCATGAAGACTATCGGCTGACGCTCAATTGGTTGACCAAAAAACGCCGTGATATCGACCCCCATCGCTTCAGCCAATTTATACAAAGTGCTGACAGAAGGACTGGTTTTACCCCGCTCGATCATACTTAAAGCATTCGCCGAGAGACCGCTTTTAACAGCAAGTCCGCGCATTGATATGTTTCGTTCCTCGCGCAATTCCCGTAAACGATTTCCAACATTCACAGACAGAGCTTCCTGACCTGGCACTACCATTCTATTCATTCTCCTGGTTCGAATTATAAACAATAATGTTCCAGGATGTAATTGTATTAACCTCAATATGGGATAATATTCACAAATAAAATTTCAAATCAGCATTCCGGACATACCAAGAGTTGTGTGGTGTGCAACAGGTGACGAAATTCCCCTTTTTTTGTTACCCGGAGGGGGTATCGAACAGAATATAATCATGCCTTGTTCGTTTTTCGTTTATTATGCAATACAATCAGCAGGAATGTGCCAACTAATCCACTCATATAGGAAGATCGTTCAGAGGACCAAATGGATAAAGTAAATTGGATCAAATTCATCGAAGTCTTCGAAAGATCGCATGCAGATCTTGTTGAAAGTTACTTCAAAGCACATGGTATCGAGACGCAGGTGGTGCAGGAAGCATATTACGAATATCAGATTGGCGGAGCTGCGTTTGGTCGTATAGAGATCCTCGTACCAAATTACCAGATTGAGGATGCCAGGAGACTGTATGCACAATCAGGCTGGGACTTTGATACAACTGAAATCGAAGAGGAGTAATTCACTCACTGGAGACAGTCATGGAAGAGTTAAAATGGGCAAAGTTGACCGAGGTTTATGGACGGATGGATGCCGACCTGATTGAAAGCTATCTGGAAGCAAACGGTATCGATGTTGAACTGTTCCAGGAGGCAGTAGGGCATCTTATCTATCCAACGACAACTGATGGTCTTGCGCGAGTACAGATTTTTGTCGCCAGGGAAAACCTGGAGGAAGCACAGAAATTGATCGAACGATTGCGCGCTGACACAATGACTGATGAAACCAAATGACGATAATATCAATAGAGAAAGTGACAATCCCACAGGCATGAGCCGGCGCATCAAACAAACCAGGTTATTACGAATAATCAGCCTGCTTTTCATCTTCTTGAGCGGTTATTCTCTGACAGTAATTCCAGTTGTCGCGTCCACTGACAGCGAAAGCGTCACACAAACAGCAACTTCATACCTGTCCCCCTCTCCCACGATGGCATTGGTCACGTTGACCCCAACGCCAACAACTGCTCCCACTCCGACCTTTGATCTTGCACGGCTTGATCAGCCCATTGTTGGTGAAACACCGTCACAACAGGAACAAGGCTTGCTTGTATTTTGGGGTATCTGCATGGCATGCCACGGCGACAGAGGACAGGGGCTGACTGACGAGTGGCGGGAATCCTTCGGTGAAGACCGCAATTGCTGGACATCAAAATGCCACGCATCGAATCATCCTCCACAGGGATTTGAGTTTCCCCATCTCGTTCCATCACTCGTCGGGGAAGGAAGACTGTTGCGTTTTGTTAACGCAAAGCAGCTATATGAATATAACCTGGAGAAAATGCCCTGGTGGGACCCCGGATCATTGACCAGTGAGAAAGCCCTTGCAGTAACCGCATACATCCTGAAAATGAATGGCAGACTGCCCGATGGCATGGTCCTAACCATCGCAAATGCCAGGTCTGTCCCGGTTCAGTACACATTGGCGGAACCCCCTGCGAAAGATCGCGGTTGGATAATATTACTGGCAATTTTATTAATCGCAGCTGCGATTGGCATTGGAACTCAATCCTTCCTCCAAAAGACCGGTAAACGCCCAAGCTTCATCCTCCACCTGCACCCTCCAACCATTCCTTCCCAGCAATCCAGGTATCGATATACATTAGGTGCCGGCGGACTTGCCGTCTTTTTCTGTTTGATACTGCTTATCACCGGTCTCCTGGAAATGTTCTACTATGTTCCTTCTGACGAACGCGCTGCAGCATCCATACAGGAAATCACTTTTCTTGTCCCCTATGGCGGTCTTGTAAGGAACCTCCATTTTTGGTCTGCACAGGCATTGGCGATTATTGCGGCTGTTCACTTGATACGGGTGATATTCACAGGTGCATACACTAAACCGCGTCGTTTTAATTACCTGCTCGGTCTGGCTTTATTTGTGATCGTTCTTCTGCTGGATTTCACTGGATATGTTCTACGCTGGGATGAAGGCATCCGTTGGGCATTAATAGCAGGCACCAATTTACTTGGGTCCGTGCCAAAAATTGGAGAAGCTCTCGTCCGTTTTGTTTCCGGAAGTCTGGAACCCGGTCCTGCGATGTTAATACGATTTTACGCCTGGCATATTTTTGGATTAAGCATCCTCGGTGGATTCGTAATGATCTGGCATCTGTTCCGGGTTCGCCGGGATGGAGGGATCGCCGTCCCGCCCATACCTGACCGGGTTGATACGACCCGCATTTCGCGGTCCGAGCTTTTACGGCGTGAGGTAATCGCGATGCTGGTTGCGGGTGGTCTTTTGATTTTATTGTCCACCTTCCTGCAAGCGCCCATTGCTCAACCGATGAATGCACTGCTGGTAAGCCTGACCGACTCGCGGGCTCCGTGGTTCTTTTTATGGGTGCAGGAATTGCTTAAACTCGGAGATCCTTTCCTGTGGGGAATCCTTACCCCATTAATCGTTCTAGTTTTATTAGCATGCATCCCATACTTCTTCCCGCGGGTTCTTGAATCTGAACTTGGACGTTGGTTTCCACGTTCAGGGCGTTTCGCCCAACTCTTCGTGGCAATTGTTCTGGTTGCCATCATTACACTTTCTGTTTTGGCGATATTGCCCAACCCTCTCCCTTGATATGACACAACTTCCTCGCAGAAATATTTTAAAACTCATCGTTAATCTCCTTCTGGGCATTAGCGGCGCCATCAGCCTTGCCGGGTTGGCGCGTTATTTCAGTTTCCAGGCTGACCCACCTGCGCCGAAGGAATTTGATATCGGTCCAGCTGCAAATTATCCCCAGGGAGAAACCGCCATCCTCCCTCAAATACCAGCTGCGTTACGCCATAGTTCAAAAGGGTACACGGCTATTAGCATGAAATGTACCCACCTGGGATGTACTGTTGATAAACCAGGCGAATCCTTTGAATGCCCATGCCATGGTTCGCGCTTTGACGAGAACGGAAAACTTACGCGTGGACCTGCTACGCGCGATCTGCCCATCTTTACGGGTGGAACAGAACGAGGCTGGAAATTTGATCATCTACTCCAACTGAACAAAAGATATAATCCAGGCATCAAATACCAGGAGCGCCAAAATGGATTTCGACCTGAACGAAGAACAAACCATGTGGAAGAAAACCGTCCACGATTTTGTCGCGGCAGAAGTTCAGCCCAAAGCTCGCGAAGTGGACGAAACTGACACCTTCAACTGGGATGCAGTCCGGAAAATGGGTCCGATCGGCTTGCTCGGACTAAGCATCCCGGAAGCGTACGGCGGACCGGGCGTGGATAGCATCAGCGCAGTGATTGCCATCGAGGAACTTGGTTGGGCGTGTGGATCCACGGCTTTGGCTCTTGCCGCACATAATGGACTCGGCACCGCACCTATTGTCAATTATGGCAGCGAAGAGCTTAAGAGGAAATGGCTTCCTCTTGTATCCAGCGGGAAGGGAAAGCTTGCCGCTTTGGTGATGACTGAACCCCAGGCAGGTTCTGACCTGCAAGGCGGTATCACTGCCAGGGCGGAAAAATCCGGGTCTGAATGGATCCTCAATGGCGCAAAGATGTGGTGCACAAATGCATCCATCGCGGAATACATACTCATTGTTGCCCGCACAGACCGGCATGGCGGCTCCCGATCCTTGAGCATGATACTTGTTCCCACCGGCACACCTGGGATGCATATTGCTCCACCGGAAAAGAAAATGGGATTACATGGTTCCCCCACGCATGCCGTCACTCTTGAAGATGTACATGTGCCGCTTGAAAACCTGGTTGGCGAGGAAGGTCGAGGATTGCACCAGACCTTAGCCACCCTGGATGGTGGACGCATCTCCATCGGCGCCATCTCTGTCGGTCTGGCTCGCGCCGCTCTTGAAGCCGCCATCGCGTATGCGAAGGACCGCCATGCATTTGGTCATCCCATAGCAGAATTTCAGGCGCTCCAATGGAAAATTGCCGACGCCTCCCTGGAGATCGAATTGGCGCGGAATATGCTATACAAGGCAGCCTGGCTCAAGGACAAAAAACGTCCTTACACGAGAGAGGCAGCCATGGCGAAATTATTTGCCAGCGAAATGGCGGAACGTGTTTGCTATAACGCAATCCAGATACACGGCGGATATGGATATAGCCGGGAATACCCCGTGGAACGCATGTATCGGGACGCGCGTCTGATGACCATCGGCGAAGGTACCAGCGAAGTTCAGAGGATAGTCATATCAAGATTAGCTTTGGATGCAAAGTAACTTCCGCCATAATCCCATAAAGTTTGAACCACCCAACTTCTCCTAGAACAAAAACGCCACCATCCAGGATGGTGGCGTTTCAGTTCAATTTGTCCCTATTATTCAAAGCCGGTGGTGATCAGATCTTTGATATTCTCAAAAGTGGTGGCGCTTATACCTTCCACGTTCATGATGTCTTCAATGTAAAAGAAGGGACCATACGTGTCCCGGTAATCAACTATCCTTTGAGCCAGGGTTGGTCCAATACCGGGCAATGTACTGAGAGTATCGACATCCGCGGTGTTGATATCGATTAATTCCGCCTGTCCTTCCTGGGTAGGCACAGCACCCAGTGGCTCAGTGCCTGCAAGGAATGGGATATCCAGTCTCTGCCCATCCTCAAGAGGCGCCGCAAGGTTTATGGTCGACTTGTCGGCTTCGGCGAGGAATCCGCCAGCTGCCTCGACGGCATCCTTCACACGACTGCCTTCCGGAAATTCGTATACGCCCGGTTTTGGGATGGCACCTGCAACATCAACGATCAAAGGTGCTGGTGTGGGTGCCGGTAATAATTCAACGGAGTTTCCGCGTGGCGAGCGGGCAATTATCCAAAAGACGCCTCCGAGGACCAATCCGATGAGCACGCCGATGAATGTAGGGTAAAAAGCTTTGAGAATATCCTGTTTGGTTGATTCCATGGCTATATTTTAATCCAATTTGAGATAAGTATTACTTCCAGTGTTCAGAGAGAGGTTGCATCATATCGGCACATGATCAGCAGCGCCTCACCGTGTTTCCTATGAATAAAAATATCCGCCAAACGTTTCAACCGGCGAAAATATGGGGGTAAATCATTCGGATTGGCGATGCGAAAACCAAATTTCCCATAAAAGGGACCAAGACCAGAACGACAGGTTAAGTAAATGGGATGCGGGGAGGTTTCGAGTAATTGTTCAATCAGATTCCGGCGATTCCTCTTCCGCGATACGCCGGATCGACCGCCAGCGACGCAAATTCGAACGACCCATCGTAGTGAGGCTTGATCTGGGCGCACCCAACCATCTTTCCACCAGGGGTAACTGCGAGCAGGAATCTTCTCCAGTTGAGTCCGACCGGATTTATCCGGACCGTGTGAATCAGAGAACGGATATAAACCGCATCCTCTGCGCCAGCAGGGCGATAAGTAATTTCAGCCAATGGTACCTGAAGCAACCAGCACGATCAGAGTAAAGATATACCAGTGAATGATGAATGGATAAACGAACGAACGTGTACGGTAGGCAATCCAGCCAAAAGCAAATCCACCAAATATTGTGGAAAGGGTTTCAACCTCCGGCTTTCCAATATGCAAGAGAGCAAACGGCACAGCCTGGATCCAGAGGGCATCTGTGCCAAACTTTTTCAGGTACCCAAAAGTAATCCACCCCCGGAAAAGGAATTCCCAGCCAAATATTTGAAAAAAAGTATTCCAGGGCAGGTTCGCAGCCATCCCCTCATAATATGCTTCAGCGGAGGGATCCAACCTGGCAAGGATCCAAATTATCGGGGTCATCACCAGAATGCCACCGATGGTTATGACCAAACCGGCTCGCCAATCACCGAATGTAAAACCATACTCACCCGGCGATTTGCGAAAAACGAAGAGGATGATGATCATTGGAACAAAGAAAAAGAGAATGGTTTGATCAACCTCGGTGTATGGGGTCAGGTCGTGGTAGGAGAAAATGATCAGCAAAGAGTGCTGATTATCGTGATCGTGACGACTTTCCAGTCAAATTTAAGAGGTTGGAAAATGGTACGGATCATGATTCTTCAATTCTGATCAAATGAGATTAATACGGAAAATTGGAAAAGTTGCCATTTGGACCCAGGAGTTGCAGAATTTTATCTCCATCTCGAAATAACTCAAGACCCCAGTTTAGCAGGAGAAATAATACGCTGATAATGCCGAGCAACACGAGAACCTTACCCATGCTTGATTCCTTCCATCGTAATATGATGGCTGGAAATCCGCTCGTCCAGAGAAAGGCTGCCAGGATCGCCATATATGGGACAAGCGCCAGGTGGAATCTATCCTCTGAAAGAATTAGCACATGCGGAAGAATGTAAGTGATAAAGAGAATACCCAATAAAATCACCGGAGGATGCCGTGGAAGAATGGCAATGCTTAGCGCAGCAGATATACTTATTACAACAAAAGGCAATACGATCAACAGGAAAAGTGACAACAAAGCAGGAAAAGGTATATATCCAAGAACATTGTTCCCATAAAAATACATCAGGACACGTTTTTCCAGCCCGAAGAAAAAGCCCAGTCGGTTTATCGCCAAAGGGATAAACCTTTCCGGTTCAGCCCGGATAAACTCCATCGCTTTTTGGGTCCCAACCCGGTCACGCTCAGCATCATCAAGGATGGTCAGCAGATCCAAAGATGGACCGAAAATAAAGGAACCGTCACCCTGGGGATGGTAACCGAGGTATAAGTTGTAACCCATGGAAGTTTCAATTCCCGTCAGCCTTTGATGCAACAGGGAGTTGCGAATTATCCAGGGAGAGATCGTCAATATCAGGGCAAGCAATGCAAGTATTGCCCCGCGTTTTTGTTTCAACACGAACCCCATCCACACTATCGCAAATCCTGCAAACAAGAGAATAACAGATCTGGTCAGCGCTGTCAGACCAAGGAAAAAACCGGAGAGCAAAAACCAGCCCAGAGATGGGTGCTTAGCCGGTTTGAAGAAGAACCAGGACGGATACCAGCAGCAACAGGAAGAATAAGTTTTCAGTCCCCAAACCAAGCGGGTAAACCAGGAGAATCGGGATAGGAGGCAACGATCCATGCAGACACCTTAGCCACGCGTTCGTTCCCAGGGATCAGGTGTTTCGAAACAAAATAGGTTAACGGGGCAAGTGCCGCACCAAGCATGGCTTGAACGAGACGCGCAACGAAGAATTGGTTTGTCCCCGCGCCAGCCAGTAGATATATCAGGGAGAGAAATGCGGGATAGAGAGGCGCCCGGAAGGAAGTTTCCACACCGCGTACAGGATCATAATCGACACTGGTCAGGTCAAAATCGACGTAGGGCTTGAGCATTTCCAGGTCTTCCGAGGCATACCAACGGAATCCATTTCCTGCGGAAAGACTGCGCGCCAGCATGTCGTATTGGAACATGTCATCCAGACCGATCCCAAGCTGCCGGGTGAGTAGGACAGGGATAATCCTCAAACAAAAGGCGACCAACAGCATTCGCCAGGCGAAGTTGTTTCCTGGCTGGTTACTGGCAGGGGTGGGAATGAATTTCATCGGCATAAATCGTGTTGATCCAGGCACTCATCATACTGTGCATCTTTTCAGTACGGCGATTCCCCGCCTTGAACTAAACGGGGGTGCTTCGATAATGTTCGTTATTATAAAGCCTCCCTTGCATTAGACTATTTTCCCTCCTTTTTTCAATTCCCTATAAAAATCTTCCCGCAGAACCGAGTTTTCTCCGTTTTTTCTCTGGAGTATAATTATTTACACCAACCAAATTGGAGGAAACACCTTGACCGACATCGCTCTTTTTCCCTTGAGTAATGAACACAAGATGATACGTGACACGGCGCGCGATTTTGCCAGGAACGAGATAGCCAAGATCGCAGCAGAATTTGATGAGAGCGGCGAATTTCCTCACGCCACCATAAAAAAAATGGGGGAGATGGGGTTTATGGGCGTTGAGGTTCCCGAACAATATGGCGGTGCCGGCATGGACGCACTGGCATATGTACTGGCGCTGGAAGAAATATGTAAGGTTGACGCTTCCCATGGTGTGGTCATGTCTGTCAACAATTCGCTATACTGCAATGGTATTTTAAAATTTGGTACGGAAGAACAGAAGCAAAAGTTCATTACGCCAATCGCGTCAGGAAAATCCATCGGTGCATATTCGCTGACAGAGCCGATGTCGGGCTCAGATGCGAGTACGATGCGAAGCCGCGCTACGCGGGATGGCGATTTCTATATTTTGAATGGTCGGAAATCCTGGGTCACGAGCGGACCCGTGGCAGATTTCGTGGTCGTCTTCATGATGACCGACCCTGATAAAAAGGCAAAGGGTATTTCCGCCTTCATTGTGGATGCAAAGACTCCCGGGTTTGTGCGCGGCAAGAAGGAGCCAAAACTCGGCATCCGGGCTTCTGCCACAAGCGAACTCCTCTTCGAGGATTGCAAAGTCCCCGCCGCCAACAGACTTGGTAAAGAGGGAGAAGGATTTAAGATCGCGATGTCGGTCCTGGATGCAGGACGGATTGGCATCGGCGCACAGGCATTGGGTATCGCCGAGGCTGCCTATGCAGCCAGCGTAGCTTATGCACGTGAACGCGAAGCATTTGGTAAAAAAATCGGTGATTTCCAGGGCATAGGGTTTAAGATCGCCGACATGAAAACCCGCATCGAAGCCGCGCGTTTGATGGTCTACAATGCCGCAATGGCGAAGGAACACTCCAAAACTTCAGGGGAGAGATTCACACTACAGGCTTCCACCGCGAAGTTGTTCGCATCCGAGACTGCCATGTTCTGTGCCCACGCCGCCATTCAAATCCATGGTGGCATAGGCTACAGCAAGGAACTACCCATTGAGCGCTATTTCCGGGATGCCAAAGTGACAGAGATATACGAAGGCACCAGCGAGATACAACGCCTTGTCATCAGCAGGGCTGAGTTGGGATCAAACTGATCGTGGCTAATGGCACCTGGGGGCACTTCTTTCCGTTGATCGTCTTTCTCGTCAGCGCGGGACTGGTTATTTTCGCACGCATCAGGGGATGGCAGTCCTACGAACATCAAGAACCAGCAGACGAATCATCGGATGCATCAGAAGGAGGGAATGGCAGCTTTTTATATCAGCACCGATGGGGAATTCTCCTTTTGGTGGCGGTCGTTGCCATTCTACTTTTTGCCATTGTGTTCGCCCCCCCGCGCCTGACAGGGGAAATTCCTCCCACTCCGAATCAACCTGGTCGCCCTTTTTACAGCCTGCATTGGATCCGGGATTTTATTCAGGGAAAAGCAACAAGCAAGTTGCGAGTTGGAGCAATTTTCTCGCCAGCCTTCTATGTCTTGTCCCAATAGTCATTGCCATAAAGCGACGCTCCAGAATACACACGGAGATCGCCCTCCTGTTCTCAAGTTTGACTCTGGCCATGCTTGCCCAATGGATCATCGCAGATGACGAGATCGTTAAAATCGGCGTAGTACTATACTCGTTCTCGATCCTTGGATTCTCGTACTGGGCATGGCTTGCGCGCCCCCGCATCATGGCGAACTTGAGTTCCTGCTTCGATCAAGACCGCATGGGAAATGCCGGTCGTTATTTTGCTTCTTTCTTTAACCATATTTGGACGGTTCTACGTACTCGATGCCGTTCCTTATGGAATAGAAGGCGACGAGGCTAAGTGGACCTCTGAGGCTGTCAACCTCGGGATACTCGGTCTACCGGATACCAGTGGTGAATATCATCGTGACGCGCTTCCGGTTTCCTACTACCTGCAAACCCCTTTCCACCGTTTGTTGGGAGCCAGCCTGCTTTCTGCGCGGATTACCGTCGCGGTTCTAAGCGTGCTGGCTTCGCTGGTCTTCTACTGGCTGCTCCGCCAACTTACCACCGTCCCCATTGCTGTACTAGCCACTTACCTGCTGGCGGTTTCAATTTTCGATATAAGTGCCAGCCGCCTTGCCAATGTGGAGAGTTTTGTAAAAATATGGGCAATTCTGCCGCTTGCATTGCTTGCATTCGCTATACGAAAGCAAGCCTGGCAGATATTTGCTCTGGTCGGATTATCCCTGGCGTTGGCTGCACTAACCTATGACACCCTCTGGCCGATGATCGGGGTCGGCTTTCTGCTCGCCTTGATCGAGCTTTGGAAAATCCCACAGCAGCAAAAATACAAATCTTTGGCTGCGCTTTTAGCGCCTGTACTTCTCACCCTCCCAACGGTCATCCCTTATTTCATCAGCCGTGTCAATTATTACGAACTCGGCAGGAAGGGTTGGGATGGTGAGTGGTTGGCTACTCTTGGGAAAAATTTTATCGGTGTGGTGGAAACCTGGTTCGTAATCCTCCGCCCTGATTTTCTTTACAATCGAGTCGGTCCATTGATAAATGCCGCCCTGCTTCCGTGGCTGGCGGCAGGGGTGATCATCGCGATTTTCTCCCTGCGCGAGAAAGTTTCACGGTGGTTGCTGATTTGGGCAGGGATGGTAATCCTGCCCGTACCGATAATCACGAGCTCCCCGCTCGGGCGCGTATATTACCCTGCCCTCCCTGCAATTTATGGACTGATCGCGATCGCCTTATTCCTGTTTTGGAAAGAAGCCCGGAGGGCATTTGCTCCAGCGATAAAACCAGTCCTGATCGCGTTCGCCTTAGTCCCCCTGGTATGGCTGCCACTGACCAATTTTTATATCTACTTCAACGAAGTTTCCGAACCGGATGATCGCCAGATGCGTCGCGAGATCAGCAGGATCGCGAGCACAGTAGCGGATGCCGACACTCTCCTGGTGCTGCCGGTTGTCCAAAACGCAGATGAACCGCTCAATAATGAATACCAGATGATCGAATTATCCCTGATGGAGAACCTCACAGAAGAACAGGCAAAGCAAGCTTATCGACGCATATCGCTGGAAAAAGTAATGCCGGCCATCTCAAACGAATTCACTGAGTGGAAAAAGCTCATCATTGTTCTGGATAATGAATCCTCCGGTGCAAGAGAGCAACGCACGGCTCTTCGGGAAGGGCTTTTTTATTGCTATCCTGACGGTGAGTTAATTAAGGGTTTCTTTTTTGATCAATTCATAATCGATGAGCACGTTGATCGTGATGCAAAGTGCATTCCTGTTGAACTAACATTGCAAACAGAAGATAATTCACGTCTAGCCTGGAATCTCTCCGCAGGAAAGGCTTCCTCCCTCACACTGTTTTGCGACCGGCACCGACAGAACTTTGAGTGGATCGAGGCTGAGGAAATATCCATCGGTCCCGGATGGCAGATCCAGATCAATTTCGCGCCCGGTTGGCTTGGAAGTGGTTTCTTAATGGATACTTACGGCAGTCAATTCCTGGGTTATGAATTTAACTCCAGGTTTTCCGGGCAGGAGGTTTTCGTTTGGGCGCGCACATATAAACGCGTCACTGATAATTCACCTGCTTTCATCAATGTTAATGGCACAACCCAGGTGTTCGGAAAAACGGAAGTGACCTTACTCAACCGGTGGAGATGGGAACGCCTTGGTCCTTTTCCCAACGAAGAGACAATCCGGATTACAATAGCCCGTCCATATAACGAGGAGCCAGGAAAATTCATGGCGCTCTTCATGGATACCTTTGTCTTTACCGACGATCCGTCATTTTCTCCGGAAGTCGATCTCACCGAACCGATAACTCCTCTGCATTTTACGCTCCCATCCGCAACATCCATGGGGTCGTTCCAACCGGACCTTCCAACCGGGCAATATACCTGCCACATCCAGATCGACTCCGAAAGAAATTTGGTGGATAATTTCGGACGGATCCCTGTGTTATCCAATCCCGTTGAATTGAGCATCCCTTAGACATGGTTGAAAATCCCGACATTTCCCCCGAGCTCTCCGTAATCATGCCCGCCTATAATGAAGGCGAACATATTTACGAGAATATCCTGCGCGTGAGCAGAGAGCTGGTCAATTTGCGCCATGAGATCGTTGTGGTGGACGATGGCTCCACCGATAACACCTTCCTGGAGAGTCAGCGTGCGCGCGAGGAGGGTCTGCCTGTTTGCATCGTTAAGCAGGAAGTCAATCGAGGCAAGGGCGCCAGCCTTTTCCATGGTTTCGAATTTAGCCATGGTAATTTGGTGGCTTTCCTGGATTCCGACCTCGAGATCTCACCTGAAAATATCAAGAACCTGATGAAAGTAATGCAGGAAAACAAGGCGGATGTGGTTGCGGGAGTCAAGGACCTCGGATCCAACCAATTTCCTCCCATTCGCCGCCTGATGAGTCGGACTTATCGGGGGATGGTAGCCTTCCTCTTTGGATTGACCATAACAGACACCCAGACGGGCATAAAACTTTTTCGCCGGGAAGTATTGGAGGATGCCATTCCGAGAGTTTCCGCCCGCCGGTTCGCGTTTGATATCGAACTGCTGGTCGCAGCATCCCGATTTGGCTATCGAATTGTCGAAGTGCCCGTGGAGGTGAGCTACCATCGCGTTGGCGGACTGGGGCGCATGAGCTTATCCGCCATCCTGGGCACATTTGCTGATACACTTGCCATCTTCTACCGGGCTTCTTTCTGGCATTGGCTTAACCCTGGGCTGCTAGCCCAAACCTGGATGGCACTGTTTGTCCTCGGTGTATTTCTCACGGGCATCGGTGTTGCCAAGCTCATTACACCGATCATCCCACAGGGCGCAGTTAAGCAAGTGGCATATATCCTGCTCCTGCAATTTCTTCCACTAGTTCTACGCAATTGGCTGGTTACCATCCTCGGTGTGTTGTTTGTTATCATAGCTCTTATCCAACTCAACAAGATCATCATGAAGGCTTTCGCCCATCGAGACAGAGGTGATCTCTCAGGAATATTCCGCAAATGACATTCTCCCCATCCCCTGAAGAACTTGAAACTGCCATCTGCCCGATCTGTGGACCGGATATCGAGCAGATGGTTCAATATGATTTTTCCCCCTATCGCGTAGTTCGCTGTGCCCAGTGCGGGCTGGTTTTTCTATCACCAAGATTGACAGAACAAGCCATTCTAAAACTATACTCAGATCAGGAATACTATGTTTCCGAAATTGCGGGACAGGGATATGATGAATACCTGGAAGTGAAACACAATTGGATAAGAACCTTTTCGCGGCGGTTGGCTCAGATCTCCAGATATCAGACACCGGGAAGATGCCTCGACATTGGTTGTGGTCCGGGCTTCTTCCTGGAAGCCGCGCAAGCTAAAGGCTATGAGGTCTTCGGTCTTGACCCCTCGGACTATATTGTCAAAGTCGCGGGCAAGCAATTCGGAGATCGTATCCGGAAAGGTGTGATCGAGACCGCTGATTATCCTGCGGAATACTTCGATCTTGTTGTCGCTTTTGACACGTTCGAGCATATCTACCATCCTGTCGAGTGGTTAAAAGCGGTGCAACGGGTGCTGAAAGCAGGTGGCTTACTTGCCATCACTACTCCCAACCCTTCGAGTACCCTGGCAAAGATATCAGGAAAAAAATGGGTTTCTTTCAAACTGCCTGAACATGTTTTTTACTGGACTCCGGAAACCATCCGCCGGATCCTCGTGGAAGGCTGGGAGATATTGGAAATAAAACGCGCCGGGCAGTATGCTTCTCTCTCATTCCTATTCCGCCGGTTATTCCACCTGCCGGCAAACCCCAAAGGTTTACTTAAGGTGATTTCTTGACCTTTTTGGAAAGATCAACATTTACAGCGATAATGGCTCAATTACAGTGATCGTCAGAAAGGTGTAAAACACGATCAAGAAATCTAATAGGATTACGCGCGTAGTCTGAGCGAGGAATCATGAAAGCCACTCTCTTCCGACAGCACGGGGGACCAGAGACCCTGGAATACACTGAGTTCCCGACACCCGAACCCAAGCCCGGGGAAGCACTCGTGCGTTTGCATGCCGCCGCGCTGAATCGCATGGATGTGATGGTACGAAATGGTTGGCCGGGTCTGCGCCTCGAGCTTCCCCACATCAATGGTGCGGATGGCGCGGGGGAGATATTGGCAATTAGAGAACCTGTCCCACCAGGAAGCAGCCTGAAAATCGGCTCCCATGTAGTTATCAATGCAAACCTTGGATGCGGTGGATGTGATTATTGCCTGGCTGGATGGGACAACATGTGCCGCAACTGGCATCTTCTTGGTGAAACCATACGCGGTACGTATGCAGAATATGTTTGTCTTCCCTTGCGGCAGCTGTATAAACTGCCCGACGACTTTGATTATCACTCTGCAGCAGCCGCAGCCCTGGTGTATCAGACTGCCTGGCACTCTCTTGTCACCCGCGGGCAGTTATCAGCGGGCGAGACTGTACTCATCGTCGGGGCTGGAGGAGGAGTAAACACTGCCAGTATCCAGGTTGCCAAATTGGGAGGCGCCAGGGTGATCGTTGTGGGGTCAAACCAGGATAAACTGGCATCCGCAGAGTCCATCGGAGCAGACATCCTGGTGGATCGCAGCAAATCCGATGAATGGTCGAGGACAGTTTTATCAGCCACCAACAAGCGTGGGGTCGATATTGTTGTGGACAACGTCGGCTCCACCTTCATGCAATCGATCCGCTGCTTGAAAAAAGGGGGAAGATTGCTGACCGTCGGCAACAGTGCCGCGCCTCGCTTCGAGATCGACAATCGATATATTTTCGCCAAACACATTTCCATCATAGGTTCAACAATGAGCAACCTGGATGATTTCTCAACGGTCATGGATCTAATAGTTGCCGGAAAACTAAAGCCCGTCATGGATAAAACCTACCCGCTCAAGGACGCCGCGGCTGCCCAGGAAAGACTGTGGAATGGGGAAAACTTTGGGAAAATAACGCTGGAAATAGGGTAGATGAACCATGCCCGGTGATGATTTCACTCCCATCCGTCAACAATATCTTGATATTAAGCGCGATTATCCTGACACGATACTCTTTTTTCGGCTGGGTGATTTTTACGAAACTTTTGATGAAGATGCCGAAATCACATCGCGTGAACTCGATATCGTACTCACCTCCCGTCCCATAGGAAAAGGTGTTCGCGCTCCCCTGGCGGGTATACCCTACCATGCCTACGAAAACTACGTGGCTCGGCTCATAGAAAAAGGCTACCATGTAGCCATATGCGAACAGATCGGTGACCAGCCTGCGAAAGGGATCTTCCCGCGCAAAGTAGTACGCATTGTCACGCCGGGGACTGTCGTTGAGCCTGGTCTGCTGCCAGGAGACGCAAATAACTACCTTGCCTCGATCATCATGGAGGCAGGGCAGGCTGCCGTTTCCTATGCGGATATAACAACCGGTGAATTTGCAGTCACCGAGCTGCCACTCGAAACACTGCGTGCGGAATTGACACGCCTGCACCCCGCAGAACTTCTTCATCCCGACAACCAGGACCTGACCGATGGGGCGTACGGTCATCCCACATCCCTACCCGCATGGCGGTTCGAGCCCGGTAAATGCGAGGATGCTTTGCTTTCGCATTTCAGGGCATCCTCGCTCGAGGGGTTTGGGCTGAAGGGGCAGAGCCTCTGCATCCGGGCTGCAGGTGCCATTGTGCAATACCTGAAAGAAACCCAGGCGGACTCCCTGAACCTGCTCACCAGCCTGCGCGTATATTCACTGTCTGAGTTCATGACACTGGACGCGGCTTCACGTAGAAACCTGGAACTCACTGAAACCTTGCGGGGAGAAATAAAAGGCTCGCTGCTCAGCGTCCTTGACCAGACCGTTACGCCCATGGGTAAACGACTGATGCGTACCTGGGTAAGCCAACCCCTGCTCGATGTGGAAAAGATCCAAACCCGCCAGGATGGAGTCTCGTATTTCTTCGATTCGGGAATGACGCGAGCGGAGATTCGCTCCGCCCTTAAACCTCTGGCTGATCTGGAGAGATTGATCAACCGCGTGATCGCCGGTCATGCCCAGCCCCGGGATCTGGTCGCCATGCGTTCGACATTGAACGGTCTGCCTCAAGTAAAGAAGGTTGTAGGTGACCAGCCCGCCATGGTCGGTGGTCGATGGTCGGTCTGCGAAGAACAACACGAGCTCTTGAAAAAGGCGATTGATGATGATCCTCCCAGCACCCTGCAAAACACAGGCGTGATCCGTGCCGGGTATTCTGCAGAACTTGATGGAGTGATCGATGCATCCAGGCATGCCCGGGATTGGATCGCCAATCTTGAATCTGTGGAGCGGGAACGGACCGGAATAAGAACACTTAAGGTCGGCTATAACAAGGTGTTCGGGTACTATATTGAGATCTCACGTGGCGCGGCTGACAAGGCTCCCGCCGATTACATTCGGAAACAGACCCTGGTCAATGCAGAGCGCTTTATCACTCCCGAAATGAAGGAATATGAAACCCTTGTTTTGAACGCCGAAGAGCGCATCAAGGAGATCGAGACGCGCCTGTTCCGGGAAGTATGCTCAGAATTATCAAAAGCAGCGACAAGGCTGCTCGAAACTGCACGAGCCCTGGCTGAACTGGATGTACTGGCAGCGCTGGCAGAGGCAGCAGCTCTGGGAGGGTACATACGCCCCAAGGTGAATCAGGAAAACGGACTGGATATCCAGGGTGGGCGTCATCCGGTCGTTGAAGGTACCCTGCACGGCGAGCGCTATGTTCCAAATGATGTTATTTTTGAAAAAGGTGAGATCATCCGCGTCATCACCGGTCCGAACATGAGCGGAAAATCCACTTATTTGCGGCAGGCTGCGCTGATCGTGCTAATGGCGCAGATGGGATCTTTTGTGCCGGCAACGAAAGCTGAAATCGGGCTTGTGGATCGCATCTTCACCCGCATAGGCGCACAGGATGAAATTCACGCAGGGCAATCCACGTTCATGGTGGAAATGATCGAAGCTGCGAACATTCTGCATCACGCGACAAATCGCAGTTTATTGATCCTTGACGAGATCGGACGCGGCACATCGACTTATGATGGTGTCTCCATAGCCTGGGCGGTGATCGAGTACATTCACAACCATCCGCAGTTGCGTTCCAAAACACTATTTGCAACCCATTATCATGAGCTGACCCAACTTGCCGACCTTCTTCCGGGAGTTCGAAATTACAATGTCGCGGTTAGCGAAGCAGATGAAAAAGTGGTATTCCTGCATAAGATCGTCCCGGGTGGAGCGGACAGGTCGTATGGCATCCATGTTGCACAACTGGCTGGTCTGCCCAGCCCCGTCATCACACGCGCAAGTGAGATCATGCTGGAATTGGAAAAAACCACCGGACGGGCGGTCAAGATCTCCCCGCACACCGCACAGCAGGCGGCGCTATTTCCTGAAACAAGTCCCCTATTGGATGAATTAAAAACAATTGACGTCAACGCCCTGTCGCCAATTGAAGCATTAAACAAGCTCTTCGAGTGGCAGAAGAAATACCTAAAGTAATTTGCGGTACAGTCTTTAGAATGTATTGATTTCGTTAAGCTTAGCGTCCAACTCCGCGCGTAATTTGGAGAAGATCTCTGGTTCTGACTTCGACAAATTCTCGAGTTCAGCGGGGTCATCCACGAGATCGAAGAGTTCGTATCCATCTGAATAACCTTCGTAACCGTAATAGCCAATCAACTTATAACGACCTTTTCGAAGTGAGAAGGTGGCATTGTTGATCGGTCCCCGCACGGAATTATTCTTGGCATCAATCGCGTAGATGGGGCGCTCGTGATCCTCTACACCCCCCAAACCCGGGAGAAGAACACCCTCGCAGGCGGGAGGCAAAGGACGACCTGTTTGGTACAGAAGATGTGGGAACCAGATCCACGCTGCTGGTGGGAGAATGGATGTCCACCTGCGAGTTCTGTCCGGGGCTGGAGATGATAAGAGGGACATGGATAAGCGGCTCGTAGAGATATTCGTTTGTGTGACCGAAAACACCGCGCTCGTAAATCTCACCGTGATCAGATGTGAGAACTACATAATTGCGGTCAAGGATCCCCTCCTGCTGCATGAAGTCGAAGAGGCGACCAAATTCGTGATCCACAGTGGCGATATAAGCGTCGTATAGATCCCGTTGTTCCAGGGCATCTGCCCGGACATCTTCGCTAACGGAGGTTAGGAAATAGGCTGGTGGAGCGGCGGCAGGCTGCCACCCACCCTTGAACATATCCACATATTCAGCCCGAGGCGCGAAAGGATAATGAGGGGGAAAGAGGTGCAAATAGGCCAGCGCAGAGGGCGGGAGCGTACGAGTCAATTCCATCATCCCATCAAACAACTCCTCCAGCAGGAAGTAAACATCCACATCATTGAGTGTCTTGGGAATCCCCAATGGATATTCCGCAGACTTCTCCTCATCCACAATATTCTTGCCTTTCCAAAGTTTGATCTTCCTCCCCAGCGCGAGCAAAGAGGAAGCAGATAACCCGGGTTCCAATTCCAGGACATAACTGTCCACGGCGATGTAAGATGTAATGGGGTCATTCTGGAAGAGCGAAGTAAATAACGGCTTTCTGTCCAGGCTGAATGTACGTAAATCCAAATGCGTATCCAGCCAGGGAGAAAATTGATTGAGAAGGATATCAGCCCATGCATTCTGGGTGAATCCAAGCCGGATGCCCATATCGCCCCAATACCTGAACAAGTTCGCATCCACCTTCATGGACGGAACCTGACCTTCATAGTGAAAGGCACGGTGAGTCCAGGGATACGTTCCGGTCAGGATGGAGGCAGTACCAGGAGATGTGAAATTAGCGGTCGAGTAATGATCGTGGTAAACAGTCGAACGGCTGGCAAAGCGCTCCAGATTTGGAGAGGTCCTGCGCGGATACCCGTACAGTGACAGATTCGAGGCTGAAAGTGCATCCAGAACGATCACGATAACACCGGGTCCTGTTGAACCGGCTGACCATTGATGCAGGTGGGACGCAGCTTTTGCAAGATACAGGGCTGGTGCCAATGCCAGCAATTTGAGAAAATCCCGGCGATTTCGGTTTTGTGGGTGCGTCATGGATGTTCCTTAGAAAATGTTCCTTAGAAGTACGACCACCAGCCCGATCAAAGTTAAGAAACCATAAATATAGGGAAACACGCCACAGGCTGAGGCAAACCACTGAAATGCTTTACGAATCAGGGGAAAACGCCTGGTGATCATTAGCGACAGGATGAGAATGACGACCGCGACCAGCAAGATCAACAAGGCGGTCATCATGGAAGACTCCATCAATACAAAAAAAGAGACTTGAAAGAATATCACCCAGAAGAACAACGAAGTGGC
Organism: uncultured Chloroflexia bacterium; assembly: GCA_963823545.1. Lineage (GTDB taxonomy): Bacteria > Chloroflexota > Anaerolineae > Anaerolineales > Villigracilaceae > Denitrolinea. The sequence continues at coordinate 195,791 of CAWGMC010000029.1, read as the reverse complement.
TGTCAGAGTCCCGCTTACAACAAAGTCATTCCTGAACCAGGATCCCGGAAGGATGGCGGACAACACCAGAAGGATGGCAATCATGAAAAGTGTATCGAGAAATACGAATAGCATTCCATAGGAAAAATAACCGAGTATCTCGCTGGAAGGAACCTTCAAGATCCAGCTCGATACATTAAACAGGAAGATCACCACACCCCAGCTATAAGCCCAGAATACTATGACTGAGTAAACTGAAATAATGTCCGATCCGGCGGGAAAATATCTTTTCAAATTCTGCATGGGTCAAGCCTTTGTCTCAATTCCCTGTTTAGAAGAATGAAAATATCGGGTATTTATTATTTGCGATCTCTGTTCCAGGTTCCAATTTTATCCTGCAACTCACCTATATCCAACCTTTTAACCATGCTGATTTCCAGTAAAATTGGTTCCAAAAAGGAGATATTTTATGGCGAATAAAAAGCGCGACCAGATCAGGCAGGAACGGGCGAAAATAGCCAGGCAGGAAAAAATGATCCGGACGGTGGGTCTCGGATTGGTAGTAGTCATCGGGATCGCGTTGGTATGGTCCTTTTTTTCAAAACGGGCAACCGGGACACCACAGGATAATGCCCCAAGCGCTACATCAAATCTATATGATGCGCCGCCTCCAATGACCATCGATGTCAATAAACAATATTTTGCCACGGTCAAACTGGTAAAAGGCGGGGAATTTATAATCCAATTGTTCCCGGACAAGGCGCCAATCACCGTAAATAATTTTGTTTTTCTTGCACGGGAGGGGTTTTTCGACGGCGTAACTTTCCACCGCGTCCTGGAAGGATTCATGGCGCAGACAGGTGATCCAACTGGCACCGGCGGGGGCGGACCCGGTTACGAGTTTGCCAATGAGGATAGCGACCTGACCTTTGACAAACCGGGCGTGGTTGCAATGGCGAACGCCGGTCGGGATACCAATGGCAGCCAGTTCTTCATCACCTTTGGTCCTGCAGACCATTTAAATGGTGGATACACGATTTTTGGACAGGTGATTGAGGGCATGGATATTGTCAATGGAATTACCCTGCGCAACCCCGATTCGAATCCTGATTATTCCGGCGATGCCATCGAAAGCATAACCATCACGGAAGAATGATATCCAGCGCGTGCTATAATGGAATCAGCAAGGAGAGAAAAATGGCTGCAAAAAATAACGAACGCAGTTCCAGGCTAAAAGGACGAATCCCCGAGGAAACACGCGAGCATTATAAAAAATCCCGCGAGGAGATGCGGATGGCGGTGGAGGGGCTCCTGCCGGAAGGTTTTATTGAACACAGACATGCGGCTAAAAGAGAGATGTTGCTTGCAATCCGCAGTCTGCTGGATTCGGTTCTGGAGCGAATGGACAAGAAGAATATTTAGAGATAAATCTCTGTTTCATGGAGACACAGATTTGGGAAGCGCGTTCCCGGTTCTGTGTCTCTGTGTATTTAATCCCTGCCTCTTCGATATAAGAAAACGACCAGTAATATTAAGACAGAAACGCCCAGAAAAATCTCACCAGGGATGATCTTTCCAGTATTTATAAGCATGACACCACCAAGGAGGAATGCAACAAATATCATGCCTCCAAACAGCCTGTCAACGCTCTGACCGAGGTGACGCACCTCTCTCTGCAATACCGGAGATTGGATGACCAATTTACCTTGTTCCATCTGCATCAATACCCGACTGGTTTGAGATGGTAATGCCACCAGGACACGCAGAATATCCCCGACCTGGTCGATAATACCATCTATCGAGAAGGCAGATCCAGTCTCTTCAGCCACGATCTTTCGGGCATATGGTTCAAGCTGTTTCCAAAGATTGAAATTCGGGTCCAGCCCGGTACACATACCTGATAATATTGCCACTGCCCGGACGAGCATTAGAAGATCATTGGGTACCTGGAAAGGCATCTCCACCATGATATCCCGCACCCGGTGCCCAATATCATGGACATCGCCGGGGCGCACATTTCGCAGGTCACGCATGGACATACCCCAAAAACGGTCAAATACAACCGCGATCGCCTGCTCAAGAGATACTGTATCCGCACCAGGCAATAAAAATCCCAATGACTGGTATGCCTTTATCAATCTTGGCGCATCTCGTGTCCCCACACCCACCAAAGTTTCGCGTAAGCCTTCGCGCAGGTTCTCCGGTACATGACCAACCATTCCAAAATCCACGAATGTTAACTGCCAACGCACGGACTTGGCTTTGCTTCCCTTCTTCGCTGGCAGGGGTGTGACAAATAGGTTGCCCGGATGCGGGTCGGCATGAAAAAAACCATCCTCAAATATCTGCTCAAGATATGTGTCAAATAGTTTTCGAGCAACTTCCCCGCGGTCAATTCCCGCCTTGCTGATCTCTTCGTATTCGGTGATCTTAATGGCGAATACATCCTCCAGGGTCAGAACGCGCATTGTGGTCAATTCTGATACCACGCGTGGGATATGCACTTTCCGATCGTCTTTGAAATTCTCGAGGAAGGTTCGGGCATTTTCCGCCTCCTTCAAGTAATTGATCTCTTCGCGCACTGTGGACGAAAATTCCCGTAATAAGGCGGGCACATCTGCATGTTCGCGGACCGGGCGATATCGCACCAACCATTTACCCACCCGCTGCAGGGCGGAGAGATCAACTTCAACGATCGACTCGATGAACGGACGTTGAATTTTCACAACCACTTCGGAAAAAGCCCCGCCTTCATCTGCCTTCAGCCGGGCACGATGCACCTGCCCGAGAGAGGCCGCCGCGAGTGGTTCCGGGTCGAACCACTCATACTTCTCAGCAAGGGGTGCGCCAAGTTCTTTTTCTGCCAGTTGGCGGATATCATTAAATTTTTCTGCCGGCACCTCGTCCTGCAATCCTGCCAGTGTATCGGTGATCTCAGGTGGAAGCACGTCCAGCCGCGAGGAAAGGAATTGCCCCACCTTGATCATCACTCCCCCCATGCGGATGGCTAATTCCCTGAAACGCAGGGCGTCTTTGCGGAATCGCTCAGGGCGCGTTCGCTTTGCCAGACTCCGGAAACCAAGAGGGCGAAGGATCAATTCCCAAAAAATAAAACGGGAGATGACACCCGCAAAAAATGTAACGATTGCTGCATACCGACCGCGTAGATTGGGGGATTTCATGCAAGCTCCAATAATGGGATAATCGATTGTATCACCGCCCCTCCCTGCCTCGTTTATATCGGGTTATAGTGGTATTGAGACTCGCCAAACTCTCTGGGTGGAATCGGAAACAAAATCAGGTCATTGGGCGTCCTTTTAAAAAAGGAGTTACTCATGAAGATCCTAAATGAAGGCCTAATTCTCCTGCTGTCTGTCGCGATCATCCTCTCAGCATGTGCGCCTTCGCCGCGAGCCGATCTTGCCCAATCAAAACTAAATCGCGAGATTCACCCTTCGGTCCTGGAGGGAGATGTTGATTCCCTTGTTAGAGGGAACAATTCCTTTGCTCTCGATCTGTATAAGTATCTACTCGGGGAAAATGGCAATCTGATCTACTCCCCTTATAGCATCTCCCTCGCACTTGCCATGACCTATGCCGGTGCACGTGGAAATACAGAATCCCAAATGGCTGATGTCCTGCATTTTGAATTTGGGCAAAACACCACGCACCCTGCATTCAACGCCCTGGATCTCGGTCTGTCTCAACGGGGCGAGAGTACGGACGAAGAACAACAACCACTGAAATTGCGCATCGCGAATGCCATCTGGGCGGAACGGACCTTCACTTTTTCACAGGCATATTTGGACACAATCTCCTCAAATTACGGCGCAGGCATCCACCTGGCAGATTTCATCAACCAGTTTGAGCCTGCAAGAAAGGAGATCAACACCTGGGTTGAGGACCAGACAGAGGACAGGATCAAGGACCTGCTCGCGGAAGGGACTCTCAACCCCGCCACCCGCCTGGTGCTGGTCAATGCCATTTATTTCAAGGCAGATTGGCTTTCTCAATTTTCAAAAGAATCCACTTTTAACGAAACGTTTCACCTTTTGGATGGGTCGGTTTTGGAGACCCCCAGCATGCATCAAGGCATGTATATCCCTTACGCACGGGGTGATGGCTGGCAGGCAGTGGAACTGCCTTATGCAGGAGAAACTGCCGCCATGACGATCATTGTCCCCGATGAAGGCGATTTTGCCATGTTCGAGTCGGTCTTTGATTTCGCCAAATATGAGACCATATTGGGATCTCTCCAGCCTGCCTCTGTGATGTTGGCATTACCAAAGTTCACATTCACCCGGGACTTCGCCCTGGCGGATATTCTTACCGGGATGGGTATGCCGGATGCGTTTAACCCTGATATCGCAGATTTTTCCGGCATGACAGGAAAACCCGAGCTTTTCATTGACAATGTGATCCACAAAGCCTTTGTTGCCGTGGACGAGGAAGGCACCGAAGCTGCCGCTGCCACTGCTGTCATCATGCGGGCTGTCAGCGAGCCTAATTACGATGTCACTTTAACAATTGACCGCCCATTCATCTTCGTCATCCGGGATACGGTCAGCGGTCAGATCCTGTTCATGGGAAGAGTTGTAAATCCGACTTTACAGTAATCCGAAGATCAAAGAGATGTTGCTATGCAACATCTCTTTTTTTTTATCATACATGCATAAAGTTGGGATGAGCAATCAGTACCGATCCAAGGCGCACACTAAAAATCGATTTGCTCCAGCCACGTGGAAAACATTTCAAATAATTTCTTCATCTCGGTCTTTGTTCGATCATGGAATAATCCGATGTTTCCATAAGCCTCTCCCCCCTTTTCGCCCACCAGATCCGTGACGGCACGCAGGATCAGAACGCGGATTCCATTTTTTTGAGCAACCCATGCGATCGAGGCCGATTCCCAATCCGCCGCAACCGCACCGTATTGTTTGATCAGCGCGGGGATTTCACCAACGACAATATCGCGATCCGCGGAGATAAGCAAACCGCGCGTTACTGGAGCTGGCAGTTCTTTAGGTAACCAGCTCAGATCCAGGGTTGTCGAATAATGCGCGATCGCCTCCTCGCTGTCACTCATCTGCTCCAAAATATCATACACAAGTGTCCGTTCTACAAGAATGACCGTACCGGTTTGGATGCAGCCTGAAAACCCACCACACGTACCAAGATTAACAATCAGATCCGGATGGAAATGGTCGATCACATATTGAGCTGACGCTGCAGCGGAGATTTTTCCCCAGCCTCCCTGAAAGATGACCATCTCTCCGGTTTTGATCGTCATCGAGACATACTCACCATAAGGTGAATTTGCAACGACATGATCAGATATCAACTCCTTGATGACCCGCCATTCGGCATCTGCAGAGACTATAAGGACGATTTTCATGCCAGCATTATCCCATTAAAAACCCAAACCCCGTCAGCCTGCCACGGGCTTGCGGGGTTTGTTGAGGAGAATGCTCCTGTATTTTGACACACCTACATGAAATAATTGCTGAAATTAATTTTAGAGCCAGATAAGAGATTATCAACCCTTTAATAAGATTGTTTTAATCTTTTGGAGGGAGATCGGACCTTCGCGTATCAGGATCGGCTCATCGCCAGTGGCATCAACCACCGTGGAGGGGATCCCTCCAGGGGTTTTGCCTCCATCCAGGATAAGGGGGATTCTCCCACTCAACTGGCTGAGCACTTCTTCAGCGGTGCACGGACTCTCATGTCCCGAGATGTTGGCTGAGGTAACTGCCATGGGTCCCGCCTGGCGAAATAGCAGCGCGTGCAATATCGTGATCGGGGATGCGCACCCCAACAGTGGATGCGGCAGAGATCCCTGGAGGTAATTCCACACGCTTTGGAAGAATAAGTGTCAAAGGACCCGGCCAGAAACTGGAGACCAGGCGGCGAGCTAATCGGGTGACAACCTCGACGACTTTATCCAGGTCGCTTTCGTCTGCGATCAATACAGGTATGGCTTTTTCAGGCGCCCGTTCCTTGACCACATAGATGGATTCGATCGCTGCCTGGTTGAATGCCATTGAGCCGATGCCATAAACGGTATCGGTTGGGAATGCAACCAAACCGCCTCCTCGCAGAATTTCATTGGCACATGCGATGGCATCCGGATCCTTTGTGGAAAGGATTTCTGTTCTCATTCCAGTCGGATTGCCACCATGCGTTCTTTTCCCGCAAGGTCGCGTCGCAGATTTATGGTGGCATGGTCAAATGAGTCATAAGCCAGTGACACAACCGCCATGCCCTGCCCTGCTTCGATCTCCAGAAGTATCAGACCTTCCGGAGCAAGCCACTCTGGGGCAATCTTTAAGCAGGCTGCGGATCGGATCGAGACCATCCTGTCCACCATCCAGGGCGAGCGTAGGTTCGTGTCCGAAGAGCGGAAGCTGCTCCAGGGTGTTGGTTGGGATGTAAGGCAGGTTTGCGCAGATGACATCAAAATGGCTTTCGGTGGGCAGCGGGTCAGGATGTGGAGGCAGGAGGTTGCACCGGACAAAGTCGATCTGACCGGAAACGTGGTGATTGAGCGCATTACCCTGAGCCACTCTCAACGCCGGTAAAGACAGGTCGGTTGCCAGCACTCGCAATTCGCTGATATGGTGAGCAAGGGAGATGGCAATACACCCAGACCCGGTGCCGACATCTGCGGCACGCAAAGATGAAAGACTGGTGACCGGTCTTGACTGCAACCACATGATGGCTTGCTCAACGATCAATTCAGTTTCCGGGCGGGGAATGAGCACATCCGGGGTGACTTCAAAATTCAAGCCGAAGAATTCCCACGAACCTATCACATACGGGAGCGGCTCCCCTGCTTCCAGGCGTGTGACTGCTTCCTCGATGGCAGTCAACGCCGAATCCACAAGAGCTACTTCTGGATGCGCGGCGACCCAGGTGCGTGGTTTGCCGATCAAATGCGACAGTAAAACTTGTGCGTCAAGATCTGGGGTATCCCCTGGCAGGCGCCCGGAAATTTTGGGTAGGAGTTCGCCAATGATCAATTTTCTCTCCAGGCTCTGATGTAACCATAATCGCACGAACAGTGATCAGCACGTGCCACAGTCAAATCTGCCGGTGAATGACTAATCATCCTCATCTTCTTGAGTGCCGGACGCAGCCAGGCGTCCCGCTTCATCCCGCGTGGACAACTCTTCGATAAATTGATCGATGTTTCCTGCCAGTACACCTGGCAGGTTGTAGGAGGACACTCCAACGCGGTGATCAGTGACCCGGTTCTGCGGGAAGTTGTAGGTGCGAATTTTCTCTGATCGCTCACCTGTACCAACTTGTGAGCGGCGATCTGCTTCAGTTTCAGAGCGGCGTTTTTCTTCCTCGATCTCGTAAAGACGGGCTCGCAATATGGACATGGCTCGCAGCTTATTCTGCAGTTGAGAGCGCTCGTCCTGGCATATCACGACCATTCCCGAAGGTTTATGTGTCAGGCGTACGGCGGTGGAGTTCTTCTGTACGTTCTGCCCACCTGCACCGCCAGCCCGGAATACTTCCACTTCAATATCACTTTCCGGCACATTGATCTCCACTTCATCCACTTCGGCGAGCACAGCAACAGTGGCGGTGGAGGTGTGAATTCGTCCCGAAGATTCGGTTGTCGGAACACGTTGGACACGATGCACACCCGACTCGTACTTCAGCTTCGAATAGGCACCTTTCCCCTTGATCTGAAAGACAATTTCCTTGTACCCGCCGATACCGATGGCATTCTCAGAAAGGATTTCGCTCTTCCAGCCCTGAAGGTCAGCATAACGCGAGTACATGCGGAACAAGTCGGCAGCGAATAATGCCGCTTCATCACCGCCAGTTCCCGCCCGTATCTCGACAAATACATTTTTTTCATCGCGCGGGTCTTTGGGTATGAGCAGGGACTTGATCTCAGATTCAAGCTTCTCGATCGCCGGACCAAGTTCGGCGACTTCCAATTCGGCGAGAGACTTTAAGTTCCGGATCCTGTTCGCTTTCGAGCAGTTCACGCGCATCCTCAAACGATTTCGTAGCCCGCCGGTATTCGCGCGCCTTTTCAACGATGGGCTCCAGATCGATCCGCTCCTTGTTCAATTCTGCCACGCGTTGATAGTTTCCACCTGCGCTTAGCAGTTCATCATCTATTTGTTTGAATCGTGCTTCGATTCCTGATAGTTTATCGAGCATGGTACCTTTTCATGGGTGGGACGAAATACCGTCCTCAATATGCGAAAATAAGCGCGGCAAGATCGCCGCGCTCCCGGATTATACCATTTCGCTTGATTGTTACAGTCTTGCGACTGCTGAGAGGATCATGGAAAGAACCAGGATCGCAGATAAAACGTAAAAGATGATCTGAGCTGTGCTCAACTTGCGTTTTTTGGTGTTTTTTGTCATTTTCTCTTTTCTCAATTCTTGCCTTGTCAAGACTTCTGCTGTCTTTTCTTGACCGCCTCTTTGATCGCGCGTTCAAGTTCCTCAACGGTAACCGGCTTGGATACATACGCATCTGCTCCCAGCTCGCGGGCACGATCGATCATCACATCCGAGGATTCCGTGGAAAGCATAACTACGGGCAATTCTTTTGTCCCTGGGTTGCGGCGGAGGAATTCAAGCAGATCAAGTCCGGTCACCTCGGGCATGTTGATATCGAGGATCATGAGATCCGGGGAATCCCCATTCAACAGGGACCGTGCTGCAAGGCGCGCTCCCAGAAAAGGTACAGCCTCATGATCAAGAACGGACAACATCAACTGCATTGCATGCAGCATTTCATCGTCGTCGTCAACAATCCAGATGCAACTCATTCCAGGCTCGCCTTGATATTCATTGCAACATCCATGTTAATGCCCTTCACGCCGGTCAACTCCTCCAGGGAAGCAGACCTAATCTTATCCACACTCCCGAAATGTTTCAAGAGGGCTTTTCTCCTCACCGGACCCACACTGGGAATACTATCCAATGCCGAGGCCATGCCCTGCTTCGACCTGCGTGCCCGGTGGGCTGTAATCCCAAAACGATGGGCTTCATCTCGAATTCTCTGGATCAGGTAGAGCCCCTGGGAGTGACGGGGCAGCATGATCGATTCCGATCTGTGAGGAAAAAATATTTCCTCCTCCTGTTTGGCAAGTCCAACTACCGGGATCTTCCCAAATAACTCAAATTTTTCAAGCACCTTGACTACACGGCTGAGCTGACCTTTACCGCCATCGATGATGACCAGGTCCGGCAGGAAGGAGAACGATTCGTCCACTTTGTATCCCGGCTTGGCTGCGGCTTCCACGCCGGATTGCCATCTCCGGAATCTCCGGCTTAACATTTCCTCCATGGACGCAAAATCATCAGGAGCCCCAAGGCTTGTACTATCGATATTAAATTTTCGATACAACCGTTTTGCAGGCACACCCTGCTCAAAGACCACCATTGCGCCAACAGTCGCCACGCCCTGCGTGTGGGATACATCATAGCACTCAATACGATTGGGAGGCGAGGCTAATCCCAGGGAGGATTGTAATTCTGATAAAGCCTGCTCCTGTTTATGGGTATCAGCCTGCCATTGCGCCCTCAGGGCGGATAAGGTATCCGCCGCATTCTCTGCAGCCATCTGGACCAATTCATGCGGCTGCCCAACGCGTGGTACCCGTATCTCCACCTTTCCGCCTCCACGCCGGGAGCGCATCCACTCGCCGATGATCTTTGCTTCCTCGATCTCCTGGGGCAACAACACTTGCTGAGGAACGGAAGCAGCCTCCGTGTAGAACTGCTTCACAAACTGCGAGATCACTTCAGCGTCAGCAGTATCCTCGGTCCCTTCCAGGATAAAGTATTCGCGACCGATCAGTTTTCCGCTGCGGATGAAAAAGATCTGCACGCAGGCTTCGCCGTCCGCCCGAGCCATGGCAACCACATCAGAATCCTTGTAATCGGAGGCAAATACCACCTTCTGCCGTTCAATAATGCTCTGGAGCGCCTTCATCTGGTCCCGCAGGGCAGCGGCTTTTTCATACCTCAATTCTTCGGCTGCTTTCGCCATCTCGGATTGGATGCGTTTTACGATCGGGTCAGAGTGACCGCCCAGAAAATTCATCAGGTCGGAGATCATCTGGCGGTACTGCTCCCGGTTTACCACACCTATGCAAGGTGCAGTACAGAGTTTGATGTCGTAATACAGGCAAGCCCGTTTATCCTGACCGGTGATCTCGCGGTCGCACGTCAAGTATGGGAATACATGACGGAGCACGTCAAGAGTTTGATAAACCGCCCAGGCTGAGGTATATGGTCCAAAATATCGGGAACCATCCTCGATCATGTTCCGTGTAACGGTTACCTTGGGATAATCCTCCGCCCAATGGATCTTAATATAGGGATAGCGTTTATCATCTTTCAGGCGTACGTTGTATTTTGGTCGATGCTGCTTGATGAGATTCATCTCGAGGATGAGCGCTTCCAGCTCCGAACCAACCACGATCCATTCGATATCCCTTATCTCCCGGACCAGGCGCCGCGTCTTGTTGTCATGACTTGCATCTGCGCGGAAATACGAGCGAACACGGTTTTTTAAACTGATGGCTTTGCCAACATAAATGATCGTCCCCTCGGCATCCTTCATCAGGTAACAACCGGGTTTTAATGGCAGTGTCGAAAGAATACCTTCAATGTTTACGGATATTTCCATGACGTCAATTTTACTGCTTTCCGCTGAGGATGATAATATTATGGATGGATATTACTGTCGATGTCATACCTTAAGGGGATATTCTGATGCCCGGGCAGGTATAATCCACAAAGGCAATCATGGAAATGGATTTCTCTCTTGAAGTACGACTTGGACATTTACTGCGTGACCGCGGATTTCGGCTCGCCACCGCCGAATCATGCACAGGCGGCTTGTTGGCGGATCGGATAACAAACGTACCGGGTTCGTCGGATTATTTTATCGGGGGATTTACGGCTTACGCCTACGAAGCAAAGGTTGCAACACTTGGCGTTTCCTGGGATACCCTGCATAAATATGGGGCGGTCAGTCGGGAAACAGTGTTGGAGATGGCGCGTGGAGCGCGTTCCATCCTTAATGCAGACATTGCCATCAGTGTGAGCGGGATTGCCGGTCCTGGTGGCGGAATGCCCGGAAAACCAGTAGGCACGACCTGGATCGGCTTGGTTACACCTCAAGGTGACCAGGCACATGTATTTCACTGGCAGGGGAATCGCCGGGAGAATAAGGAGCTGTCAGCGGAGGCGGCGCTCAGGCTTGTAGTTGAATATCTTGAGAAGACTTAACAAGACCATCTCCCCTCACTGGAAAAAGAACAGGCTTCTGGATAAAGCCTGTTCTTGTTCATCATGATAATGACCAGGTTGGCTGGACATCCAAATCCATTGCATTGGTATGTCCGAGAACATATCGATAATATCCTGCAGACCCGATCATGGCAGCATTATCCGTACACAGGGAAAGGCGGGGGACATGGACAGGAAATTCAGACTGGGCTTTGAATGCCTGCCGCAAAGAGCGGTTGGCTGATACACCGCCTGCCACCAGTATTTCCCTTACCTCGAATTCCCGCGCTGCAGCCAGCGTTTTAGTCGAAAAGCACATCCACAACCGCCGCCTGGAAACTGGCAGCCAGGTCATTTACTGGTACTGTCTTTCCCGATTTCTCGATATTCCTTATTTCATGGAGCACTGCTGTTTTTAGCCCGCTAAAGGAGAAGTTCCATGTACCCTCCATGCGAGCCCTCGGCAGGCGGAACCGGTTCGGATCGCCTTCCTCGGCTGCTTCCTGGATGGATGGACCGCCCGGATAGGAAAGCCCAAGCAGGCGCGCGACCTTGTCGAACGCCTCACCTGCTGCGTCGTCGAGGGTGGCGCCAAGCCTGCGATAGGAAAGATGATCTGTCATGAGATTAAGTTCGGTATGTCCACCGGAGACAAGTAATGCCAATAAGGGGAATTGAGGAGCAGGCGGTGGAGTCTCGTTCGCATCATGGACCCAGGATGAATAGATATGTCCTTCCAGGTGGTTAACTCCCACCAATGGGATTCCCGCGCCGAGCGCCATCCCTTTCGCCGCATTCACCCCGACAACCAGAGCACCCGCCAATCCCGGTCCATTGGTCACGGCAATTGCATCCACACCCTCCATGGTGATGTGTGCCTCTGCCAATGCCTGTTCCACGACCGGGACAATGGATAACACATGTTGGCGCGAGGCCACTTCAGGATAAACGCCTCCATAACGGGCATGGATCTCCATCTGCGAGGCAACCACCGATGATACGAGGGCGCGACCGTTTTCAATGACAGCCGCGGCAGTCTCATCGCAGGATGTTTCGATGGCAAGGATTCGGGCAGGTTTTAGTTCGGTCATCTAACGATCACACCTCAATTTGCCGGGTCACTTCTTTTTCCATTTCTTCATGGGCAGGACAAGATCATAAGGATAATCCGCCAACACCTCAATTTTCCCATCGGGTCTCATCCAGAGTGTGTCTTCGATGCGGAATCCCATCCCTTTATCAGGATAGTACAAACCGGGCTCAGAAGTGACAATCACACCCGGGACAAGCCGGTGGGATTCGTCCATTTGCAGACCACTAAATGGACGTTCGTGGATGTTCAGCCCAACCCCATGACCCAGGCTGTGAACATAGCCATCCAACGGGTTCTCTGTATTCAGCAGTGACTTGTGACCTTTTGATTCAAAATACTCGCACGTAATTCGCTGGTAATCCCTGAACGGTGCGTTCATTTCAAATTTATCCATCAGCCGGTCATAGATTTCCTTTACCTGCCCGTACAGTTCCTCGGCTTCAGGAGGTGCATACCCCAGGCACCAGGTACGGGTGAAATCATAAAAATAACCACCGCCGCGTTCCGCGGGATAGATATCATAAACAATGGTTTGCCCCAGGCGCATCAAATCATCGGGATTACCGATCGAATGAGGCACACCGGCGTCTCTACCGATTGAGAAGATGAAACCCTCAGGCAGTTCTGCGCCAAGCTCCGCCACCCAAAGACGGATCTTTGCATGAACATCTCCAACTGTGAGCGGCGACTTATCCTCTTTTAGCAGGACTTCATCTTTCCGGACATCACAGCCAGTCAAGTATTCTGCCGTTCGCCGTACAACCTCTGTGGTGATGAGCCCCATTTTTCGGATACGTTCAACATCCTTCTCATCCTTGGTCTCCATGGCACGAAAAAACACCGTGTCACCCGAGTTTTCCCCGACGATTTGAAGGTCGGGCATAATGCCTTGCAATTTGGTGAACATGCCGTAGGCACTGCCGATATCCATGTTACCGTATATCGCAACGCGCCCTTTTGTTAATCCAATATCCGTCAACATGTGTTGGAAGCGGAGCACCCCCACCATGCTGACGTCGCCACCCGCCTCCTTTAGAAGCTCCTGGTAGGAATATCCACCCATGGATCTGGTCTGCAGTCCGGTCCTGGCAGCCTCGTCGCGTTCCATTTCGTTATAAAACAGGATGGGGTCTTCCCCGGATTTCTTGACCAATACTGCCGCGCTGATATGCCCGCCACCAGTGTAATAATACATGGGAGGATTGTGCTCTGCAGCACCCAGCACCAGCAGCGCATCCAGTTTTTTTTCTTTCATTAGGGCATCGATGTCTGATTTCATTAGGGCTCCATCAATAGGGAATGAAGGGATGTTAGCAACTGTTTTTCCTGCTCTTCGAGAACCGTTCGTGGATCAAAAAGGATCTGGTTATCAACAGTCCGCGCAATGATGGGGGGATCCTGATGTCGAAGTTTTTTTAAAAATCCATCGGGCTTTTTTACATTCAATGACAAAACAAAGGTGGGGATGGACTCCTCCGGCAGGCTGCCACCACCTACAGTCGACTCCGACCGGACAACCTGTCCCTGCCCGAGCGCTTTTATCCATGCCTTTGCTCGCGCCTTGATTTTCGCTTGAGGCATGGATATCATCTGCCAGGTGGGAATTTCCCGGGTCGCTTCGTTTTTTAAATAGTGCAAAAGGGTTGCGCTTAATGCCGCCAGGCATAGCTTGTCAGCTCTGCAAGGCTCGAGTCAGCGGATGTTTCTTTAATTTTTTCCAGCAGATCGGCTCTGCCAACGATGATACCTGCCTGCGGTCCACCGAGCAATTTGTCCCCGGAAAAACAGACAAGATCCGCCCCCGCGGCCAGGGACTCCTGAACGGTCGGTTCATGACCCAGACCATATCTGGCGGTGTCGAGCAATGCGCCGGAACCAAGATCATCGATGAAAGGCACGCCATATTCATGCGCGAGTTCTATTATCTTTCTCAGATTCGGGCTCTTCCGTAAAACCGACGATCTTAAAATTTGACCGGTGTGCGCGCAACACAACCGCTGCCCCTTCGGACAAGGCTTCCTTGTAATCGCGCTAGATGAACCTTGTTGGTCGCCCCCACCTCCACCAGCTTTACCCCGGACTGCTTCATGACATCCGGGACACGGAACGACCCTCCGATCTCAACCAATTGTGTGCGGGAAATGATCGCCCGTTTCCCTTTTGCCAGGGCAGACAGAACCAGTAGTACTGCAGAGGCGTTATTGTTGACAACGAGGGCGGCTTCTGCGCCTGTCAGTTTTTGCAGAAGTGTCTCAGCGTGGGTCGTTCTCGAGCCGCGTTTCCCATCGGAAAGATTAAACTCAAGTGTTGAATATCCCCGGGCAACCGCCATCATCGCGTTTCCAGCAGCTTTGCTGAGTGGTGCCCGCCCAAGGTTCGTATGTAGGATCACCCCCGTGGCATTAATGACGGGTTCGAGTGTGAGGCGCGTCCATTCGACAAGCTGCTGCTCCGCTCGTTCGATCAGCGCGTCCCGGTCAGGCAGGGAACGTGCGATTCACTTTATAGGCGCTCCTGGCCTCATTGAGAGACAGGCGAAGTGCATCCAGCACGAGAGGGCGCCCGTACGAATTTACCGATCCCGCAACACGCGTCGTCTGCAACAGCTGCTCGATCGATGGCAGCTCACTCAGATTTTTCATCTTCATCCACATCGGGAACGCGCCATCTTGCCCGTTCACGTATTCGCAACAACGATTCGATCGCAATAAATCCGATCGCCAGGCTGATAATGACATAGATATTTACAAGTCGAGCCAATTGCAACCAGGCAAGAGTGGCGCCAAATATACCCAATCCATAACGCCTGTCGCAACATGACATGTGGTTCAAATTTGCTGGAGGAGAAACGGGTAATAATAAAATAGATGATCGGGATCGAAGTTGCGGTAAGAGCCATGATCCACAAGGCGAAGAACGCCCAACGCGGCCAGACCGTTGGTAAACTTAAAACGGAAAGAAGGTACAGCCCACCCCAGCCAAGGATAAACAGAAAGATGGTGGAATATGTATATGGACGGAAGGATGGTTTTGGGGTCATCGAATGAATTATACTCGGAGGAAAGGATAAAGATGCAGGATCGATGTGACGAATGAATGTCGCCTGCGCCATCGAACATGACGACAGGACAGGTTATCCTCTCACCAACCATTGACATGGGAAAGTATACATAGGGCATAGATCAAAGATGACATCCTCCTTGCTCCCTTTTTTCAATCCACGTGGTGTTGCGATCGTAGGTGCGTCAGCAGATTCCAATAAACTCGGTTATGGCGTAGCGAGAAATCTCATCCAGAGCCAATATCACGGTGCTGTCCACCTCGTCAATCCCAAGGGCGGGAAAATAATGGGGCGACCTGTTTTTACGTCACTTGCTGAAGTGCCTGACCCTGTTGATCTGGCTGTGCTGATCGTGCCGGCAACTGTCATGCCCAATCGCCCTGGCAGATTGCGGTACTCGTGGAATTCGCGCTGCCATTGTGATGGCAGGCGGCTTTCGCGAGATCGGACCGGAAGGCGCAGCACTCGAAGAAGAGATCCTTCGAATTGCCAGAACGAACCATATACGCATCCTTGGACCAAATTGCATCGGTCTGCTGGATACTCATTATCCATTCGATATTACATTTCTCCCCCCGCCGCTGCCGATCCCGGGTGATATCGGCTTCCTGTCGCACTCCGGTGCTTTTTGCGCAGCGGTAATTGACTGGTCGCGTCAGCAGGGATTTTCCTTCTCACGTCTCGTCAGCCTCGGCAACCAGACCGACATCACGGAAACCGACCTGCTGGCGTTGATGGCGGCTGATACACATACGCGTGTTATCGCGATGTATATCGAAGTCCCTGCCGGACGGAAGACGCTTCATCGAGGAGGCGCGCAAGGTTACTGCCAGCAAGCCGATCGTAGCCCTGAAGGTTGGACGCTCGATCAGTGGACAGCGCGCGGCGGCCTCCCACACGGGAGCCCTGGCGGGCGCGGATGTGGCTTACGAATCGGCATTTATAAAAGCTGGAGTCCTGCGCGCCGTGAGCGCAGAGGAACTCTTCGAGTGGTCGCGCGCCCTCGCCTGGCTCCCCCTCCCCGCTGGTCGACGAATGGCTGTTCTTACCAACGCTGGCGGTCCCGGTGTTATGTCTGCTGATTTCATCGAGACCCACAACATGACCCTTGCCGAACTTTCTGAATCGACACAAAACAGACTGCGCGAACTGCTCCCACCCGCCGCCAGCCTGATCAACCCGGTGGATATGCTCTCCAGCGCCTCGCCGCATGAATATGCGGGCAGTTTGCAAATTCTCCTGGACGATCCCCAGGTGGATGGTGTCCTGCTTGTCCTGCCTCCGCCACCCATGTACTCAACCGAGTCGGTCGCGGACGCGCTGATCCCGATCATCCAAAATTCGCAAAAACCGGTCACCATCGCTTTGATGGGCTCCAACCTTGTCCGTGAAGCCTTCCGTCGCTTCACCGCCGCCCGCATCCCCACTTATGATTTTCCCGAGCGCGCAGCCTCCGCGCTCGCCTGTCTTGCAAATAGATCGGATTATCTGAGGGACCTCCAGGTTGAGGAATCCCGGAAAATGGAATTGGACCATGCGGCTATACATAATTTCCTTTCCCAAAAAACTGCAGGATGGCTGGATCCCGCATCTGTTGATCATTTGCTAAAAAGCGCCGGTCTGGATACCGCTCCCGTCCATTTGGCGCAAACCGCGGACCAGGCTGTTTCCATCGCAGAAGAATTGGGATTCCCGCTGGTTTTGAAAATTTCCAGTCCGGATATTCTCCATAAATCGGATGTGGGCGGAATATTTTTGAATCTTAATACTCCTGACGAAGTCAGGTCTGCCTTCATAACCGCCCTGGAAAATGCCCAGAAAAAGAAACCCGATGCACATCATCGAGGGATGCCAGCTTCAACGATTTATTCCCAATGGTCAGGAAGTCATTCTCGGTTCAACCCGTGATGCACAATTCGGACCGTTGATCATGTTTGGCTCCGGGGGCATCGATGTGGAAGGTCTGAAGGATGTGGCATTCAGCCTGGCACCACTATCTGCCAGGGAAGCCAACCGCCTGATCGACCAAACCTGGGCGGGACGGAAATTGGCAGGCTGGCGGTCGATCCCTCCAGCCGACCGGGACGCAGTTCGTGACGCATTGTTGGGTCTGGCAGAGCTTGTCAATTCCCATCCCGAGATCGCCGAGATAGAAATTAATCCTTTACGTGTGCTGGATAAGGGCGCAGTTGCAGTGGATGCGCGAGTCAGAATCGGCTGATATGCAAATTTCGCGTGCGCTTCGATTAATTTCCCCGTCATCCACTAAAGCGGACGACAGGATCGGTGGGCTAAAGATCGCCTTTGTAGGCGCGGGGGGAAAAACCACTGCCATTTTTCAACTGGCGCGCGAATTGTTATCCTTGCCGCAAGCCACCCACGATCAAGTGATCGTCACAGCCACATCCCATCTTGGCACATGGCAGATCCCGCTGGCAGATCATCACTTCATCATCGAATCACCCACCGATATTTTAGAACTGCCCAAAGGACTGGTTCTGATAACCGGTGAGATTAATGGGGATAGAACTTTGCCTGTTAGTCCAAGCATACAATCATGGCTATGCGAATACTCGGAGAATAACTAACACTCCCCTATTCATCGAGGCAGACGGTGCGCGGGGTCGCATGCTAAAAGCCCCCGCTGATCATGAACCGCCCATCCCAGGATTTGTTGATATGGTTGTTGTCCTGGCTGGGTTGAATGCTTTGGGGCGACCCCTGACCGATGATTTTGTTTTTCGCCCGGAACGCGTAAAGCAATTGTTGTCAGCCGTTTATTCCCAGACCAACATTAACGCGAACGATACCGGCAGCCATCTCCTCAATGATGTCGTGACCAGGGATATGCTTGTCGAAATACTTACCCACCCCGAGGGTGGAATTAAGAACATTCCCCCAGGTGCCAGGCGCGTTCTCATACTCAATCAAGCAGAAACTCCCGATCTTCAAGCAGTTGGAGGAAACCTGGCACGGAGGCTTTTATCCCATTTTGATTCCGTTCTTGTTGGCTCCCTGCATATGAAGGAGTTCCTGACATTCGAAAAGACCGCAGGCATCATCCTGGCTGCCGGCGAATCAACCCGCTTTGGCAGCCCCAAGCAATTGCTGGATTGGAAGGGACAACCTTTCGTTCGGCATGTCGCCGGGACGGCGCTGGAGGCGGGGCTTCAGCCAGTGGTCGTTATTTTGGGATCCAAAGCCGAGGAAGTGAAGGTCGCGCTGACCGGACTGCCGGTGACCATTGTTTCCAACGAGAACTGGCAAAGTGGGCAGGCTTCATCCATCGTAGAAGGGATACATTCACTTCCTCCAAATGTTGGCTCGGCACTATTCCTGCTCGTTGATCAACCGCAGGTGGGTGTTGATGTGATCCGTGCGTTGGTAGACGCCCATTCCCAGAACCTTTCTCCCATCATCGCGCCTCTCGTCATGGAAGAGAAACGCGCCAATCCAGTACTTTTTGACCGCGTCACATTCCCGGACCTGCTTGCGTTGAAAGGCGACACCGGTGGTCGCGCCATTTTCGACAAGCACCAACTGGAATACCTGCCCTGGCACGACGAGAAATTGTTGTTGGATGTCGATACCCCGGAAGACTATAAACGTTTATGCGCCTTATAGTTCCTGGTCCCCCTCACACAATATGATCTCTGCCATCGTGCTCGCTGCAGGTCAATCAAAACGGATGGGGCAGCCCAAGATGCTTTTACCCTGGGGAAAGACAACTGTGCTCGGTCAGGTGATCGAAACGCTCAAGCGTACCTCCATTGACCAGGTGATCGTTGTCACCGGCGGTTACCGCAGCCAGGTGGAAGAGGTGGCGGCTGATTTCAAAGTACGAACCATTCACAATGACGGATATGAAAATGGCGAGATGCTGTCATCCCTCCAATGCGGGCTGCGCGAGATCCACGAGTCGCGTGGAAATGAATCCCATTTATCCGATGCAGTTTTGATCTGCCTTGGTGACCAACCACGCATACAGGCAGAGATCGTCCAATTGATCGTGGATCATTACGTAAAAACAGGAGCCGACATTATTATCCCCAGTCACAAGAATCGGCGCGGGCATCCCTGGCTTGTCGCGAAAACCCATTGGGAGGAAATATTACACCTGGAAGCGCCGCAAACCCCACGCGATTTTCTCGATCGCCACTCGTCATCCATCTCGTATGTCAACGTGGATGATGCATCAATTATTTCTGATATCGACACCTATGAAGATTACTTGAGATCAAGACCCTAGGTTATCCCGCCAGATCACAACGTCAGAATTTCACAGAATCCCAATGCCCCGGATGGGGATAAACGTGATAAACTCGCCGAAATCATTCCGGGTACCGAGGAGAAAATACGGACATGAAGGCATATATTATCGTGAATCCTGTTTCAGGACGTGGGCATGGCGAACAGGCAATTCCTCAGATGGAGGCGTTGCTAAACTCATATAATCTTGAGTATGAACTGGTAAGGACCGAGAAACCCTGGCATGCAGCCGATCTGGCTGAGGCTGCCGCGCGCGCTGGATTCGATGTGGTGGCAACCGCCAGCGGCGATGGCACTGCGAACGAGGCAGTTAATGGTCTGATGAGAGCCCGGGCTGCAGGCTTTAATAAAACCGCCTTCTCCATTTTGCCCGTTGGTACCGGGAATGACATGAACTTCGGTTTGGGGAACCATCTGACCATGGAGGATGGAATTCGCGCGCTGGCAGAGGGCTATCGCCGGAAAATCGACATAGGTATTGTGTACGGCGGAGATTATCCCAAAGGGCGGTATTTTGCCAATTGCGTTGGCATTGGCTTTCGATGCAGTGGTGGGATTTGAAGCTGCCAAGATCCGCTGGGCAAGTGGTTTGCCGGTCTACCTGATGGCGGTGCTGAAAACCGTGTTCCTTTACTTCCATGCACCAAAGATCGAGCTCACCCTGGATGGCGAATCCTTTACCCAGAGATCCCTGATGACTTCGATCATGAACGGACGACGCCTGGGTGGTGGATTCATGACCGCACCTGAAGGAGACCCCGGCGATGGCTGGTTCGATCTTTGCATTGTTTCCGATCCTACACGGTTGAGATTATTCCAACTCATTCCCCTTTTCCTGAAAGGTACACAAGCCACACAACCCGAGATCAAAATGAAACGGGCAAAAAAGGTTAAAGTGGTGGCATTGGATGGGACTCTCCCTGTCCACGCAGATGGCGAGACCCTGTGCTACCAGGGCAAGGGCTTGGAACTCGAACTTATTCCCGGCGCCCTGGATTTCATTACAATTCAAAAATCATAATGTCATCCATGATAGCGTCCGCGGTCAAGTCAATTCGCACCCAGGTCATCAATTTACAACCGATCCGTTGGCTTGTTTACGGATTCATTCGAGTAGTACTGGGAATCGTCTGTCGCGTGGATTCCGGTGACCTGACCAAGATCCCAGCTCGCGGTCCGTTGATCCTGATCTCCAACCATACCGGTTCCGTTGAGGTGCCCCTATTATTCACCTGGCTTTATCCACGTCCAGTTACGGGTTGGGCGAAAGTCGAGACCTGGGATAATCCTGTCATGGCGTGGCTCTTTGATCTATGGGGGGCGATCCCACTCCGTCGCGGTGAAGCAGATATGTCCGCCTTGCGCACCGCCCTGGAAAAACTACAGGAAGGTTACATCCTGGGTGTTGCACCCGAAGGTACACGAAATCGGGATGGCAGGCTCTTGCGTGGTTATCCGGGCGTGGTGCCTCTCGCCATGCGAAGCGGTGCGCCAATTCTTCCCCTGGTCCATTGGGGTGGCGAAAACCTCTTCTCGAATCTAAAACGACTTCGCCGCACCAACTTTACGATGCGCGTTGGTAAACCATTCATGTTGAATGTTAAAGGACAACGTCTTACACGGGAACAGCGCCAGCAGGTGGTCGATGAGATGATGTACCAGATGGCTGCGCTGCTCCCCGAGGAATACCGGGGCGAATATAGCGACATGTCAAAGGCGACGGTTCAATACCTGTCCCTGGATCCTCCCGCCGGATCAGCGTTGGATTAATCACGCGCCTGTCAAAACTCCGCTGGATGCTCGAACTTGAGATAATAAACGTTCGTTTCCCATTTTATAAATCCCATCTTCTGATACAACCTGTTCGCCGCAGCCCGTCGCGGATTGGACGTGAGAGCCACCCCCTCCGCGCCTTTGTCCCGGGCGATGCCCAATGCGCGTTTGACCATCGCCACAGCGACCCCCTGCCCGCGATGCGATTCGTCCACCACAACATCCTCTATTCTCGCTCTCGTTCCCGTTGGAACGGGATATACGATGAGGGTCAACATTCCAATCATGTCGTTATTATCAGCTCGCGCGATGATCATGCTGATGGCATCCGAGTTGATTAACCGGATGACCTCTTCGCGTGACGGGCTGGAGGCTGATATTTTTAATTGCGGTATGAGGCGGGTAATGCCTTCGAGCAATTCATCCGTCGTGTCGGTAACAAGTTCTATTTTCATTCTTTCAATGGTATGTGGAGCGATCTGGAAAAATATTAAAGGACAGCCGCCTCGCTCTTGCGAGGCCAGAGGCTAACTCCAAGGTAATATACGCCATAGGTTAGCGACACCCACCAGATCCACTTGGGTTCATTCGGATACAGGATCAATCCAACCAGTCCCAGGGCTCCAAACACGAAGGTGATCAGAAGAGTCAGTTTCTTCAGACGCTGGGTGCGGGTTGGATAGAGATATTTTATGGGGACAAATATCAATATGGTGAGAACAATTAATACGACCAGGTTTACCCAGGGGCTTGTTTCAAGAACCAGCATGTAGATGACCATCAAATTCCAAAAATCCGGGAAACCCTTGAAAAAATATTCATTGGTCTCGTCTGTCTTGGCATCCACCTGGGTAAATTGATACGCCGACGCAAGCAGTATGGCGACGACTCCCGCCAGGCTGAAGCTTGGAGGAAGCAACCCGGCTTCAACCAGGAAGAGCGCAGGGACAACCACATAATTTAGATAATCGAGGATGTTGTCAAGCAGGGAGCCATCAAGACCACTGGCGAAGGTCTTGACGTCCAGCCAGCGCGCAAGGAAACCGTCAAATCCATCCACGAAAAGCGCAACGCCCATCCAGATGATGGCTGTTTTCCATTCATGCGAAAAAATAGCCTGTATCGCCAGGAATCCCCAGACGGCACCGGTCGCCGTAAATAGATGTACACCCCAGGCAAGGGATTTTCGTATAAATAATGGTAATCGTTGCATCTGGATGTTTCCTCGTGAGCACTTATGATTATTCCGAGCAAAGCTTTGGCTATTGATTTTATCCCATCTTTTACCTTGCCCGGGAAGGTTTGGAACACCAGCGGGCATCCGGATGATGACCTGCAGAACTTCGTGAGATTCATGCTAGTATAATTTGTCTGAGGTTGGCAACATTCATCAATGCGCACATCATCAAGGAGATTTTTATGACAAAAATACTGCTCCTGGGCGGCTACGGAATGACCGGCAGGGTGCTTGCCCGGCATATCCTCGCAAGTACAAACGCAAGTCTCGTTATCGCAGGAAGAAATTTTGATAAGGCAAAAACCTTAACGGACGAACTGGGGAGTCCGCGTGCAACTCCGGCAATAGTGGATGCCTCTGATCAAGCCAGCCTTCGTTCTGCCCTGCATGGGATTACCTTGTGCCTGGTTGCATCCCCGACCACAGGCTCTGTGGAGTTGGTTGCCCGCGCCTGCCTGGATGCCGGGGTGGACTATCTCGATATCCAGTTTGCAGCGAGCAAGCTGACACATCTACGCGCCCTTGAGCCCGAGATCCTGAAAGCCGGGCGTTGCTTCATCACGGAGGCTGGCTACCATCCCGGTCTGCCATCTGCCCTGGTACGCTACGGTGCCACGCTGCTGGATACCCTGGAAAGTGCACCCATCGCAGGTTACCTGAATGTCGGGAAGATCCCCTATACCGAATCGGTGAACGAGTTGGTGGAAGCTTTCAAGGACTTCGATACCCGCACATACAAGGACGGCGCCTGGGGAAAACCGGGAAATTACGGCATGCGGACCTTCGATTTTGGTTCGGGCATTGGGAAAAAACTTTGTTATGCAATGTATTTTGAGGAACTGCACGCCTTGCCTGGTATGTACCCATCGCTGAAGGAAACAGGCTTCTACATTGCCAGTACGAATTTACTTGCGGATACATTCATCACTCCCCTTGTAATGCTGGGATTAAAGTTGTTCCCGAAGCGCGGGGCGCGTCCCCTGGGTAAACTGATCTGGTGGAGCATGACCTCGCTTACAAAACCGCCATACCAGGTGGTCCTGATGCTCCAGGCAAAGGGTCATCGGAATGGAGTCCCAACCCAGGTCAATGTCAGGGTGGGACATCCGGATGGTTACGAGTTGACCGCCATCCCGGTCGTTGCTTTTCTAAACCAATATATCGATGGTTCAGCGCGTAAACCCGGTCTGTGGATGATGGGACACCTGGCTGAACCTGTCCGTTTGATCAAGGACATGCAGGCTCTCGGAGCCACGATCGAGACCCGCGTGGAGTAATCTTTCAAATATGGATCCATCCATTCTTCTAGGTCCTCTCGTGGGAGGCTTATCCCACACCAGCGCCAACATTTGGGTTCGGGCAGATGCGCATGCAACCATGTATGTTTGGATCGCGATCCAGGCGGATGGACGAGATGCGCAACTCATTCGATCCACCGAATTATTGGAGCAGGATGGCTATGCCGGCATTACTGCCCTTGATGGACTCACCCCTGACACGAAATATTACTACGCGGTCAGCCTCACGAAGGATCCTCCACCCGGCGGAGAATTCCGTCCCTTCACAACATTCCCCAAACCCGGCACGAAGAGATCTTTTAATTTTGCCGTCGGATCGTGTTACCTTCCGCCCGACCCAAGCGGCGGGCAGACGATGGACAAACTTTACCAGGCCATTGAGTCCGAAAACCTGCAGTTTGGGATCTTCCTTGGTGATCAGATATACGCGGATTATGCGAACAGGAACGGTCTTGATCATCCAGCCGTCACCCTCGAGGATTACCGGTCGGTGTACAAGTATGCCTGGTCCCCAACCGCCATGAAACGACTTCTTCCCAGCCTGCCGTGGTTCATGATCCTTGATGACCATGAAGTGGATGATGACTGGCGTTGGCGGGATGCCGCGCGCAAGTGGGCGGATTATTCCCGGATGCTCAAGCTCAAACGCTGGTGGAAAGGTTCCCCTCCCCAACAGGTTAACCTGTCGGTGGAACGTGTGCGCGCTGCTCTCAAAGTCAATCACGAGCATCAATCCATGCACGCGCCAAATTTACTCCTGCCGTTTCGAAACGGATGCAAAAGGAGAGTTTATCTTCGAACCGCACGATCCAGCCTCCCTGGCATACACTTTTTATTACGGCGATGCTGCCTTCTTCGTAATGGATACGCGCACCATGCGCGTCGGAGGCAGAGAGCGGACGATGCTGGGGAGCGGTCAGTGGCACGTCCTCCAGGAGTGGCTCAGGCAGGTCAACAACAGCTACCCCGTCAAGTTCATCATTTCATCCAGTTCGATCCTCCACCCTTTCTGGATGGATATTGCCGCAGACCGTTGGTCAGCCTTCCCAGCCGAACGCGAGCGCCTGCTTAAATTCCTGGCGGAGAATGAAATTGAAGGCGTCCACATCCTGACAGGTGACCTGCACTCCGGTCACGCGGTCACCGCACAGCTAAAATGCCCAAGCGGCAGGCGTCTTCCCATCGTTGAATTCTGCGCCTCGCCTTTTGAGCAAAGAAGTGTCTGGCTTAGTTTTGGTTACATTCCTGTTTTCTCGAAGTGGCTGACGCGCGTAAAGCGTCACTTTTATCGGGCATATCCGAATTTTGGAATTGTCCAGGTTAACTTCGATTCCCCCAACCCTTCAGTCACCTTCACCTTGCACTATCGCGCCAGGCGAATGGAAAACCTCATCCATCACGGTCTGACCAGGCGCTGCTCCCCTTCCCAGATCAGTTGATCGACCTCCCCGGTCACTCCCAACAACCTGGAAATCAGGGATCGGAAGATGGTTGGGTCCCCGGAGGTAAGGAATCGGACACTGCCCTGCGCAGCCGGGTTTCGAGTGCCGCTGGCATCCAACAGGCGTTCGACCTGCCTCGCGATCGCCGGGGCAGGATCGATCACCCGGACATCTTCCCCCACGATCTGGCTGATGAGCGGGATGACAAAGGGATAATGCGTGCATCCCAGCACCACCGTATCAATGTTCTTCTCCAGCATGGGATGCAATGCCGATTCGAGGATCCTGCGTGTCGCCCTCCCCGTCAAGTTCCCCTGCTCAATTTCCTGCACCAATCCCGGGCAGGTGCTTTGCAGTAATTCGACCCCATGTGCAAACCGTTCGACCACCGAGGCATACAGTGCGCCCTGGAAGGTCGCGGGTGTTGCCAGCACTCCCACGACACCCGAGCGGGTGGTTTCAGCCGCGGGCTTGACCGCAGGTTCCATGCCCACGAATTTCATCCCAGGGAAGGTTTGACGCAGATAAGTGAGCGCGGCGGCAGAAGCGGTATTGCACGCCACAACGATCAACTTCGCGTTTTCATCCAGCAGGAATTGTGTGATGGCTTTTGAAAAATCCCGCACCTGTTCCATTGGGCGGGGTCCGTAAGGCACATGCGCCTGGTCGCCGAAATAGATTACATCCTCACCAGGCATTAATTTCCGCATGGCACGCAGAACTGATAATCCCCCCACGCCCGAGTCGAACACTCCGATTGGATCCGTGGATTTCATGCGAACAATGATACTACGCTCGACGGCTCGCCGCCTCGACAAAAGCCTTGAACAGGTTTCTCATTTCGGCGTAACTGGTCATCCACTCAGGGTGCCATTGGACTGACACCGCGAACCTGTGTCCGGGGATCTCCAGCCCCTCGATCAAACCATCCGGTGCGTAGGCGCTCGCCACAAGACCGGGTGCAAGGTCCTTGATGCCCTGGTGATGCAGGCTGTTCACCTGTGCCAGGGGAGCACCCAGGATATCGAACAACCGTGTGCCTGTCTCGATCCGGACAGGATGTGCAAGGTAGGTCCTCGGCAATTCATCCGGCATGTCATGTTGCAGCGCATTCGGATGTTGGTCAATGATGTGTGTATACAGCGATCCACCCAGCGCCACATTCATCACCTGCAGTCCGCGGCAGATGCCCAGCAAGGGTTTATCGCTCTCGACAGCCGCCCGCAGTAACGGAAGTTCGATCGTATCCCGGATCGATTCCACATTAATCGTTTGGATGCGGCTCCCCATCAAAATATTGCAAGCCAATATCCGATCCCCCGGAAAACAGGATGCCATCCAGCTTGTTGAGCAGGGAACTCCAGCCATCCTCCGGCAGATCGGGAGGGATCAGGATCGGTGTGCCGCCTGCCTCCACGATCGCGGATACGTATGCCCGCAGGATCTGCACAGCAGGCAAGCCCGCAATAGTGGGGGCATGCCTGGCAGTGATCCCGATCAGCGGACGCATCCTGGTGGTTCCTTCCATTCTTCCCGTGTGTTTTGAATCAAAAGACCCCTGGGGATTTTCGTCCTTTGGGGTCTCGTTCGCCTAACCTTCGAATTTCTGCTTCAGGCGGGCGGATTTGCCCGTGCGCCCGCGCATGAAATACAACTGCGCGCGCCGGACAACATTGTGGCGGTCAACCACAACCTTGTCGATCCGCGGGGAACGCAGCAGGAAGGTGCGCTCCACGCCCACGCCATTGCTCGCCACGCGGCGGACGGTGAACGTGGATTCGTTGCCGCCTTTGCGCAGGCGGATGACCGTACCCTTGAATTCCTGGATGCGTTCTCGCTCGCCTTCCTTGATCTTGACATGCACACTGACGGTGTCACCCGGGCGCAGCGCCGGGATTTTTTCGTTTGCTGCTGCTTCAAAAGACTTCATGATCTGGTCAGACATTTTCTTTCATCCTTACGTTGGGTTCTAATTAGCGACGGGGCATTATAGCACACTGGTTCTGACACAGCAAGGCAATTTGCAGTCCAATTTCCGCGGGTTCATGGGTCCCGGTAAACCGCAGCGTCAAGCCTGATAGAATTGAATTCGCTCTTCTGTGAAAAAAACTTGGGTGCCGGGTGACGAAACCATGAAGTTCATTAAAAGTTGGGCTCCTGCCATCATGATGATGGCAGCCATTTTTACATTTTCTTCCATTCCATCGGAGGATATGCCGAGCTTTGGCGGCTTTGATTTTTCCATCAAGAAATTTGGGCATGCCTTCGGTTATGCCTTGCTGGCACTGGCATACCAACGGGGCTTGAAGCGCACAGTTCAGGTCCAAGGTTCTTCCATTTCGTCCATTCTGCACAAGAACCGGTCATTGGTCGCCTGGGTGCTTGCCATCTTATTTGCGGTTACGGATGAATTTCATCAATCCTTTGTCCCCGGTCGGAATCCCTCCCTGTGGGATATCCTCCTTTTTGATAATTGCGGCGCGATCCTCGGATTATTGATCAACAACCTACTGGCTAGGAAGGTAAAAAGCTGACCCCGGGTCTTGCTTCTTACTCAAATTCCAGGTCGAACTCCTCACCTTCCGTGAATTCCTCCATCGGCTGGATCGCAATATCGCTGAATAAGGACTCCTGTTGTGCCTGCACCCGGTAGCGTTTCACCAGCTCGAGCAAAGCCAGGAAGGTGACCACGATCTCCAGCCGAGTGGGATTCTCCCCGAGAAGTTCCCGAAAGTTCGCTCTTCGCTCAATACGCAGGCGGGTCGCGATCAATTCGATCTTTTCGCGGATGGTGATCTTGGGTGCGGTGATGACCGTCCCCAGTGCCTGCTTTTCCTGCTCCTGGGTGAAGATACGCTCGGCAGCCTCCAGCAGGTCTGCCAGGGTGATACCTGACAGGTCGAGCTTGGCTTCCACTTTTGGTGGAGGTGCAACGCGCAGATGGGTACGCAGGTTCCTGAGTCTGGCGATCCTCCAGCCATGAACCGATCTCCTTATACCGTTTGTACAATCGCAGTTGTCGCGCCAGGTCTTCCGCGGGATCGATCTCTCCAGCCTGCCGGACAGGCGGGCGCGGTAACAGCGCCTCCGATTTGATCTGGATCAGCTTGGAGGCGATCACCAGGAACGAGGAGATCTCATCGGGTGTCACCTGTTCCAGGGCGCGCACATAGCGCAGGTACTGGTCGGTCACTTGCGCCAGTGCCACGGTCGTGATGTCAAGCTCGGCACGCTCGATCAGGTCGAGCAATAACGCCAACGGTCCCTCGTAAACAGGGATGTTGACCTTATAGGAGGACTGTGCTGTAGGAAGCATGGCGCTGGGATTTTATCACGGTATAATTTCCGCATGCCAAAATTGACCCATTTGGATTCTTCAGGGCATGCGCGGATGGTGGATGTGGGCGGCAAGCCCATCACCGACCGGATGGCTGTGGCGAAGGGGGAAGTGCTCATGAAAAAAGCCACCTTTGACCTGGTCCGGGATGGCGCGTTGGCGAAAGGGGATGTGTTGACCGTTGCCCAGGTTGCCGGCATCTCCGCCGCCAAGCGCACCTCCGACCTCATTCCTCTTTGTCATCCCCTGCCCCTCACCAAAATTGATGTCGACCTTGCGCTGGACGAATCTCTTCCGGGAGTGAGCATCACAGCCACGGTGAAGTCAACCGGTAAAACCGGCGTGGAAATGGAAGCTCTGACTGCCGTATCCGTTGCAGCCCTGACGGTTTATGACATGGCAAAAGCCGCTGAGAAGACCATGCGCATCCAGAATATTCGCCTCGTGGAAAAACATGGCGGTCAAAGCGGCGATGTAGTGAACGAGTGAGCTCCATTATTTTATTGGTTGAAGGTACATTGGAGGAGCCAGTATGAAAACCTGCCCCTATTGCGCCGAACAGATCCAGGATGATGCGAAGAAATGCCGCTATTGTGGTGAGTGGTTGGATGGAACTCCCCATATCGCAAAACCATTTAATGTTCCCTCAGCCCAGGTGGGATTCGTCGGATGGGGTTACGAATGGAAGACCGAGATCGAGATACTTGGCTGGCCGCTGATCCACATCGCGCAGGGATACGATCCTGACACCGGGCGCCCTCGCGTTGCAAAAGGCGTGATTGCGATCGGCGATATCGCCATCGGAGGTCTTGCCATCGGTGGCGCCGCTTTCGGTGGCGTGACATTGGGCGGTTTCAGCCTTGGCATCTTCTCGTTCGGCGGAATGGCAATTGGCATCCTCGCAGCCTTGGGCGGGCTTGCCGTGGGTGGGATCTTTGCCGCCGGCGGACTGGCTCTATCGTTGGGTTATGCATTGGGTGGATTGGCTCTCGCCCCGCACTTTATCGGAGGGAATGGAATAGACCCCGATTTCATGCGGATGCTGGAACAGTGGTTCCCCGGATTTTCATTCTAAGGATGCTTCAACCGGAAGCAGTCACTTCCACGGAAGAACGATAAGTTTATTTTCGTCATCCGCCGCATGCCCGAGGTATGGCAGTCCCCAGCCTTCGGCGATCGTTTTCAGGATGGAATAAAGAGTATAGGGTGTGTCATCCTTGAAACCATTCTTTACCTGGGGCGAGATGAGGACGGTGGGAATTCGTCCGCCTGCCTTCTCCGGCAATCCGCAGCAGGAGGCATTGCTGTCGCCTTCATCCCAGGTCAGGATGACAAGGAAGGATTGGCTGTGCCCGCTAAAGTAATTTAGCAGGGCTTGCATCTGGACACCCAGCCAGTCATCTGTGATCCCCAACCAGCAATCGTGTGCGCTGTTACACAGGTTCGGTGTGATGAAAACGAAATTCGGCAGCGATCCCGCCTCCAGGTCGAGGGTGAGATCCGATAATGGTCGGACGGTCCTCTCGCATCTTTCTGCGTTCAAACGGATCGGGTCAAAATACATGAAGGGATTATGCTTCTGGGCGTAGTCGCCCCATGACCCGACAAAACACGGTCGCAGCATATCCTCCTGGTAGGTCTTCCAGGTTCTCCCGCTGGTTTCGATCAGGTCCGGCAGGCTGACAGCATCAATAAAACAATCTTCACAATTTCGGTCCACGCCAAAGGTATCCCCTGCCATCATGGCAAGATAGTTGGGCAGGCTGGGATGGGTGATGGCGTAATGCTGGGTGAGTAATGTGTAGTCGTTCGCAAGTTGATTGAACATGGGCATATCCGGGTTGCCGATCACCCGGTCATATTCCTTGTTCTCAAAAACGATGATGACGATATGTTGGAAATCGGGGACGAGCGGTTGCGGTGTCGGACCTGGCGTGACGGTGGGTGTGATGGTGCCGGTTGCAGTCGGCGGAACCGCTGTGGCTGTTGGGGATTCAGCTAATTGCACGGGTGTTGGTGCAGGCGGGAAGATCCCACAGGCGGTTAGAACCAACGCCAGTATCACAAAAACAAATGAGCGTATCATCCTGGACCTCCTTTGGTCGTCAACATTTACACCCTGCGCATCATGCTGTATCATAAACAGGGCATAAGGAGAATCACGATGGAAATTCAAACCGTACGCATCGAGAAACCTGAACCTGTAAATTTCATCCTGGGTCAATCCCATTTTATCAAAACTGTCGAGGATATCCACGAAGCGCTGGTCAACGCCGTCCCAGGCATCAAGTTCGGGATGGCTTTTTGTGAGGCTTCCGGTAAATGCCTTGTGCGCTGGAGCGGGACGGATGAAGCCATGCTTGAACTGGCGAGGAAGAACGCCCTGGCGATCGGCGCCGGACATTCCTTCATCATTTTCCTCGGGGAAGGATTTTTCCCGGTCAACGTCCTGAACGCAGTCAAGTCCGTACCTGAAGTGGCGCATGTCTTCTGCGCCACAGCCAATCCGACCGAGGTCATCATCGCCAGGACAGAACAGGGGTGCGGCATCCTGGGCGTGATCGACGGCGAATCTCCAAAGGGAGTTGAGGGCGAGGAGGACATTGCCTGGCGGAAGGGCTTCCTGCGTAAGATCGGTTATAAGATCGGATAACACTGCCATCCGAAGCATGCCAGGAACTTACCGGTCGATCGTTATCCAGGGGCTTCTGTTATTTTTGCTCATCTTCCTGCCGGGATGCCGGTTGGATACCGAATCCGCGACACCTGCTTCGATTCCCCCAACATCAATAGTTCCGCGTTCCTCGAAAACGACGAAGACCCCGCGTCCCGCCCGTACCCCTTCGCCAACGGTCACGCTTGCCGCGGATCAAATCCGGGAGGCGGATCACCTTCCAGTCGGAGGATGGGCGGGAATTGGTTGGCTACTTTTATCCATCCTGGAAACCTTCCGCGCCGGTGGTTATCCTGATGCACGAATTCGGGAACAGCCAGGCTGCCTGGCAGGAAAGCGCCCTCATCCCCTGGATGCAGAATTGGGGCGCGCTGGACCCGTCGGATACACCTTACACTTATGCCGGCGGGCGCCTGCCGCAGATGCCTGATGATCTATCATTCGCAGTGTTCACTTTTGATTTCCGGGGACATGGTGAAAGCCTTCCGGCGTTATCATCCCCCGACCTGGGACAAAACGCATCCGGATTCCTGATGGATGCGCGGGCTGCCTATGCCGTCGCCGGAAGGATGCCGGGTGTGGATGCGGAGCACCGGATCGGGATCGGCGCATCCCTCGGCGCAGATGCGGTGGTGGATGCCTGTGGTGAAGGCTGCTCCGGTGCGTTCAGTGTCTCCCCCGGCAATTGGCTGAAGGTGGATTACGGCGAGACGGTCCAAGCCCTGGTCGCAAAAGGGAAACCCGTCCGGTGCATGTACGCCTATGATGATTATCCCTCACCTCAAACCTGTTGGAGCCTCGCACCAGGCAACCTGTACAAGATCTTCTCCTATGCGGGAATTAAACATGGAATGACCTTCTTTGTCCCCCGCAAAATGGAGGCCGGATTCGGCTCCAATTTACTGGAATTCCTCCTGGCAGCCTCCGAGTGAAGGTATTTTTCAACCTGCTTAGAATAAACTAAAACAAAAGATAGCCCCTGGAAACAGTTGTATAATCAGTGGACTAAAAATCAAGGAGCTAGTGAAAAAATGAAAAAAGAGCTGCTTAGGACAGCCAGTTTGATCCTCCTGGTCGTCTCTCTTACTGCCTGCGGAACATCGACACCCACACCCACGGCGCTGCCTGTGGACCCGGGTGTCGTGGCTATCCCAACTGCCCTGCCCGGCGATCCCTGCGCGAATGAATACTTCCCGGTGAAGAACAATGCCACCTATTCCTACTCGAGCACCGGCAGCCCGTCCGGTGCCTACGCATTCACGCGCACGATCACCAATGTCCGCGCAGACGGCTTCACGATGGACACCAAGTTCAAGAACCAGGATGTCATCCAGGAATGGTCCTGCAAGCCGGAGGGTCTGGTTCCAGCCCAACTGGGCGCAACGGATGCCACCAGCATTCTCGCCTTTGAGAAGTTCACCGATCTGACCGCCGCGAACGTGACCGGCTTCGTCCTGCCCCCTGCGATCACCCCGAACGCGGAATGGAATTTTGCGCTGGATATTTCGGGCACCGAAAAGGTGAAGGAAGGCAATCCCGCCACCATGACCGGGCGCGTTGCGATCAATTACATCGCCGGGAACAAGGAGAGCGTTACCGTCCCGGCAGGAACGTTTGATGCGATCGCCATCGAGGTCAGCACGGTGATCGACTTTAATGTCGTCTCAGGCGGAAATGTCATCAAGCTCTCCGTGGACAGCACCTATACCATCTGGTATGCACCGGGCGTAGGCTGGGTGAAATCCAGCGGCTACGGCAAACTGGGCGGGCAGGATTACGTCGAAACGATAGTGCTCGACTCTTACCTCATCCCGTAGACCGATCGAGGAGCGATGACCAGCATCGCTCCTTTTCTTAATTGGGATATTCCATCCGTGATTCCATATACCGATTTTGACGGACAGGGTCCGGAACTGTTCTTCCTGCACGCCAATGGGTATCCTCCTGCCTGTTACACGCCTCTCTTCGCGAGGTTGCGTTCCGGATTCCACATCACCGGGATGCACCTGCGCCCTCTTTGGCAGGCAGAGCAACCCGGGAACCTTGAAGATTGGCGCCTGCTCTCCAGCGACTTTATCCAATTCATCACGGAACGCGGATCGCCTCCACTGATCGCGGTGGGACATTCTGTCGGGGGGATGGTCGCCCTGCGCGCCGCCCTGCTTGAACCACGTCTTTTCCGCGCAATGGTTTTGATCGATCCCGTTCTCTTCCCTCCAGCCATCATCCGGCTTTGGAATCTTGTCCGCGCGCTCGGGCTCGGCTGGAAGCTCCACCCCATGATCGCCGGGGCACAGAATCGTCGCCGCGAGTTCAAGGACCTTGACACTCATCTTCAAAGGTTATCGCAGCCGGGATGTCTTCCGCAACTTTACCGACGAGGGCTTTGAGGGCTTATATTCAAGGCATCACCCGTCCTCGCGCTGACGGCGGGTATGAACTGGTATATTCACCGGAATGGGAAGCCCGCATCTATTACACCGGCGTCTGGCGCGACCTCGAAGTTTGGCGGGCGTTGCACACCCTGCAGGTACCCACTCTTTTCATTCGAGGTGCGCATTCCAATACGTTCCTGGCGCGTGCCGCTGCCCGCGTGGTGAAGCTCAACCCGAAGCTCCGGGTCGAGACGATCGATAATGCAGGACACCTTGTGCCCCTGGAACGTCCACAGGAAGTGGCGAATCTGATATCATCCTTTGTAAAGGAGCTGGTATGACCGACTATTCTTCCGCTGAGTTGATGATCGTGAATGCCGCCCGCCTGTTGCGGGATGGTGATGTGGTTTTTGTAGGGGTGGGTCAGCCCAATCTCGCCTGTAATCTTGCCAAGCGTACGCATGCTCCCAACCTGGTCATGATCTATGAGGCGGGTGTCATCGGGGCTGAACCCGAGCGTCTTCCGCTTTCCATTGGCGATCCAACCCTGGTGAGCGGGTCGCTGTCGGTGGTGAGCATGTACGACATCTTCGCCAATTACCTGCAGCGTGGCAACGTGGATGTGGGATTCATGGGCGGCGCCCAGATCGACAAATATGGCAACATCAATGCCACGGTCATCGGTGGATATGAGAAACCGAAAGTGCGTCTGCCGGGATCCGGCGGATCCCAGGAGATCGCCGCATGGGCAAATCGCTGCTACATCATGACTCCCCACCAGAAACGCCGGTTCCCCGAGCGCTGCGACTTCCGCACCTCCGTGGGCGCCCTGGATGGCGGGGGCGAGCGCCAGCGCCTGGGTCTGCGCGGTCGCGGCATGGAGGCGGTTGTCACTGACATCGGCATCCTTGAACCGGACGCGAATGGCGAGCTGATTCTCACAGCTCTCCACCCCGGACGCCAGGTTGAGGACGCAAAGACCAATACCGGATGGGATCTGAAAGTTGCCGCCCAGCTGCGCACGACCGATCCGGTGACAGACGGGGAATTGAAGATCCTGCGCGAGGACCTCGATCCAGCCGGTCTTTACCGGAAGGGCGCCGGTTAGGCATGGACTCCCCTTCACCCGCCTCGCAATATCCCGAGATCCGGAGGATCTTCATCTCACCGGATGAACCTCGTCTGCGGGCGGGTTGGCGCATCGTCGTACATACCGTCGTTTACAACCTGCTGCTGATCTGTGCCGCGGTTCCCCTTTACCTCGCCACGCTCCTGCTGGGCATAAGTCCGGAGAACCTGTGGCTGAGCGTCGCGATCCAACTGTTTACGGTCACACCAACCGTCCTCCTGGCGCGCAGGTT
The DNA here is from genome assembly GCA_963823545.1 of uncultured Chloroflexia bacterium. Lineage (GTDB taxonomy): Bacteria > Chloroflexota > Anaerolineae > Anaerolineales > Villigracilaceae > Denitrolinea. The sequence continues at coordinate 160,612 of CAWGMC010000029.1, read as the reverse complement.
TCTTGATCGCAGGTCGATCGCATCCCTGGGATTGAAGTTCGATCGCCAGGCGGTCTTCGACCTGCTGGCGGGAATTGGGATCACCTTCCTGCTCATGGGGTTGATCTTTGCCATCGAGTTTTTCATGGGGTGGTTAACCTTTGAAGGATTTGCATGGCAGACCAGCTCGCCCCTGCAGGTATGGTCATCCATGCTGGGAATGATCCTCGTCTTCATCCTGGTGGGTTGGAATGAAGAATTGCTCTTCCGGGGTTACCGGTTGCAAAACATGCTGGCAGGTGGGTTGGCACCCATCTGGGCGATCCTGATCTCATCTGCATGGTTCGGTGTGGTTCACCTGGCGAATCCGAATGCCACCTGGGTATCTGCCGTGGGTATCCTTTTCGCCGGCATATTCATGGCGTATCCTGTCATCCGAACGGGACAGCTCTGGCTTTCCATCGGATTGCACATCGGCTGGAATCTTTTCGAAGGACCTGTTTTCGGCTTCCCGGTCAGTGGGCTCAGTCCATTCACACTGACAAGAATTTCCGTGCAGGGACCCGAATTGCTGACAGGCGGCGCGTTCGGACCGGAGGCAGGACTGGTGATCCTCCCTGCCCTGTTGATCGGCATGGGGATGCTCCATGTTTTCACTCGGAATCGTTTGAAACCTGCTGACGTCCGAGGGTGACCCTTATCTCCCTTTACGGGAATTGGGAGTCACAGTATATGAAAGGGGATGAGTGCATTGATTCGCGCAATCCTTTTTGACCTGGGTGGGACATTGATGTATTCGCGCGACCCATGGGAACCGGTCTTTGAAAAAGGTTACCAGGCTCTTGCCGATTCGCTTTGCGAGCAGGGGATCGTATTGGATTGTTCCGAACTCCCCGGGGCGGTCCGCTATCATCTCGACCGGTACTTCGCCCAACGCGACCAGGATCTGCATGAAACGACCTACTCCATGGTCATTCGCGAGCTCCTGGTGGAGCATGGTTACCCACACCCTCAACCCGAGATCATCCGTCGCGCCCTGGATGCGTTCTATGCTCACACCCAGCCCAATTGGCAGCTGGAGGAGGATGCGCTGCTTACCCTGCGCACCTTGGAGGCAGGCGGTTATCGACTTGGTCTGGTCTCCAATGCCGGGGACAATAAGGATGTATTTCAATTGGTGGAGCGATTTCAGATCGAACCCTTCTTTGATTTCATCCTGACCTCCGCCGCCTGCTCCTTCCGCAAGCCGCATCCCCGGATATTTGAGCTTGCACTGAACCATTGGAGCATCCCGCCCGGCGAGACCGCCATGGTCGGGGACAGCCTCACAGCCGACATCCAGGGAGCCCAAGAACTCGGCATCCTCGGGATCTGGATAACCCGGCGTGTCTCAAGATCACCCGCCAGGCAAAAGATCAAACCTGACGCCCGGGTACAGACGCTTCACGAATTGCCGGCGCTGCTCAGCCATCTCACGACCTGATCCCCTCATCCTGCTGGACGTGCGACATCATATTCAAGGGAGTGAAATTACCTGCCATATCCATTCCTTTCTAATATAATCAGCCCTGCCAGGTACGTCCGCCTGTAGAAACCCGATACCGGCATTACTGGCAATTAAGAGAACATAGACCATGGCAATCAGCCTCTCACGGATCACCGACAGTCCCAACACCATTCGACTGGTAATGGCGTTGGGACATTTGTTGCCCAGGCGTCTTGGGCATCTGGTCGCGGACCGGGTGGCATGCCAGATGGCGGGACGGCGGGATTCTCCCATCGTCCGGGCGATCCGTTGCCAATCAGTGGGTTGTCAGTGGGGGGACGCTGGATAAGATGGCACTGCATCAAGCGGTTCAGAGGACGATCCAAAACTCGGCGAATGCGATCTTCGATCTGTATCATTACGTTGACGATCTTCAAGCTGCCGATCGTTTAATTGCGCTGGATGACCGCGTCCGGGATCTAATCGGGCGCCCTGAGTTTTCCGGGCGCGGCTTGTTGGTCGCCGGACTGCACACCAGCAACTTCGACCTTTGTCTCCAATGGTTGTGCCGTCCGGGGGATGAAACCCCTGGTTCTTACGATTCCCAATCCGCAGGGCGGTCGCCGCCTGGAATTTGAGATGCGGAGGAAGACCGGCATGAATCTCGTGCCTGCATCGATGACCACTCTGCGGCAGGCAGTAAAACATCTCCAGCAGGGGGGCGTGGTGGTAACCGGGATCGACCGACCGATCCCCGAGCCCGATGTTCGTCCCCTGTTCTTTAACCATCCTGCGGCGCTGCCCACACACCATATTCATATGGCGATCCGGGCGCGTGTTCCGATCATGCTCATGGCGGTGAATCTCCAAAGTGACGGCAAGTACCATATTCGGACATCCGAGCCCTTCGAATTGGAGCCTCATCCAAACCGTGAAACCCAGACACTTCAGAACGCCGAAAGGGTTTTAAAGATAGCAGAAGGCTTTATCCGAAATGCCCCGCAGCAATGGTCCATGTCGCTTCCCGTATGGCCGGAGTTGCTGGACAAGATCCCGGACTGACCCAGGAGGAACAACATGAGTGGCATCAAAGAACATCAAGAGGGTGAACGATATCCTGCTCGGTCCCCTGGAGAGACCGGCATTAAAGTGGCTTGCCGCCCACATGCCTGCCTGGGTATCCGTGGACATGTGCACGATCATCGGGGTGATCGGAACGGTCGTGATCTCCGGCAGTTATATACTCAGTACCTGGGACAGGAATTTTCTATGGCTGGCGTCGCTGGGTTTTGTGATCAATTGGTTTGGCGACAGCCTGGATGGCACGCTTGCACGCTATCGCCATATCGAGCGCCCCGTTTTTGGTTTTTACATCGATCACACCGTGGATGCATTCAGCGAGACGTTGATCTTCCTCGGGTTGGGCTTGACCCCCTATGTCAATTTCTCGGTTGCCTGCCTGGCGCTGATCGGCTACCTGCTTCTATCGGTTCTCGTTTATATCCGCACTTACGTTATGGGCGAATTCAAAATATCCTACGGGAAATTGGGACCGACCGAGGTTCGGGTGCTGGCGATACATCCTGAACACCTACATGTATTTCGGAGGAGTAAAAACAAATTCCCTCCCGCTGGGTGCCCTGGGTCAGCTTGTGTACAGTCCTTACGATGTGTTCGTCGGATTTATCGCCCTGCTCCTCTTTTACTTTTTTACCGTGACCGCCGTCCAGGAAACGATAAGACTGGGTAAAGAGAACAAGTAACGGTTTTTCGACAGGACGAGATACCCCTGGCAGCTCCCATCCCTTATAATCAAGGCATGTCTGATCTCTTCGACCACGCCATGCAGGAACGCATGAAAAGCGAGGCACCCGCTGGCTGCCCGCATGCGCCCGCGCACGCTGGATGAATTTGTCGGCCAGGAACACATCGTCGGGCGAGGGTAAGCTGCTGCGCCGCGCCATTGAAGCCGACCGGTTGTTCTCCTCCATCATGCTGTGTGGTCCTCCCGGCACCGGCAAGACCACGCTTGCCCAGGTGATCGCCAACACCACCCGCAGCCACTTTGTCACCATCTCCGCCATCCTGGCCGGCAAGGCGGACCTGCGCACGATCATCGAGGCTGCCATGGAACGCCGCCGCCTGCATAACACCCGCACCATCCTTTTCGTGGATGAGGTCCATCGCTGGAACAAAGCCCAGCAGGACGCCCTCCTGCCGCATGTTGAGAACGGCGCCATCACGCTGATCGGCGCCACCACCGAGAATCCCTATTTCGAGGTCATCAAGGCGCTCATCTCGCGCTCGCGCGTCTTCCAACTGCGGAACCTGAACCAGGAGGAGACGGGCATCCTGCATCGACCGCGCCCTGGCGGACAAGGAGCGCGGCTATGGCTTGAGAAATATCCTGCTCGATCCCGATGCGCGCACGCATCTGACCGAGGTCGCCAGCGGCGATGCCCGGAATGCGCTGAACGCGCTCGAACTGGCGGTCGAATTCGACCCCGCCGGATGCACAAGGGTGTCATCCACATCACGCTGGATGTGGCGCAGGAATCAATCCAACGCCGCGCGGTGCTGTACGACAAGGACGGCGATGCGCATTACGACACGATCAGCGCCTTCATCAAGTCGGTGCGCGGAGGCGACCCGGATGCCGCCCTTTACTGGCTCGCCAAGATGATCTACGCCGGCGAAGACCCGCGTTTCATCATCCGCCGCCTGATCATCCTCGCCGGTGAGGATATCGGTCTGGCTGACCCGATGGGGCTGGTGGTTGCCTCGTCCGCCGCCCAAGCCTTTGATTTTATCGGTCTGCCGGAGGGCATCTACCCCATCGTGGAAGCCACGCTCTACCTTGCCACGGCACCCAAGTCGAACAGCGCCACCGCCTATTTCAGTGCCATGAAAATTCTCGAGGAGACCGGTCAGGTCTCGGTGCCGCGCCACCTGATGGACGGGAATCGCGACGCGGCCGCCATGGGTCATGGAAAGGATTATGTATATCCTCATGAAGAGGAAGGTCACTTCACGCCCCAGCAATACCTGCCCCGCCGTCTGCTCGGCACATATTTCTACAAACCCTCCGGGGAGGGATACGAAGCCCAGGTGACCGCCCGCCTCGAGATGTGGCGCGAGGCACAAAGGAAGGCGCTTGGAATCGACAAGCGCGAAGATATCCCCGCCCTGCCCGAAGAGAAGATCCAGGAAATGAAGAGGAGGATCAAGTAATGCCCCTGCTCCTGCTCATCCGCCACGGGGAAAATGACTACACAAAAAAACACAAGTTCGCCGGGCATCTGCCGGGTGTGCATTTGAACGAACGTGGACAGGAACAGGCTCGCCAGTTGGGCGAAGCCCTCAAGGCTGTGCCCATCACCGCCCTCTATTCCAGCCCGCTCGAGCGCGCACATGGAAACCGCCGCGCCCATCGCCGCCGCGCATCGTCTTGAAATTCACACCGTGGACGGGTTGATCGAGACGAAGATCGGCACATGGCAGGGTCGTTCCCACAGATCCGTGAGCGGGACCAAAGCCTGGAAGCTCGTGCGATCCTTTCCCTCGCGGTTTCGTTTCCCGGATGGCGAAAGTTTCCTGGAGTGCCAGGCACGCGTGGTCACTGCGCTTGAGTCCATCCTCCAGGGGCATAAACCCGAGGCATTGATCGCCTGCGTCTTCCATGCCGATCCCATCAAGCTGGCAGTGGCTTACTACCTTGGCATGCCCCTCGACAACTTCCAGCGGATCGGTTGTGACACCGGCTCTCTAACCGCTGTGAATTTTCATGACACAGCCATCCACCTGTTCAAATTAAATCAACGTCCGCCATTTGACTTCCTGGAACACATCCGGAATAAACAGCCCGGCGTTGGATGAACAAGGAAATAAAAGGAAATGATCGAATATCTTAGGAAGATCTTTCAAGAGGAAACATTTTCTGAACGTTCAAAGCGGATGATCCCCGCTGCCATCTACGGCGCGCTCATCGGTGCCGTATACACCATCGCCCTCTCTCTTGTGAATGTGTACTCATTTCCCCGCCTGCCCATTGGCATCGACTGGGGACGGCTGATCGGGATGCTGGTCGGATACAGCCTGGCGCTGGCTCTCTTCGGGGCGATCGCCGCCTGGTTTACCGAGGACTATGCCGGCATCGTGGGCGGCGGTGTGATCATCACGATCCTCCTGGCGATCCTTTTCCTGGTCTCATCCGGCGCGTCCAACAGCACAGTGACCATGCAATCGATCATCACGGCGCTGCCCCTCATCGGTGTTGCCATGCTGGTCGCCTGGGGACTCAGATGGGCGGGGCGGCGGCACATGGAGATCATCCACGGCGATGCAGCCCAGCGCCGGAAGCTGCTCCCCCGCCATATCCTGCTCATACTTTTGGTGGGACTGATCCCGGGAATATTTAACCGCATGGACCTGCCCGCCCAGCAGTCACTGACCAAATTGCATGAACTGCTGCAAGCCGCGCCGGATGACCAATCGGTCTGGGCGCAATTGCCCCTCAAGCAGGTTCCGGCACTCAAGGATCACTTTGGTGTGGATTACCTGCTCTACCCCACCCGCTCGGTGATCTCCGCCGGGTCGCTGGATGTGACCGTCAAGTTTTCGGATGGCTTTGTCATGTCCTGTGTCCTGCCGGTCAATACCAGTGTGAACTTCATCACCGATTGTGTTGAAGGGAAGTAACCGTTTATTCCAATATTGTTGATTCGACAGCTGAAGGATTCCAGAACGTCTGAAGTAGAACTTCAGGACTCCAGAATCATCGAGTCCCGAAGTAGAACTTCGGGACTCCAAATACGCTGATGCAAGAGGTCAATTAAATAAAAGCAGGGCATGCGATTCGCATGCCCTGCTCATTTCTGTGTTACTTGTTGAATTCCGGGTTCATGCTTTTATAGACCGCAAGCACGTTCCCGGTCGGATCCTGGAAGATGCCGAACCAGCCTGTTTGGGGAATCTCCATCTTTTCCTGCAAAACCTTTCCACCGAGTTCCACCACCTTCTTAAGGTCGGCTTCGATGTCGTCGCTGTCGATGTAAACCAGCACCCTGCCCGCTGGCGTATCCTTCGAGACCTCCGTAAACCCGCCTCCAAAGCCGCTCCCGTCCTCCCACATGGTGTAATTCATTTCAGGGACGGATTCGATCTTCCAGCCGAACAGGTCCTGGTAGAACTTGCTGGCTGCTTCCACCTCTTTGGCGGGGATCTCAACATGGACAACATTTCGTTTGGACATGCTATGCTCCTCTCAAATCGGATATTATTGGTCTAATTATAGAATATCCGTTCTATTCTGTCAAGCCCCAATTTAGAATCCTTCGAACAGATCCTTCGACCGTTTGAAATTTCCATCCACAGGTGGAAAGGCGCGCATGTAATCCTCGTGTTCACCGAAGATGCGCCCCACAAATCCCATCCAACCGCGGCGCATCGCAGCCCCACCCTGGGAGGCATGACAGGCACCCGCCTCGTCCTTGATGGCGGATACCTCCCGAATGTCCAGCCGGGCATGCACCGGGAAACTTACCTCAGCCAATTCCGCCAGGTTGATGTCCCCGTTGCGCCCCCATTTGGATGGATCCTTCCCGAACAGCGGCAGCAGCCGCGTGGCTGCCTTGATGAACCAGCGCGGGAAGACCTGGAAATAAAGCGCGCCCGGTTTGAACGGCGCGCCCGCCTCCGGGTGGAAGGTGGCATCCTCAGCCCTGGTAAAAGCCAGGACGGTCGCCTGGTGGATGTGAATGTGGTCGGGGTGTTTGTACCCACCCTGGGGATCAAAGGTCAGGACGACCTCAGGCTTGAGCTCGCGGATGTACCTCACCACGCGTCCCGCCACCTCGTCCACCGTATGTTGGATCTGGGCATCCGGATGCTGGTTGTCCACCGAACCGGTCATCCCGGAATCCCGGTAGCCCAGGTAGAAGACATCCTTCAAGCCCAGGATGGAAGCCGCGCAGTCCAACTCCGCGGTGCGTTTATCGGCAATATCCTTGAAGCCATCCAGGTGTTCCTCGGCAACGTCGCCCGCCTCGCCACGCGTGGCGCACACCAGGTAAGTGGCAACTCCACGCCGGGCGTAAAGTGCCAAAGTACCCCCCAAACCGAAAGATTTGTCGTCAGGATGGGCTAGAACAGCCAAAAGAGTCTTGGTCACGTAATTCCACCGATCTGCATTAAAAATGCGTCAAAAACGTTCCCTGGGGCATATGGAGCCCCTGAAGGCTCAATCCACCGCGTGGATGGCTGCCAGGGTCACATCATCGTCCTGTTTTGCCCCCATCCGGTAGTCTTGCAGGGTCTGCAGCAGGCGGTCGCAGACCTGCTGGGCAGGCAGTCCGCGCAGGCTCAGAAACGCCTCCTGGATGCGCTCCAGCCCAAAGGGCTCACCTTCCGGGTTCCGGCAATCGGTCATGCCGTCGGTAAATAACAACAGGGACGAGCCCTTGTCCAGGTGCACATGCCCAACATCCAGGGTCATATCCTCGAGGATGCCGAGAGCCATCCCGGGACCATGCGGCAGACGTTGAACACCCTGCGCAGTGACCAGCAGTGCAGGCTCGTGACCCGCGCGGGCGAAAGCGAAATCCCCGGTATCACAGTCCAGGATACCGTACAAGGCGGTCACGAACTGGGTGGACTTTTCCAGCCTGGTCACATGCTCGTTGACCTTTCTCAGCACCCCCTCCGGGGTCGGCAGGGAATCCGCCTCTGCCATGATCAGCGCGTGCACCCGTGCCATGAAGATGGCTGACGGCACCCCTTTATCCGCCACGTCGCCGATCAGGACCGCGATCTTGTTGCCCGGGACGGTGAAGATATCATAAAAATCGCCGCCCACCTGCCGCGCAGGGTCGATGCAGGCGCCAAAGTCAAAGCAGGGAGTGGAGGGCAGGACATCCGGCAGGATGCTGATCTGGATCTCCGCCGCGACCTGCAGTTCCCGTTCCAGGCGCTCCTTCTCGATCAACTGCTCCTGGGCGGCTTTAAGCTCGTCATAGGCTTTCTGCAACTGGCGGTTCTTCTCGGTCAGGTCGTGGAAGGTGGAGGTGTTGGTCGCGTCGAGGCGTTCGCTCAGGACGCGCACCATGGAATATGCCAGCAGGGGGTGACGCAGCAGCAGGTCGTTGAACTCGGCGCGGCTCATCATCAGCAGGGTGGAGTTGACCTTTGCCCGCACGGTGGCGGTGCGCAAGCCTCCGGGCATGATCAGGCTCATCTCGCCCAGGTACTGCCCCTCTTCGATCGTGTTCAGCAGCATCTCCTCGGGCGTGCCCTCCCCGCGCAGGATATCCAACTGTCCGTCCGTGACCAGATAGAAATGCTCACCGACCTCACCTTCATGGAAGAGCACCTGGCGCGGTGCCAACTCCACCACCGACAACGTGGTGAGCAGGTTATCCAGATCCTTCTCCGGCAGATCGGCGAACAGGGGGATGCGGGCGAGCAGGTTGGTCATTTGTTTGGCGGCGGGTCGCGCAGGTCCACCACTTCCTTGCCCGAGAGTTTATCCTGGATGCGCCCGACCACCGTCTCCAGGTGCCGGGAATGGTGGACGAAGTCGAGGTTGTCGGTGTGGATGGTGAGCACGGGACACATGTCGAAGGATCTCAACCATTCGTCATAGAACGAATCCAGCAGGTTCAGGTAATCGGTGCTGATGCCGGTCTCGATGTTGCGCGCCCGGGCGCGGATGCGATCCATCAGCACCGGGACCGGGGCTTTCAAGTAGACCAGCAGGTTGGGGCGCGGGAGCCCCTGGATGATGAGGTCGAACAGGCTGCGGTAGGAGAGGTAATCACGCTCGGAGAGATTCCCCATGTGGTGCAAAGCGCGGCAGAAGATGTAGGCATCCTCGTAGATGCTGCGGTCGAGGATCGCGGAACGGGGATCGCGCGAGGCGTCCAGGTACTGCTCCGCGCGGTGACCGAGAAAAAAGATCTGCAGGTGGAAAGCCCAGGCGCGCATGTCGCTGTAAAAATCGCCCAGGTAGGGATTGTTGGAAACCGACTCGTAACCGGTCCACCAGCCGAGTCTTGCGCCGATGCGTTCGGTCAGGGAGGTCTTGCCCGCCCCGATGTTCCCAGCCACCACCACGAGATATTTGGTCATGGTCTCCTCACTTTGGTTTTACACCGATGACTGCAGCTGCCGCCAGGATGCCGATTCCCTAAAATAAAATATCGCTTCCCTTCGTTCACAATAAGGTCAGGCGCGGTTCCGATACAACTTTGCATTCGGCACGGCGCGCATCTTCTCCAGGTCGAGCGGCATGCCGAGGAATTCGATCACACGCCGGCAGAGAGGCTCGGGGTCGGACATCATTGAATTGTAACCCACGTATAACACTTCCATGTGCGGCTGGCGCGCCAACCACGGCTTGACCGCCTTGAGATGCACCCGGTACTGCTCCGCCATCTCCTCATCCGTGACCTTGGATACTTCCCCGCGGTGATCGAGCATCTTCTTTTGCGAGGCGAGCACTTCCTGGATCTCGCGCTCCATGAAGAGCACCTTGTAATGCCGGTCGGTCGGCAGGTATTCCAAAAGCGCGGAGATCACCTTGACCACTCTGCCATTCGCATCCTCCAGCCAGGCGCGGTCGCCGGAGGTCATCTGCTTGACGCGCTCGAACTCGAAATAACCGTTCGGGTTGTCGTCGTCCGCGCTGCGGATGGAGTCGGTCAGCAGTTCCAGCCCGCCCGCCTGCAGCATCTTCATCATCATGGAAGTGCCCGAACGCGGCAGACCGGAAACAACCACGACCGGTTGTTTTTTTCCTGGAGATTTCCTGCGTGAGAAAAGTTTATTCATGGTTGGTCATTGGTAGGTCATGCGGGCACTGCAAAGCATTCCACCCCGCCGGAATGGCGAATTACAAATATCCCAATCCCTTCAGTCTCTCCTCCAGGTCCTTCTGTCCCTGCGGACCGGACTGGGAGGGAGGCTTGATGTGGGACTGGTCGAGGTGCTTGCCGATGGCAAGGAAGGGTATGTCGCGGAATGAGATCGTCCCAAAGTCGCGCAGGTCCCGGTTCGCAAAGATCACCCCGGGCACCAGGTCCGCGTCCACGCAGTGATCCGCACCCCAGTGACCATCGTTGACCTCGATCAACTCCGCGGGAATCTTGCCGAGACCCGTCTCAGAGGAGGCGCGGTAACCGGCGGAGTAGCCCACCACCAGGTCGGGTCCGAGGCGGGTGTATGGACCGTTGTAGACCTCATGCTTGGGGCGGATGCGCTGGATGACGGCGCGCCCATCCGGACCCTTCCATTCCAGCAATTTCTTCGTCACTTCCGCCAGCAGGGGTTCGATCTGCTCCGCGGCGAGCAGCCCTGCCCCTCGCGTCCCGCCACGTTCAAGTACAGGCTGTTCAGTCCGACCGCATAGACCTTGCTCTTTGTCCAATCCACGTCGGGGAGAGCGCCTTCGGACTTTCCATCCTTGAACACCAGCCAGCCATTTTCGACCAGCCAGCGGTTGAGATGCACCTTGTATTTGAAGGTGCTGAAACCGTGATCTGAGAGAACGAGCAGGCGATGCTTGCCGTTCAGCCTTGCTTGCACTTCGCCGACGAAGGCATCCAGCTTGCGGTACCACTCTTCCGCCACGTCGAGGCGGTTGTGATAGAACATGTGCTGGACCCGGTCGAGGTCGTCGAAGATGCTTGCCAGCACGCCTTCCTTGAACTTATCGAGCAGGTGGAAGAAGATCTGCTTGCGGCGTTCGAAGATGGTATCGCACAACGTGATGAACTGGTCATCCGTGATGCAATCCTCCTCCAACCCGGTGGTATCCTGGGGCCAGCCCAAAGTGAGATAGGGACCGACATCCTTCCAGAGCGATTTCGCAAAGGAGGGCGAGGAGGCATAATGGAACGTCGAGTGCAGGGGATGGATCTGCAAAGGCAGGACGTAGAACCGGACGGTCTCCCCCAGGTGGGTCAGGATCAGCCGCGCGATGGCGTGAATATTGAACAGCATCCCGGCTTTGAACTTGATCTCGAAGATATCGCTCCACTCCCCCAGTTTGGCATCCAGTTTCTGCTCGCCGATGCTGATGCGCGCAGACGAGTCGCTGAGCACCTCCAGGGTCACGGGCAGGGTCGCGGAGGTCGCGCCTCCCTTGCCCTGCACGGTCGGACCGTTCAGCGTACCCGTATAGCGGTTCCCCGATCTTTCGAGTTTGGCAACCGCGGTCTTCTTCTTCGTCTCATCCGCGGTCGTGAACAGCGTCCCGACACCCAGTTGACCGCGGATATCGGGAGTGCCGAGTCCGGGCAGGGTGTTGACCGGCAGCTCCGGACGGGCGGGGAACATGGCGGGGTACCACAGCGCGGTGGCGGGATAGCCCATCTCCGCGGCTTCCTCGAAGAGTGTCTTCGTGGTGTAGGGCGGGATGAAGGTCTCGCCGACGGCGCTTTTCTTCATCGGCAGGATGGAGACATAGGGCATGTAGGAGGAGGCGTCTCTCACGACAAAATCGAAGATGCCGTGACTACCCGGGTCGGTGCCCGTCGCGATGCAGGTCCAGGAGACCTCCGTCTGTGGAGGCGAGGAGACCTCCAGCCGCGAGTATCCGCCCTCTGCCATCAATTTGCCAAGGTTGGGAAGTTCGTTACGCCCCGCCAGTTTCTCAAAGATGGCGGGGTCGAAGGAGTCGAAATCCGAGGATGACTGTTTTCATAATGGATCGGGTTGTCATTGCGAGGAGGGCGGATGTTTTCCTTCCCCAGGAAGCAATTTGCGGTCGTGGGGAGATCGCCTTAAGTGAGTACTCCCTCGTAATGACTGAGAACTACTTCTTCAGTCTCGTCTACTTTTGTTTCCTGCGGTTTGGTTTCCTCCTCCGCTTCGTCCTTGCGGGCGCCGCGGCGCAGTTTCGCAATTCCCTGGCGGATCTGCCGCGAGAAGATCAGCAGCACACCCGAGATGGCGGCGAGGCTGGCGGCTAAAGCCTGGAAGAGTACGCCGCCGGTGTTGGGATCGATATACATTGTGTTTCTCCTTGTTGTTTCTGTGCAAAAAGCAGGTTACTTTATACCTTAGAGTATGGGTAAAGTCAAACTTTTACGAGGAAGCAAAGTGAGGTGAAAAATGAATGAGAGTTGGTGCGTGGAAAACACTAGCGTCCCGAAGGTTCCAAAAGAGACTTTGTCGTCTGAATCAAACCTTCGGGACGTTATCCATCCTCGTCAGCTTTTGGTTGGCATTGTTTGCTTTGCAAAAAGCGAAAATTTGTGTCTCTTCCTCATATCATCTCTTAGGTTTTAAGGTAAGGGTTTAAGTAAAGTGGCTTTACCACCCTGGTAAAGCCGCTTTACCACCATGGTAAAGTGGCTACTTACCATCAGTGGTAAGTGTGACTGGACTAGTCCAGCAGACAGGTGACCCTTCAACTTCTGGGGTTGAAGCCCCACTCAAGTGCCTTCATTCCCGAGCGTCCCGAAGGTTCCCAGGAGGACTTTGTCGCCGAATCAAACCTTCGGGACGTTGTCCTGGCACGGATCCACTTCACGAAAAATTTTTTGAATTTCGCTATATATATCTCTATGGTTAATTAAGGGTTAAATAAGGATTTAAGTAAAGTGGCTTTACCACCCTGGTAAAGTGGCTTTACCATCACTCAAGTGGCTTTACCGGTCAGGTGGCTTGACAGTCAAGTGGCTTGACCCATGGTAAACCGGGTTGACTACCCTTCAACTTCTGGGGTTGAAGCCCCTACTCAAGGCCTTCGTTCCCGAGCGTCCCGAAGTTCCAGCAGGGCTCTGTCGTGCGATCAAACCTTCGAGGACGTCGCCCTGGAACGATCAATTCGCAAAAAGTTGTTTTTCATCATCGCTATTATCATCATCTTAAGGTTTAATCAGGGTTAAATAAGGATTTAAGTAAAGTGGCTTTACCACCCTGGTAAAGTGGCTTTACCATCACTCGGTCGTAGTGGCTTGACCAGTCGGTGGTGTAGCCGAGTACACCATCACTGGTGCAGTGGGTACACCATGGTAGCGTGAGTACACTACCCTTCAACTCCTGAGGTTGAAGCCCCCTTCATCTTCTGAGATTGAAGCCCCTTCAACTTCTGAGAGTTGAAGCCCCTGGTCACCGTTCTGGCGTTCAGCCCATTCACCTACGCTACCGGATTATGGGTAAAATAACTAATCCCCGAGGCAGCCATGAAGATCGCACTCACCGGCGCTACGGGTTACGAGGGAACATCCGCGTCATATCAGCGTCATTGAGTAAACAAGAAAGCGAGCAAACATGGATATTTCCCGCCGTGACTTTCTGAAGATCTTCGGCATCTCAGTTGCCTCCGTGATGCTCACCCGCTGCAAACCACTCCTCTCCACGCCCACCCCCACCTGCTACGCACCTCTGCCTCCCTCGACCGTCACGCCTGCCGCGACCTCGGTCCGCGAACGCCTGCGCCAGTGCTGGTTCTCCTTCGACGACCTGGCAACAGCCACGATGGAAAGCGATACCACCGAGAACAACTACGGCACCCAACTCGCTGCGGATCACCGGGCGGCACTCGATGAAATGGTAGCGCGCGGCGAACTCACCGCTCCCGTCGCGGACCTGGTACAGGAGGCGTATGAGGCCGCGCTCTCGCATGTCTGGCGCTCCAATGCCCTCATCACCTGCTATGAACCAGCCTCATCGATTACGCCCCCACCAGCGCACAGGTGCTCGTGAACCAGTCCGCAGCTCTGGAACAGGTGGCAGCCAGCGGCACGATCGATCCTGCAACATTGGAGACCGCCCGCGCCGCGCTCGAGCACGACCTGGCATGGTACGCCCTGACCGACCAGGAGATCCAGGCGCTTTACGAACTGCTCATTGAAGGACAGCAGACCTCCAGCGAACCCTTCCCCACATTCGAGGCGATTCCCCTCGACATCACGCCTGAGGCAAGGGAAGCGGCGCAGTTCATCCTCGACCTGCTGACAGGAAAATGAAACCACGCCTCGCCTCGCTCATCTTCGAGGTCACCCAGCGCTGCAATCACACCTGCCTGCATTGCTACAACGTCTGGCAGGGCGAATCCGTCCCATCCTATCCGCGCGGCGAACTCGACACCCCGCGTACCCTCGACCTGCTCGACAAAGCCCTGGACGAATCCGAATGCCGGCATGTCACCCTCACGGGCGGCGAGCCGCTGCTCCGCACGGACCTCGAACTCATCCTCGAACATCTCCGCGACCGGGACGTGCAGGTCACCATCATCTCGAACGGTCACCTGCTCACCCCCAGGCGCATCACCTCCCTGCTCGAAAGAAAGGTCGCCCTGTTCGAGCTGCCCCTGCTCAGTCACCTGCCGGAGGTCCACGATCATCTTTCCGCCTCACCCGGCGCGTGGGACTCGGTCCTCTCCGCGCTGGCAAATTTGCGCCTCCAGCATGGACAGGTCGTGGTCGCCTTCGTCGCCACCCGCCTCAACCTCCTCCACCTGCGTGAGACGATCCGGCTCGCCTTTGCCTTCGGCGCACGCGGCATCATGCTCAACCGCTTCAATCCCGGCGGGCGGGGAAGACGGCATCTTGACGAGCTCCTGCCTTCGGTCGAACAGGTCCGCGAGGCGCTCACTGTCGCCAACTCCGCCTCCCGGGAATTCGGCATCCCCATTTCCTGTTCCATCCCCATCCATCCCTGCCTGATCGACACCTCCGCGTTCACTCACCTAAGTTTTGGTTACTGCGCCGCCGGCACCGAGCGCGCCTACTACACCCTCGACCCGTTGGGCAACGTCCGTCCATGCAACCACTCCACGACCATTCTCGGAAACCTGCTGACAGAATCCTTCAGCGACATCCTCGCCCCCGAACGCATCGCCCCCTTCGTTAATGCCCTGCCGGATCACTGCGCCCCCTGTGACCAGCGTGCCATCTGCCAGGGAGGCTGCAAAGCTTCAGCGCAGGTGTGTTACGGCGCGCTGACCGAACCCGACCCATTCCTCCGGCAGGCGATTCCCGTTGAGAGGTAAAATGGGATGGACAAGATCCTCCCAATCACACCCACCAGGCGAAGGAGTTAAACATGAATACCATCCCGATCAAGGATACCAAGGGGTTCGTAAATGATTTCCTTAACGAATATCTTTCCAACGGGATCGGTTCAAAGAACAAGCGGGAGATCGACATCCTGGTGATGAACCTGCTGATGAATTACGGAGGGCTCGCCATCAAGGGAAACCAGGAATTGAGCATCCTGCTGCAGGCACCGGAGTCAAAGATCAAGGGGCTGCGTTACGAAGCCCGCCTCAAATACCCACCCGACCCGGACTACGTCAAAAGGGAATTTCTCTACACCCTGACACGCTCCCAGATCGATCTCGACCGGGGCATCATCACCTTCGCCATCGAGGACAATTTCGTCAGGCACGCCATCCAGGGTCAGCTCAAATCCCGCGGCATGTATGCAGACAACTCATTCAACATGGAACTGGTGAAGATCAGCCGCACATCGCTTGAATCGGTGATCGAGGAGTTATATGGGAAACAGATCCTTGCCGATTTCCGCGATGGATTCGACGCCATGGAGAAGCAACTGGCAGGCGACGACGTGAATGTCCCCAAGGTCTTCTCGGATACGATCATCGCCTTCGTCGTGGAAACCTTTAAGAAACTGGCGTTTGATTTTGTTAAAAGCCGGATCGGGTTCTAACCATCCATCACGCAGGAAAAAGATGGGTCACGACGACCCGGATGCCGATCGCCAGCAGGATCAACCCGCCGACGATCTCCATGCGTTTGCCAAATCTCACCCCCAGGCGGATGCCGGCAAACAGACCCACGACCGACAGGGCGAATGCCACCAAGCCGATCATCACCACGGAAAGCAAAACCGGCACATCCAGGAACGCGATGCTCAACCCCACCGCGAAAGCATCGATGCTGGTTGCCACGGATAAAATCACCAGCACCTTCCCCGTGGACGGATCCTGGTCGAATGCCTTTCCCTCGTTTGACAGTCCCGAACGGATCAGGTTAAAGGCTACATAGGCAAGCAGAACGAACGCGATCCAGTGATCGACCCCTTCAACATACTGGATGACGGTGTCGCCTGCCAGCCAACCCAGGGCGGTCATACCAGCCTGGAAGATGCCGAAGTGGGCTGCCAGACGTAATTTACCGCGCATCGTGGGAATCTGTCCGGAAGTGCCGATGCCCAGCGATACCGCCAGGGCATCCATCGCCAAACCAAGCGAGATCAGTGTGATCGTGATGAATTCCATTTTTTCCTCGAGCCCCCATTCTACCTGAGATTTAACCAGGATTTTGCCGCTCCTGCATGCCCGACACCATTAAACCACAACAGCCTCCCTAACGGGAGGCTGCTTTGACGATATGGATGAATTACTTGTCGAGGAACAGGAAGATCGCTGCGGCAAGAGCAACAATGCCGGTGAGGATCGCGCTATTGAAGCCGATGAAGGCAGCGAGCGCGGTCAACAGGAAGAATATGATCAGTCACCAGGTAGCGATTTTGGTCGGGAAAGTCATTGTCATTCTCCTTTTGATGGATGGTTGTTTGCTGCATTATGAGCAGCCTAACCATAATAACCCCGGGATTTACAAAGGGTTTCGCCCATTTTGGTGCATGGACACACCCTCCCGTTCCAGATAATTCCAGGCGGCCTCCATCCCCTTGCCCGATTCCGTGCTTGCCCATAAAATCACCCAATGCCCAACAATGGTCCATGCACACCAGTTTCACCCTGACGAGAACCGGATCTCGCGTGGGTTCGAGCTCGCGCTGGTCATCATTATCCTGGGGATTTACCTATACGCAGCCCTATCCGAGGGACATAATTTTGCCGGGCAGTGGTTCATACGCGACGACGCATTCTATTATTTCAAGGTGGCGCAAAATATCACCGAGGGGCGCGGTGTCACATTTGACGGCATCGATCCCACCAATGGATACCATCCACTCTGGATGCTGGTGTGCATCCCGATCTTTTCGCTTGCCCGCTTTGACCTGATCCTGCCATTGAGAGTCCTGGTGGTCATCTCAGGCGTGATCAGCGCGACCACCGGCGTTCTGCTCTTCAGACTCGTCAAGCGTACGCTTACCCTGCCGGCTGCGATGCTTGCCGGATGTTACTGGGTCTTTGACCGCACCATCCATTACAACGTGACCATGTTCGGTTTGGAAACGGGGTTGACCGCCTTGATGGTGAGTGCCCTGCTGCTGGCGATGGCAGACCTTAAAACGGATCAACCACTCACCCGGCGGCAGATCCTGACCTTCAGCTTCCTGGCGGTCGGCATGGTATTCAGCCGCCTCGACACCATCTTCCTGGCGCTGCTGGCGGGCATCGTGGATCCTGCTGCGCGGGACACCCATCCGCACGAGGTTGGTGCTGGACATTGGGATCATCGTCAGCGCGGCGTTCCTCAGCGTGGTCTCCCGAACCGGACTGCCCGCCTACTTTTCCTACTCGCGCTCGGCGTTGATATTTGCAGTGATCGGATTGATCGTGCAGATCCCCATCTACTACTTTGGCGGGATGTACTCCACCAGGGATGAAAGCCGATGGAAGCAGATCTGGCGGCTGGCGTGGACGACCGCACTGGGCACAGGTCATTACATCGCTGATGATGGTCGGTCTGCTGGCGGCTGGACATCTGCCGGGATTGCCGCGCACCGCCTTGCTGCTTTATGCGGTCATCGTCCTGATCGCTGTGAGGCTCATCCGTCTCGCCGCCCGGGCACATCCAGCACAGAACGGTTTGAACTGGCGGCAAATCATCCGCGAAGGCAGCAGCTTATTACGGGATCCTCGGCGGTGCACTGGCTGCTCTATATGGCCTATAACAAGATCGCCTTCGGGACATTCATGCCCGTCAGCGGACAGATCAAGGCTTGGTGGGGTTCCCTGCAAGGCTCCGCCTACGGAAATCCGATCGCGAACCTGGCAGGTCTGCTCGGTTTGGAACGGGAGGAGGGACTGAATGCCTGGGGACCGGTCATTTACCTGGTACACGACCTGAAAGACTGGCTGGGAACCAACCTTTGGCTTGTCATCGGCTTCATGCTGATCGCGGTCCTGTTGATCCTTTTCACCCGTCCCAAACGATCGGCACGTGCCGCGGTGTCCATGGGACTTCCACTGCTCTTGACCGGATCACTGTTGCAATTATGCTATTACAACGGGCAAGGCTATGCCGGCGCAAAAGACTGGTACTGGGTCAGCCAGATGCTCTTCTTCCCCCTGCTGGGCGCGTTATGTTTCGACCTGATCCTGCGTCCGGTACGGAGATTGAAGTGGGGGCAAACCCTGGAATGGGGAATCGCCGCCGCTGCTGTGCATCGGATATTATGCCCTTCCCTTTGGGTATGTGGTGGTCAACCGCATGCCCTGGGGCGAGGAGCGCGTCGACCAGGCTTACATGGATGTGGTGCCATTCCTTGAGGCGAATACCGAGGAAGGTGCCTTGATCGGCATGACGGGCGGTGGAAATGTCGGCTATTTCATCCAGGGACGGACGATCATCAACATGGACGGGTTGATCAACAGTTACGCGTATTTCCAGGCACTGCGCGCCGGACGAGGGGATGAATACCTCGCATCCATCGGATTGGACTACATCTTCGCAAATCCGGACATCCTGCTCAACCCGCCATATAACGGTCAATTTGATGAGTGGTCAAGGAAGGTAGGTGAATTTGGCAAGAAAGACCTCGTCCGGTATGACCAGTAGAGATCAATTTAAAACAGGCAATGAATAAACGACCGGTTCTCCTCACACTGCTGCTATGGCTGGTGTTCCTGCTGACAGCCTGGAATGCCGTCCGCCTGGGCGCGAGCATCGCCAACTGGAAACTGCTCGCGGATTTTGATTCCTCGCCGGGTCCGGTCTACATTGCTGCCAGCGCGGCGTTCTGGTTCGTTTGCGGACTGGGAGTGTTGATGCTTCTATTTCGCAGGAATCCGCGGGCGCTGCTGGCGACCTCCCTGCTCACGGCTGCGTACACAACCTGGTGGTGGATCGACAGGCTGCTCCTCCAGGAAAATGGGCAGACCAATTGGTCCTTCAACCTTGTCCTGACCGGCATCCTGTTATTACTCACAGCCTGCCTTATCTTCAATCGAACTACTCGTGCATACTTCAACGAACCCAAACGAAAAACGGAACAAGAAAATGGATAAACTCATCCCCTGGTTGCTGGAAGGGTCACCCTGGATCCGATATCGAACCCGCGTCGACCTGATGGATCAAAGTGAGCAGACTCCGGAGGTCCGCAAGGCGCGCGCGGATATGTTAGCCGACCCGCAGGTTAAGTCCCTGGTGACAGAACTGTCAGAGTGGCCGGGCGAGGTGCTTGCCAGCCACAAATCAGCCGGTTTGCTGATGCATAAACTGGTGTTCATCGCGGACCTTGGACTGACCGCCGATGACCCGGGTATGAAAAAGATCATTGCCCGTATTTTCAAGCATCAATCCGCAGATGGACCGTTCCAGATGCCGATGAACATATCCGAGTCGTATGGCGGGAGTGGGTCAGACATGTGGGGCTGGGCGTTGTGCGATGCGCCGGTCACGCTTTATGGATTGCTCAAATTGGGGATGGGTGGGGATGCGCGTGTTGATAAATCGGTCCAATATCTGATGAGCCTGGTTCGTGATAACGGCTTTCCATGCGCCGTTACACCCGAACTTGGGAAAGTGGCGCGGACCCGGAAAAAAGGGCGACCCCTGCCCGTACGCGAACATGGTCATGCTGAAAGCACTGGCGCAGACCGAATGGAAGGATTCTCCTGCGACACGCGCAGGCGCAGAGACCGCCTTGAAATTATGGACCGGCAGCCAGAACGAACATCCCTACATGTTCTACATGGGCACCGATTTCAGGAAATTAAAAGCACCACTCATCTGGTATGACCTGCTGCACCTGCTGGATGTGCTTACCCGATTCCCGTGGCTGAAAGGCGACGCGCGGTTGAAGGAAATGATCCAGGTGCTGCGCGACAAGGCGGACGATGAGGGCAGGTACACACCCGAATCGATCTGGAAAGCCTGGAGCGGCTGGGACTTTGGACAAAAGAAGGAGCCCTCCCGCGGCCTGACGCTCATGGCGCAACGCGTACTTCGATCGCTACCAGGCGATGACTGGTTGAGCCGGGCATGATCGAGATCATCGATCTAAGCCAGGATATTTACCCCGGCATGGATGTGTTCTCCGGACATCCGGCAGTGATCATCACCCCTCACATCTTCCACAAAGGGACGGAAAACTCCACCGGTGGGACATCACCCCTACCGGCAGTTAACCGGCTGGAGATGGGCGAGCACACCGGGACGCACGTGGATGCGTTCAACCACATGGCACCCCAATTTCATGACCAGTCCATTGACAGGCATGCCATTGACGATGTTCTATACCGAGGGCATCTGCCTGGACTTGTCACACAAAGGCTTGATGGATTTGATCGAAGTTCCAGACCTCGAGGACTCCTATCAAAGGCAGGCTTGGAGATCAAACCCGGGGATACCGTCCTGCTGCATACAGACCATTACCGTAGAACCTATGGGACCAAAGACTGGGAAAATGGACCGGGAATCAGCGCAGAGGCCGCGCGCTGGCTGGGGAGTCAAAGGATCGCGGCGTTCGGCGTGGAGACCATGTCGCCGGGGGTGCGTCACGTATCGAACAGGGAGGTGCATGTTATCTGCGGAGAAATGGGCTTTACACATTACGAGAATCTGATCAACCTTCACCAACTGGTCGGTCGGGGTAGATTCCGGTTCATCGGGTTACCTTTGAAGATACGCGGGGGAACCGGCTCTCCGGTCAGGGCGATCGCCGTACTGAAGGATAGTAGGCTATAATTCCCACCATAACAAAGGGTTACATACTCAGAACAGGAAACCCATCCACAGTACCTATTGATTTTCTTCTCATCGTGGTCTATACTCATACAGAGGTTATACGCCATGCCTGAACGAAGACGCACTGAACGGAAGAAATTCAGCTACTACATGCGAGTCCTGGATGATGAAACCGAGGAAACTGTCGGTCACCTGGCGGATGTCAGCGTCGATGGTCTGCAGCTGGAGACGACCGCACCGCTGAACAACGGGCAGGAATTACATCTGCACATGGAACTGACCCCCGACGTCTCCGACAGCCTGTTCCTGTTCATCACCGCCCGTGCGCTCTGGTGTCAGACCGACAAGATCATGCCCAACCTGTACCATGTGGGTTTTAAGATCACCGGCATGTCGGATCATGACAAGGAAATATACAAGCGGCTTCTTGAAAGATACGGCGTGTAAATAGTTCTCATGCAATAAAAAAAAGAACCCCGTTTCAGCTGAACGGGGTTCTTCGTTTTCATCAGGCTTTCATCAATCCGACCTTCAGAGTTTCGCCGTCAAAGTCGTCTTCCACAACATGCGCATCTCCGGGCGGTGGAGCAAACTGGAGATCAACGGTCAGCGTTTCCGCCTTGATGTAATCCTGGTGCGCTTCGATCGCGGACTTCAACCCTTCACTGGCTGTGACAAACAGGCGTATCCGGTCGGCCACATCCAGGTCAGCGGTCTTGCGCAAGTCCTGCACGCGGCGGACAAATTCGCGCGCCTGTCCCTCGCGGACAAGTTCGGGCGTCAGTTCGGTGACGAGCGCGGCAACATACGCGCCTTCCTCGGCAACCGCAAAACCTTCCTTTGCCAGCGCCTTTACTTCCACTTCTTCAGCCAGGATATCGTAGGTCGTCGCCGTCCACCTCCACCTTGAGCAGGATTGCCCTCGAGCAGGGTATGCGCGACTTCTTCGGCATTCATCGCCAGGATGGCTTTTTGGATGGCAGGGAATTTGTTGCCATATTTCTGTCCGAGTTGCTTGGGCAGCGGCTTGACCGTATGCGAGACAGCTTCGGTGGCTGCATCCAGCAGGCGGACCTTCTTGACGTTCAATTCATCCGAGATCAACTCGGCGAAGTTTTCAACCGCCTTGCGCTCGGAGGCATTCCCCACCGAGAAGGCGGCTTCCGCCAGCGGCTGGCGCACTTTGCGATTTGCCTTCTGGCGGGCGGAATGACCCAGCGAAACGAGCTTCATCACCAACGCCATATCGCGGTTGAGCGATTCGTCGATGCATCTCCGGCATCACCTCGGGCCACTCGGCAAGATGAACCGATTCAGGCGCAGTCTCATCCACAGAGCGGACCAGGTTCTGGTACAACTCGTCCGCGAGGAAAGGCATGGCGGGCGCGAGCAGCTTCGCGACCGTCACCAGCGCGGTGTAAAGCGTGGAGTATGCGGCCTGCTTGTCGGAATCAGATTCGGATTTCCAGAAGCGGCGGCGCGAACGGCGCAGATACCACGTGGACAGCTTCTCCACAAATTCCTCGATCGGGACGCGTCGCGTTCGGCACATCATAGTTTTCGTAGGCCTTCGGTCACGTCACGGACGAGCACATTCAATTCGGATAGCAGCCAGCGATCCAGATCGAGAGCGATGCAGACCGCGTCCCTCGGCGAGACCGGGCGAGGGGGTCGTTATCGAGGTTGGCGTACGTCACGAAGAACGAATAGACGTTCCACAGCGTGAGCGTGAAACTGCGGATCACCTCGCCCACCAATTCGGAAGAGAAGCGGCGTTCCTGTCCGGGCGGTGTGGCGGTGTAGAGATACCAGCGCAACGCATCCGCGCCGTGCGACCTTGAGCACATCCCAGGGCTCGACGATGTTGCCCTTGCGACTTGGACATCTTCTCGCCCTTCGCCATCCAGGATGAGGCCCAGGCAGATGACATTCTTGAAGGAGACCTGATCGAACAGCAAAGTGCTGATGGCGTGCAGCGAATAGAACCAGCCGCGCGTCTGGTCGACGGCTTCGCAGATGTAATCTGCCGGGAACTGCTCCTCGAATTTTTCCTGGTTCTCAAACGGATAATGCCACTGGGCATACGGCATCGAACCAGAGTCGAACCAGACGTCGATCAGGTCGGGCACGCGCTTCATCTTGCCGCCGCATTTCTGACACTCCCAATGGACCTCATCCACGTACGGGCGATGCAGATCGAGGTCACTCAGATCGCGGCCGGCTTTTTCAGAGAGCTCCTCCACCGAGCCGACACACTCACGATGCTTGCAATCCTCGCATTCCCAAACGGGAAGCGGCGTGCCCCAGTAGCGCTCGCGCGAAAGCGCCCAGTCGATATTGTTTTCAAGCCAGTTGCCGAAGCGTCCTTCCTTGATGTGCTCGGGAACCCAGTTGATGGTGTTGTTCAACTCCACCAGGCGGTCACGTTGAACTGACTCGTGCGGATGTACCAGGAGTCGCGCGCATAATACAGCAGCGGAGTATTGCAGCGCCAGCAGAACGGATAGGTATGGGTGTACGTTCTCCGAGCGGAACAACAATCCGCGGGCGTTCAGATCCTTGATGATGAGCGGGTCGGCATCCTTGACGAACACTCCGCGCCAGGGCGTGACCTCAGGGATGAATGTGCCATCGGGCAGAACGGTCATCAACACGGGCAGATCATGCTCTTGCGCAGCCTCCATATCTTCCTGCCCAAAGGCAGGAGCCATGTGGACCAGCCCTGTGCCATCTTCGGTGGTGACAAAATCGCCAAGCACCACAAAATGCGCGGGCTTGATCGGGAGGCAGGAAGGTGAAGAGCGGATGATATTTCATGCCCCTTCAACTTCTTGCCCTTGAACGTTTCCACGATTTTCACTTCTTCGTCGCTGAAGACTTTTTCCACCAAAGCCTTGGCAAGGATGAGTTTTTCCGTTTGCCTGCCTTCGATTATCGCGCTCGACGGTGACATAATCCACATCGGGGTGCGCGGCAACAGCCACGTTGCCAGGCAATGTCCAGGGGTGGTCGTCCACACCAGCAATGAAGTATCGGGCTTATCCACCAGCGGCATGCGGACAAAGACCGAGGGGTCGGTCGCTTCCTCGTAGCCGAGAGCAACTTCATGGTCAGAAAGAGGCGTGCCGCAACGCGGGCAATACGGCACAACCTTGTAGCCCTTGAAGAGCAGGTCCTTGATCCCAGAAATTCTTCAGGATCCACCAGACCGACTCGATGTAGTCGTTGGTGTAGGTCACATACGCAGTCTCGAGGTCAACCCAGAAGGCGATGCGGTCGGTCAGTCGTTCCCAATCCTGAATGTAAGTAAAACCGACTTCCTGCAAAGCTCGTTGAACTTGTCGATGCCATATTCTTCGATCTGCTGTTTGTTGTTGAAGCCAAGCTGCTTCTCCACTTCGATCTCAACGGGCAAACCGTGCGTATCCCAGCCGCCGCGGCGCGAGACATGATATCCGCGCATGATCTTGTAGCGCGGGAACATATCCTTGAAGGCGCGCGCCAGCACATGGTGCACGCCGGGTTTTCCATTGGCAGTCGGCGGTCCTTCATAAAATACATACTCAGGTTCGCCCTTGCGCTGCTCGACGGTCTTCTTGAAGATGTTCT
The DNA here is from genome assembly GCA_963823545.1 of uncultured Chloroflexia bacterium. Taxonomy (GTDB): domain Bacteria; phylum Chloroflexota; class Anaerolineae; order Anaerolineales; family Villigracilaceae; genus Denitrolinea. The sequence continues at coordinate 135,688 of CAWGMC010000029.1, read as the reverse complement.
CGCGCTTCCAGATCTTCAGCACGTTTTCTTCCATGGCCGTAACATCCAGTTTGGAATAACTGGTTTAAACGTATTCTGTCTCCTAGTATGGATAGACGCTCAGTCACACTCTCATGAAATAAAAAACTCTCGTCTCAAACAGAGACGAGAGCAATGCTCACGCGGTACCACTCTGTTTCCTGCAATTGCCACTCGAGGCTCGCAGGCACTTTTCAAGGACAATCATCCTTGCAACCCTGGTAACGGGGGGTGAAACCGTCTCACCTACTGACCATGGTCATGGTTTTCAGCCTGACGCTCCGGGATGATTTTCGACCGGCTCCACTGACCTGCTTTGCACCATCCGCAGGCTCTCTGACAGTTCGGCGGATCTACTCGTTCCCATCCACGCGTTTGACTTGTTGATTATGCCATAAAAAAAGGAGATTGGCAACGAAGTTGAATTGAAGGATAATCCGCAATATGGACATCACTCTCACCGACACCTCCCCAAAAGATCAGATCATCACCGCCTCCTCCCTGGCGATCACATTGCCCGGAACACCGGTACGTTACTACCGGCATGGATGGCAGTCCTGGACACTCGCAGCCTGGATGGATCCAGCCAGGGAACTGCCGGTCATGAAACCGGATATCTTCCATCCCAGGCAGACCGATCCGGTCTACGCGCTCCACCCACACCCAAATGGATCCTGGCTGGGCGCGGTTGAATTGGAAGACGGCGACATCGTTTTTCTAGGCGCATTGGGGTTGGAAGCTCATGTTGCCATCCGGGATGGGAAGTTGCAGGGCTGGTATGAAACCGGGGATGGCGAATGGCTCCTCGCACATGGAAAAGAACCGGAAATATTTACACAGGTACGCGGATCTTCTGGGTGAGCGCTTCGGGCATGGAAAGGTAAAAAAGTCGCCCCGGGTATGGTGCTCATGGTACAGCCTGTACAAGGAGATCGATGAGGAAAAAATCCAGCAAGTTCTGGAAAGACCTCGGCGATCTCCCCTTTGATGTCGTTCAAATAGACGACGGTTGGCAAATCTGCCACCGGGGATTGGATGCCGAACGCGAAGTTCCCCTCGGGCATGGATGGAATTGCCGCCAGGATCCAGGCAAGTGGACGCAAGGCAGGCTTATGGCTGGCGCCATTAGCCGTCAGCGAAACCTCCACACTGTTCAAGGAACACCCGGAATGGCTGCTGCAGGGATTCGATGGCAAGCCCGTCTTCTACGGGTACGAATGGGGCGGCAATGCCTACGCCCTGGACGCGACCCACCCGGGGGCAGCTGAATGGCTGGAGAAAACCATCCGGACGGTAACGGGCTGGGGATATGAATACCTCAAACTGGATTTTTTGGCGGCAGGTGCACTACCCGGTAAACGACATCAGGACATGCCGCGCGAGACAGCCTACCGTCACGCATTATCCATTATGCGCCAGGCTGCAGGCGATGCCTACCTGCTAACCTGCGGGGCGCCGATCCTGCCCTCGCTTGGCTTATGCGATGGCATGCGCATCGGACCGGATGTCGCCGGCACATGGGACAACAAGTTGTACAGTTACCTGCTTTATAACCAGACCACGCCGGGAGTAAGAAATGCAATCCGTACCACGGTAAACCGGTTATGGTTAAAGCCGCTCGTCCACGTGGATCCGGATGTGGCATATTTTCACGATAAGGGCTCGCTCACAGAAGAACAGCAGCAGCTATTCGAGGATCTTACCGAGATCTGTGAATTCAAGGCGACCTCCGACCTGCCCGGCTCATGGACCGCAGAAGAACTGGAAGAAGTACGAAACTGGCTGGAGAGGACACAGGCATCCATGCGCATTGGAAGATATTCGTTCAGCCTGGGAGACCGGGTTGTGGATTTCACGCCTGCCATGGACCTGCCACCGCAGCCAAAGGGATTTGATTCCTTTCTACGGGGAATTGTTTCCTGGCTCGGAAACCAGTTGTGGATCCTGAAAATTTGGGATCTCCTGCTAAGGACAAAACCGGAGGAGATCAGCAAGTCCGATAAATAGAAGTGACCCACCTCGAGTATTGGAAAATGAAGTTGAGCTGGATAAACAAACACAGCCCTGGCAGGCTGTGTTTGTTGTGATGGACAAGGATCTTGGATCCATGAATTTCAGATCTCGGATGTGGTCTTTACGAAATCGAGGACCTCATCCAGTTTTGCGAACGCCAGGGCGGTCACTGTATCCGCCCCTCCGTAGTAAATGGCGATGCGACCTGTCGGTTTATCGGTCGTTCCTCCCAGGGAATGTTGGCAATACCGGGTTTCCTTGACATGGGGAAAACTCCTTTTATGAGAATTCTTTCACAATGGTTGACTTTTGAAGATTATCATGTATAATGTCTAAGGAGTGTGAGAGCGCTCCCATTATCTTACCATAAGAAACAGTTTTTCTCCCCATATCGAGCAAGAAAAGACAATATTTACAGGTTGTGATGAAAATATCCTGAGAGCGCTACCAATTTTGGAGAATGCGTGTCCAACCTGACCCTGGAAGATATCGCAAAACAAGCCAAAGTCTCCCGCTCAACCGTATCGCGGGTGGTGAACAATCTCTCCAACGTGAGCGAGGATGTTCGCAAACGGGTATTGGATGTCATCCAGGAAACAGGCTACCACCCTCACCCGGCAGCACGCGCACTCGCCTCGCATCGCTCCTGGACCATCGGTTTTATCATCCCCCACAGCGTCAGTTTCTTTTTCACAGATCCATACTACACCTACCTTACCAAGGGCATTGCCCAGGCTTGCAACCAGAATGGTTATACCCTGGCACTTTTCCTTGCCGACGTGAAAGAGGATGAAGAAAATATCGCCTCCCGGGTCGCACGCAAAGGATTCCTGGACGGCGTACTTATGCAATCCGGGAGTTTCGGGGATGACGTGATCATCGATCGCATCATCGAAGCGGAAATGCCCCTGGTCGTCTGCGGTCGCCCTTTCCGCCCGCAAAATGTCAGCTACATAGATATCGACAATGTCATTTCGGTTTATAACGCGATGACATACCTCATCCGGCTGGGACGCAAGCGCATTGGCACCATCACCGGACCAACTCTCAAGTACGGTAGGCATTGACCGCCTGGAAGGATACCGAAAGGCATTGCTGGAAAGAGGCTTGCCCGTTGAAGATTGCCTGATCGCCGAAGGTGATTTCACTGAAAATGGGGGTTATTACGGGACGCAAAAAATACTCCCTCACAACCCGGATGCGATCTTTGCAGCCTCTGACGTAACCGCCAGGGGAGTTATGCGGGCTGTTCGTGAAGCAGGTCTAAACGTCCCTGAAGACATCGCCATCATCGGGTTTGACGATCTTCCCAATATCGCTTTTACCGAGTCCCAGTTAACCACCGTCCGTCAGCCGATCGGTCCATTTGGAGTTCGCGCAGTGGAGACCTTGATGGACCTGATCGAGAACGGTATCAATCCACCCCGGCGCATCATCATGGACACCGAGCTGGTCGTACGGGGATCTTCCGGAGTATCTCTCAGGTGAATGCATGACCACCTATGAGTTTTCAAGACCTTGGAGCCGTACCTGGGTGTGGTTATACGACCAGGCTCCCGCATTGATTTATAATGAAGGAGGTGATACCGGATAATAAAAGCCACAAATGTCCTTGTTCCAAGTCTGTTCAAACAAACTAATAAGGAGAAAGAAAGATGAAACGCGTAAGTATTTTACTTTCCATCGTTGTGGCACTCAGCATGCTGTTGGCTGCCTGTGCACCGAAGACTGCAGTACCAACCGAAGCACCCGTCGTTGTCACCGAAGCGCCCGTTGCCACCGAAGCGCCTGTTCTGGACCCGGCTGACATTGCCGCCTCCCTGCCCCGCAACGAGACCCTGTACTTCAATGGTCAGCAGTGGGGTCCGGTGGTCTGCTGGAATCCGTACTCCTCCAACTGCAATAACGCCATGGCGATCGCCCAGCAGGATTCCGCCCGCGTGATCATGTTCGAGACCCCCTACCTGTACAACATGCTCGATGGCAAATCCTATCCTCTCCTGGCTGACGGCGATTACGTCTGGAACGCCGAGCGCACCGAGATCACCTTCAAGATCAAGGCTGCTGCCAAGTGGAGCGACGGCACCCCGGTGACCGCCGAGGATGTTGCCTATACCTGGGCTTCCAATGTCAAGTACGAAACCAACGCCGGTGTGAACTATCAGCGATTACATCGCCAACATCGAAGCGGTGGATGCCCAGACCGTCAAGGTCACAGCGGTGGTCGATGATGCCGGCAAGACAAAGAATCCCCTGCTGATCACTGCCTACCTGAGCGGCAACTACGTCATCCAGAAGGCATGGACCCAGACACTGGAAGCCCGCGCCGCGGATGCGACCGCCTTCAAAGCCGATGTTGCCGAGGATGTCGTCTGGTCCGGTCCCTATCACAAGTTCTTCGCTGACGACTCGAAGGTCGTCTATGTCCGCGATGACAACTACTGGGGTCAGGATGCCAGCATGTGGGGCAAGCTGCCTGTTCCAAAGTACCTCGCCCATACGATGTTCAAGGATAATGCTGCCGGTTCCGTCGCTTTGGCGCAGGGTGAAGTGGATGTCAGCCAGCAGTTCAACTCCAATATCCAGGTTTTGTGGCTCAACTACGGTCTGCCCGTCTCCACCTACCTGCCCGAGGCTCCGTACGGGATCGGCGCAAGCCTCCCGACCGCCTTCTTCAACAAAGCCTCCTATGGTTTGGACCAGATCGCGGTCCGCAAAGCCATCGCCATTGCCGTGGACTACCCCACCATCATTGCCAATGCCATGACCAACCAGTCCGCCACCTTCGACCAGGTTCCTCGCTCCCTCATGAACCCGACCCCGGGTGAGCAGGCGCTGTATGACCACGATGCCGTCAAGGACCTGCAGTGGGCTGGCAACGACATCGCCGGTGCCAATGCACTGCTCGACGAAGCCGGCATCACCGATACCGATGGTGATGGCTGGCGCGAATACAATGGTCAGAAACTTCACTATGTCGCCACCTGCCCGAATGGCTGGTCCGACTGGCAGGCTGCGATCGAAGTTGTTGCTGCCGCTGGCAAGAAGATCGGCATCGACATCGTCACCAACTACCCTGAATGGTCCGTCTATCAGACCGTTGTCACCAACTGGCCGCTCGCTGAGGGCTATGACATCTTCATGATGTGGAGTGACGGCGCTGGTCCGACCCAGCCGTGGGGACGCATCCGCCACCTGATCGGTGGTGAGTTCGCCGAGACCACGGGCAACTGGAATGGCAACTGGGGTGGTTACAAGAACGACCGCGTCGATGAGCTGATCAAGCTGATCCCCGGTGAGGCTGATCCCGCCAAACTGAAGGAATACTACACGGAACTGGTCACGATCTACCTGACCGATATCCCCTCCTTCACGCTCATGTACCGCCCACAGTCGTTCCATGCTGTGAACGAAAGCGTTTGGACCGGCTTCCCGCACGAGGGTGATGGCACCAACCCGCCCGTCCCGCCGCTGGATATGACCGACGGTTGGGCGATCGCAGGTTTGTATAACCTGACGCTGGTTAATCCGTAAGCGATACACCGTTCTAAAACAGCCATGTTCCGCCAACCCCGGAACATGGCTGTTGATTATTGTTATGCGGAGGTGTTGCGTTGAAAGGTTATGGTCGGTATTTCCTTAACAAATTACTCTGGTTCCTGGTCACTTTTGTTTTTGCCTTCATACTTAATTTCTTCCTGCCCCGCATGATGCCGGGGGATCCCGTGGCTGCCATTATGCAAAGGGCAACTGCAGGCATGACCAGTCAAGCCGGGGTCCAAAGGGTGTATGAACAATACACGGAACTGTTTGGCACCAACAAACCCATGCACGAACAATTTTTCATGTATGTCAGGAATGTATTCAAGGGCGATTTTGGCATATCCTTCAGCCAATATCCCCAGACCGGTGGATGACATTATCAGATCCTCCATCCTGTGGACCATTGCTTTGCAATTCCCGGCGATCATTGTCGGCTGGATCATCGGGAACACGCTCGGCGCATTGGCAGCCTATCTTAAAAAAGGCTTTGATAAATTCATCATGCCGGTCAGTATTTTGGTGAGCAATTTCCCGGCATTTGGCATGGCGGTCATTTTGATGGTCGTTTTTGGAGTGGTGCTGAAGTGGTTCCCCACCTCGGGCGGCTACGGGTATGACCTGATCCCCAACTTTAGCTGGACATTTCATCTGGTCGGTGATCGTCCATTATCAATTGCCGTTCTGGTCGATCGTGTTGATCGCCATCGGCGGACAGGCGATCGGCATGCGCTCCATGTCCATCTATGAACTGAATGCGGATTATGTAAAATACAGCCGCTTCCTGGGGATCAAGGACCGCAAGATCATCGGTTATGTGTTCCGCAATGCCATGCTCCCGCAGATCACCGGTCTGGCATTATCGATCGGCACCATGGTCGGCGGTGCGCTGGTGGCGGAGATCATCTTCAGCTACCCCGGGCTTGGATATACACTCATGAACGGTGTGTTGGGACAGGATTATCCGCTGATCTCAGCCACCACATTGATCGTCACGATGATGGTGCTGGTCGCGAACTTTATCATCGAGATCCTCTACGGCATCATTGACCCGCGGATCAAAGCAGCCCAGGCGGATTAGGGAGTGAGACTGTCATGAAACATACCATTCAACAGGTTTTTCGCTCCGGCAAATTTGTGGTTGGTTTTTCCATTTTTATGGCGATTGCTGCTGATCACGATCTTTTATCCGCTGATCATCACTGATTCACCCCTGGAGATCATCGGCCTGGGCACCTTCTTCCCGCCCGGGATCTATGTGAATTCTTATGACAGCATTAATACCCTGACAAGATATACCCTGAATCTGGAAGATGCCTCTGCCAATCGAATTGCCAGCAAGTTAAATGATGATGATCGTCTTGCCATGCAGGAATGGCTCCTGGCAGATGGGGTTCCGGCAGACCAGATCGATATCTCGGACACTGCCGGACTCCTGGGTCTGTGGGAAAAAAAGTATGACCCCGATAAAAGTCTCCCCGGGATGACTTTTGCCAGGCAAAGATACTTTCAAAGGTTGAACGCCGCGCTCGAAGGGGTCCTGTCCATCGAGGCGGAGATCATTGCATTAAACAACCCGGAAACGGGTGCCCTGGAGCAGGTCGGCGTCGTCCAACAAAACGATTATGTGAATATCAAGGATGTTGCGAACGTGCGGTTGCTGCCCCTGGGAACCGATAACTTCGGCAGGGATGTTTTGACGGAATTGGTCAAAGCCACCGGCGTATCGCTGCAGCTCGGTCTGGTCGCCGGCACCATCGCCACCTTGATCGGTTTGATCCTGGGATTGGTGGCGGGCTATGTCGGCGGACTGCCGGATGACATCATCATGTTCATCACCAATCTCTTTACCGTGATCCCCACATTTGTGTTGTTGATCCTGATCTCATTCAGCATCGGTCAGGAAAAACGCGGCGCCTTTACCATCGCGGTGGTGATCGGATTTACCAGCTGGATCTGGACCGCCAGGGCGGTGCGCGCCCAGGTGGTTTCCCTGCGTAATCGCGACCATGTCAACCTGTCGAAAATATCCGGGCATTCCATCGCCCACATCATCCTCACGCGATATTCTGCCTTACATCGCCTCCTATGTCATCATGGCGCTTATCCTGCAGATCTCCTCGGGCATCCTGACCGAGGCCGGGCTTGTCGATCCTGGGCTTGGGACCCAGGACCACCTCGGTGCCGACGCTGGGCTTGATGATGAACTGGGCAATGATCTACCAGGCACAGATCCTGGGAAAATGGTGGGCATACTTCCCCGTGATCGTGGTCATCGCATTGATCTCCTTCTCGATGAATTTGATGAACACCGGTCTCGACCAGGTGTTCAATCCGGCATTGAGAGAGTAGGTGATTGATATGGCAAAAGTCATGTTGGAAGTCAGGGAACTGACCACAAAATACATCACCCGCTTTCAGGAGGATATTTACGCCGTCGACCATGTTTCCCTGAAGGTGGAAGAGGGGAAATCGTTGGGGATCGCGGGAGAATCCGGCTGCGGAAAGTCCACGCTTGCCCTCAGCCTGATGGGTTATTATTTCGCCCCGCTTCACTATATGAGCGGCGACATTATCATTGACGGGCGGAATATCTCGGGTATGGACCCGGATGATATTCGTAAATCGATCCTGGGGAAGGAGATCTCCTACATCCCCCAGGCTGCCATGAACGCCCTCAACCCCACCCAGAAGGTCATCCGCCTGATCGAGGATGTCATCCAGGCACATGATCCAAAGACCACCCGCAGGGAGATCTATGAACGTGCCCGGGAACGCTTTGAGACCCTTGGTCTTCCGGCGGAGGTCCTGCAAAGATACCCGGTGGAACTTTCGGGCGGCATGAAACAGCGCACGGTCATCGCCACCTCTGTCATCCTTGGTCCAAAAGTGCTGATCGCCGATGAGCCTTCCTCCGCGCTGGATGTGACCTCCCAGAAGATGGTCATCAAGATGCTGCTGGATCTGATGGAAAAAGGCATCATCAAATCCATGATCTTCATCACGCATGAGCTCCCTCTTCTCTACAACGTGACCGATGACATCATGGTCATGTATGCCGGGCAGATCGTGGAGAGGGGCACCGCACAGGAGACCGTATTCGATCCGCTCCATCCTTATGCGAAGGGTCTCATGGGCTCGATCATCGTGCCGGAGAGCGGTCTGCGGGATGTGAAGCTGACCGCCATCCCCGGCGTTCCGCCCAATCTTAAGAACCCGCCGTCCGGCTGCCGCTTTGCCGAGCGCTGCAAGTATGTCCAGCCCCAATGCAGGACGCATTCCATCGATATGCAGGAATTGGAGAATGGTCGCACCTACCGCTGCATCTTTACCGAAGAACAATTGAGAAAGGCGTATCAAAATGATCGATGAAACCCAATCCTGCCTGAAAGGGTCCGGGCTGACCAAGGTATTCGGGGTTGGTCGCCAGAAAGTTGTTGCCGTGGATCACGTGGATTTCGATTTCTGCAAGCGTGAGGTCATCTCCATCGTGGGCGAATCGGGCAGCGGCAAGACCACCCTCGCAAAAATGCTCCTGGGGTTGATCACTCCCACGGAGGGTGAGATCTATTTCCAGGGAAAGAAGCGTGATATCCGTACCCAGGGAAAGAAAAGGGAATACTGGAAAAGCATCCAGGCGATCTTTCAGGATCCATACTCCTCCTACAATATATTCAACAAGATCGATGACGTCCTCCTGGATTGCATCCACATGAAAGGTGGTCGAGGCCTCCCGCGTGCGGAAAAATTGAGGTTGATGACCGAAGCCTGCAGCTTTGTGAACCTGAAGTTCGAGGAGTTGACCAACAAGTATCCTTTTGAACTTTCCGGCGGACAGATGCAGCGCCTGATGATCGCCCGCATCTTCCTGCTTAAACCCAAGATCCTCCTGGCGGATGAACCCACCTCCATGATCGATGCCTGTTCACGCGCCACCATCCTGGATATGTTGATGCAGCTGCGCAATGAGATCGGGATGACCATCATCTTCATCACCCATGATATCGGGCTGGCATATTATGTTTCTGACACGGTCTGTATCATGGAGCATGGGAAGATCGTGGAATACGGTTCCGCCGACGAAGTGATTCTGCGTCCCCGCCAGCCTTATACCAGGCGCCTGATCAGCGATGTTCCCAAGATCCACGAGGAATGGGATCTCTCGACCGTGAGTTATGCATAAATCCGGGTCAAGCTTGCGTAATGCCCTGAGATCAAACCAGGGCGCACCGATGATCAAACTGCCCCCGAAATGTAGCCTGCTTTCGGGGGCAGAAAATGTAATTTGATGACCGATGGAAGGAATTGATCCTTGAATTCATGGGAAAAAATTAAACGCATACCGGGAATCGGTCTTATCCTCCTGGCATTTATTGCATTCATTTCCCTGGGGATGCCGGATGGCTTGTTGGGAGTGGCATGGCCGTCCATTCGTGCAGATTTTTCCATTCCCCTTGACTCCCTGGGGATGCTGTTGGTCGCCAGCGTCGCCGGTTACCTGACGTCCAGTTTCATGAGTGGTCCATTGATCTCGCGCTGGGGCGTCGGCAGCGTGCTGGCAGCCAGCTGTGCCATGACCGGGGTGGGGTTGATCGGCTACACCATTGTCCCGGGCTGGTGGATGATGGTATTGCTTGGCATCCTGGCAGGCTTTGGGGCTGGGGCGATCGACGCCGGGCTGAACACCTATGTCGCAGCGCACTTTAGCGAAGGCTTGATGCAGTGGCTGCACGCCTGTTACGGGATCGGAGTGACCCTTGGTCCGATCATCATGACCCTCGCCCTGTCCACTCTCAATTCGTGGCGGGCGGGATATCGGACCGTTGGCGGTTTCCAGGTCCTCCTGGCAGCCTGCTTCGTGCTGACCCTGTCCATGTGGAACCGGAATGGATCATCACAGAAAAAGGATGAGCCCAAACGTCTGACCGATTACAAAACGCCAATGGCTGAGACCTTGAGACAGCCCCGCACCTGGCTGAGCGCCTTGTTATTTTTCCTCTACGTCGGAGTTGAAGTGTCCTTTGGAACCTGGACATACAGCCTGTTGACCGAGTCGCGCGGTATCGCCCCCGCCCTCGCTGGTTTGTTTACAGGCAGTTATTGGGCGACTTTTACCGTGGGACGAATTATCGCGGGTCTGAATGCAAAACGGACGGGCATTCATTTCCTGGTACAGGTCAGTGTGATTGCAGCCTTCCTGGGCGCGGGGTTACTGGTATGGAATCCTTTCGAGACCGCCAACCTGCTGGCTGTGGCTTTGATCGGTTTTGCGATCGCGCCCATCTTCCCGGCATTGATGTCGGGCACCAGCGAGCGGGTTGGAGTACGCTTTGCCGCCAATACCATCGGTTTGCAAATGGCTGCCTCCGGATTGGGAACCGCGCTGATTCCCAGTGTACTGGGCGTGCTGGCACGCCGTTTTTCGCTGGAGATCATCCCCATCTGCCTGTTTCTGATACTTCTCGGCTTGTTTGGTTTTTATAGATTGTCCATCACCCCCAAAAAGGTAGTGCTGGAGGCTGGAGCATGAACATTATTCCCTGGCAGGTGCCTGGAAATTTCGGCAGGCGGGTGAGGCTGAATGGATGACCGCCAATGTACCCGGTGGTGTTCACACTGATCTGCTGGCTTTGGGTCGCATCCCGGACCCATTCGTGGGTGATAATGAAAAGCGCGTCGCCTGGGTTGCAGAGGCGGATTGGGAATACCGGCGTGTTTTCACCGCTTCGTCAGAGCTGCTTGAAAACCCGCAGATCTGGCTCGTATGCGATGGCTTGGATACACTGGCAACCGTCGTTCTAAACGGTCATGAATTGGGCAGCACCGATAATATGTTCAGGCAATATCGCTGGGATGTAAAGGCGCTGCTCAAAACCGGTGAAAACGACCTGACCATATCATTTATCTCACCTGTCCATGCAGCAGCCACCCGCCAGGCTGCACGTCCATTACCAGGAGTGTCCCAGGCTCTTCCAGGGGGACCACACCTGCGAAAAGCTCCCTGCCAGTTTGGCTGGGATTGGGGTCCGCAGTTACCACCCATCGGCATTTGGAAGGATATCCGGCTGGAAGGTTACCAGGGCGCACGCTTCGCAGAAGCACACATCCGCCAGGTTCACGAAGAAGGCAGGGTGACGATCAAGGCGCAGATGACCATTCAAAAATGGATGGAAGCGCATTACACCGCGGTCATGCACCTCACCGCGCCGGATGGCAGGATGCTTGAAGCGACAACCAAATTTGCAGGTGATGAATGCCTCCTGGAATTGGAAGTGCCAAACCCTCAGCTCTGGTACCCAAATGGCTATGGCGAACAGCCTCTTTATCATGCAAGCATTGAGCTTCACCAGGATGACCGCGTAGTAGACCGGCGGAATTATCAGATCGGTCTGCGCACATTGGAGTTGCAGCAACAGCCGGACGAGTGGGGACGATCCTTTACTTTTATCGTGAACGGTCAGCCCATATTTGCAAAAGGCTCCGATTGGATCCCCGCCGATTCCTTCCCCACCCGCATCTCGGACGAATACCTTGAAAAGCTCATCCGTTCCGCCGCGGATACACACCAGAATATGCTGCGTGTCTGGGGCGGGGGTTTCTATGAAGAAGAACGGTTCTACGATCTATGCGACCGTTACGGCATCCTGGTCTGGCAGGATTTCATCTTTTCCTGCAGCATCTATCCGCTGGATGAACCTGAGTTTCTTGATAATGTTCACGTTGAAGCGATTGAAAATATCCGCCGCCTGCGACACCGCGCCAGCCTGGCATTATGGTGTGGAAATAACGAAATGGAGCAGGGCTGGGTGGAGTGGGGCTGGAAACAACCGGAATACCAGGACTTGAAGACTGCCTACGACGATTTCTTTCATCGCACGCTGCCCGCCTGGTGTGCAGAAGAAGATCCCGACCATGCCTACTGGCCAAGTTCGCCATCCTCAAATACGCCATTCGAAGATCCCAACGGTCAGGTACAGGGAGACGCGCATTACTGGGATGTCTGGCATGGGCGTAAACCATTCACCGCCTACCGGAAACAGTACCCGAGATTCATGAGCGAGTTCGGCTTCCAGGCACTGCCTCCCCTTGCGACCATCCGCACCTACGCTGACGAAGCGGATTGGAACATGACCTCCTACATCATGGAAAGACACCAGAAGAATGACAACGGCAATGCGCTGATGGTGGCACAGATGCTGGATACGTTCCGCCTGCCGAAGGACTTTGAGTCGCTGGTGTATCTCAGCCTGGTGCTCCAGGCGGAGGGCATACGCTACGGCGTGGAACATTGGCGCCGGCATCCCAGGCGTGTCTCCGGCATCCTCTACTGGCAGCTTAATGATTGCTGGCCGGTGGCATCCTGGTCCAGCCTGGATTATTTCCTGCGCTGGAAAGCCCTGCATTATGCCGCCCGCAAATTCTACGCGCCGGTACTCCTCTCCATCGAAGACAACCCTGCTGCAATGGATGTTCATGTAACAAACGAAACACGCGAAATTTTAATGGTTCCGTCCGTTGGTCCCTGGAGACACTGGATGGCAAAGTATTGGATGAGGGCGAAGTGTCTGCAATGATTCCCCCATTTGACGCATCGCCAGTATGTCATCTGGATTTCAGCTCACAACTGAATGATGACCTGCGACGCGAACTGGTGTTTATTGCAACTCTTCAGAAGAAGGATACGCTCATTGCCCAACAAACCGCCTTTTTCACGCCCACCAAGCATCTCAGCCTGCGCGATCCGGCGATCACGGCGAAGGTGCAGATCAAGGATGGAGAACTTCACATCGACCTGACAGCCTCATCTTTTGCGCGGTTGGTGGAATTGACCCTGGAAGGTGTGGATGTTGTCTTCTCGGATAATTATTTCGACCTGCCCGCTGGTCGCACCGTCACCATCACAACACCGTTGCCTGCCAACTGGACTCTTACACAAGCAGAAGCAGCGTTAAAGATCCGTTCTGTCCATGATTCGTATGCCCACGGAGCATCCAAATAGACTTTACCAGCATCCCAAGGAGCATAACATGCCTGATCGAATTGAAACCATTATCGAGAAAATGACCCTTGAAGAAAAAGCCGCCCTTTGCACCGGGGCTACAGCATGGACGACCATTCCCATTGAACGGTTGGGAGTGCCGGAAATGACCGTATCGGATGGACCGCATGGTCTCCGCCACGTCCTTGAAACCAACGATATCGTGAACGAAAGCCTGCCCGCAACCTGTTTTCCCACGGCTTCCTGCCTGGCAGCCACCTGGGATGTGGATTTGATACACGAAATGGGCGAAGCGCTGGCTGAGGAATGCATCGCCCAGGGTGTGGATGTGCTGCTCGGTCCAGGCGTCAATATGAAACGCTCCCCGTTATGCGGACGTAACTTTGAGTATTATTCCGAGGATCCCTACCTGGCTGGAGAAATGGCTGCCAGCTTGATCAATGGCGTGCAGAGCCGGGGCGTTGGCACCTCGCTCAAACATTTTGCCGCCAATAACCAGGAATACCAGCGCTTCACGATCAATTCCGTGGTTGACGAACGGACCCTGCGCGAGATCTACCTGCCCGCCTTTGAAAAAGCAGTCAAGCAGGCAAAACCCTGGACAGTGATGTGCTCTTACAACAGGATCAACGGCACATTCGGTTCGGAGCACCACCATCTCCTGAATGAGATCTTAAAAGGGGAATGGGGGTTTGATGGGTTTGTGGTCTCGGATTGGGGCGCAGTACGCGATCGTGTCGCTTCACTCAAGGGCGGCGTCGACCTGGAAATGCCTGGTCCCCAGGAGCGCCGGGTAAGGAAGGTTGTCGATGCTGTCCGTTCGGGAACCCTCGAGGAATCGACCCTGAACGAATCCGTCCGTCGCATCCTGAATGTCGTTTTCAGGGCGAAGGAGACGCCCAAGAACGGAAAATTCGATGTGGAAAAACACCATGCACTGGCTGCCCGGATCGCATCCGAAGGCATGGTCCTGCTCAAGAACAACGGCATATTACCGCTCAGGGGGCACCAGCACATTGCGGTCATCGGACGCTCTGCAGAGAACGCGCATTTCCAGGGGGGAGGCAGTTCGCACATTAACCCGACCAGGGTATCGATTCCATTCAACGAACTGAAACTCCAGGCTGGAGATGCCGAATTGACCTATACCGAGGGATATCCCACTGATAATTCCTTCCGGCAGGACCTGATCGACAAGGCAATGACCCTCGCCCGGTCCGCTGAAGTTGCCCTGTTGTATATCGCGCTGCCCTCCTTCAAAGAATCGGAAGGCTACGACCGCGCCGACCTGGATCTCACCGATCAGCAGGTTGCACTGATCCAGGCGGTATCACAGTGTCCAACCCAACACCGTGGTGGTATTGAACAACGGCGCACCCGTGGCGATGAGTTCATGGATCGATGGCGTCGCGGCGGTGCTCGAAGGGTGGATGATGGGACAGGCGGGCGGCAAAGCCATCGCGGATATCCTGTTCGGCAAGGTCAATCCATCCGGGAAACTGGCTGAGACTTTCCCGCTTAAGCTCGTGGATACCCCTGCCTATCTCAACTTCCCGGGTGGCGCTGGAGAAGTGCGATACGGCGAAGGGTTATTCATCGGTTATCGCTATTACGACGCAAGGCAAATTCCCGTCCTCTTCCCCTTCGGACACGGTTTGAGTTACACCACATTTGAGTACAGCAATGTAAAGGTATCAAAGAAAATATTCAAGGATGTGGATGGCATAACGGTGACCGTGGATATAAAGAACACAGGCAAGATGGCAGGCAGGGAAACTGTCCAGCTTTACGTACACGACAGGGAATCCAGGCTGGTCCGCCCCGGGAAGGAACTAAAAGGATTTGCGAAGGTGGAACTTCAGCCAGGCGAAACAAAAAACGTCTCGATCAAACTTGACTTCCGCGCCTTTGCTTATTATCACCCATCCTACAAACAATGGATCACCGAGGCTGGAGAGTTCGATATCCTGGTCGCAGCTTCCGCCACAGACATCCGCGCCTCCCTGCAGGTGACGCTCGAGTCGACGCTCGAACTGCCCTGCATACTTAACATGGAATCCACCATCCGCGAGTGGCAGGAAGATTCGCACGGCAGTGTTGTCTTTGGGGATTTTTACTCGCAGGTGGAGGAGCTAAGCCTGAAAGTATTCGGCGGTGGTGAACGATACGGGGATGAAAATGCCCTGGGCATGGGCGTCATGGATATGCTCAAAGATATGCCCCTGGTGAGCGCGTTGGGCTTCCTTCAAAGTGCACTGCCCAAGCCCGCTGAGGACATCGTCGAGGAGATGCTGAAGAAGGTATACAGCCAAAGTCGATAATGATGAAACAACGATAAGTTCCGGAGTCAGTTCTTCTCCTCCTCTCAAACCCCTCTCCCGCTGGGAGAGGGGCGGAGGGAGAACTACCCCGTTGAATAAACAGGAGAATTGATGCGATACGGTTATTTCGATGACAGGAACAGGGAATACGTGATCACCCGACCGGATACCCCATTACCCTGGATCAACTACCTGGGCAGCGAGGACTATTTCGGGATCATCTCCAACACGGCGGGAGGCTACTCCTTCTACAAGGACGCCCGGCTTGCGCCGCCTCACCCGTTACCGCTACAACAACGCGCCCCTGGATATGGGCGGACGTTATATCTACCTGCGGGACGACTCCAACACCACCTCGCCTTCGTTCTGGTCACCCAGTCCTGGATGCCGGTGCGGACCAGCCTGGACTCTGTACGAATGCCGGCATGGCATGGGCTATACCCTCATCCGCTCGGAAAAAGAGGGCATCGGATCGCAAACACGTTATTTTGTTCCTCCCGGTGAAAATCTTGAGGTTTGGGACCTGACGTTAACCAACAACCGCAAGCAGCCTGCGGATCTCTCCATCTTCTCCGCGGTCGAGTTTTGCCTGTGGGACGCCAATGACGACGCGCTCAACTTCCAGCGGAATTATTCGGTCGGCGAAGTGGAGATAACGGACAACGTGATCTACCACAAGACCGAGTATCGCGAACGCCGTGATCACTTTGCCTTCTTCACCTGCTCTGAAAAGATCAGCGGTTTCGACACGGACCGCGAAAAATTCCTCGGCTCCTACCGTGGTTGGGATTCTCCCATGGGCGTGGAGACAGGGAAATTGTCGAACTCGGTGGCGCACGGCTGGCAGCCCATTGGGGCACAGCACATTAAAGTGCATCTTCAAGGCTGGTGAACAGAAGCGTATCATCTTCCTGCTGGGTTACCAGGAAAATCCGAAAGACAGCAAATTCGATCCTCCCAACTCCCAGGCCATTAATAAACGCGCCGTTCTTCCTGTGATCGCAAAATACCTCGATCCGGACCAGGTGGATGGATCACTTGCCATATTGCATGGATATTGGGAAAACCTGCTCGGCAAGTATCATGTGTCCACACCTGACACACACACCAATCGCATGGTCAATATCTGGAATGCCTGCCAGGTCATGATCACATTTAACATGAGCCGGTCGGCCTCCTATTTTGAAAGCGGGGTCGGACGCGGGATGGGTTTCCGCGATTCGAACCAGGACCTGCTGGGTTTCATGCACCTCCTCCCGGACCGGGCACGCCAGCGCATCCTGGACCTGGCAGCGACACAACTTCCATCCGGCGGGGCATATCATCAATATCAACCATTGACCCGCCGCGGCAATAATGATGTCGGCTCCGGGTTCAACGACGATCCATTGTGGCTGGTGCTTTCGGTCAGCGCATACATCAAGGAGACCGGGGATTGGGGCGTTTTACATGAACCGGTACCGTATGACAATGCACCCGGCACCGAGCAGCCTCTCTACGAGCATTTACAGCGGTCGATACAGTACACCCTCGACCGGCTTGGTCAACACGGCTTGCCTCTCATCGGCAGGGCTGATTGGAATGACTGCTTGAATTTGAACTGCTTTTCGGACACACCCGGTCAATCCTTCCAGACCACCACCAACAAGGAAGGCAAGGTTGCTGAAAGTGTATTCATTGCAGGCTTGTTCGTGCTGGCAGCCCGCGAAATGGTTGCATTGGCGGAGCATCTCAAGGGATTCCAGGGAAAATTTCCTTCCTTCATTCTTCAACCGCCTGCTTATTACACACACGTCATTGAGCAGATGGAAAAAGCGGTATGGGAGGCGGGCTGGGATGGGGATTGGTTCCGGCGTGCTTATGATGATTTCGGAAATCCCGTCGGCTCAAAGGAATGTGAAGAGGGACGCATCTTTATTGAACCCCAGGGAATGTGCGTCATGGCTGGATTGGGTGTCGAGGATGGTCGCGCAGAAAAGGCTCTTAACTCGGTGTCGAAGCACCTGGGGACACCCCATGGGATCGTACTGGTACAACCCGCCTTCACGAAATATTACCTCCACCTGGGCGAAATAACCTCCTATCCTCCTGGCTACAAGGAGAACGGCAGCATCTTTTGCCATACCAATCCGTGGATCATGATCGCTGAGACAATGCTCGGTCGCGGGGACAAGGCGCACGATTATTACCTCCGCATCAATCCCTCCCAACGCGAGGACATCAGCGAGGTTCATCGCTGCGAACCATACGTCTATGCCCAGATGATCGCCGGCAGGGATGCGCCCGCCGAGGGAGAAGCCAAGAATTCCTGGCTGACCGGCACTGCAGCCTGGAACTATGTTGCGATCACGCAATGGATCCTTGGGATACGCCCGGAATTTGATGGTCTGCGCATTGATCCATGCATACCCTCCGCCTGGGAAGGGTATGAGATGGTGCGCGTCTTCCGGTCCTGTAAATACAATATTGTTATTCATAACCCGGATCACGTTTGCCGGGGAGTGGTTCGCATGCAGGTGAACGGCGAGGAAGTACCTGGAAACCTGGTACCCCACGCTGAGGTGAGTGAACAGAACGTCGAGGTTTGGTTGGGAAGCAGATCCAATAAATGACATGGTTTTTATGAACCATACCCGGAGGCATCCTCATGCAGTACGGTTACTTTGATGACTTAGCCCGGGAATATGTCATCACCCGCCCGGACACCCCGCAATCCTGGAGCAACTATCTCGGTTCCACGGAGTACGGTGCCATCCTCACCAACAACGCGGGGGGATACAGTTTCTACAAATCCGGTGCGCGCGGCAGGTTTTTACGCCTTCGATTTAACAACGTTCCGCTTGACCAGCCGGGACGGTATTTCTACCTGCGCGACAACGCCAGTGGTGATTACTGGTCGGCATCCTGGCAACCCGTCGGCAAACCTCTTGACAGGTACGAATCCACCTGCCGGCATGGGACAGGTTACTCGATCATCTCTTCGAAGTATTCGGGCATCGCCACTGATGCCACCTATTTCGTCCCTCTCGATCAGAACTTTGAGTACTGGTTGCTGAAGATCACGAATGAAGGAGACGCACCGCGCGATCTATCCATCTTTACTTTCTGCGAGTTCACCAACCAGTGGGATACGCGGCAGGACCAGGTCAACCTGCAATATTCTCTTTTCATCATCCGCGGTGAATTGACCGGGGATAACCTGCTGCGCATCGCCATCCAGGATAACCTGACGCCCAGATCACCGAAGCATTTCAAACACGACCTGGCGATGCATTCATGGATGGGCATGGCAGGCGCCGACATCCATGCCTACGACACCAGCCGCGAAGCTTTCCTCGGACCATATCGCAGTTACCACGATCCCCTTGTTGTCGAGCAGGGAAAATGTACGAATAGCCGCGTGTATGGAGATAACGGCTGCGGGTCACTCCAAACGAACATCACCCTTCAACCCGGTGAGAGCCGCGAAGTGCTGATTCTGCTGGGCACCGGTGATGCACATACGATCGGAAAACAAACCTTCGCAGAATTTGGATCGTTGGACGCGTGCTGCGCGTGAACTGGAAAAACTCAAGCAAAGCTGGCACAGCAAACTCGAAAGCCTGAGCGTCGAAACACCCGACGAAGATCTCAACCACACGGTCAACGTGTGGGGACCCTACAACTGTCTCATCGCTTACGCCTGGTCACGTTCCGCCAGCCTGGTCTATAACGGCGAACGGGACGGGTTGGGATTTCGCGATTCAGTGCAGGATCTGCTCGGTGTGACAGCCTCCATCCCCGACGAAACCCGTCAGCGGCTTGAACTGATGCTGACCGGGCAGTTATCGAACGGCGGCGCATTACCCATCGTCCAACCCTTTGATCACCGACCCGGTCATGAAGCTCCACCCGGGGAGGACGAATTCCGCTCAGATGACTGCCTGTGGTTCTTCAACGCCGTCCCGCTCTACGTGGGAGAGACCGGGGATGTGGATTTCTATAATAAGATCCTGCCCTATGCTGACACGGGAGAGGCATCGGTATTAGGGCACCTGCGAAGAGCCCTGGAATTCAACCTGGAACGCACCGGGGCGAACGGTCTCCCTTGTGGCTTGGCGGCAGATTGGAACGACTGCCTGCGCCTCGGCTATCACGGTCAGAGTCTCTTCGTCGCATTCCAGGTGCGCCTGGGATTGACGGTCTATGGTGAAATTGCTGAGCGTCTGGAAAAGCCCGAAGAAAGTGAGTGGGCGCTGAAGCAGCGGAAGCAACTCGATCAAGCAATTCAAGCCTGCGCCTGGGACGGGGAATGGTTTATCTGGGCGATCGGCGAGGATGGCACGGTCTACGGCACCCGGGATTACAAGGAAGGACAGGTCTATCTCAACACCCAGGTCTGGTCGGTGATCAGCGGAGCAGCCTCACCTGATCAAGCGCGGCGCTGCATGGAAACGGTTCACCAAAAACTCGCCACTCCTTATGGATTAATGCTCTGCGCCCCGCCTTTCGTTGACACATCCATCGATGTGATGCGCGCCGTGGTCTTCAACCCGGGCATCAAGGAGAATGCGGGCATCTTCAACCATACTCAAGGCTGGGGCGTCATGGCTGAGTGCATGCTCGGGAATGGCGATCGCGCTTATGAGTATTACCGCGCATCCCTGCCTGCCGCCTATAACTCCCGCGCCGAGGTGCGCCAGTGTGAACCTTACGTACAGGCACAGACCACTTATTCGACCTTCTCCCCGCGTGCCGGGAACACCCGCACCCCCTGGCTCACGGGTGCAGCAGCCTGGAGTTATTACAGCGCGACGCAGTACATCCTGGGAATCCGACCCGAACTGGATGGATTACGAATTGATCCTTGCATCCCGTCCGGCTGGGACGGATTTTCGGCAAAGCGCCGCTTCCGAGGGCAGGTCATGCACATCCGGGTGCATAATCCGGAACATGTCTGCCGGGGTATCGTTAAAATGACCATTGACGGGAAACCGTTCGTGGGAAACCTGGTACCACCGGACCTGCCCGGAAACGAACATCACATCGAAGTCTGGTTGGGAAAATAACATGGACGAAAATTTACTCGAAGTACGCGAATACACGGACGAAGGTTACAGACCGTTGGTCGACTTCAACGACTGGCGCGTCGCCATCCTGAATTACATTGATGAGATCCACCCTGATAAGAACCAAACCCTGGAACGTCACACGTTGACGGACGAAGTATTTGTCCTGTTACACGGACAGGCGTCTCTCATCATCGGCGGGAATGGACCCGGGTTGGGCGAACTGGATCCTCAGTGCCTGGAACCGGGGAAGCTGTACAACGTCCGGAGAAACACCTGGCATACGGTCCTCATGAGCCGGGATGCCAGCATCCTGCTTGTGGAGAACCGGGATACGGGAGCATCGAATACAGAATTTGCCCGGATGCCGCAAAGCAGCCATGAGAAGATGCAAAATTATGCAAAGATCGAGGGATTTGACAGATAGAATGTGCTGGAAAGAAACAGGAAATGTTTTATTGGACTTCTTGCACAAATGTATTTGGAATCCTGAAGTTCTACTTCAGGGCTCGACACTGTCGCCTATAATCCGGACTCAAGAGTGTAAACGGTGATCTCCGGGCGGCAATTAAACCTCACCGGTATGCGCGCCATTCCCACGCCTCGATTTACATACAACATCATATTTCCAACCTGGTACAAGCCGAGCGGATATTTATGCCCATGTTTTGGGGTCTGGATTGGACCGACCAGGGGAAGCACCACCTGCCCGCCGTGGGTATGCCCGGAGATCTGTAGATCAAAACGACCGGTTTCCGCGCTGACATCCGCGAAATCCGGTTCATGACAAAGCAGCATCGCTGCGCCTTTGGATGGCAGCTGCTGCATGAGTTCATCCAATCGATCCCGACCTTCATAAACATCGTCCAATCCGCAGATATTGAAGACTTCATTTCCCCGCTGAAGACTGTATGTCGAATTCGATAACTCCATGATCCCCATTGCCCTTAATTTTTGCCGGATCTTCCTGGGATCCGTCCAATAATCATGATTACCCATCACCGTAAAGGTGGGCGCAATATTCACCAATGGTTGTAATGCCTGCTCCAGATCGCTGAGCGCCTCTTCCCGGGCATCATCCCAACCATGCCCCAATAAATAATCGCCGGTGATGGTCACAACATCCGGGGTCTCAGTCAAAATTGCCTGAACCACCTTATCCAGGCGCTCACGATTCATCCAGCCGCCCATGTGGATATCGCTGATCTGCACCAGGCGAATTCCCGAGAACGATGGATCAAGCCTGGGTAAGCGAAGAGAAAGACGATTTACATGCAGCCAGGCAGGTTCCAGCTGGGTGGTGTACTCCAGCCCTCCCAAAAAGACGAACGAACCGACGAGCAAGGAGTACCCGGCGACTTTCAGAAAATCCCGGCGGGAGACCGGCGGGCTATCCGATTTCATGGAGAGAGCATCGAGGCCATTTTGTTAAATTCGCCTGGTATATCCCCACCCAACCTCAGCCGCAGGACACGCCGGTGAGCGGCTTTCAATGCTTCGTAATCGCCCAGGGCTTGCGCGCGCAATAATGTACCGAAGGTCAAACCTTCAGTTGGGATGTCCATATCCTCCTGCGCGTCGTAGACCACCTGGATGAACCAACCCTTGTTTGGTCCGCCTTTATGGAACTGCCCGGTTGAATGTTGGAAGCGAGGACCAAAACCGGCAGTCACTGCGCATCCGATCTTCGCTCTTATAGCTACACGAAACCCTTGGATCGCATCGATCATCGCGCCATTTCTGGGCAGGTAAGCATTGATCGATACAAAATCACCCTCCTTCACACCGGAGAGAAACTTTTCCAATTCCTTCTTAATTTTCGGTCCATCGACCAGGTCGACATCGGTCAGTTTCCCGGTTTTCTGATAATCTGCGATCCTGGCTTTTGTGCGAACCTTGCTATCCTGGACATCCGGCTGGTCAAATGGATTGACCCCGAGGATATGACACGCCACCGACGTGGCGATCTCCCAACGGAAAAACTCCGCACCAGCTTCATACGGATCGGGAATATTGAACTGTATCAAGGGGAAACCGGCATCCTTCAAAGCGCTAACGCGCACGTCCAACTCCCCATTTTGCCGTAAGTATATGAACAGCCGGTCCTTTCCATAATCCCCGGGCATGCCCAAAGGCTCGAACGCTACAGGCAGTATCCCCTTCCCCTGTTTCCCGGAGGATTCAGCCACGATTTGCTCGATCCACCCTGCCAGCGCAGAAAGAGGCGCGTCTGCCAGGATCGTCAACTTATCCCGCCCGCCCAGCGCGGCTTCCGCCAGTACTGCGCCCAAAGCCATACCCGGGTTACGCGCTGCAGGGAAGCGCTCGCTGCATTGATGTTTCATCCAGTCCGCACGCGCGAGCAGGCGCGGCAGATCCATGCCAAGCAAAGCCGCAGGGATCATTCCAAAATCGGTCAGCGCCGAAAAACGCCCTCCAACCAATGGATCGGATGAGAATATTTTTTGGAACCCGTGTTCCCGCGCAAGAGTCTCCAGGCTGGTACCAGGGTCGGTAATGGCTATGAATCGTGAACCATCGCCTCCGGACAGTTTCCAGAAATGATCAAACGCCGCCATCACTTCAGCGGTACCGCCTGATTTGCTGGCTACAATATAGAGGGATTTTTCAGGGGGGAAATCCAGCGCAGCCTGCTTCACCTGCCCGGGATCCGTGGAATCAAGAATAGCCAACGACAACGGTGCAGTCACACCGGCAGCGGCAAGCAGGGAACTGAGTACCTCCGCCGTCAGCGAAGAGCCTCCCATTCCGAGTACCAACACACGGTCAATACCCGCCTTGTGAATTTGCCCTGCAAAGGAAATATATGCAGGCATCAGGGCACGCGCTTTTTCCGGAGAATCCAGCCACCCCATGCGATTCTTCACCTCCGCCTGCCCGGCGGGGTCATTCGTCCAGAGTGCAGGATCGTGCTTCCAGAGGCGCTGCGGAACTGAGTCCGCTTCAAGGCTGGCTAACCTGCCCGGAATGGTTCCTGCCAGGGTTCCGAGTGCCGATACAGCTTTTTTTCGTTTGTCATCCACTGCCGCAAGCAAACCGGTGAACGCATCTGCAAAAGACTTGACTCCCTCCTGCTCAAGTTCCCGGGTCGCAGCTTTCATCGAGATCCCGAGGGTTTCCAGTTGGGCGAAAACAGAACGGGCATCGCCGATGTCGCTTGTGATCGTCGTCCGGGCGGACGCCATGCTCACGAAAAGCTTCCAGGGTTGCAGGCGGGACCGTGTTGACGGTTTCCGGACCGATCAGGTTATCCACATAGATGGTATCAGAGTATGCGGGATTCTTTGTACCCGTGGACGCCCAAAGCGGTCGCTGTACCCGGGCTCCTTTTAGTTTCAGGTCCTCCCACCGCCGGGTGGTGAAGACGGCTGAGAAAGCCTCATAGGCAAGTTTGGCATTCGCCACAGCAGCCTTACCCCGCAAAGGAGCTCCTTCGGGGAGCTTGGGATCGATCTTGGAATCAAGCCGCGATACAAAGAACGAAGCCACGGAAGCCACATGATCGATCCTGTTGCCTGCAGCAAGGCGGTCATCCAAACCATCCAGGTATGCGATCATCACATCCGCGTAGCGCTCGAGGGAGAAGATCAGGGTGACATTGACATTGACACCCGCAGCGATCACCTTGCGAACTGCCGGGATCCCTGCCTCGGTCGCCGGGATCTTGATCATCAGGTTGGGTCTCGCCACGCGCGCCCATAATTGCTCTGCCTGTGCAATGGTACCTGCCGTATCATTTGCCAGGTATGGGCTGACCTCCAGGCTTACATACCCATCGCCTCCATTGGTATCCATATATAGCGGCATGAACAGATCGCACGCATCCCGGATATCCTCAATGGCTAGTTCCCAAAAGATCCTTTCAGCATCCCAGCCTGCCCAGGCAAGCGGCACCAGCGCGGCATCATAGTCATTTGTTTTGGCAATGGCATTGTTGAAGATCGTCGGGTTGGATGTCACGCCGCGGATATCCCCGCGCTGGATCATGGCATGCAGTTCGCCGTTTTCAAGGAGTTTACGTTGAATATTGTCATACCAGAGGGATTGCCCAAGGGATGTGAGTGTTTCGATGGGATTCATGAAGTCTACATTCCTTTGTCATTTTCCATGTTGATTATCTTGTTGACCCGGCGCGCAAACCGCTCTCCGCCTTTCTCCGTGCCAAAGTACCGGGCGCCGAGAAAAGCGGGGACCAACACTTTAACCAGCTCAGGACCGATCACCCGCCCTCCGAGACAAAGCACGTTCATGTTATCGTGTACCACGCCCTGGGCAGCCGAATAGGTGTCGTGGCAGATGGATGCCCATATCCCCTTCATTTTGTTCGCAGCGATGCACGCACCGATGCCTGAACCACAAATAATGATTCCCCGCTCGGCCTCGCCGTTTTGAATTGCGTGACCAAGTTTTAATGTGAGATCAGGGAAATCCACCGGCTCAGCACTATCCGTGCCCAGGTCGATTGGTTCGTGTCCAGCCGCGCGCACTGCTTCCAGCACGCAGGCTTTCAGGGGAAAACCTGCATGATCGCAGGCAATGGCAATTTTCATATCGTTTCATCCTCCAAACCAGTTCAAGCCCAGCATCTGCCCCACGCCCAGCACAAACAAGGCGATACCAACGATCATATAGATCACCCGCGCAACTGTATCACCGAAAATCCTATTTAGGATCTTGCCGGAATGCGTCACGATATGCCAATTCAATGCTGTGCCAACCATGATCAGCACCCCGATCAGGCTAATGAGTAAACCAACGTTCGAATCAGTCATAATTATCTTTTCTTTTTTCCTGGTGCTTTTACTTTTGGTCTTACACTTTTTTTCCGCAGGAGAGGCTTAGCCTGTGCAACGATATTCTCAACGGTCAAACCCAGTTTCTCGTAGATCACCTTGTATGGCGCGGATGCGCCATAACGTTCGATGGATATGACGCGACCGCCTGGACCGGCATACTTCTCCCAGCCCAGACCAATTCCGGCTTCAATGGCGATCCTGGCTGTAACTTTTTTCGGCAGGACCGATTCGCGATAAGCCTTATCCTGTTTTTCAAACAGTTCCCAGCTTGGGAACGACACAACGCGCACATTGTGCCCCTTCTCATGCAGGCTCCTGCCTGCCTTGT
Organism: uncultured Chloroflexia bacterium; assembly: GCA_963823545.1. Lineage (GTDB taxonomy): Bacteria > Chloroflexota > Anaerolineae > Anaerolineales > Villigracilaceae > Denitrolinea. The sequence continues at coordinate 109,604 of CAWGMC010000029.1, read as the reverse complement.
AAGCCAGGTCAACCTCCGACCCGGAAGCCATCAGGATGATGTCGGGTGTCTTTTTACCGAAGGTCGCGAGAATGTACGCACCTTTTTCAAGTGAGGTCGCTTCAGCGAAGGTCGGGATCGCCTGGCGGGTCAACGCCAGCACGGTCGGATTATGACGATCCTCCAGGGCGACCTTCCATGCCTGGGCAGTTTCGTTGGCGTCCGCGGGTCGAATGACGGTCAGGTTCGGAATGGCGCGCAATGCAGCCAGGTGTTCCACCGGCTGGTGAGTCGGACCGTCCTCCCCCAACCCGATCGAGTCGTGAGTAAAGACAAAGATCGAAGGGATGTGTGACAGTGCGGCAATACGAATCGCTGGTCGGTTGTAGTCGGAAAAGATCAGGAAGGTTCCGCCATAAGGGATCACTCCACCGTACAACGCCATACCGTTCAATGCCGCAGCCATGGCATGCTCCCGCACACCAAAGTGGATATTTCTCCCCCTGGAGAGTCTTTTTGGAATGCCGGCACGCCATCGATCTTCGTGTTATTGGAGGGAGCCAGGTCCGCCGAACCGCCGATGAGTTCGGGGAGTATGCCAGCCAATGCATTGATGACCTTCCCTGAAGCAGCACGGGTTGCCATACCCTTGGCATCTGCAGGAAACTTCGGAAGCGCCTTCTCCCAACCTCTGGGAAGTTTTCCGCTCAGCCGCCGCTCCAATTCTGCACCTTTTTCCGGATTTGCTACCTTATATTCCAATAATTTCTGATTCCAGGCAACTCTCAGCATTCTGACCCCGTTCCAGGGCTTCACGATAAAAAGCCAGCACATCTTCCGGGATATAAAAACGAGGTTCCTTCGGCCATCCAAGATTTTCCTTGGCGGCATTCAATTCCTCGTCGCCCAGCGGTTCACCGTGCGCCTTGGAAGTCCCCTGGCGCTTCGGGGAGCCAAAACCGATGATGGTGCGGCACATGATGATGGACGGGCGCGGGTCGCTCTTTGCCGATCGGATCGCCGAATCGATCGCCTCCACATCGTTTCCATCCTCCACTTTTTGAACATGCCAGTTATATGCTTCAAATCTACCGGCACGATCCTCGGTGAACGCCAGATCCGTGGAACCATCGATCGTGATGTGGTTGTCATCATATAGATAGATCAATTTCCCCAAGCCTAAATGCCCCGCCAGGGAGGCAGCCTCGGAGGCTACACCCTCCATCAGATCGCCATCGGTGACAATGGCATAGATATACCCGCCAAATAATTCCTTCGAGTAGGTCTCGGCAAGATGTGTAGCCGCGATTGCCATGCCCACTCCTGCGGCAAATCCCTGCCCGAGAGGTCCGGTTGTCATCTCCACCCCGGGCGTCAAACCATACTCAGGATGACCCGGGGTGCGGCTCCCCCATTGACGGAAATGCTTCAATTCATCGAGGGATAGATCGTAACCTGTCAGGTGCAGCAGGGAGTAGAGCAGCATGGAACCGTGACCGCCCGAAAGCAGAAAGCGGTCCCGTCCCATCCAGCGCGGGTTCCGCGGATTGTGGCGAAGATGTCGTGTCCATATCGTGAAAGCCATCGCGGCTCCGCCCATGGGCAGCCCGGGATGACCGGAATTTGCCTGCTGGACCCCATCGGCGGAAAGGAAACGCAGGGTGTTGATGGCGCGGGATTGAAGGGTTGTCATGTTGTTTCCTGTTAGTGGGATTTTCTTCATTTTACCATCCAACAGGTTGGGGATTAGTGGTATCCTCCCGCCGGACATTTCAACAATTTACGCTCATCCAAGTGTTCAAAGGATGATGTCTATGCATACTGAAAAGACTATCCGCCTGACCATTCTGCACACCAACGACTTGCATGGGCGCGTTGCACAGCTGACGCGCATTGCCACCGCTTGTCCGGGAAATTCGCCGCGAGCTGGAACTGGCAGGCGGTTATTGCCTGTATCTGGATGCGGGCGACTCGGAAGACACCACCCAACTGGAGAGCAGTCTGACCAAGGGCAGCTCCATGAATGCCATGCTGCGTGGTGCCGGTTGTGATTATGCCGCCCTGGGCAATGCCATCCCGATCCGCTATGGACCACAAGCGATCGCAGATCTGGCGGTACATTTTGGAAGACCATTGATCTGTGCGAATTACCTGGACGGGAATGATATGCTTGTGGAGGGACTGGTCCCCTTTATCATCCATGATTTCGGTCCATTCAAACTGGGAATCATCGGTCTGACAGACCCGATGAAAGCCTACGAAACCATCTTCCGGTTACGACCCCAAAAACCGGACGAGGTGCTGCCGGAGCTTATCCGAAAAGCCCGCCAGGCTGGCGCGCAGACCATACTGCTCTTATCGCATCTCGGCTTGAAACAAGACCAGGTACTCGCAGAAAATGATGCGGGTCTGGATGTGATCATCGGCGGGCACAGCCACGACACATTGACTTCGCCGCTGGTTGAAAATGGGACCATAATCGCACAGGCTGGTGACTTTGGCAGATTTCTGGGTCGGTTGGATCTGGAGATCGATCCGGTTTCGGGAAAGGTGATCGATCACAAGGGCACCCTCGTCCCCATAAACGAAGATATTTCTCCCGACCCCGCTGCAACCGTTGTAGTGGAGAACGAGCGCAAGCGTGTACATGCGATCATGGGGCGGGTTATCGGTTCGTTGAATGCCCGGGTGGAACTCGCCGACGATCGTGAATGTACCGCCGGAAACCTGCTTGCAGATGCGCTGCTTGAACGCATGCAGGGGACCGTGATCGCGCTTGTCCTCGCGGGTCACTGGGAGACTGGATTGGAACCTGGACCGCTGTCACAAGGACAATTGTTTGCAGCGAATTCGTTCAGCAGCCAACCCGGCAAAGGTCATGTTGTCCGGAGGACAGATCCTTCAATTCCTGCGCGCCGCTCTCACGCCTGGAAACGCCGGGAAAACCCACCATTCCCTGCGCGGGAGGAAGATCGGTTACCCTCATATTGCGGGTATGACAGTGGACGTCGATCCGTTAAACCTGGACAAGATCGAAGTCCGCATTGCAGGGGAATTGCTGATGGAAGAAAGGATCTACCCTGTCGCCACAACAGACATGGAATTATCTGATTGGATCAACTACCTTCCCATCCCTGATGAACAGGTCGAATATGAGGTACCCACCGTCATGCCGGAAGTGTTGGAAGACCACATAAAAGCGCATACCCCCATATCCCCGCCTTCCACAGGAAGGATAAAAATTCTGACCGACTAGTACTTTTCCTTCAATTCTGTCACCGGCAGAACGATGAACCCCTCCTCCTTGCCGCCAACCCGCGTGATCCCGGCAGGCTGCGTGCCAGCCATCCAGGCAGTGTACGCAGCCACCAGGGCATCCAATTGTTCCGGGTGATAGATCAGCTCCATGGGCATCACGCCCTGGCGCAGGCGGTTGCGGGTGATCTCCTCAAAGAAGCCCATCGGATCCTTGATACCCAAACCGGCATCATGCAGAACGATCTGGCGCTGGAGACGACCCTCAAGTGTGGGCTTGGGCATGGGAATTTGCCCGATCAACACTGTATAGCAGGCATGTGGATGGGTCTCCAGCCAGAGATGATCCGCTCCTTCGTGGGGATACGCATAAAACCCCATCTTCGCCAGGCTCCGGTACAGGGCAAATCCCAATTGCACCCAACTTGCGCAATTTTCTTCGCGCAGCGGGGTGGCGGAAACTGATATCCCATGCTCCCGCAGATCATGCTCGGCAACCCGCAGATCCACTCCCCGCAGAGAGCCGGGAGTCAGCGCCTGCTTTTCATGACTTTTCCGCACCAACCCCGCGTTCGCGTGGGAGGGCGCGTTTATCGCAACAGTTGCTGCAGGGAAATTTCCGACAAAGGTCAGCACATCCTCGAGTTCACCATCGGAAACCGCCAGCAGGTTGCGATCTCCATCCAGCGCGGCATAGGTGAACGGGCTGCGTCCGGCTGTGGGATCAATGCCTATGTAAGCGGTGTGTGTGAAGAGCATGGTAAGAAGATAAGTTGGAAAGGCGTCCCAAAAATGCCACTTGCTCGGTGACATGGAAAGTGTAGCGCAAAAAGGGTAATTATGCAATCACCTCGCTGGTTTCGAATTATTGGTACTCTTTTTCTTGGTCTCCTTTGGATCTGGCTGAGTTCAGATCGGGGTGGCAATTCCACCGATGGATATGTCTCCTCACCGCGCAAGGGATTCCTGGCTCCTGATTTCACTCTTGAAACCCTGGATGGTGAAAAAGTAACCCTCTCCAACCTGAGGGGACAGGTGGTGATACTCAACCTGTGGGCTTCATGGTGCGGTCCTTGCCGGAAGGAGATGCCCACCTTCAAGAAATTTCATGAAGAGTACAAGGAAAAAGGCGTGGTTATTTTGGCGGTCAACTCCACCATCCAGGATTCAGTTCCAGCCGTGGAGGCATTTGTTAATGAATTTCAATTGCCATTCATGATCCTGATGGACCACGATGGCACCGTTTCGCGATTGTATGGTTTACAGGCGTTACCCACCACCTTCTTCATCGATCGATTTGGAATGATCAGCCGGGTGGTGATCGGGGGACCTTTGTCAGAGTCCACACTGCGTGCAGAAGTTGACAGCCTGCTTGCCGGGGAGACACCCTGATGTTCCCGGTCATTCACATCGGTCCAGTGGCAGTTCAAACTGCAGGATTGTTCGTGCTCGCATCCATTTGGATGGGCATGACGCTGGCGGAAAAGCGCGCCCACTACAGCGGGATCCAACCGGCGTCCCTGGACAACCTGATCCTGTATAGCCTTGTTGGTTTTCTTGTTGGCGGGCGGTTATCGTACATAGCCTTGCATTGGGACAGTTTTCAAACATCCCCTCTTGATCTATTCTCCCCCAATACATCTCTTTTCGACCTGGCGGGTGGTCTTGCTGCAGGAGTGATCACCGCATTGGTGTACGGTCATCGCAAAAACTTCTCCTTTTGGCGGACACTCGATGCCCTGACCCCGTTCTTCGCGATGTTACTGGTTGGCATCAGTTTTTCACATCTGGCTTCCGGAGATGCCTACGGTAAGGAAACTTCCATGCCCTGGGGGATCGAACTATATGGGAAATTGCGCCACCCAAGCCAGGTTTACGAAATTGCTGCAGCATTGGCAGTATTGCTCTTTGTTGGATTACAAAAGCCATTTCCTGTTGCCGGCATCCGGATGCTTTCGTTTACAGCATGGACCGCTGCCTCACGTCTCTTCCTTGAAGCATTCCGGGGAGACAGCAACATCCTCCCGGGAGGCTTTCGGCTGGAACAGATCCTGGCGTGGCTCATACTTGCCGCTGCATTAATCGGTGTGGAAAGATTACAATTGGTGCATAAGCAGGATCCTTCCAACATCCTAGAAATGACTATACGCATATGGACAAAGTATTTATCAAAGACCTGCGGGTACAAGGCATACTCGGCATTCACGAATGGGAGCGCACAAAGCCGCGCGAGATCCTGATCAATATCACCCTCTTCACGGATACCCGCAAAGCCGCCCGGACCGATAATATTGCCGATTGCGTGGATTACAGCGCGATGGCAAAAAAAATCCGCGCCCATGCGGAAAGCGCGGCGCGGATGACTGTCGAGGCACTGGCAAATGATCTGGCCGAATTATGTCTTGCAGAGCAAAAGGTCCGAAAAGTGATCGTTCGGGTGGAAAAGCCCGGCGCAGTGCCAGAGGCTGCGTCCGTGGGTGTGGAGATCGAGCGGGCAGCAAAGGATTGGAAAGACGCTCCAAACCACAAAAGAAATAGCCTGGCGATTTAAATATGCAGCGGAGCTGCACCGCGCGAGATGTTCGCAAGAAATTCCTCGCGCGTGGCCAGGTTGGCACGGAAGGCGCCATGCATGGCGGATGTGGTCATGCGGGCATCATGTCTTCTTTACGCCGCGCATCATCATGCACAGGTGCATGGCTTCAACAACCACCGCCACGCCCTGCGGCTTGAGCAGGTCGCGCAGGAAGTCGGCGATCTGGCGGGTCATGCGTTCCTGCACTTGCAGGCGGCGGGCGTACATGTCCACCACGCGGGGAATTTTGGAGAGACCCAGCACCTTGCCATCCGGAATATATGCCACGTGGACGCGCCCCATAAAGGGCAGCATGTGGTGTTCACACAAGCTGTAAAATTCGATATCCCGCACGATCACCATTTCATCGTATTTGACATCGAACAGCGCGCCGTTGATCATCGCGGCAGGGTCCATCTTGTATCCGCCCAGGAGTTCGCTGTACATGCGCGCCACCCGGCGGGGAGTGTTATTCAGACCTTCCCGGCTGGGATCCTCACCCAACGCCTTGAGCAGACTGGCGACCGCTTCTTCCGCCTGGGGACCATCGATCTGACTTGCCGCGATCAGGTCGTCGGTCAGTTCATCATCGTAATCTTCAATATCCATGGATATTCCTTAAAGAAACTGGCCCAGACATCGCCCGGGCCAGTTGTTCCAGGTCAGCCGATCTCTGGCTCGATCAGGCCGTAACTTCCATTGCGGCGGCGGTAAAGAATATTGATTTTGCTCGTCTCGCGCATTGTAAAACACAAAGAAGCTTTCGTGACCAAGCTCGCGCATCTGCACGATCGCCTCATCCTCGTTCATCGGGATCAGGATGAATTTCTTGCGCCTCGCGACCAGCGGGGTGAGTTCGCCGGTCTCATCATCCAGGATCTCCTCCGCGGCTTCAGCCGCAGAACGACCATCACCGCGCCCGCGGTAATGCTTGCCCTTGTAACGCTCCACCTGGCGATCCATCTTGTCCAGGGCGGTGTCAAAGGCGGCATGCAGATCCTCGGCGCGTTCCTCGGCGCGCAAGAACAGGTTCTTGCCGCGCACTGTGATCTCGGCATTAAATCGATCGGACAGCGCTGCGCGCAGACTTTGAAATAGGTCAACTCCACTCGTACATCCTCGATCTGTGGCAGGTGACGGCTCAACCGTTCCGCCTTGTTGGTCACGTAATCCTTGATTGCGTCGGTCAATTCCATGTTGCGGGTTTGTACGTCTACATTCTGTGACATGGGACCTCCTGTGAAATTGGGTGATTAAACTTGCTGCAAACCGTGATGCGATAATGCCCGCGCGACGGTTAATGCATACACATCCTTCGCTCCCGCACGGAGGAGCGCATCAGAACATGCTGAAAGCGTGGAGCCGGTTGTGGAAACATCATCCATCACAAGAACAGTTTTTCCCCGAACAAGACGGGCATCCGCCACGAAAGCATCCCGCACATTTTCCCGGCGTTCCACCGCAGAGAGACCAACCTGCGAGATGGTTTCCCGTTTACGCTTTAATGCACGCGGACGATATTTCAAGCCCGTCGCAAGGGAAAATGGGTATGCGATCAATGCAACTTGATTATAACCGCGTTCCTTCAGGCGTTTTGCTCCGGACGGCACCGGGGTAACCAGATCAAGTTGCCATCCCAGGAATTCAGCCAGATCCGCAAGCGGCACAGCCAGGATATCACCCAATCCCATATCGCGTCTGTATTTCAACCGTATGATCGCCTGCCGCACAGGAAAATCATATGTCCGCCCAGGCACGCAAAGCATGGTATTGCGGCGGATCGGAACGGCACTCATCGCAAATCCCCCCGGCTTGATTGGGTCTGCCGCATCTCTCACATAAACTCCCCACGAGAGTGGTAACTTTTTCCTGACACTCATGACACCAGCGGGAACCCGCTTTTCCACACCCGCCACAGCGGGGCGGAAACAACCAGTCGAGCCCGCTCCAGGCCAGCCGGTAAAGCGGATACGACCAGTGGGCTTTTGTCACGCTTTAAGGACCTCCCAGGACGCCGCCAAATACGTCCGTGATCTGGATCAAGGCAGGGGTCATCAGGATGATCAAGATCGATGGGAAGATCAGGAGCCCCATCGGGAAGATCATTTTTACCGGGGCGGCGTGAGCTTCTTCCTCCGCCCTTTGCCGGCGCTTCATCCGCATCTGTTCAGATTGGATTCGGAGCACCTTCGCCATGCTCACACCAAGTTGTTGGCTCTGGATCACGGCAGCCACAAAACTGGTCATTTCAGCAATTCCGAGACGGTCTGACATGTCCCGCAAAGCTTCCCGTTGGAGTTTGCCAAGCTGGATCTCACGGATGACGCGGGCAAAGGCAAGGGAAAGTTGATTTTCCCATTTCTCACTCACCTTGGACATGGCTGAGTCGAAGCTAAGCCCTGCTTCCACGCAGATGGTCAACAGGTCCAGCGCATCCGGCATGGCTTTCCGGATTTCCTTCTGCCGCGCCTGGATCCTGCTGGTCAGCCAGAGTTGCGGGAAGAAAAAACCGATCAAACCAAATATCAGCAGGGCGATGAACAACTTGGAAAATGACCAGGGCTCGGGAGCGAGGCGGGATATCAGGATCAGGAAACCGATGAATATAACAGGAACAATAAAGCGCGTCGCCAGGAATGTAGCCGCATCGATCTTTCCCGGGTTGCCAGCCAGTTCCAGTTTGCGCGTGGTGTCGATCAAAACTTTTTGAGGAGTGAAGCGGGCTGATATTTCCCCAAGCCGCCGCACGATTGGTACGAGCACCCGCTCACTGAACGGCTGGGAAAGTTCGAGCTGCTCCAGGGAGACCAATTCTCCGCGCTCACTAAACTCGGCGAGGCGCGCCATCAGCGGATCACTATCATCATCCTGCGCTGCCAGTGGCGCGATTACCCACAACTACGAGGTAGATGGCTCCACCAATGAGGACAACAGCAACAATAATTCCGATCACCCATTGCATGTTACACCTCGATCTTCGCGATCTTCATCATGATGAAATAACCGGATATGATCAATCCACCCGCCAGGCCAAAAGCACCCAAACCGCAAAGCAGACCTTTGTCAAAAAACGAGTTCATGTACTCGGGGTTGAGGAACCAAAGGAAAACAGTAAGGAAGACCGGGATGAGAGCCATGGCGGTACCGGATGTGCGAACCTGGGAGGTCAGCACGCGGATCTCACCTTTGATCCGCACACGTTCCCGGATGGTGAAGGAAATGACATCCAGGATCTCGGATAGGTTGCCACCCACCTCGCGTTGAACATTGATGGCAGTGATCACAAAATCCAGGTCGTCGCTGGGAATTCGCCGGAAGAGATTATCCAGCGCTGTCTCCATGGGAATTCCCAGTTGCATCTCCTGGACCACCCGCCGAAACTCATCCGAGATCGGGGAGGGCAACTCCTTGCTGACCGCCTCCATGGCCTGCATGGTGGAATAACCTGCGCGCAGACCATTTACCGTCAAGTTCAACATGTCGGAAAGCTGGTCATTAAACCGTCTGAGTCGCTTGCCTTTCTGGGACCGGACATACATGGATGGCAGGAAAGACCCGATCAAGCCTCCAACCAGCGCAGAGATGGCACCACGAACGCCAAATCCACCGCCGGCAAGCAGCCAGGCGATGATCGCAAGTCCAACGACCGCGATGATGATTAGCGCAAAATACTCTCCAACGTGAAATTTCAAGTCAGCCTGGGCTAACTGCCGGGCGATCCGATCCCCCATGGATGATTTCTCAACCCGTCTGTTGACCCAATCGGTCAGCATGGAACGTTCTGCTTTGCGCTCTTCCTCGGTCTTTTCCCCCTCCAGGTACTGACCAAGTCGTTTCTCCACCAGCGAACGTTCACTGTTGACTGAAATGACAATGCCCACGATCAGGAGGATCAGGACAAGTACACCGCCAAATACTACGATCAGGGTTATTCCGCTCATGGTTAGTAGCGACGTCGCTCTCCAATTCCGAATATGGATGGCGGCAAATGGATGCCGGAAGCCTCAATTTGCTCCATGAACTTCGGGCGCAACCCGGTTGGGCGCAGGCGGCCGACGATCTTGCCGTTCTCGATCCCTGTCTGCTCGAACACAAACATGTCGGTCATGGTAATGACATCCCCTTCCATGCCGCTGACTTCAGTGACATTGACGATCTTACGGGTACCATCCCGCATGCGGTCCTGGTGAACCACCAGATCAATGGCGGAGGAAACCTGTTCGCGAATGGCACGTGATGGCAGATCCATGCCCGCCATCAGGGTCATCGTCTCAAGACGGGAGAGGGTATCGCGCGGACCGTTGGAGTGCAGGGTCGTCATGGATCCGTCATGACCGGTATTCATGGCCTGCAACATGTCCAGGGCAGCCTCATCACGGATCTCACCCACGATGATGCGGTCAGGGCGCATACGCAAGGAGTTCACCACCAGGTGGCGGATGGTAATTTCGCCGCGTCCTTCGATGTTGGGTGGGCGGGACTCCAGTGTCACCACATGCTCCTGGCGAAGTTGCAACTCGGCCGCATTTTCGATCGTTACAATGCGCTCATCATTGGGAATGAAGCCGGACAGAATATTCAAGAGGGTGGTTTTTCCGGAACCTGTACCGCCAGAGATGACAATATTCAATGCGTGCCTCCACGCAGGCTTTCAGGAACTGAAGCGCCTCCGGCGTAGATCGATCCAAATTGGATGAGTTGATCGACCGTGATCGGGTTTTTGGAGAATTTTCGGATGGTCAGCACCGGACCAACCAGGGAGATCGGGGGAATTACCGCATTTACACGGGAACCATCCTGCAAACGGGCATCCACGTAGGGGCTGGATTCATCGATGCGGCGGCCGAGAGGCGCAACAATACGGTCAATGATACGCATGACATGTTCGTTGTTTTCAAATGTGACCGGCACACGGTGGATCTTGCCTTTGCGCTCGATGTAGATATTCTTCGCCCCGTTGACCATGATTTCCGTGATGGTTTCATCCTCCAACAAAGGCTGGAGAGGGCCCAATCCAAGGATTTCTGCCGCGATCTGTTCGAACAGACGGGTGCGCTCCGGTCTTGAGAGAACAATATTCTCTTCGGAAAGAATTTGTTCAAAAAGATCCTGGATCGTGCGGCGAACCTCTTCGATCCTGGAAATATCCATGGAGGGATCAAGTTCAGCCAGCAGTCGGTTTTGCACCCGGGTCTTCAGATCAAAGTATGTTCCTGCCTGCGGAGCAGTGATTGGCGCGCTCGTGCGCCGCGCCTGCAGGGAGGACAGGCGCGAACTATCCCCTCCACCCACATTCGCCTGCCCGCCGGGTTGACCGGCTGCCGGTGTTTGCGGCTGGTTTGATTGGGGGTTATTCTGACCTTGTTCAATTCGTTTCAAAAGAGACATTATCCAACTCCTAAATCACCGTTCAGTCGCCTGTCAACCTATAGTTTCGCTGTTCGTTTGTCGACTTCCTGCTCCATGGCTGTGATCCGACTGCGTACGCTTTCTGCCAGGCTGAAAATGCCGCGCGCCACAGGCTGAGCTTTGTTATCCAGCATGAACGGCACGCCGCGATTAACCGCGGGAATAACCACCCGTTCATCCAGGGGAAGTACCGCTGAAACTTCCTGTTTGAGGTTTTCCCCCACGCGTTCTGCTGTGATGGATATGCGTTTATCAAAACGATTCATCACGAACGCGATCCTCCCGCGATCGATTCGCAGGTTCTGGAGCAGGTCCAGGAACAGCCGGGCGTTTTTGATGGCGGGGATATCCTGCGTGGTTACCAGAACGATCACATCACTGGCATCGATGGCGGCAACCGTAACATCGCTGAGATAAGACGAGGTATCCACCACGATATAAGCATACATCTGGCGCAGGAATTCGATGATCTTCAGGAATTGGTCGGCGGTGATCTTGTCAGCCATTTCCGGTCGGGAAGGGGACGCCAGGATGCTGATGCCTGTCGCGGCATGTTTTAGCAGAACCCCCTCAACGATTTCCGGATCCAGTTCCTCGGCGAGCGGGGCAAGATCTGCGATCGTATTCTTTCCCTGCTCATTAAAGAATACCGCCACATCACCGTACTGCAGATTCGAGTCAACGATCACCACGCGCGTGTCGTCATTATGCAGTGCCAGGGCAAGGTTGACGGCGATGGTTGTACAACCGGTTCCGCCTTTGGGGCTGTAAACCGAGATCACATTCCCGCGGGTCAGACCATATCCAATGGTCGCGAGCGATGCACCGCTCGTCGGTGCAGCCGACGCCACAACACGCATGGAGGCGCTTTTCGCCCGTTCCACGCGCGCCATTTCGCCCGCCCGGCGGATGGCGGAGATCAACTCATCACCCATGGGGGGCTTGGTCAGGAAATCGCGCGCGCCCGCCAGCATGGCGCGCCGCATATAGTTCTGGTCTCCCTGTACCGACAGGATGACAACCTGGATATGCGGCATCTTCTGATGGATGTTCTCGGTGGCAGTGATGCCGTCGACGTCCGGCATATTGATATCCATCAGGACAACATCCGGATCCATTTCGTGCGCGAACTGGATGCCCTCCTTCCCGGAGCGCGCGGCACCCACAACCTCAACATCATTTTCAAATTGAAGCAACTTGCGGATGTTCTCGCGGGTTTCCGCGACATCATCCACGATCAGAACCCGGATTTTTTCACCAGCCATATAAATGTCACAGTTCCAATCGGTTTGGTTATTCCTGGGTGGCTACCGTCACAATGTCATTGGGCAGGAAAGGCAGGCTCAAAGCATCAAGCCGGGGCGTCAATGAGTAAGCCAGCTTCACAGGCACAGCGATATTATGCTGGCTGAGCAGGAATTGCAGGGTGGCGGAAACGGTATCATACCGGGTGGTATCCGCGCTGTTCCGCAGGGTCAGGTAAAGCGGAATATTCGAATAAACCATGTATGTTAAGCTCGACTGCTTCCTGCGGGGAAACGATCAGCGCCACGATATCCGGGACCTTGCTCGCGGTTGCCTGCTGTTGAGCTGCCTGTTGGGTGGCGGCAGTTTGATTCCCTGCCGGCTGGACCGTATCCACAGGGAAATTGCCGAGCTTCAGAACAGTGATATCCTGCATGACCATCTGGCAAACCGGGCGTGCCCGTTGGGGTTCGGAGGGAACAACGTAGATTCCCTGCTGGAAGGCGTTTTCAACTTCCGTTCGACCCTGGTATGGCATTACGATTGGAGCAACACCGCTGTTATTGGTCGATACCGTGATGCCAGGCATCAGATCCGGCTTAAGGTTCGCAGGACCGGTTAGGGAGCTGATATAGTTCGGCAATTGAGTTTGAGTTGAAGGATCCACATCCACCATGAGCATGCAGGCGATCACGTTTACATGCGCTCCGTCTGCAATGCCATATCCCACCGATCCAAGACGGGAAATGGGAATCGTGATGGCGGTTTTACCGGCAGCGATGAGATTACCCCATGCAGGTCCACCCGCCTCCAGCCCGGCGTCCGGCGACACGATCATGCCGGTGGTGATCGGAACACCCTGATCAATGGCGATCTTTGCCTTCTGCCCGATCAGGCTGGCTTTCTCATCCACTGTAAACATCACTTGCGCGAAGGATGTTTCAGGCAGTGAATATGTTCCAAGGAGCTCTTCCGTAATGATGGTGCCCTGCGCGATATTCTGCAGGGGATAATAGACCTGGTAGACCGTGGCTGTTGGAGTAGCCGGTCTGAACAAGGTCATAAGCCTTGGCAGGAAAAATGCAGCCAAAACTATGACTCCGATCAGAACAATTGCCAGGATAATCAAGCTTCTTCCGCGACGCATAGGTTCTCCTCTCTTTTGAGGCTGCCGGATTACGGCATCTACCTTATATCACACCCATTATACAAGAAAAATTGCAATATCCTGTCTGGTAAATAAGTGGGACTCTGTCCGAAAACAGAGTCCCATCAGTCGAAATGGTCCAGTCAAGTGTACTAGAAGCTGGAAAGGCTGTCGTTGATCGTGGAGAAAACGTTACCGATGATCGGTCCCAGGAGCATCAGAACAGCAATGACAACAATGGCAACCAAAACAAGAATCAACGCATATTCGACCAAGCCTTGACCTTTTTCCTTCGGTGCAAACAACATGGATTTCACCTCCTTTCTGTCTTGGATTACTCCGAAATCACCCTGGAGCAAGGTTCATTATAATCAAATGCAGTCGGAATCCCGCCATATAGTACAAAAGAGGGACTCTTCTGGGAGAGTCCCTCTCTTGGGTTTGGAATTGGACAGAAACTAGAAGCTGGAGAGGCTGTCGTTGATTGTCGAGAAGACATTGCCGATGATCGGGCCAAGCAGCATCAGGACGGCGATAACAACAATGGCAACCAAAACGAGAATCAATGCGTACTCAACCAAGCCTTGTCCTTTTTCCTTCGGTGCGAATAACATGTGATTTTCTCCTTTCTTAGATTTGTCGAGGAACGCTCCTCAATCTTGCCAACATTATATTCGTATTACTCCATAAGGCAAGCCAGCGCAAGGCTAATCTCCTAACAATTATGTTAGTCTAACAATTTTGCAATCAGGGAAAAAATCCCCGATATCAGGCAACATTTTCTACTGGGCGGCATTCCGGGCTGGCACAGAAAATACCACCCGGGTGCCTTTCCCAACCGCGCTGTCGATCTCAAAGCTGCCACCCAGCATCTCCACCCTCTCCCTGATCAGTTTTAAACCAAGACTGCCGGTCTGGTCCATGGCATCCATATCCGTGCCCTTGCCGTTATCATCCACTGTCACGCGAATCATATGCTCACCCATATCGAGAAGCACCCTGGCTGTTGTTGCCTGGCTGTGACGGGATGCATTTCCGATCAATTCCTGGATGGCGCGAAATATCATCACTTCGATATACGGTTCCATCCGGCGTTCCGTCCCCGTGACCGCCACATTTACATCCAGGCTGGTCTGTTCCCGGAATGCCTCTGTATATTTTCGCAAGGTCGGCGCCAGACCAAGGTCGTCCAGCATCATTGGGCGAAGTTCAAAAATAAAATTGCGGACCTTCTGAAAGGTGCCCATGGCGGCAACCTTCAGATTGCTCAGTTCTTCGCGCGCCTGCCCCGGATCCACATCCAGTAAACGCATGGCGATTTCAGTCTGAAGGATGAAATTGGAAAGAGCCTGGGCGGGACCATCGTGCATCTGCCTGGATAATCGCTGACGTTCAGATTCCTGCGCATCCACCAGCATTTCCACGCTGGCTGTATTTCCGCCTCCCGCAGCCGGGTTATCGACCGCCTTGCTGCCCTGGGGAGCAACCTTCTCCAACACGATCTTTAACTTGCTGAGATGTTCCCTGTCGTTCTGTAATTTTTCCAGCTGCCCGCGCATGAACAATAATCGTTGCTGCGCATCCAGTGCGGAATCATAAACCGTCCGAAGTTCAGCGGGCGGAATTTTCTCGATCTTTGCCTGCGCTTGCTGAAGGTGGGTCGTTATGGTTGCGTTCCGTTGCGTCAGTTTTCCCAACTCGTTTTGGCTTTGTTCGATTTTTATATTAACGTCACGCAGAGCCCGCTGGGTTTCCTCCAAAACCGTCTGGAGGTCCATATCTGTTGAATCAGGGAGCCCGGTCTCAATTTCATTCTTTGTCATTCTGATTACTCCTGCTTCGTTGAATCCTTCAGAGTAACCCAACCACGCTTCAAGGCATAAATGACCGCCTGGGTGCGATCGTCAACGCCAAATTTTCTCAGGATGGAGGTGACATGATTTTTTACTGTCTGGTGGCTGATCTGCAGCACGTTCGCTATCTCTTTATTGCTCATCCCATGCACCACGCAGTTTAACACTTCCATTTCCCTGTCTGATAACGGGCGGTACGGGTTGCCGGGTTCGCTGTACGAACGGCGGGCGCCTTCAGTCTGACTGATTACCCAATCATCCAGCTCGGAGCGGGAGAACACATTCGTGCCAAATACGTACTTTCCATCCGCCACATCGCGGATCGACTCTGATCAGGATCTCTGGATCGATATCCTTGGCGAGGTACCCTGCCGCGCCGGCGATTGCGGCATGTACAGCCTGTTCCATCTCATCGTACCCCGTCACCAACAGAACCCGGGTCGGCAGTTTTTCCTGGACCACCATGTGGGTGATCTGCTGCCCGTTCAACCCGGGCAGGTTGATATCCATCAGGGTGATCTGGGGTTTCAAACTGCGGATCATTTCCAGGCCATCCTCCCCGCTGGGTGCCTGCCCCAATACCTGCATGTCG
Organism: uncultured Chloroflexia bacterium; assembly: GCA_963823545.1. Taxonomy (GTDB): domain Bacteria; phylum Chloroflexota; class Anaerolineae; order Anaerolineales; family Villigracilaceae; genus Denitrolinea. Next base: position 93,549 of record CAWGMC010000029.1, on the reverse strand, counting down.
GATTCAAGCATGAGAGAATCCACAACACCCTGCCGAAACAGGGGATGGTCATCAACAATGAGAAGGGTAATAGTTTTCATTAGAAACCCGCTTGGATATCGTGTATCAGAATTTTAACACATATTTGGTGGGGAACTCTTCCGCCGGCTAGGGAATGCTCCATTGGTAAATGGACAGATTTTCTCCGCCCAACATCGGCGCGATCGCGCCATGCGAGGAGAATATCTCCTTTGAGCGCGCAGCCAACTCTGGATACAGACCCGGAAATGCGATGAAATAATCCGCACCATTTTCATCCAGGTATTTTGCAATTTGCGACTCGTCTCGTAAAAATGGAATGATCTGAGGGGATACCAAACCTGCCAGGTCGATCAATTCGTGATCATCGAAATAACCCAGCGCACCGATATCATGCGCGGCGATCAACGCTCCGGCAGGCAGGTTCTCCTTCGCCCATTTTGCCGTATGTACCATTTCGGTCTCGATGTAAGCCACATCCTGTGCATAGGATTTGGCTCCCATTCCAACAAAACCCAGCGTTACAAATATCGCAATGGCAATCCAGCTCTTCTTTAACAGTTGGGTGCGCGGATTTTTCGCAGGGCTGTTGGAAAAAGTGAACCATCCCCAACAGACCCCATAGGAAAAGGACCGGCATGGCAGGTATTAGATACCGTCCATGCTGGTAGGGTGGCATTCGCACAGCATAGATAAGAAAATATCCTGTGAACCAGATCATTCCCGAAAGTGTCCCCCAATCCTTGAGTCTAATGGACCGTATAAGCCATATGAACGCGCCTGGCAATAAGACGATCATTGGACCGGTAAGAATTTGTAATAAAGTCAATCCAACTTTACTGATCAATGGATTCGCCTGCCAGGCAACGTATTCCGCCTGTTTGGCATAGAAGGTATTGGGGAATGGATTACCGGACAACACCAAATTGAATAACAGGTATAACCCAAAGATCACACCAAACCCGATAAGGAATTTCAATAGCGAAGGAAATCGATTTTTTGCCAGGATCAGGGTCAGGATCGCTGGTCCAAGCAAGCGTTATGCCGTCCGGGCGCACCCAGACGCTCAAGGCGACCAGCAGACCGAGGGTCATGGGCTGAGGCGCAGGCTTGGCAAGCAGGAGCAGCACCGAGGTTACGAGTACAGCGTGCAGCAGGGTTTCCATTCCTGACCCCGCCGCCCAAACAAGATGCCATTCAACTGCAAAAAAGATCCCGATGAACGGGAACGACCAGGAATAGGATGGCAATAATTTCCGTGCTGACTCCTCCGCAAGAACTGCCAGGGCAAGCAGAGAAGCAAAGCCAAGCAGGTATGTCCAGATATACGGTGCGAGCTGCAGCAGGAAACCGATCGCCAAAAGCGCTGACCATAACGGAGAGGTGGAACCCGCAGACGGCTTGCCGGGGATAAAAGCCCACTCTCCATAATTGGCAAGATTTCGGGCATAGGTAAGATGGATCCACGCATCGTCCAGTGGAAAGCCGATGCGCAAATATAGCCTGCTCACAACGAGATATAAACCGAGGCTGAGCAGGCACGCGAGCGCAAGAATGGGAAGGTTTCGGCGCAAGATATTACTGGATGATTTCGAAGATGCGATTGCCATCCGTCTCTCCGAGATAATTGAACGCGGGAAATTGATCCGGATCATCGTAGAGCGCGCGCAGTTCCTCCGAGGTGCCTTCAGGTTCGAGGATGAGGTATCGCCCCTGGTAGCGCGCAGCGACCTCCAGAATGGACGGGATGCCGCTTGCCGGTATGGCGATCGCGCTCCGCCCGGTAACAATGCTATAGCCCGGCGGATTCCGAACGATGACAATCGCATCCTCATCCACACCCAGTTCGTCAAGCAGATTCTCGACAGCAGCGTAATGCCCGTCTTCGCGTTCCCACCCGGGCAGGACACGGGTTATAAAAATGACTGCCGTCATCAGGATGGCAATACCCACCAGGGACGACCGGAAAATAATATAAGCGCGGTCATCAAACCAACCTCGCCGCCGGACGGATGCGATCACAGCCTCCAACCCAACCGGCGCGATCGCCCACCAGACCGGCTGTAAGGCTGCGCCGGAATGAAAGAACGCCCCGCGCGCACCTGCGAAGGGGAAAACAATGGTCATCACAATTAAGCAGGAGTAACCAGGCAAGGATAGCCAACCGGATCCGGAAATCCTTGCGCAGTAGCCAGAGACCGATCAGGATGAATGGAAAAAGGAAAATGCCTCCCTGGGCGGCGAATGCGTTCAGCAGGTTGAGGCTAAGCGCATGCAGGCGCGCTCCCAGGATGGAATCCCATCCGGATGCCAGCCAGCGTTCCATGGTCAATTGGGAGGCGGGATACGCAAAGGTGTCATTGTAGTCTCTCAACCAGATGGCATGTGAACCACCCGGAGCCATTAGTCCGCCATAAATGGATAGATTCCGCGCATACCAGGGTGAGAGAATAACAAGGAAACCAACCAGGACAAGAAAACAGTAAGCTGCTGCTTTTCGTAGGATCGGGAAGGAAAAAGGCTCTGACGTTTTCTGGTGATGAATTACCCTCGCTGGGGGATGGTCGAAAAGCTTTCCACAAGAGCAACGAGGAATGAGATGCCCAACCAGAGCAACCCATCAGAACGGGCAAGGGTCATCAGACCGGAGGTCAACCCAAAACCCAGGAAGAATAAATATGGATAGCCTGTAGTTGGCAGATGGGAGAGAAGCAGGAAGAAGCAAATGCCCAGCACCATATAGATTGCATAGTTATCCGTAACGGGCAGGAACGGTGCATAATAAATGGGAAAGCAAGCCAATAACCCGGAAATGAACGAGAGTGCCCGGTTGGATGTCAGGCGATAGGCAAGGGACGCAGTCAGCGCAGGCACAAGCGCGGCAAGCAGGATGAATCCGATCCGTGCTGAGGTAAATGCGATCTTCCCGGTCAACAACATCCCCAGCGCCGAAACCAGTGAAGCCAGTGGCATCCAATAAGCATGGGATGGCGTTGGAATTCCCTGCGGGTCATTGAGATAGTTCCACAGATAGGGTTCCGTAAAGCCGTTTCCCTTTGCCAGTTGAATCCCCCCGCCAAAGTAATAGTCGGCATCCATATAACCGGGCAAGGATTGGAATTGGGCGATCCCCAGCAGGACGGCCAGGCTGATCAGAAACAGGACGATGAGACTGCGTCGAGTCATCGGGAGGGGATTCCCAAAATAACCGGGTTTGTTGATCCGGGACTTCGTCATTGCTTCTTCAATTCCCGTTTCACTCCATCCAGCCACGTCCGCGGCGGACGGACAAGCGTCCAGCGTATCCAGTATAAACAAATGAGGGTCAGTACCGGAGGCAGAAGGAAAGTCAATCCATCTGCAGGAATTTGGGTTGCAAGACTCGGCAGTTGGAGGATCAAAGGGAGGAAATAGAACAAACTGATGAGAAGAGTGATGACAACGTAAGGGTATTTCCCCCAACGCTCCCAGACAAAAGGCAGGAGGAATGCAATGGGGAATACCATCGCCGCAAGATTGGCATACGTATTTGAAGGTCCGACCAGGGGGGTGATGGCAATGGCAAGCGCAGCAACCCAGGCAACACGCCGGAAATCCCTGCCGCGCAAAGCAATGAACCACTCCAGGATGAGTATCAACAAGAGCAGACCGGCAGCCAACAATGCCAGCCCTGTGCCGTATCCGGGGATCCATTGTTCAAGAATGATACGCAGGGAAAGGACATCGACGGCACGCCAGTTCGCTGCGACAGCACGCATGATATGCCCAAATCCAATCAGGATAGATAAGGAACCCGATCGCTCCAACTACAATCCAGGTCATCCCCATCCCCGTAAAGACGCGCCACCGCCTGGAAGAATATGCGCCAATGACGATCAGCATCCAGAGAAGAAGTGTGATCTCCCATTTCATGGCGGATATCGCCAGCAGAAAACCCGCCAACTCATCGTTGAAATCCCGCATGGCAAGCAGGGCGCCGACCAGTGCAAGGACAAGTAATGCCGAAAACGAACCATTCAGGATGGCGGTCAGGCTGAAAAACCATGTTAAGCGAAAAAACCAGCAGGAGGATCGTGAACCAGCGACTCGGACGCCAATCTGCCAGGCGCAGAGCAAATACCGACAGCAGCATAAGTCCAAGTTCGGATAAGGTCATCCAGACCGCGCGCGCCCAGGCGGGATCGCTGATCAGGGCAAAAGGCAGAAGTGGAACCATCAGCGGGAATGGAATATCAAGTGCGAATGGGAATTCACCTTCACGAACAACGCGCCCATAGTACACGACCTGGGTTCGCTCTGCCACCGTACGAGTGTATGGATCGATATTTTCAAATAGAAATGCCCTGGAGCCATTCCATGCTGAAAGAAAATCCGCACCCTTTCCATAGTTCGTTGCCGCCCACCAGTTCAAGGCAAGCAATCCCGCAATGAACACAAGACCCAGGAGGGCTAGTCCAAGGTAAAGTTGAATATCCCTAAAGGTGATTTTCTGGATTTTCATCAATACTGTTTAAAAATATGGGCACAATAGGAAAATTTCTGCCAGCCCTTGTATGGCAGGAATTTCCTTGATCGTCTAGGGCACCAGGATCTTCAACCGCCCGGGCTGTATGGAATACTCAAGATCCTGGACGAACTTCGGGAACAGCTCGCCATCAGTATGCGCTGGAGAGGGGTGATCCAGGTGGATCGACACCCGGGTGCAATGCACTTCATTCATGCCATCCATTTCCACGTAACTGCCTTGTCCGGGTTTCATCGCCCGCGGTAATGCCATGAACATGCCGAGACGCGTGCCGCGATGTCCGTATGCCAGCGTAAGTTTCCCATCAGAGAGGTCGGCATGCGGTGCCATGAAGAAAAGCCCGCCGGTCCGGGGACCATTCCCCACGGTGACCAGTGTGAGAGGACCGTTGTATTCACCTCCATCCCATTTGATGTTTGCCTGCCATTCCGGTCTTTCCATGATCGCCTGCACTGCAGCCAGGAGGTATCGGGCTATGCCTTTAATATTTTGGATCTTCTCGTGCTTGATGGTGACGTATGGCTCCAAGCCCGCCGCGGAATTATTGGCAAAGTAGGAATCGTTGCATTTTCCGAGGTCGATCGAACGCACTTTACCCCCCTTGATCACCTTTGCCGCCGTGCTCAGATCCACGGGCATGCCGAGATTGTATACAAGGTCGTTTGCTGAACCGGTCGGCATGATACCCAGCGGACCGAGCGGTTCATCTGCGGATTTGGCAGCCCGCGCCAGACCGTTGACCGCATCGCCGATCGTCCCGTCTCCGCCGGAGACGATGATGGGGGAAAATCCGTCCCGCGCAGCCTTCTCCACCAGGTCGATCACATGCCCTTTATGTTCGGAGACAGCCAGTTCAAATTCCACATCCGCAGCCTTTGAGCGCTGCTTCAGTCTCTGCCCAGCGCGCCTTCGAATTCCAACGATTGGAATAGGGATTTAAGATCACTTTAGCTGTCATTGGTCCTCCGGTATGATTGGTTTATTAATTGTACTGGATATCCAATCTTTGCTCTGTGATAACAGGACGGCTCCAAATATTAACGCACAGCCCAGGATCTGGATTCCGGTCAGATGTTCTTCCAACAACCACCATCCCGTCAGGACGGCGAAAACAAACTCCAGGCTGAGAATGATGGCTGCATCGGCTGGCGGGGTGTGACGTTGCGCCCAGATCTGGAGTGTATAACATAGTCCCAGGGAGAACAAGGCAGTGTACAGGATGGCGCCGACCAGGGACCAATTGAGGGGCAAGGCACCCTCAATGAATACCCCCACGCCCAAATTCAATAGACCACACACCAACAACTGTCCGACCGAGAAGGATGTGGGCTCATATCTGCTGGCATACTTGCCAACAACTATGACGTGGAACGCCCAAAAAAGAGCACCAATAAACTCCAGGACATCACCCAGGCGGAACTCGATTTGCCCGCCGGTTGAAAGCAGGTATGCACCGATGACAGACAATACCACCGCTGTTGCGGACAACCAATGCAGCCGCTCCCTCCAGGCGAAAAAAAGAACGACCGGAACCAGAACTACATACAAACTTGTGATAAAGCCCGCGTTGCCTGCCGTCGTGTAAACGATGCCAACCTGTTGAAGACGCGGAGGCAATGAAAAGCAGGCAGCCTGCAAGGATCATCCAGCGCAACTGGCTGGAGGAGATCGAGGACAAGGGCTTGCCAGGTGTTATCTTCCGGAGCGAGCGAATTGCAACAGGCAGCACGACAAGTCCGGCGAGTAGATACCTGAGCCCATTAAAAAGATACACGCTGCCCATCTGCCCGGCAACGCGTTGGGCAACGAATGCAGAACCCCAGAAGATGGAGATGACGAAAAGAGAGAGGTCTGCTCTTATACGCATGGCTCTGGTATCGTTTCTACATGAGTGGTCGGGTAAAGAGTACCCGACCACCATTCCGAATCTAAACCACGCTATCCATTGCCGCGCTCAATCTCTTCACAATTTCGTCAACTTCATCTTCACTGATGCACAATGGCGGAGCAAACGCCAATGTATTGCCCAGCGGTCGCATTCGTAATCCAAGGTCCTGCGCGGTCTTGAAGATTTTCATTGCCATTTGGGCATCCGGCGTCTTCTTGACCTTGTCCGATACTATCTCAACCCCGCAGACCAATCCCAATCCGCGCACATCTCCCACAAAGGGAAATGTCAGCAATTTCCTTAATCCATCCAGCAATCGCGCTCCGAGTTCCCGGGCTCGTTCGGGGTATTTTTCCCTCTCCATGATCTCAATGTTCTTCAACCCAACTGCGCATGCCATGGCGTGACCTGAATATGTATATCCGTGCATATACGCCTCAAACTCAGGTGCGGATTCCATCGTCTCACGTATCTCGTCGGATATCTGGATCCCGCCCAAGGGAACATATCCGCTGGTGACGCCCTTGGCAAACGAGAGGATGTCCGGCTTGACGTTCCAATGTTTCAGCGCGAACCATTCCCCGGTACGCCCAAAGCCTGTGATCACCTCATCCGAGATGAACAGGATCCCATGTTTATCGCAGATGGCGCGCACCACGTGGAAAATAATCGGCAGGCGGGACGATCACCCCGCCCACCCCCATGACCGGTTCCGCAATGAATGCCGCCACCGTATCCGCGCCCTCCCGCAGGATCGCTTCCTCAACTGCCCGGGCAGCAGCCTCACCCACTCCCTCGCCATCCCGAAGTTCACCTTCGTAGCGGTAGGGATTTGGCGCGGCGACATGGATGAAACCATCCGGAGCAGGACCGAACATCGTATGATATTTTTCCAATCCGGTGGCGAATGTGGACGTAAGTGTCACGCCATGGTAGGAACCTTTTCGGGCTATGACCTTATACTTGCCGGGTTTCCCCTTTCGCTTCCAGTAGTACCGGGCGGTTTTGAATGCAGAATCGTTTGCTTCAGAACCCCCCGAAGCGAACAGGGTGGTGTGCAGACCATCGTACGCGAAGCCGGATAATTTCTCAGCCAACTGGATGGATGGCAGATTGGTCATGCCGGAGAAATTGGAAGTGAACGCCATTTTTTTCATCTGGTCATAGGCAACCTTCGCAAGTTCCTCGCGCCCATAACCGACATTGACATTCCACAAACCTGCCATGCCATCCAGGATCTTTTGTCCGTCGGTGGTATACAACCAAACGCCCTCACCGCGTTCGATCACCAATGGATTGGCATGGCTCTTGGGATGATACACGGGGTGCAGCTGCTTGCGATCCTTCTCGATCCACTCGCTGGTATCCTGGGTGGTCATTGTGCCTCCTTGATGGATGTTCCAACCTGCCCGTATTTTAGCGTCTTTGGCAAAAATAGGATACCCTTTTACCCGGCATCGCTGACTGGTGCATCGGTTTATAATCTGGATCTGGAAGCACAGGAGTTTTAATCATGATATATCGCCTGGAACATGACCTGCTCGGAGAACGCGAAGTACCCGCGGATGTTTATTTCGGTATCCATACCCTGCGTGCCATGGAGAATTTTCCCATCAGCGGGATTCCCATTAGTACATATCCAAACCTGGTGCGAGCCTTGGCGTGTGTAAAGCAAGCCTGTGCACAAGCCAACCATGAGTTGGGATTGCTCGACGATCCTCGTGCTGAGGCAATTAAACAGGCTTGCGAGGAGATCCGGGCGGGGAACCTGCACAATTTCTTTACGGTGGATGTGATCCAGGGCGGCGCAGGTACATCAACCAATATGAATGCCAACGAGGTCATTGCCAACCGGGCTCTCGAACTGCTTGGTTTCAAGCGCGGAGAATACGATCAACTCCATCCACTGGAACATGTCAACCTGAGCCAGAGCACCAATGATGTTTATCCAACAGCCATCAAGGTCGCACTGCACTTCGAGATCAGCGAGCTGATCGAAGCACTGGAGCTCCTCAGGGTGTCCTTCGCAGACAAGGCGGTTGAATTCCAGGATATATTAAAAATGGGGCGGACCCAATTACAGGATGCCGTGCCAATGACCCTGGGACAGGAATTCGGCACTTATGCAGTCATGATCGAGGAGGATCAACAGCGTCTCCGTGAAGCCGCCCTGCTGATCCAGGAGATCAACCTCGGTGCGACCGCCATCGGGACCGGCATCAACTCACACCCTGATTATGCGCCGCTGGCACGGAAATACCTGAGTGAGATCACAGGGATATCCTACGTCACCGCGGGGAATCTGGTGGAAGCTACGCAGGACGCCGGTGCGTTTGTCCAGCTTTCCGGTGTGCTTAAACGCGTGGCGGTCAAGCTCTCCAAGATCTGCAATGACCTGCGCTTGTTATCCTCAGGTCCGCGCACCGGTCTGGGCGAGATCAACCTGCCTCCCGCCCAGGCTGGATCCAGCATCATGCCGGGAAAGGTCAATCCCGTCATCCCGGAGGTCGTGAATCAGATCGCCTTCCTCGTCATAGGCAACGATGTCACCGTCTCGTTCGCGGCGGAGGCGGGGCAATTGCAATTGAATGCCTTTGAGCCGATCATCGCACACAGCCTGCTGGACAACCTGATCTATCTCCGCCAGGGATGCCTGACGCTCTCCAAACGCTGTGTGCAGGGCATCACCGCCAACCGCGCCCATTTATCCGAACTGTTGGATCGCTCGATCGGGATCGTGACCGCCCTTAACCCGTACATAGGCTACGAGAATGCCAGCGCAGTGGCGAAGGAAGCCCACGAAACTGGAAAGGGCGTCGCGGAGGTGGTGCTGGCGCGTGGGCTGCTGACCAGGAAACAATTGGATGAGATCCTACGACCGGAGGGTTAACCCAACCCAGGTGGGATCCAAAAAGGATCGAAGCCGTATGAATTATTCAGGAAAAAAGGTGTGGGACTGAGCGTGATATTGTTTATTATCCATACGGATATATAATAAACTCATAGTCGACCTTTCACCCGAAAAGGTTGGCAGGCTGGTCATGCCTGCCTGGATGCGGTGCAGCGGGCAGGAATTGCAGAAACTGTCATACAATTAGCATGGTAACCAGGGAAGTTACGTTGTAAATTAATATCGGGTTATGCGAAATGGGCAATAGGGAGTTCTATGCGTTTTGAATATTCGCCACTCGTGATTCCATTACTGATCTCAGGGCTTGTTGCGATCGGGTCCGTGGTCTTCACTTGGATCCGCCGTGCCAGGCGGGGGGCGATCACCCTTTCGCTGCTGGGATTGGCGGTTGCGCAATGGTCGATCTGTTATGCAATTGAGATCGCAGGATCCGACCTGTATACCAAGGTTTTTTGGGCGAAAATTGAATATCTCGGGATCGTCACGATACCGGTATTGTGGTTTGTTTTTGCACTCCAACAGGCAAATCGCGCGAAATGGCTGAACGCCAAAACCGCCATCCTGCTGTTGATCGTCCCGATCGTCACCCTGGTTATGGTCGCTACCAATGAATCACATGGTCTCATCTGGCGCACAACCCAGGTCTACACCTATAATAATTTTACTTTCCTTCAGGTTACTCACGGGGAATGGTTCTGGGTCTACGTAGCATATTCCTACATCCTGCTCCTCATTGGTTCCTTGAGTGTGGTCAGCCGTATGATCGGTCGCATCCAGGGTGTCTTCCGCTCCCAGGCACTCATCATGCTGGTTGCGGTGCTGGCACCCTGGTTGGGAAATGCCTTCTATCTTTTCGAGACCGGACCATTCCCCAACTTGGATCTGACGCCATTTGGCTTTATGATTAGCGTGGTGGCATTTGCGTGGGGGATCTTCGGTTTTCAACTTGTTGACCTGACCCCCATCGCCCGCTCAACGGTGGTCGACGAAATGGATCCCGGGATGATCGTCCTCGATAACGCAAATCGCATCGTGGATATCAATCCATCCGCATTGGCGATCATTGAATCCACCGCACGGGCGGTAACCGGGAAAAATGCCGCGGATGTGTTTAGCAAGTGGCCGGAAGTGATCGAGAAATTTCAGGATTTGCAGGAAGCCACCACCGAGATAACGATTACGCGCGGCAGAGGACCCAACCTGGTATGAAGTTCGCGTCTCTCCCCTGCGTGATCACCGGAGCAGGCATGGCGGGACGCGTGATTACCCTCACCGACATCACCGATCGAAAGCAAACCGAGGTGCTGTTGCAGGAGAACGAGGAACGTTTCCGGCAGATCGTCGAAAATGTGAATGAGATTATTTACCGCACGGATGTCGACGGCTATTTTGTTTATGTCAACAATCCCACCCTGCACAACCTCGGGTTCAAGGATGAAACCGAGGTTCTCAACCGGCATTTCGTGGAACTGGCGGCTCCAACCGCACGGACGGAGATGAAAGCGTTCTATGACCGCCAGATGCTCACGCAGGAGCCGAATACTTATTATGAATTCCCTGCGGTTCGGGCGGATGGTCGCGAGATCTGGATCGGTCAAAATGTGCAACTCATCCGGGAGAACGACCAGATCATCGGGTTCCAGGCGGTTGCCTGGGATATCTCGGAGTTGAAACGCGCCCGGGATGCAATGGAATTTGCCCGCGACCAGGCGCTCGAAACAAGCCGCTTGAAGAGTCAACTGCTGAGCAATGTCAGTCACGAATTGCGGACTCCGCTGGGAGGCATCCTCGGCTTTGCCGAGCTGCTCCAATTGGGCACCTACGGTCCCGTCAGCAAGGATCAAGCCGCTGCCGTCGCTCAGATCATCGACAGTGTCCATTATCTAAGCTCGTTGATCGAGGAACTTCTCGACCAGGCGCAAATTGAGGCAAAAACCATCAAGCTGAAGAATGAACCTTTTTCCCCGCGTGTCATCTTGCATACCGTTGAGACCAACATGGGGATCATCGCACATAAGAAGAACCTTGTTATCCACACCAGTATTTCTTCCAATGTGCCTGAAACGATCGTCGGGGACGAAAAACGCATTCAGCAGATTTTACTTAACCTGGTCGGTAATGCCATTAAATTCACCGATCAGGGTGAAGTTGTCATCAATGTCACCCTGCCCGGGAAGGGAGTTTGGGGGATCGAGGTCGCGGACACAGGCACAGGCATTTCGAAGAGCGACCAGGAACGTATCTTCGACCCATTCTTCCGGGCGCGCTCCGCGAATGTCCAGAGCAACCGGGGGGCTGGACTGGGGCTGTCGATTTGCAAACAACTGGTGGAACTCATGGGCGGCAGCATCACGCTCAAGAGCAAGGTCGGACAGGGAAGCGTATTCAATGTCGTGCTGCCAATGGTTACCACCCGGGAGGAAATTCCATGACCAAACCTTTCGCCTTGATCATCGAGGATGATCCCAAATTAAACCTCATCCTTGATACCGCCCTGCAACAAATGGGTTTTGAAACGGGTATCGATTCGCGCGGAGACCAGTATCAATCCATCCTGTCAAACATGATCCCCGCCCTGGTCATCCTGGATCTTCACCTGCCCTATGCTTCCGGGAAGGAGATTCACAAATTAATGAGATCGAACCCGAGCCTCAAGGATACGCTCATCATCATCACCACAGCCGATATCTTCCTGGCAAAGAAACTTGAGAAGGAAGCGGAAATTGTACTTGACCAAGCCGGTCAGTGTCGGGCGTCTTAAGATGATCATCGATCAGAGATGGCCTGATAATGCCAAAGCCAGGAAATCCCGCTGATGTAACCATGGTGATTTCATGGGAATTTTTCCCGCCCCCAGATGCCATGACCATCTTTCGTCATTGAAACCAATGGTCTGACAAAACGCTTCCACGATGTGACTGCTGTTGATTCTGTGGAATTGCGGGTGAGTGCGGGGGAGATATATGGATTTCTCGGTCTCAACGGCGCCGGAAAGACCACCACCATCCGCAGCCTCCTGGGGATGATTCGTCCAAGTGCTGGAACTGTTAAAATATTGGGGCAGGAAGTCGGACTGCATGGACAGGGTCCGTGGGCGGATGTCGGTCATCTCGTGGAACACCCGTCAGTGTATTCCGAACTTTCCGTACGGGAAAACCTGGAGATCTCGCGTCGTCTGCATGCGATTCGCGATTCTAAAGTAATTGGAATTGCGATCGAAAAGCTCAACCTTGCCGCTTACGCCGATAGAAAAGCAGGCACACTCTCAACCGGCAATTTACAAAGGCTGGGACTGGCTCGGGCTCTTTTGCATGATCCCGCTCTGCTTATCCTCGACGAACCCGCCAATGGACTGGATCCGGCGGGAGTGGTCGAGATTCGCGAACTCCTTCGTTCGTTGGCGCAGGCGAATGGGGTGACCATCTTCATGTCCAGCCATATTCTCACCGAGGTGGACCGTCTCGCCACCCGGATGGGGATTATCCACAAGGGGCGCTTGATAGAGGAACTGGACGCCGGCAAACTGGAAAAAATGCGCGGCGGGCGGCTTGAGCTGCGGACGCACAATTTAAATGGGGCACTGATCAGTTTACAGAGCGCGGGATATAAACCCATTCTTGAAAGCGGGACCATCTTCCTTGAAGAACCGTATGCGATTGACAATCCGGACCACATTGCACAACTGCTTGTCAACGCCGGTGCGCCGCCATTTCACCTTTCGGTTCAACATCAGGATCTGGAGGAACATTTTCTGCAATTGACACGCAGTTCTGGTGAAGGAGAAGCAGACACAATGAACAATTTCTCCTCCGCCGTCTGGGTTGAAATTTTGAAAATGCGCCGTTCCAGGGTCCCGTTCTTTTCCGCGCTGGGATTTGCCATGGCTCCCATTTGCCGGCGGGCTGTTCATGATCATTCTCAAAGATCCCGAGACCGCCAAAGCGATGGGGTTGATCAGCGCCAAAGCCCAGCTCATGGTTGGTGTGGCGGATTGGCCGGCATACCTGGGATTCATACTCCAGGCTGTTGCCGCAGGCAGCCTGATTCTGTTCTCCATTGTCACGACCTGGGTCTTTGGTCGGGAATTCTCCGATCACACGGTCAAGGAACTGCTCGCCCTGCCCACCCGGCGGGAAACCCTGGTCACAGCCAAGTTCTTTGTCATTGGGATATGGTCGCTGACCGTGACCTTGTTGATCTTTGCCATCAGTCTCCTGGTCGGTTACTTGATCGATCTGCCTGGCTGGTCTGTCGAATTGCTCAACTCCACGTTCATCGGGATGATTGGATGCGTATTCCTGACCCTCGGTTTGATTCCCTTCGTGGCGCTCATCGCCAGCATGGGGCGCGGTTACATGCCTCCCTTTGGCTGGATTATCCTGACCATGGTCCTGTCTCAGTTTATCGTGATCATGGGCTGGGGCGACAGGTTCCCGTGGGCGATTCCCGCCTTGTTCACCGGAATGGCAGGACCACGCGCTGAGGTCCTTGGGATGCATAGTTACATCATCCTGCTGATCACGTTTATCCTCGGTCTGGTTTTAACCTATTGGTGGTGGCGCGACGCCGATCAGACAAGATAGCTTGCCGGCGCAGAGCTTCACCCACTATGGTACATTTGCGTCATGCCAATTACTCCCATATATTCCAAAACCATCACCGTTCCCCCATCTGTAATTGATGAGAACGGACACGTCAACAACGTCGCCTATGTGCAGTGGATGCAGGACATCGCCATTGAACATTACTCATCCATCGGTGGAACCAGCCCTATGCAGAAGCTTGGCGCGACCTGGGTGGCACATACACACTTGGTGGAGTATCTGCTGCCTGCCTTTGCGGGTGAAGAGATCGTAATTCGAACCTGGATCGAAAACGTCCGCCGCGTCCGTTCGCTGCGAAAATACGAGTTTGCCAGGAAGTCCGACAATAAAATACTCGTAAGAGGTGAGACTGATTGGGTTTTCGTTGACGCTTCGAGCGGTAAACCTGCCGCGATTCCAAAGGAAATAATCGATATCTTCTCCCGCACTGCATGATTCACCGATAATAATAAATAACGCGTCCTGCGATGGGCGCGTTATTTATTATTGGAAGGACTTGGCTTATTGCACTGAGTAATTCACGGTGTCGATCAGTTGCCGTTCAAATACAACTCGACGGCATAGGTGCCGACCGGCCAGTCGCTGCCTGCAGGGAAGAAGAAGTGCACCGTACCGGTAAAACCTTCTTCATCGATGGTGATATTGGCTTCGTCGATCAGGGTGTTCGGTGCGATCCCGTCCACGCTCACGTAGTACCACTTGGACACGACCAGCGTTCCGATGGGGGCATTCGCCAGGTCAGTGACCACATAGACCGCATCACCCGGGGCAAAGACCGAGGTGGGCTGGGCGCCGTCCTCATCGAATGCCATGCGCGCGTTCGAGAGGCTGAGTTCACTACTTCCGAACGAACATGCCAGGCTGGCTGCCACTAAAACGAACACGGCGAGAAAAATTGGAAGAGTACGCTTATTCATAATATCTCCTTTGGACTGGTTGAGGATGGACGTTCCATCCTGATAAGCTAATTATACAGATATCTCCGGAAAATGACCCATCCATTTGGACCAATCTCACTGGCGGAAAATATCCATCCTCCGCGCCGGGTTGGTTTACTTTACAATGGGCGACATGGAAAAAACACCCGGCGGTTCGATCGAAGAGAGGATCCTGCAGCGCCTTACCGATGCTGAGGACAGGGAAAACATCATCCTGGATCTGTGCGAGACTGAGAACCTGAACTGGTCGGAAGCCAGGGCAATGGTGGATGCCGTTGAAGCCCGGAAGAAGAACCAGATCGTTCTCGCCCAAAGCCCGGTGCTGGTCATGATCGCGCTGGGGATATTCATCGGCGGTCTGGTCCTTCTGGGATACGCGGTGTACAACATTGCGGTCGTATACGAAACCTACACCAGTACCCTTAGCCCGGCAAGCGTGGGATTTTTACTTGTATCTGCTCACCTACGGAGGCTACTTCTGGGAATTTGCCATTCTCGGGTTTGCCATGGTTGTGGGAAGTCTGACGGGCATGCAGGACGTCTGGAGGGCGGTGTTTGAAAAGATCGGGTTGTTCCAGGCATCCCCTGGGGAATGACCCTACCGCACGGCAAAGACACACATTCCCCGGTTCCTTTCAATTTTCCCGAGCTGGCGGACCTCCATGCCCAGGTAACCAGCCAGCAGGATCGCATCCATCCGGCAAAGCTCAGGATGTCCGTCGATGACCGCGGCATACGGACAGCGCTCGAACAGGATGCGCGGTCCCTCCGCACCCGCCTCCCAGCGCGCTTGATAATGCATGGCATTCAACTTCCCGACCAGGTTTCGCAAACGCGTCGAGGGCGGAAGCTGCGCCAGGTCGATCTCGCCCGCCAGGCGGCGCGCAATGGCATCCCAGTTGACCTGTGACCCTGCCTCCGATAAAAGCGCCTCTGCCAGGGCAGGCAGGTTATCTCCCAATGTGACCGCCGGTAGTGAATAATACTTCTCGGGTCTGCCGCGCCCAGCCTGCTTATCGTTGGGAGCAGCCTCCACGCGCTGATCCGCTGCCAGCACTCCCAGGTGGTGGCGGACGTTCGGCGCGGACAGGTCGAGGGCGCGCGCGATCTCCCTTGCAGAGGCTGCGCGCGTCTTTTTCAAGTGGTTAAGAATTCGCTGGCGGGTTTTCATCGTCACTACCCTATACTATGCGAATGTCATTCCGTGGACATGATTATACTCACAAGTTTATTTTTGTAAATATATATTTTCATAATTCGATTGACGTTTGCCCTCCCGATGCTATAATCCCGTGCTGTCTGGTACCGGCACAGCTGGACGACATGATCGCCCTGATTAATAACCACGCTGTGCCCCACATATCCAATGCTGACCTGGGAGTCCACTTACGCCATCGCCCTGGAGTTGCGCCGCCAACACCCGGACGTGAACCTGGAGGACGTCTCCCTGCAGCAGATCCAAGACTGGACGCTCGCTCTTTCGGACTTTGAGGATGATCCCGCGCTCGTGAACGATGACATCCTGATCGCAATCTTTCAAGACTGGTTTGAGGAGAATATCCATGGACAATAATGAACTCAACCTGCCTGGCTACGAGATCCCCGACGACCTGAAGAACGCGGTCTCCGTGACCACGCTCGACCGGTTGTACAACTGGGGAAGGCGCTCCTCGGTCTGGCCGCTCATGTTCGGTCTGGCTTGCTGCGCCATCGAGATGATCGCCGCCCAGGCCTCGCGCTACGACCTGGCTCGCTTCGGCATGGAGGTCATGCGCCCCACCCCGCGCCAGGCGGACCTGATGCTGGTGGCTGGCACGGTCACCAAGAAAATGCTGCCCGCCATCGTGCGCCTGTACAACCAGATGCCCGAGCCGAAATACGTCGTGGCCATGGGCGCCTGCGCCTCCAGCGGCGGACCGTTCAAGGAGGGCTACAACGTGGTGGCAGGCATCGACAAGTATCCTGCCGGTCGACATCTATGTGCCCGGCTGCCCGCCCACCCCGCAAGCCCTGATGAATGGCCTGATCATGCTCCAGAAGAAGATCGACAAGGAATCCATCACGCAAGGTGCGCTGGTACCGCAAGGGCGCGGACAGGTCGAAGTGCCGGTCCCGATCCTGGGACCCGACCTGATCGATGTGCGCCGCATCCCCGATATCAAAGCCAAGGCTGCGGAACTTGCCAATCCCGCAACCCCGCCCGCGCAGGCATAGGAGGCTGACATGACTGCTCCCGCACCCGTTTCGACCATTGACCTGGCGGCACGCTTCCCCGGCGCCGTCACCGCAGACAGCCGCCCCGGTTACAGCGGCTGGATCGTTGACGCCGGAAAGCTCATCGAGGTCGCCACCGCCCTCCGCGATGAATTCGGTTACGACCTGCTCACCAACCTCACCGGCGTGGACTACCTCGCCGAAGGAAAAATGGAGGTGGTCTACCACGTCTATCAAGACCACCGGCGGACCGGCGCTTGTCTTCAAGGTTCAGGTCGCCCGCGATAACCCCGTCGATCCCCTCCGTCATCAACGTCTGGAACGGAGCCGATTTCCAGGAGCGCGAAGCCTGGGACCTGCTCGGCATCCAGTTCACAGGACCATCCCGACCTGCGCCGCATCCTGATGTGGGAAGGCTTCGAAGGCCATCCCCTGCGCAAGGATTGGAAGGAACCCTTCTACGAGGAGGAAGTCAAGCCTTTCAAGAGCCGCTGGCCGGATGGCAAGCATCACCCTGGCGGAGGCGAAGAACCCCTTCCAGCGATAATGTCAACTTCCCGCCGGGTTTTGACCCGGAGAAGGTCACCTTCACCGATCCCGAGGAGGCGCTCTATCGCTCCTTGAAGAAGTACACCTCCGAGGACAGGGACGGCATCAAGACCGACCACATCCTCGTCAACATGGGTCCGCAGCACCCCTCCACCCACGGCGTTTTCCGCGCGGTGGTGATGCTCGACGGCGAGACCGTCGTCAGCCTGAAGCCGGTCATGGGCTACCTGCACCGCAACCACGAGAAGATCGGCGAGCGCAACACCTTCCTGCAGAACATGCCCTACACCGACCGGCTGGACTACTTCAATTCCATGTCCAACAACTTCGGCTATGCACTGGCGGTCGAAAAACTGATGGGCATCCAGGTGGCGGAACGCGCCGAGTACATCCGCGTCATCATGGCGGAACTCTCGCCGCATCCAGAACCACCTGATCTTCCTGGGCATGTTCCTGAACGACCTGGGCGCCATGTACACCCCCGCGCTGTACGCCTTCGAGGAACGCGAACTGATCCTGGATATCTTCGAGGCGGTCTCCGGTTCGCGCATGATGTGCAACTACTTCCGCTTCGGCGGCGTGGTGCGCGACATGTCCGAGGACGCGCTCCGCAAGATCGACGAACTGGTCCACGACCGGCTGCCCGGCAAAGTGGAGGAGATGGACCGCCTGCTGACCGAGAACGAGGTGCTGGTCTCGCGCATCAAGGGCATTGGCTACCTGAGCGCCGAGGATGCCATCAACACCTCCATGACCGGGCCGATGCTGCGCGCCTCCGGCGTGCCCTACGACATCCGCCGCGCGGACCCGTACTCGATCTACGACCGCTTCGAGTTCAACGTGGTCACCCGCACGAAGTGCGACATCCAGGCCCGCTACCTGGTGCGCGTGGAGGAGATGCGCGCAGTCGCTGCGCATCCTCGAGCAGGCGCTCAAGCAGATCCCCGCCGGACCGGTGATGAGCGTCAAACCGCAGTACACCATCAAGGTCCCGCCGGGCGAGGCGTATGGACGGGTGGAAGCCCCCAAGGGAGAACTCGGTTACTACGTGGTCTCGAACGGGAAACCCAATCCATACCGCTACCACGTGCGCGCCCCATCCTTCATCAACCTGACCGCCCTCGAGCGCATGTGCGTGGGCAACAAGATAGCCGATTTCGTTGCCATCCTGGGTGCGATCGACATCGTGCTCGGTGAGCTCGACCGGTAAGAAGGGAGAATCAGCCATGTTTGGAAAAGGATTATTCAAAGGTCTGGGCGTCACCTTCGTACGCTTCTTCAACACCTACTGGGAGGATCTCGTCTGGTCTGGCGGCGTGTCACCACGGGCGAGAAACGCTACCGCTCGGCGGAGGGCATCGCCCACCGCTCCAGCAAGAACGCGCGCGGCATCTTCACCGTGCAATATCCCGAAGAGAAACTGCCCGTCCCGGAGGAGTTCCGCTACATCCCGTTCCTGGTCTATGATGAGGGCGCGGAAGGCAAAAAGGAGATCCGCTGCACCTCCTGCGGCATCTGCGCCAAGGTCTGCCCGCCGCAGTGCATCTGGATCGTGCGCGGCACCGACCCGTCCACCGGGCGCCCCGTCCCGCAGCCCTCGCAGTTCTACATCGACGGCGACATCTGCATGAACTGCGGATTCTGCGCCGAGTACTGCCCGTTCGACGCGATCAAGATGGACCACGACTACGAACTGGCATCCTACACCCGCACGCTTTACAACATGGACAAGCTGCTGAAACCCGCCTCGTACTACGCCGGCATCCGCCCGGAGAACGCGGCGCGCGAGGATGAAGCCCGCCGCGCCAAGGAAGCCGCCAAAGCCGCCAAAGCCGAGGCTGCCGCCCCAACGGCATAACCTGATTGCGAGCGAGTGTCGAAGTTCGAGCAGATTGAGTCCCGAAGTTCGACTTCGGGGCTGACTGATCGGCTAAAACGCTGTCTCAAGTTGACGGTTGTAGGGTAAACTTGCGCCTTCAACTCTAAAATTTAATTGGTGGAGTAAATGACAAACAAGATCACAAAAGAATCCGTCCTGGCGGCGCTGAGCAAGGTCCAGGAACCCGAACTGCACAAGGACCTGGTCACGCTGAACATGATCCGCGACCTGGAAGTCTCGGGCGAGCAAGGTCACATTCACGATCATGCTGACCACCCCCGCCTGCCCGCTGCGCGGCAGGATCGAATCCGAGGCGAAAGCCGCGGTCATGACGGTCGAGGGCGTCAAGTCGGTCGAGGTCAAGATGTCCTCCGACGTCCCCAACGACGGGCGCGATGCGCGGGCTGGTGAACACGACCATCAAGAATGCCATCGCGGTCGGCTCGGGCAAGGGCGGCGTGGGCAAGAGCACCATCGCGGTCAACATCGCGGTCGCGCTGGCCCAGAGCGGCGCGCGCGTCGGCTTGATGGACGCGGACATCTACGGACCGAACATCCCCACCATGATGGGCATCGCAGAAACTGCCTCCCCCCGGGGCGAGAAGATCACTCCCGCCAAAGCCTACGACGTGGAAGTCATCTCGATGGGTCTGCTGGTGAAACCCGGTCAGCCGCTGATCTGGCGCGGACCGATGCTGAACTCCGCCATCCGCCAGTTCCTGAGCGACGTGGACTGGGGCGAACTGGATTACCTCATCGTGGACCTGCCGCCGGGAACCGGTGACGCGGTGCTCTCGCTCGCGCAAGCCATCCCCCTCAGCGGCGCGATCATCGTGACCCTGCCGCAACTGGTCTCGCTCGAGGATGCCAGCCGCGGGCTGATGATGTTCCGCCAGTTGGAAGTGCCGATCCTGGGCGTGATCGAGAACATGTCCTACCTCGACCTGCCGGACGGCACGCGCATGGATATCTTTGGCAACGGCGGCGGCGAGCAGATGGCGCAGGGCATGGAGCGCGAACTTCCTGGGCAAGGTGCCCATCGACCAGAACGTGCGCATCGGCGGCGACAGCGGCAAACCCATCATCGTCACCGCATCCCGACTCGCCCGTCGCGAAAGCCCTGTACGAGATCGCCGGCAAGGTCGCCGCGCAGATCTCCATCTCCGCCCTCGGCGCCAGGAACGAAATGCCGATCAATATCACGGAATGACAGTCCCGTAGGGGCGGGTTTTACACCCGCCCTTATTGTTAATTGATAACATCCAGTAGGGGCGGGGTTCCCCCGCCCTTACTGTTCCATTTCCATATTGTTCGGGGTCCCCCGCCCCACTTAGCCGTGTCATTGCGAGGGTACTCCCGAAGCAATCTCCTCAGGACGCACGATTCCCCGCCCATAATGAATTTGCCTTTCTCCCCAATCGTTAATCGTAAACACTTGCACCGCACGCAAGTGCAGGTGTCGTAAATCCACCCACCATCCTCCATTCTCCATTAACCATTAACCGCCCATCTACCAATCTACCAATCTACCAATCTCCCTCCCCTTCCTCAAAAATTCTTATTTATCCATTTGATCGGATCCTCCGCCTGTATTATGGTGGTGGGGAGGAAGGGCACCCACCCCAGCGTGTCCAGTTCGGCGCTCAGCGCGTCCGCCAAAACGAAGTCATCGTGGATCAGCCCGCCCTCGCTGTCGCGCGTGCCGTCCTTCACTCCCCAGCGCATCGTGTGTTGCGGTCCCGGCAGGATCTCGCTCTGGCACGCCCGGTACTGCCGCAGCACCTCCTCCGCGGGCGCGCAGTCGCGGAATCTCCCGGTCTCGATCATCCCCAGGAACGCATAGCCCAGGTCGCTCTTTTTCTGCAGGCTGAATTTCACCGGGTGCACCTTTCCGGGAAAGGCTTTGTCGAGCAGTGCCCAGAGTCCCTCGCCCACGCCCGCTCGCGTCCATCACGATGTGCTGCGGTCGCCACACGGATGCCGCCGCGCTGAGTTGACCGTGGATCCTCAGGTGGCTTTCCCCCTGCCAGCTCATCCGCTTCACCACCCGGTAGATCGGAGCCTTCGAGCGTCGCCAGTTGCGACAGGTCGATCTCGATGATCGATAGCGCCGTGTGGTCCCGCCCGGGGTTGCCCATCCCGTCCAGGTTCAGCAGCGCCTCGTCCATCCCCGCCACATCGATGCAGAACGCATACACGTTGACCCATCACCGGCGCCTCCTGTCTCATTTTGTCCGCCTGCATCAGTGCCAGCCTGCCCTCGTGGAACATCCCCGCTTGCGCGTCGATCTCCTCGCAGAAGTACTGCGTCTTCACCATCGGGTGTTGTCTTCCCATCTCCGCGATCACCGCCTCCACCTTCTCCCCGTATTTCGGCAGCGCGCTTCGGATGTCGTCCGCCGTGTGGAAGAACAGCCTTTGGATCCCGTCCTGCCTCCTGCTCCCGTTTTGCGATTTCCATCTGCCGGTGCAGCAGTGTTTGCGTCGTCCATGCCGTTCCCCAGAATGCCCTCGTCGCGTTCGTGCTCGCCGTCATCGGGTCGAACTCCTTGTCGAACTTGCTGATGCTCACGTCCTGCGCCTCGTCCACCGAGAGCAGCAGGTCTGCCGTTGCCCCCACCACCCTCGCCGATTGCGCCGCGCTCAGGAATTGCAGTCGCGCCAGTCCGTACCGGAACATGTACCCCGCCGAGGATTTCCATCTTCCCCGCGTCCCCGGGCTCATGTTCAGGTACTGCACCACCCGGTCCAGGTTGTTCATCGCCTGCGGGTTAAAGGTCGGCGCCACCGAGACGATTTTTCCCCCGTACGGACCCGCCCGGAACAACAGCCACGAGAGCAGGTGCGCCTGTATTTCGTTCTTCCCGCTTTGTCTTGGCAGCACGATCACGAACGTCAGCCCTCTCCGGTGCAGCACCGAGTCGCTGATCGCGCTTGCGATCTCCACCTGGTATCCTCGCATCCTGATTCCGCACGTCAGCGCCCAGTTCATCGGGTTGCGTCGGATCGTCTCGCGCGTTTTTCTGCCCATCCGCGAGTAACGGGCTTTGGCTTTAGTCTTCATCGAAATCCAGCGTCTTCAATTCTTCCAGCGCCTCGTCCATCGGTGTCAGGCTTCCGTTCAGGAACGCCATCGTCCGGTAGCCGTTGAAGGTCGAGTTGCAGTTTTTCACCAGCGCGAACGTCAGTTGCACCCATGTTCCCGGGTCTTTCGCCGCTCGGATTTTCTCGATCAGCATCTCCTGCGTTTCCTCCAGCCTCAGCACGCTCGTCTCGATTCCCATCAGCTTCCGCCGCGTCTTCAGCAGACTTCGGTCCCGCCTCGCGCTTCGCATACAGCCCGTGCTTCAGCGCGTTCTTGTTGCCTTTCATGGCGTAATTTGATTTGTCCTTGCTTGTCTTTGTCATCTTTGTTCTCCTTTTCCCCCAGCCGCCTCCTCCTGCCAAGATTTCAAACATCCCTAGCCCGAAGCGCGAAGTGCCCATCCACAAATCGCCCGAATTCATCCTTTGCCCCCCGACCCGTCGTTTCTCTCCAGCAGCCCTCCCTGCCGCCTTTGGGTGCGAGGTGATTGGGCACCAGCGCAGGCGATCAGGTCGGGGGACGCCCCTAATTTAGCACATATGTTCTATTTTTGTCAAGAGGTCTCTTTCCTGTATGGGCACTTTCCCGTATGGGCCATCTCGAATGCCCATACGCGGATCGCCTATTCCTGATTCGCCCCTACGGGGATTCTTTGGATCGAGGCAGGACATAACATGACATGTCTCATCAGAAACCCCCTCGTCACTGGTCACGATTTAGATGCGAACCATGTCCGCGCCTGCCTGAGACATGTCATGTTTTCCCAGGTCGTAGAGACGTTGCACGCAACGTTTCTCCCGCATCGCCTATCCATGCATCGTCTCTACCCATGCATCGTCCTCCCCACATCCGTCTCTCCCCATGCATCACCTTCCTGGCACCGCCCTGAGCGGAGGGTTGGTAGGCCGCCGAAGGTGGCATATCGAAACCCGCAGTAAAAGCGAAGCATCCTGAAAGGAAGGACCGCCCGATCGCTCAGCATCCCCCACTGGGAGGCGGGAAGGGGGGAGAAGACCCTGTCTAAACCGGTTAGCGGTATACTTATTTCCAATTGTGAAGAGCGTTCGGTAAATTTGTTCGAATTACTAAAAGCGAGGTTAGTCATGAAGAATTATGCCATTCTAAATCGACAGGAATTGGAGGAATCCAATTACGTTTGCGTAGCAAGCCCAAATACAAATTATTGGGTTGATTTTCATCTTAACAAGATGAAGGAATACGAATCAAAATTTGGGGAAAATTTCAACCTTGTGATAATTGGTGATGAAAATGTCGAGGGAGATTTTTATAAGATACACCTTATTGGTTGGTAATTATCAGAAGATAATCTTTCGGTAGCATCGACAAAGATGGATAACATCGTTAACTTTCATCAACTAAATGTTCGAAAAAATCATAACAATATCGATGTTGAGCGTGTATTATTTATGGGGTTATGGAAATAGAACAATCATCAAAATGAGGAAATTGAAAATGTATCGGAATTGCAGGCAGGATTCTGCGATTGAAAACCGGAAGATGGAAATAAAGGCTAGACAAAAGCAATCATTATTCCGTACAAGGGTTTTGAGAAATTTTGGGAACCATTGTTATTGTCAGATATTATAGAAGATGATTTACTGATCGCCAGTCACATCATCCCATCGTCTGAAAACGTACAGGACAGCGCTTAGATCCAGCAAATGGTTTATGCCTATCCTATATTTACGACAAGCTTTTTGATGAGGGTTATTTTTCACTCAGCAATGATCTTCATGTGATAACAACAAACAGAACGTGGGATTACTTTCATGAAAAGTCTTCAAACCATTTTGGGGGCGGTTGATGATAGGAAAATTCGAGAACCACAGGTATATCCAATATCAATAAATTATATTGAGTATCATAGAGATAAAAAGTTGATTAGATAAATAATTAACTATCTCCTGATTTGCTTGTGATATCGGAAAAAAGTCAATCAATAATCAAGAGGATGAAAAAAATGGAAAAAATCATATATAAATTTAACGATTAAAACACGAAAGTGTTTCTGAAGAAGTTCTGGATCGGAAATTATCGAAACAGAACTAAAGGTCAGAAATCGTCCCTGATAGAATGTCGTGGTTTGAACCAATAGAGGAAGCCATAAAAGAGGTTGTCCCAAATCAGCCTAAAGAAGATGGAGAAGACGAAAAATAACTCGCTCGGCGAGATTACCGCCCTTCCGTTATCCTGACAGAAGGTCTCACCCTGCAGAAAGACGCATCCGTGCGCCCGGAAGAGGAATTTGACCGCGCAGGAAACTGGATCACCAAAATCGCCTCCGTGGACACGGAGATCAATCAAGAGGTCTATGAGCTGTATGGATTGACGGAGGAGAATAGAAATCGTAGAAGGTGGCAAAGTGTAGTTGTTTTATTCACATATCTGTTTATCAATACTTTTAGGAAAAAGGGCTTTTTTTCTCGATAATTGGAAGAAGGTAATTATCGATCTGGGAAAACTAATTGACGCGTTAAAGTTCTCCCCTTAAATACATCCTGCCAATTCTGTTAGCTTCAGGATTTTCTCTGTCAGCCCTTTGCACTTACTGGAAATACTTGGATTGGGTGGTTTTGCCAGTTTATATCGGTCATGGGTTGGATTAGTTTTTATCTTGGCAACAGGTATTATTGTTTCTCATTTATTCTTCCAAGCGTATTCCTTTTTCAAAAAAATTATTATTAAGATCAAAGATCAACACGTCAAATAAACGTTTACATAACTTGACAAGTGATGAAAGAAAGTATTCGTGGATATCCAGAACCAGACCAAAACACAAGTATTGGATTATTCAGATGGAGTAGTGCAAGGTCTTGCATCTGAGGATATTTTGTTAAAGCATCTGAGGTCGGTTCTTTATCTAAAGGTTTTGCCTACAATATAAAATCATGGGCGTGGAAATATTTGAATAAAAACAAACAGCTGCTGGATGGTGTAGATGATAATTTCCAATATTCAAGAAAATAAAAGATAAGGAGCCAAACCAACAAAACAGGATTATCCTTTAGCTCCGCCGCTCGACGAGGGCGTTTGTTGGTCCGAACAATGATTAGAATGATTTTAAGTGGCGACGATTGAAAGCTGGATGGGGGTGAGGGCTCGTAATCATAGTAATCATTTAATCAGGGAAATTATAGTTCGAGGCGATGATGCGCTGCGGAAGTTGATGAGGGGGAGGTGAGGGTGAAGGTTGTGGAGGAAAAAATAAAATGATAGAAATTATTTGAATGGGTCAAGATTTATTAACGAATAATTGGTCCTCCAAGGATTGCATTTGTAGTCAATTCTTTGCAGGATGTCGAAAAGTTTATTAGTATTGCAAGCTTAATTGGGGCGGACGTCATTTTCTTGCAATTCCATGTAACGATGGAGGCTTGATCAGTGACGAATGGTTCAATGTACTCAAGAATATAATCCTGATGTTATTAAGACTTTTCATGATATTACGCTCGATATAGACAAGAAGTTATGGGACAGCAAATTCACAGTAAACAGAGTCAACGAAAGTGCAGAAATAAAAACAAAAAGTGTTTCCTACGATCCGCGTGGCGGGGAGCGAATACCTAGACTTTTACGGACAGCCTATTATCAACCTCATGTTATTGGATAACTTCTATGATAGCGCCAAAGACAAAGCAAAATTATTCTATGTGCCTCTAACTTCTGGTTACGATTTGTTCTACAAGGCAAGATTTGGCGTCATTGATGAAGATGAATGGCTTAGGTGGCAGGATATTTATATAACGCCTTCTTATAGAAGGAACCGCCCTGAAGAGATTATTGATAACTTACTTCCGCCTCCTGGGCAAAATCTCTTGACTTATGTGCATCAAAATCGTCATCATGAAAACTTTAATGAAGGGCTGAGCTTAATAGATTACACAACAAACAGATTAGGGCATGTGTACTTTGACAGATTTTTGTTAGGACAACAACCTAAATCAGAAACAAGCCAAATTGTTATTATTTCTAATAATGAAAATGTGGAGGATTTTTGTTGGTACTGGGACATTAGAGGACAACGGTTTCATCCGTATGACAGGTATTCAAATGGTCCTATATGGATTAATCACCAAACGCTTACTTCAAGTTCAAATTTGCTGAAAGATTTATTTGTCAACCGAAATAAAATCTTTGTCATCAGTAAAAGCGTAGCGAGTATTGATCTATCGACTCTGGGTGATAATTGGAGTTTTCAAAAAGACAACTTACACGAATTCTACAATGATTATTACTATATTGGTAACACAGAAGATGTGCCCGTGAATTTCACTGACAACGAAACAGAATATAAGTTTATCGCTCCAGAATCTCTCAGGTACGTAAATTTTCGCCATCACCAATATGCGATGTTGGATATACAGGTGCCAGGAATCGTATTACCCAAAATAAAAGATTTCCGTTCTGGAAAGGTATTTTTTGCAAATTATTGGGTTACGAAATCTGGGCTTACTCGCTATGTGCATTCAACCAGGGATGAGATCGTGAAATTGACCATGCCTGCTCCTTGGGATGTTTTATTCGCTTTTGCCGATGCAATAAATTGTCGTTTAGAAAACTCCGATAAAGGTTCTATTGGAAATGAACTTGTGAGATTAATAGGCGGTAACAAGAATATTTGGATAATTTCACACCCAGTAATCATAGACTTACTTCTTGAAATGAGTAATGTCAACAAAATAAACAAGGTACGAAAATTAATACGAGAGTATGTAACTGATGAGGACGTAAAAAACGAAATTATTAACTTGCTGCCTCGTAAGAGTTTGAATAAGGTTCGCATGCCTTATTCTGCTATCAAATCGCGGTTGAGAATGGCAGAAACAGGGCTACCGGAAACAGGGCTAGATGAAGATAGTGCGGTAATAATAATCAAATGGTTGCTGGATAACAAGCTAATTTGGCAAGGAAAAACAATTAAAATGTAATCGATGTTTCACTGACAATTGGATACCAGTAGATAAGTTTGCATCAACAATAATCTGTACTGGGTGCATGAATGAGCTAAGAAATCCATTCTCAATTGACAAACTAGAATGGGAATATGAAATTAATACACTTATCTCTGCTGAAATTGATCAGGGATTGTTAGTACATTTATTGACTGGTTTTTTCCTTTTTGATGAAGTTACTTCTCCAAGTAACGAGGGAAGTATATATGGATCTTTCTATGGTCTTAAGTTTCAAGATGCTGAGAAAAACAGTGAAAAAGAGGTGGATATTGCATTTGTTATAAATGGTCAGCTTGTTATAGGCGAATGCAAAGTGTCTGGTAGGCAGCTTGATAGAAAAGAAATTGAGGAATACATTGATTTTGCAAAAGAAGTCAATTCTCCGAAAGTTGTATTTTCTTGTTTTGAGCATGTGGAAGAGTTAAGAACTGAAGTCGAGAAAGTCCCTCATGAGGGCGTTGAAGTTGTAATTCTTGGAAAAGGTGAGTTGTTTAATCAGTTTCCAGGGCAAGCGATGGAATTACAACATAATTTGGAAAATCCGGATGGATCATCGATTGATAAACCTGGAAATTATTTGAGATATCTTAAGAGTATGAATGAAGTCTTCTGATCTTGAGGCAGATCCCCCTTGGTTTGTTATGCCATTAGCTGAATGTATCTCGCTCGGCGAGGGGAGATCGGAGTCCTACTCCTGCCCTGACCTAACTCCCGACTTTGAAAGATAGGCACTGATGGAATATCACAATGTAGTCATTGATTTTGCCAGGCGCACACAAGCGAACCTCGAACTCGTCGAGCGTTCCGTCGCTGGCGGCGGGGAAGGCTATGAAATCACCCAGTTGGTGAACTCGCTGCTGGGTCTTCTGGTATTCCCACAATCGCATTTTTTCCATCACATTCCACATAAAACCCTTGAGGAACTCAAAAAGGAGGGCTGGCCCGAAGTAAAGGTTTCAGATGGTTTTCAAACGCATCGAGACTTAAATGAACTGATGCGATTCCTGCGGAATGCAGTTGCGCATTTCAACATCGAATTTATCCCGGATGAACATCAAAACCTGTGTGGGATTCGTGTAAGGAATAAACGGGAAGTGATCAGGGACGCAGTAAAGATTCCCATCACAACCTGGGAGGCGTCTCTGTCATTGGAAGACCTCCGTACCCTCGTCATGAAGTTCATCGATCTAATGATCAGACAGCATGAACACGAAAAACGATACCGGTAACACATTCCCTCGCCCGGCGAGGGTGTCCTCACCTCACTGAGCGGGAAGAACTAATATGAAAAAACGATCAAGTATCTGGAGAGATATCCTTTTTATCCTGTTGGGTGTTGCAGGTTTATATTATGCCTACCAAGCCGCCTCGACCGGATCAACCAATTGGCTCACGACCACAGGCTGGGCTGAGACATCGTATATTAGAGTGGAGTCCTATGGTACCGGTCCAGATGAAAGGGAATATTTTGTGGAGGTCACGTACGTCTATTACGTGGAGGATGTCAAATATGGAGGCCATTCCCGCAAACGCTTTCTCTCGCAAGTAGATGCGGAAGAGGAACTCGCTTTGTATCGCGGTGAAATCCCTGTCTATTACAACCCCCAGGACCCCGCCGCATCCACATTATGGAGAGAGGAAAATAAAATGAACGGCTACCTTGCCGTGATTGCGGGACTGATCGTAATCGGGCTGGGTATGAGGATATTCCGTTCCCGTTCCCTTGATCGGTGAGGGAGATTCCAGAGCCCTACCCCCAGCCCCTCCCCAAATTGCTGAAGAGCGCAATTCGGGGAGGGGAGTGATCTATCAGTGCAAAAAAACGACATTTGACTTAAGGGCGGAAAATCTGTATAGTAGTTCTGGTTCCCCAGCCTGCTCCCGGAGTTTTACACAGTGACCGTTATCGAGCGTTAGTCCGTTCCTGCACAATCCCTCGTCCGGCAGCCGGGTCCGGTTTTTACATAGTATGGAGTTCATCATGGATCGAAAAAAATTATTCCAGTTGATCATTGGCATGATATTGATCACATCCATCCCGGCAGCGTGCAGCCTCCCTGTAAATTCTCCCAGCGCTACACCTTCACCCACACTCACACCCATTCCGCCAACATCAACGTTCATTCCTATCGGTACATCTACTGTAACAAATGAACCCAGCTTACCAGACAAGAAGATGTTCTTGATCTATGATGATGATGGCAGCTGGGATGGGACGGCAGCGCTTTTTTACCTGCTAAGTCTACCAGAGATATCCATCCTGGCTATCAATATCTCCTATGGCGAAGCGCACCCCAAAGTATATATCCAGAATATTGGACGCGCGCTGGATAGCTTTGGAATCCAGGATATCCCTCTTGGCGCAGGACAAGACGCGCCTCTGGGAAATGGCACTGCATTCCCAGATTACCTGCGTCGATTAAGCGACAACTTCTGGAATGTACCGTTACCGAATGCAGGCAAGACGTATCCGGTACAGAATGCCCCCGAATTGATAGTTTCAACCATCCATCAGGCTTCCGAGCCGGTCACCATTTTTCTGAGTGGAACCTTCACCAATCTGGCTCAAGCCCTGCGCATTGATCCGGGTATCCGGGATAACATTGCCGCTGTCTATATCATGGGCGGCGCGGTGTATGTTCCCGGTAATATCACCAACCTGATCCCTGATTCTAAGCAACAAAGTTGCAGAGTGGAATATCTACGCTGACCCACAAGCAGCCAAAGAAGTATTCGAGTCCGGCTTGAAGTTGTACCTTGTTCCGCTTGACTCTACGAACAAAGTGATTTTCCATAAAGCAGATATCCTCCCATGGCATACTGGCGATGAAAAAGCCAATCTTGCTGCGAGTATCTTCGACAAGCTGTTCGATGAATATGGTTATAAGCAAGTTGAAATTTTTGACCTGGGGGCGGCAGTCATTATGGTCAAACCCGAAGCATGTGTCTTTCAACCGCTCCATTTGGATGTCATCACGGACGATGGGGTCACTTCAGGGCAGACAGTTGTTGTTCCCAATGGCAAGCCAAATATGCAGGTCTGTTTGAACCCGAATGCTACACTAATCAGGCAGGCACTGATTGACAGTTTTTCTGGTTCATCCGAACCTCTCGATATCCCTTCGATCACTCCGTTGATCGGCACATGGACAGGCTCTGTCTTTAATAATGGATTCGAGATGCAGATCTCGATCACCATTGACCCAACCTGCCAGCTGGGGCAGGTATGCGGTCGATTCGATGTCTCCACTGTTTCATGCTCAGGTACGCTGACATGGGTCGGGATGGATGGAGACCTATACCAGTTCCAGGCAGGTGAGAAGACGGCGGCGTGTGGAGAAGGTATTGATTATCTTTATCCACAACCAGATGGAACGGTCATCTATATCAGCCGGGGCGATTACGGTGAGACAAATGGTGCCTTGCAGAGGGCGCCATAGCCAGACCACCCGTCACTCAGGATGGGAGTGTGGCGGATTATGACGACAGTATCAATGCGACAATGTTCCCTTCCCTGTCAATGGCGTTTTGGGGAATCGGATTGTATGAATCAACGGGTTAATGTGTGCGAAAAAACATTTGACTTTCAGGTCAGAAAATCCCTATCTGGAAGCTGTTATCGGCTAGACCACTCGTCGGGCGGTTAGAATATAAAGGGAATGAAAACGATGGCAGATGTGCTGTTTTTCATGCGATCCGGTTGGGGAAACATTTGGAAGCAAAAAACCATTTGGGTTTTTAGCGCAATATCCATCCCTGGTCAAATATTCAACTTTTTTGTGAAGCAACCGGATTCGAATTTAGTTGCGGCATTTTATTATTTGGTAGTAAATATTTTGTTTTTAATAGTAAATTATATTAGTCTTTTCGGAGTTCCGTATGCTGCATATTGTTTTTCCAATGGGAAAGTTGTCAATGTTCCGGATACCTTCTCTGCGGTAAAGAAATTTGCATGGCGGATGCTTGGCAGTTCCTGTCTCTTAGGATTAGTGCTTATGCCTTTTATGTGCGGTTTGTTGTTATTTGGAATGGATAGATCAACAGTACCCGCTCATATTTCTGATTGGGCAGTATTTCTGCTCTTACCGTCCTCATTGTTTAGCGGCATGTGGTACTTCACCATGTTTGAATTCTTTGCATACGACGGGGGTATTCGGGAAAGCCTAAAAAACGCATGGGAGCTGTTTACTTCTCATTTCAGCACCCTGGCGATACTAGGAATAAGCATGACAGTAGCAGCCAGTTTATTTACCATTTTATCTGGAGTGTTCACGGTGCTAATCCAATCCGGCTTTGAATTAACTGCATTAAGCGATATCAATTACATTAATCCGTCCGCAGCATTAGGTTCAAACGTGTTATTTGTATTCGTTAATCGAATTGTTCTGATCGTCCTTACCCCATTTTATTCATCCACATTTGCATTGGCGTACCTGAAATACACGTCATCCAGGGAGGGGAATTCACCTAACCTCCAGCCCCTTCCCTAAAGGGAAGGGGAGTTTGTTGCGTGATGGAGATGGGAGTATGTGTTATTGAGGGAGGAGGAAAACAATAAAACCTGACATGTCTCATGCGCGGTATGACGATCCAAGCTCATCAATAAATCGGGACAGCAATTGACAGGGTTATAAGAAGACATGTCAGGTGGTCAAGATAGCGGCGGGGTGAGGCACTTTGCAATGTGCTGCGCGACCCAAAGGGTGCAACGCGGAGACCCTTGCTGGGTGGAGCAAACTGCCGGGTCCGGGCTACAAGCATAATCTGCATTAACCACCACATTACCAAGTGATTATCAGAAAGCCGGACAATTGATGCCGTTGATGATAATATTGACGTTGACAAAGTCGTTCCTGGTACCCGCCCATTGCCATTTTTGGCAGCGAGCCAGACCACCGGTCAAGGATAAGTACTGAGGCAACCATGGAACATCTTCAGATCGCATACGAGCTTATCGTGATCATAATTGGCGCCGCCGCCCTCTCCATTGCCATTTCCTGGGCATTGCGGACAGGCGAAGCCTATCTGCGCAATTTCTGTTTGGTGTATGCCCTGTTCACGTCTGTTCTGATCCTCACGGTGCTCAAGAAATACCTATTCCTGAATGTTGAAGGATATTCGGCCTGGTCCTGGTATGTCATATCGGGCATCCTCCAGATATTCACCTGGGCTGTCGTGGTTGCGATGATCCATTTCCTGCTGGGGGTTTATCACGTCAAGGCGGGCAGGCTGTTGACATTCGCTTTCCTGTTGCTGATGATCGTCTGCACTGGGATTAGTATTCTCTCCCTGGGGCGCGGTGCTCGATGCGGACCAGAAAAGCATTCGTCTTGGGATAGGGTTTCAGATCTCGTCAGTTGGCTACTTTGCCTCGTTCACGTATGCCATTGTCCTGGGTTATGCCCTGCTGCACCGTGTTTGGAAAACCGACAAGCGGGCCATCGTGCTTGGCAGCTTGATCTTCGCTACGGTCGGTTACGTTGAGACTCTGGTCAGCCTCTTACATCAAGTGCGGTCCCCTTTATCGACTCTCGCAACGGAAAATGACTTTATCTACAGCTCGATCCCCTACGTCCTGTATGGCATCTTCGTCATTGTCTATTTCCTGAATTACTTCGTTCCCGCCTCGGTCGAGATCGACGGGGTTTTCGAGG
The DNA here is from genome assembly GCA_963823545.1 of uncultured Chloroflexia bacterium. Taxonomy (GTDB): domain Bacteria; phylum Chloroflexota; class Anaerolineae; order Anaerolineales; family Villigracilaceae; genus Denitrolinea. Next base: position 60,311 of record CAWGMC010000029.1, on the reverse strand, counting down.
CTTTCCTGGCGAAATACGGTATCACCGGGCGGGAGCGTGAGATCATACTCAAAGTTGTCCAGGGGAAAAGCAACGCGGATATCGCCCGTGAGCTGTTTGTTTCGATCGCGACCGTCAAAACCCACTTGCATAACATTTATACGAAAATCGGGGTCAACAGCCGCTATAACCTGCTCGCCAGGGTGCGGTCCGGCCAATAGTATGTGAATAGCGGGGGATTTGCAGGGGGAATGTCCGATCTCCATCCAAAGTTGTAGGGCAAATCGCCCGAAATAAATCCATAGATCGATTCCCAATCGCCGCATAAATCCGGATAATGCAGGACATCCGGAGCGATCACCCATACCCATCCCACGCTTGCCGACCAGGACCGGACCTGCAACTCAGCGGGCGGAAATTCGATCTTGAAGAAAAAAGGATAAACGAACATGAAAACAAACCATCTTTTGATCGTCCTCGCACTTTTTGGAGCGCTGCTGCTTGCCAGCTGCAGTTCCAAGGCTGCCCCAGGCGCCCAGGTTCCAGAGGGCGCGCAAGCCGGCGAGTTGAGCGCATTGGAAAAATGCGAGTACCAGCCCGCGGGGAGCAACACAAAATACATCGCCGAGTGCGGCACGCTGGTTGTCCCGGAAAACTGGGACAAGGCCGGCTCCCGCCTGATCGCGCTGCCCGTGGTGCGCATCCCCGCCAGCGGGCAGAACCCCGCGGAACCGGTGTTCTGGCTGGAAGGCGGCCCGGGTGGCCCAAACCTTGTCTGGGCGCCGCCCGCCTGGCTGCTTGAAAACCATGATGTGGTGATGGTCGGTTACCGCGGGGTTGAGGGCACGGTTGTGCTCTCGTGTCCTGAAGTAGGCCGCCTGTTGAAAGCCCACCTAGGCAAAGATTTGTTCAGCGAGCAGGCACGCGCAGAGTATACGGCTGCTACCAAACAATGTGCCGCGACCTACCAGGAAGCAGGCGTTGACCTGTCGGGCTATACGATCCCCGGCGTCGTCGAAGACATGGAAGCGGCGCGCATTGCGCTGGGATATCAACGGATCAACCTGTTCAGCGAGAGCTACGGCACCCGCGTGGCACAGATCTACGCTTATATGCATCCGGACAGCCTGCACCGGCTCGTCTTGATCGGCGTCAACACCCCCGGCCACTTCATTTATGACCCGGCGGTCCTGGACGAGATGATCGGACATCTCAGCGAGTTATGCGCCCAGGATGCGACCTGCAGCAGCCGGACAAGTGATTTTGCCCAGACCATGTACACCGTCAACCACAACATGCCGAAGCGCTGGCTGTTCTTCAACATCGATCCAGGTACGGTCCGCCTGGGCACCCATTTCATGTTCTTTTCCAACCCGACTATGCCGATGATCTTCGACGCCTATCTGGCGGCTGCCGAAGGCGACCCTTCCGGTTTGGCGATGTTGAACCTGATCGACCGCAATGATGGTACCCTCGACCAGATCGATATGCGGCGAATTGCTAAACAAAGCCGGGACGGTCGACCTGGAGAAGTATGGCGGGATCGAGAGCGTCAGCCTGGGGAATTCGATCATGGGCGCGCCGCATTCAGAGTTGATCTGGCCGATGGCGACGGAATGGCCGATCGAATTGATCCCGGAAGACCTGCGCGAGTTCCAGGAGAGTGATGTGGAGATGCTGCTGGTCAATGGAACAGTGGACTTCTCCACGCCGCCCACTGCATTGGACGAGGCCAGGCCTTACTTTCACAAGGCGCAGATGGTCCTCCTGCCGGAATTCAGCCATATTGACGATGTATACACGCTGCAACCGCAGGCCTTCGAGCGATTGATCACCAGTTACTACGATACCGGCGTGGCGGACGATTCGCTCTATGTATACCAGCCGCTGTCCTTCCAACCGCGCATGAGCCTGACCGTGATAGCCAAGCTGCTGGTGGCGGCCATGTTCCTTCTGCCGGCGCTGCTCATCCTGGGCATCGTGTTGAGGGTGCGTCGCATTCGCAAGCATCGAATGATCGAAAGGTAAACAGTTATGAAGCGAATCAGAAAAAAATGAGCGGACAACTTTTGTTCAGAAAAAAGGAGAATAAAAATGAATACAAATACACTTTCACACCCTCATTTAAGGTAGTTTGGTCTGCCAGGCGTTTTCGCAGCAACTGGATGGCAGTCATCGTGCATGGTGCGGAATTGCCCCCGACTCTGGTGATGGTCCTGGCTGTCACCCCGGGGTTGATACCCGGTTAGAGTCCGAAATGGACGCTTATGGAATAAGGCGTAACGGTCAATTAATTGAATATCAATGGAGATACTGAAATGAACAAGCAAAAAAGTTGGTTTTGGATGGATGTCAGGTTCGCCCTCGTGCTACTCCTTGGCGTACTGCTGCTGAGCGCCTGTGGTTCCAGGCCCAGGGTGGGTGCACTCAGGAACGAGTCACAATCGGTTGAGCTGGGAGATGCCAAGTCGGTCCGCGTTCGGATCAACATAGGCGCGGGCGACTTGAGGCTGACGGGCGGCGCGGAAAAACTGCTGGAGGCCGACTTCACTTATAACGTCGCCCTGTTGAAACCAAAGGTGGAGTACACGGATGGAACACTGGTCGTCCGTCAACCCGAGGTCGGAGGTATGCCGGTCCTGCGAAACATCACAGACTTTCGTAATGAATGGGACCTGCGCCTTTACGACGCCGTGCCCATGGATCTGAGTGTGGACGTGGGCGGCGGGGTCAGCGATCTGCAGCTGGCTGGCCTGTCGTTGACCGGGCTGGATGTTACCCTGGGCATCGGGGAAAGCACGATCGACCTGAGTGGCGACTGGGCGCGTGACCTGGACATCACCATCGATGCGGGTGCGGCTGGCCTCACGCTGCGCCTGCCGTCGCGCTGTGGGTGTGCGCGTGGAGGTGGATCGCGGTCCAACCGTGATCAATGCCCCGGACCTGGCACAGGATGGAGATGTCTACACCAACGAAGCCTATGGCGTGTCCGATGTGACACTAAACATCCACGTGGAGGCAGGTATCGGCTGGCTGAATCTGGAATTGGCCGGTGACGAATAGCTCGTCCCGCCCGAGGCATTCGGCTTTTGTTCAAACTGGCGGGGATACCGTCTCCGCCAGTCAATAATCAAGAAAAGGAAATAAAGAAAATGTCTGCATTTATAAGGAAATACCCCGTTATATCTCTGCTTGTCCTGGCACTGATCCTGGGCCTCACTCCTTTGCTCATGGTGTCTGCCGGCCTGCTTCCCCCGTGGGCTTCGCAGCTTGGAGCGCTCAGCTCCAGCCTGGCGGCGATCGTGCTCGTCGTGGTTGAAGGTCGCAAGGGCGGTCTCCGGGAGCTGCTTGGCCGCTTCCTGATCTGGCGGGTTGGCATTCGCTGGTGGCTCATCGCGCTGCTGTTCGCGGTCATCCCATCCGTATCCGCCTTGTATCTGTTCGATCTGCTCGGCGGGCCAGCCGTGGATTGGAGCGGGCTTCCGCCGCTGTATACAATCGTTCCGATGTTCCTGGTCCTCACCATTGCCGCCGGGATCGGTGAGGAGTTTGGCTGGAGGGGATTCCTTCTGCCCAGGCTTCAGACCCGCCATAACGCCCTGGTTTCAAGCCTGATCGTGGGAGTGATCTGGGCTGCCTGGCATATCCCCCTGTTCTTCATCAAGGGAACGGCCCAGTACGAAATGCAATCGCTAGTTGGCTTGTTCACCGCCATTCTTGGTTACTCGGTGTTCGTGATCTTCTCATCGATCCAGTTCACCTGGCTCTTCAACAACACCAAGGGCAGCGTGTTGCTGGCTGCGGTCATGCACGGCGCGAGCAATACCTGGGCTGGGTACATTGATGTCTACAGGGGCCAGTCCGGCGGGATCCTCACTTTCCTGGTCGTGTCGGTGTTGCTATCGATCATCATTAGCCTGGCGGCAGGTGCGGCCAATCTTTCCCGCGCACACAAGAGAAACATGCTTGAGCCTGAAGGTGGACAACCCACAGAGCTCGGTCACCAGGGCTTAATCAGCGGACAACACTTTGTCCAGATAAATGGAGAATAAAAATGAAAACAAAAATGACAATCAAATGCGCTGCATTCCTGAGGGGTATTGGCGATTGGTTCAAAAACGCCTGGAGCGCCATCAAGCCGGGGTCGCATGCCTGGAAAGGGGCAGGCATGGGCATGCTGCTCGTGACGATCATCCCCTTCCTGATCGCTGGTTATACGGTCTTCATTGCGAAGCCCCGGATCCTCAGCTTCCTGGTGGCAAGCGCCCAGTTCCTGGCTATTGCCTCCATCGTTGGCGCGCTGGCAGTCCTGCTGGTGTTCCTCCTCAAGAGAATTCCAGCCTTCTATGGGTGGGCTCTGGTCACCTCGCTGGTGTTGCTGTATGTGGGTCTTTTTATAGCCGCCACCGTATCACTAACCGGCACGCTCTTGTTCATGCTCGCAGTGATCGTGGTTGCCTCGCTGCTGGGGGCAGGGGTATGGGTGCTGGCTCGCGGCGGATGGCGGACGGCAACCGTCGTCCAGCGGCTCATCACCGTCCTGGGCCTGGTGCTTGCCCTGGGAGGACTCGCAGCCGGAGCCATCTGGCTGCTTGGCAGCGGTTCGCCTGTTGAGCCGCCTCTCAACGCAGCAGCCATGTCCGCTGCTCAGGTCGCCCCGCTGGATATGCCCGATCCCTCCCAGCCGGGCCCGTACGAAGTGCGGACGTTGTTCTACGGGAGCGGCAATGATCGCCAGCGCCCCGAGTACGGCGCCGGTGTGGACCTTGTTACCGGCCCGGTGGACGGCTCGCCTTTCACGAACGGGTGGACCTCAGCGCGCGCTCAACTACTGGGGCTTCGGCCCGGATACGATACCCATTAACGGACGAGTGTGGTACCCGGATGGGGCGGGACCGTTCCCGCTGGTCCTGATCGTACACGGTGATCATGTCATGCAGGAATTCTCAGACCCCGGTTATGATTACCTGGGCGAGTTGCTTGCCAGCCGGGGATTTATCCTGGTCTCTGTGGATGCGAATTTTTTGAATGCGGATGGGGCGCTAGGCCGCCCTGAAGACGAAAACGACGCCCGGGGCTGGCTGATGTTGGAGCACTTGCGTTCCTGGAAAGCGTGGAACGAGACCCCGGGCAACCAGTTCTATCACAAGGTGGATATGAATAATATTGCCGTGATGGGTCATTCGCGCGGCGGGGAGGCGGCTTCTGTCGCAGCAGCTTTCAACCGGCTGCCCACCTACCCGGATGACGCTACGGTGGCTTTTGACTATAACTTCAACATCCGCTCCGTCGTGGCGATTGCCCCCGTGTTCGAGACGTATAAGCCGCGTGGCCGGAACCTGCCGTTGGAGAACGTGAATTACTTTGTGCTGCAGGGCTCCAGCGACTTGCAGATCCTGACCTTCATGGGTTTGAACCAATACGCGCGCACCACCTTCACCGATGACAATTACTGGTTCAAGACGGCTCTATATATTTATGGAGCCAACCACGGGCAATTCAACAGCGTTTGGATCAACGATCAAACGGCACCCTCAACCTGGCTGTATAACCAGCAGGCGGTAATGCCTTTTGAGGACCAGAAGCATCTTGCTGAGGTGTACATCAGCGCTTTTCTCGAAGCAACGCTGCGCGGCAAGACCGGGTACATCCCGCTCTTCCGGGATTATCGCGTTGCTTCCGGCTGGCTGCCCGAAACCATCTACCTAAACCAGTTCCAGGACTCGTCCTACCAACTGGTCAGCACCTACGAGGAGGACATGAACGCGAAGACCACGACCATGCCCGGCGGTGTGCAGTCCGCTCAGAACCTGACGGTCTGGCGCGAGCAGGCGGTCGAGCTGGTGACCTCGTCCGTAGTTGGGCCATTGGATACGAGCGCGGTGTACCTTGGTTGGGCTGCGGGGACGCCAGAGAGTCCCGCCAGCTACACCATTCACCTGCCGGACGAAGGACTGGAGCTGGATGCAGGCAGCACGCTGGTCTTTTCGCTGGCCGATGCCAATGAAGACCCCACTCCGGGTATTGAGGATGCGGACGAGGCCGCATCGAAAGACCGCGAGGCGCACGCCAGCCTATTGATCTGAGCGTGGAGCTCATCGATGGTTCGGGCCGCGCCGTCCGGCTGCCGCTGAGCAGTTTCTCTTTCTTGCAGCCACAGATCGCCACGACCTTAACGAAGGCGCCCTTCATGAATATCACCGGACCTTCGCCTTCTGAAGCCATCTTCCAGAGTTTTGAGTTCCCCCTGACGGCATTCATGGAAGCAGATCCGAGCTTCGACCCGGCAACCATCACCACGGTTCGCTTCATCTTTGACCTCACCCCGGCGGGCGTCATCGTTCTGGACGACCTGGGTTTCCGAAATTGAGGCTGCAGTTCACTGAAGGACAAGCGGTCCGGGACCGCTTGTCCTTCCACCAGCGTTGTCGTTCCGGGGCATCGTGTTGAGGCTATGTCGTTCTCGCAGGCACCGGACCGCCAGGGCAGGTGTGAGTTTCCGACATAGCCGACGGCGGCACGAAGCCGCCTCGACTGAGGGGGTTCCAGAGCCCTACCCCCAGCCCCTCCCCAAATTCTTCGAATTTAGGGAGGGGAGTGATCCATCAGTGCAAAAAAAACGACAATTGACTTAAGGGTGGAGTATCCTTATAGTATTCATGTACTTTTAACTGCCCACCTGTTTCCCGTGGAGGTCAGCCTTGTTGAAAAGAGCTTCCCTATTTCTCATCTTCCTCCTGGCAGTGATGGCCTCTGCCTGCCAGCCTGCCGGGGAGGATGGTTTTGCGATCTATCTTCTCACCGGGAATCCTTCCCCTGCAGAAGGATCACGGATCGACATCGACCGGTTGCCTATTGAAAGTGAGCCGTTCCTATCCGGTGACGATATTGTTTCCTACGACAAAACCAATCACGTTATTGAGCTCACCCAGGCAGCTTACACCCGTTTTCGAAGGATGTTCCCAATGCCGGTAAATGGGATTCCCTTCGTGGTCTGCGTGGGGACTGAACGCATCTATGCCGGTGCCTTCTGGACCCCAATTTCATCCCTGAGTTATGATGGGGTCGTGATCATGCCGCCTTTTGATCCAAATGTCCCGATCATCCGACTTAACCTGGGATACCCCGGACCGGGATTCTTTACCGGCATGGACCCGAGGTTAAGACTCCCGGATCATGGAAGCCCTGGAGAGGGACGGAAAACTGAAATAAGACAGCGGCGGTGTGGAACATTCCCATTGCCTGCAACCGCGCGACGGCGGATTTCATGGTCTCCTCGCCGCTGATGGACGAGGAATATGACCGCCTGCTGCCGGAATATGATGCTACCGGAAACGGGCGATGCGCAGATAAGGTTTTGTTCCTAGCTGCACCTTTCCTTTAAAGGAGGCTGAGCATGGCACTGATGACGAGAGATGAATACATCACCAGCCTGGGCAGGATGAAGAAACGGGCATTCATCATGGGGCAGGAGGTGGATAACCCCGCCGAGCATCCATTGGTCCGACCGTCATTGAACGCCTGCGCGATGACCTACGAACTGGCGCAGCAACCTGCGCATGCCGACCTGATGCTTGCCTCTTCCAATGTGACGGGCAGACAGGTCAACCGCTTCACACACCTGCACCAGGGGACAGCGGATCTGGTGGCAAAAGTGAAGATGCAGCGCCTGCTGGGACAAATGACAGGCTGTTGTTTCCAGCGCTGCGTGGGCATGGATGCCCTGAACGCGCTGGATTCGGTGACCTTCGAAATGGACCAGGCGCTGGGGACAGAATACCACGCCCGGTCCCGGCAGTATCTCCAATATGTGCAGGAACACGACCTGGTCGTGGATGGGGCGATGACGGACGCCAAGGGCGACCGGAGGCTGAAGCCGTCCCAGCAAAGCGACCCCGACCTGTTCGTGCATATCGTCGAGCGCCGGGCGGACGGCATCGTGGTGCGCGGCGCCAAGTTCCATCAAACCGGGGCGCTGAACTCGCACGAGATCATCGTCATGCCGACCCAGACGCTTTCCGAGGAGGACCGGGATTATGCGGTGGCTTTTGCGATCCCCGCGGATGCCCCGGGGGTCCTGATGGTCCTCGGGCGCCAGCCATCGGATACGCGCAAACTGGAGGAAGGCACGATCGACCGGGGCAACCCAGCCTTCGGCGGGCATGAAGCCATGATCATCCTGCAGGATGTGTTCGTCCCCTGGGAGCGGGTCTTCATGGCAGGGGAGTGCGCGTTCAGCGGGCTGCTGGTCAAGCGCTTCGCGGGCTACCACCGCCAGAGTTACGGCGGCTGCAAGACGGGCATGGGCGATGTATTGATCGGGGCGGTGCAATGCCTGGCTCAATACCAGGGCACGGATAAGGCTTCACACGTGAGGGACAAGATCGTCGAGATGATCCACCTCAACGAGAGCATGTATGCCTGCGGACTGGCGTGCTCGGCGGAAGGGCAGGCGACCCCTTCGGGCACGTACATGGTCGACCTGCTGCTGGCAAACGTCTGCAAGCTCAACGTCACACGCTTCCCATACGAGATGGCGCGCCTGGCACAGGACATCGCCGGCGGGCTGCTGGTGACACTGCCGTCCGAAAAGGACTTTGACAACCCCGAGATCGGACCCATCCTGGAAAAATACCTGCACAGCGCCGATCCCCATTCGACCGAGGAACGCCGCCGCATGCTCCGGCTGGTGGAAAACCTGACCCTGGGACCGGGAGCGGCAGCCTACCTGACCGAGTCGATGCATGGAGCCGGGTCGCCGCAGGCACAGCGCATCATGCTGGCGCAACTGGCGGACCTGGAGGAGAAAATGCAACTGGCGAAGAAGCTGGCAGGGATCAAATGAGCATCACCCACCAAAGCAGGATATAAAATCATTCTCCAATGCAGTAGAATAAACATCATCAAGAACCTTTTCAGAAGAAGCGTCCTCCTCAGATGGAACTGATCTGAAGGCAACCCCTATGGTTAATGAAAATCATTCACAGCCAGGTCCCGAAGATAAAGAACATCAATATCGCATCATCTTTGAAGCCGCCAGTGATGGAATGATCATCAGTGATGTGGAGACCGGCCGGGTGGTGGATGCCAATCCTTCCGCAATTGCGATGCACGGGTACAGCCGCGAAGAATTCATCGGTTTGGAATTCACTGCATATGTTCATCCTGACAGCCAACGGCTGTTCAGGGAAGCTGCCAGGGATGCCCGGCAGGGAGGCGTGTTCGACGTGCCGGCAGTTCATCTGCATAAAGACGGCTCATCGTTCTATGTGGATGTGCGCAGAACAGCCATCACGTACCAGGGTCGGGCATGCGTGCTGAGCGTTGTCCGGGATGTCAGCGAACGGATCAGTGCAGAACGGATGCTCCACCAGCGGATGGAACTTCACACGCGTGAGCAGTCCACGCTGCTGGAGATCTCACAGACCCTGGCATCCGCATTGGAACTCAAGCCGGGTTTGATCCTTGACCAGTTGCGGGTGCTGGTCGAATACACCCATGCAGAACTGTTCGTGCTCGAAGGTTCCGCCATGGTTGCGCTGGCGGTACGCGGGTCACAGAAGCTGGAACAGACCGTGCCCTTCCGCATACGACTGGAGGGTCCGGAGACCCTGGCGCGTCTGTATAACAAGCACCAGCCTGAACGTATTGGCGATGTATGGAGTTCCGAACCGTCAGCGCAATTTCTCCGGTCACTGCTGGACTGAGCAGGCGGATTTTCTCCTGAAAGGGGTGCAGGCGTGGATGTGGGTGCCCGTGGCAGTAAAGAACCGCGTCATTGGCAGTGTGGGGGTCGCGCATGTTGAGCGGGATTACTTTACGGCTCATCACGCAGACCTGGCTCTGACCGTGGCAAACCAGGCCGCGATCGCCCTGATCAACGCGGAACTGTTTCGAGCATGCCCAGGCGCTCGCGGCAATGCAGGAACGCCAGCGACTGGCGCAGAACCTGCACGATGCCGTCAATCAATCGCTCTTTTCCGCCGGTTTGATCGCGGATGTCCTGCCGCGCTTGTGGGACCGGGACCAGGATGAGGCACGCAAATCGCTGGTCGATCTGCGCCGGTTGACACGCGCGGCGCAGGCGGAAATGCGCGCGCTGCTGGCTGAACTGCGACCTTCCTCAATTGACCGATACGGACCTGGGCGACCTGTTGCACCTGTTGGGGAATGCGCTGGCGGGGCGGATCAACATCCCGGTCGCAGTGAGCGTGGCGAAGGAGATCATCCTGCCTGCCGAAGTGCAGGTGGTTTTCTATCGCATCTGCCAGGAAGCGCTGAATAACATTGCCAAACATGCAAAAGCCAGCCGGGTTACCATCAATTTAATGCAGGCGGAAACAGCCATCGAATTGAATATACGCGACGATGGCAAAGGCTTTGACACTGAAAAAACAGTCTCAGGTCACTATGGCATGGGCATGATGCGCGAACGCGCGGAAGCTGTGGGGGCGCAGTTGACCATCACGAGCCAGCCTGGTCACGGCACGGAACTTACCCTGCAATGGACAAAAGACCCGCCGAAGGAGACCTCATGACCATCTCCCCTTCCAAACCCATTCGAGTCATGCTCGTCGACGATCACATGATGGTCCGCCGTGGATTGGCGACCTTTCTAAAGGTGTTCGATGACCTGGAAATGGCGGGCGAAGCCGAAAGCGGTGAAATCGCCATCCAACTCTGCGCGGAGATCCTGCCGGACGTGATCCTGATGGATATGGTCATGCCAGGCATGGATGGGGCAACCGCCACGCGCGCCATCCGCCAGAAGTATCCAAAAATACAGGTGCATTGCGCTGACCAGCTATAAAGAGGGAAACTGATCAAGAGTGCGCTGGAGGCGGGGGCGATCGGCTACCTGCTCAAAGATGTCTCCGCGGACGATCTTGTCTGGGCGATCCGCGCGGCACATGCCGGTCGTTCCACGCTCTCCCCCGAGGCAGCCCAGGTCATGGTCGAAACAGCCAACCAGCCGCCCGCGCCCGGTCTCGACCTGACGGAGCGCGAGCGTGAAGTGCTGACCCTGATGATCGAAGGGCTGAACAATACGCAGATCGCCGGGCGACTGACAATCAGTCCATCCACGGTCAAATCCCATGTCAGCAACATCCTGACCAAATTGGGCGTTTCCAGCCGCACGGAGGCGGTCACACTCGCGCTGCGCAACAACATCCTTCCCTGACACCGGGTCTCCCCCAAGTGGCGGAGGAAAGAATACCCTGACCGATGGATGCGGACAGGGTATTTTCTTTATAAAATCAATTAGAGTGGCGTGCGTACTCGACTCCGCGATTGGGCTGGGCATGAACTCGCAGAGTCCACCCAATGCTGATTTCCAGGATTAACAGGAGAAATGAACATGCCAAAAGCAAGAAGGCAACTCCCAAAAGCGCCAACCGGCATCCAGGGGCTGGACGAAATCACCGGCGGCGGCTTGCCCAAAGGCCGGCCGACGCTGGTCTGCGGCGGCGCGGGCTGCGGCAAGACCCTGCTCGCCATGGAGTTTCTGGTGCGCGGCGCGACCCAGTTCAACGAGCCGGGCGTCTTCATGGCGTTCGAAGAGACCGCCAAGGACCTGACCCAGAACGTCGCCTCGCTCGGTTTCGACCTGAAAGACCTGGTCGCGCGCAAAAAGATGGTGCTGGATTTTGTGTACATCGAGCGCAGTGAGATCGAAGAGACCGGCGAATACGATCTGGAAGGGTTGTTCATCCGCCTCGGGCATGCCATCGACTCCATCGGCGCCAAGCGCGTCGTGCTGGATACCATCGAGATCGCTCTTCTCCGGCCTGCCCAATCCGCTCATCCTGCGCGCCGAACTGCGCCGCCTGTTTCGCTGGCTGAAAGACAAAGGCGTGACCGCCATCATCACCGGCGAACGCGGCGAAGGCACGCTGACGCGCCAGGGGCTGGAAGAGTACGTCTCCGACTGCGTCATCGTGCTCGACCATCGCGTGAACGAACAGGTCTCCTCGCGGCGGCTGCGCGTGGTCAAGTATCGCGGCTCGACCCACGGCACGAACGAGTATCCATTCCTGATCGACGAAGACGGCATTTCGGTGCTGCCGGTCACCTCGCTCGGCTTGCAACAGATCGCCTCCACCGAACGCATTCCCACCGGCATTCCGCGCCTCGACGCCATGCTGGGCGGCGCGGGCTATTACCGCGGCAGCAGCGTGCTGGTCTCCGGCACGGCGGGCACCGGCAAGACCAGTCTCGCCGCGCACTTTGCCGATGCCGCCTGCCGCCGCGGCGAGCGCGCCCTCTATTTTGCCTTCGAGGAATCGCCCAGCCAGATCATGCGCAACATGCGTTCCATCGGGATCGACCTGGAACCGTGGGTGCAGAAAGGTCTGCTCCAGTTTCAGGCGAACCGCCCCACGTTTGCGGGCCTGGAAATGCACCTGACGATGATGCACAAAGCGATCAATGCCTTCAAACCGCAGGTCGTGATCGTCGATCCGTTGAACAGTTTCATCATCGGGGGCAATGAGACCGAAGTCAAAGCGATGTTGATGCGGCTGGTGGATTTCCTGAAAATGAATCAGATCACCGGCTTGTTCACCAGTTTGACCTCGGGCGGCGGCGCGCTCGAGCAAACCGATGTCGCCATTTCGTCCCTGATCGACACCTGGCTGCTGCTGCGCGACATCGAAATCGGCGGCGAGCGCAATCGCGGCTTGTACATCCTGAAATCGCGCGGCATGGCGCACTCGAACCAGATCCGCGAGTTCCTGCTCACCGATCACGGCGTGGAATTGCGGGATGTCTATGTCGGTCCGAGCGGCGTGCTGACCGGCTCGGCGCGGCTGGCGCAGGAGGCGCAGGAGCAAGCCGCGCAGACGATCGCGCGAGCAGGAAGTCGAGCGCCGACAACTCGAACTGGAACGCAAGCGCAAGGCACTGGAAGCGCAGATCGCCGCCATGCGCGCCGAGTTTGAGGCGCAGGAAGCCGAGACGCTGAACATCATCGGGCAGGAACAAGCGCAGGAAGCGCAACTGGCACAGGAACGCGTGGACATGGGGCTGAGCCGCAAAGCGGATGCGAAACCGAACCAACACAGAGGAGGCTCGAAATGACAACGAAAACCAAGCCGAAGCCAGAAATCTGGACACCTATCTCCTGCGCCTGTACGTTGCCGGGCAAACGCCCAAATCCATGACGGCTTTTGCCAATCTCAAGAACATCTGCGAAGAACATCTGGCAGGGCGGTACCAAATCGAAGTGGTGGACCTGCTGGAAAACCCACAACTGGCGAGCGGCGACCAGATCCTTGCCATCCCGACCCTGGTGCGGAAACTGCCCGAGCCGGTACGCAAGATCATCGGCGATCTCTCCAACACCGAACGCGTGCTGATCGGGCTGGATCTGCTGCCGCGGGAATAGGAGGATCTCATGCCAAAAAAGAAAGTGCGCGATTCGACCCAGGCATTTGAACGAGCGCGGGTCCGCCCGCAGAAAAAACCCTATGTCCTGCGGTTATATGTCACCGGCACGACGCCGCAGTCCGTGCGCGCCATCGCCAACATCAAAAAACTCTGCGAAGATACACCTGAAAGGGCGCTACGAGCTGGATGTGGTCGATCTATACCAACAGCCCCAACTGGCGCAGGGCGAGCAGATCATCGCCGCGCCGACGCTCATCAAGAAATTGCCGCTCCCACAGCGCCGTATCATCGGCGATATGTCAAAGACCGAGCGCGTGCTGGCGGGGTTGGATTTGCAAAAGAAGGCCTGATCACGATTTATGATTTGCGACCACATCAGGATTCAAATGCGTAAGAAAACCGCACTCCCAACTCAAAAGCAACTGGTGGATGAAAACGCCGACCTGCGTGCGCGGCTGGATGAAGCCGAAGATACGTTGCGCGCCATTCGCAGCGGCGAGGTGGATGCGCTCGTCGTCTCGGGCGTGGGCGGCGACCAGATCTTTACGCTCAAGGGCGCCGAACTTCCCTACCGCGTATTGATCGAGGATATGAACGAAGGCGCACTGACCCTGGCGACTGGACGGCGTGATCTTGTACGCCAACCGCCGCTTTGCCGAGATGCTCAAGACGCCGCTCGAAAAGGTGATCGGTTCCGACATCCACACCTGGATCGTGCCCGAACACCAGGAGAATCCTTCGGGCGCTGCTGCAAAAAGGCGCAGACCAGAAAAGCCGCGAAGAACTGGTTCTCACCGCCAGCGACGGGACACAGGTGCCGGTCAATCTTTCGGTGAATCGCCTGTCTTTGAACGGGACGCCGGATGGCTTCGGCCTGGTGGCATCCGACCTGACCGAGCAGAAGAAACGCACCGAAGCGATCGTCGCCGCAGAAAAGTCGGCGCGCGAGATGTTGGAAGAACGACAGCGATTGGCGCACGACCTGCATGATGCCGTCAACCAGACTCTCTTCTCCGCCAGCCTGATCGCTGAAGTCCTGCCGCGGATGTGGGAACAGGATCAGGCGGAGGCACGGCGATCCCTCGAGGATCTGCGTCGCTTGACGCGTGGGGCGCTGGCCGAGATGCGCGGATTACTGGCTGAACTGCAACCCTCCACGTTGACCGATACAGACCTGGGCGATCTGTTGCGTCAATTGGGAAATGCGCTCTCAGGTCGCACCAACATCCCGGTCACTGTGAGCGTGACGAAGGAAATTCATCCTGCCTGCCGAAGTCCAGGTGGTTTTCTATCGCATCTGCCAGGAAGCACTGCTTAATGTCGCCAAGCATGCCAAAGCAAGCCAGGTTGAGATCAATCTAAAGCAAGCCGGTGCTGTAATCGAATTGCGCATACGTGACAACGGCCGGGGCTTTGATCCTGAACAATCCTTCTCCGGTCATTCCGGCTTGAGTTTGATGAAAGAACGGGCTGAAGCAGTGGGAGCGCTGATTATCCATACGAGCCAGCCCGGTCACGGCACGGAACTCACCCTGCAATGGACAAAAGACCCGCAGAAGGAGAACCAATGACCATCCCTCCATCCAAACCCATTCGAGTCATGCTCGTTGACGATCACACGATGGTCCGCCGTGGATTGGCGACCTTTCTGAAAGTGTTCGATGACCTGGAAATGGCGGGCGAAGCCGAAAGCGGTGAAATCGCCATCCAACTCTGTGCCGAGGTCCTGCCGGACGTGATCCTGATGGATATGGTCATGCCGGGCATGGATGGGGCAACCGCCACGCGCGCCATCCGCCAGAAGTTTCCAAATATACAGGTCATTGCGCTGACCAGCTATAAAGAGGGGAAACTGATCAAGAGTGCGCTGGAGGCGGGGGCGATCGGCTACCTGCTCAAGGATGTCTCCGCGGACGAACTTGTCTGGGCGATCCGCGCGGCATACGCCGGGCGTTCCACGCTCTCCCCTGAGGCAGCCCAGGTCATGGTCGAAACAGCCAACCAGCCGCCCGCGCCCGGTCTCGACCTGACGGAGCGCGAGCGTGAAGTGCTGACCCTGATGATCGAAGGGCTGAACAATACGCAGATCGCCGGGCGGCTGACCGTCAGTCCATCCACGGTCAAATCCCACGTCAGCAGCATCCTGTCCAAATTGGGAGTTGCCAGCCGCACGGAGGCTGTCACACTCGCGCTGCGCAACAACATCCTTCCCTGACCCGGGGTCTCCCCCAAGCAGCGGAGGCGAACACTCCCCAGCCGATGGATGCGGCTGGGGAGTGTTCGTTGTACCATGATTATAAGTTCCGTATTTCCAACCATATATCAAGGAGAATCAAATGAACAAACCTCGGAAAATATCAGGCAAGATGATACTGGCGGTTACCCAGATCGTGGCACTTACCGTGCTGGCAGCCTGCTCCAGCGTCGGTGGTACCACCCTGGGCGCCACCCTGGCAGATGGCAATGTGGTAACTGCCTGCCATGCCACCGGCGATTCGTCAAATCCGTACCAGGAGATCACCATCACCGGCGACATCTACCCGGTGCCCGCATACGGCTGCCCTACGGTCCGGTGTCGATCAGCAATGGCAAGATCAAGATCTGCCATGCCACCGGCAACGAAACCAAACCATATAACCTGATCACAGTGAGCGTCATGGGCTTAAATGGTCACGACACGCATGAAGGCGATGTCTACCCACTGGAAGATGGCACTTGCCCTCTCGCCGACCAGGTCAGCGGTGACAAGATCACGATCTGTCATGCCACCAGCAGCAAAACCAATCCATATAACGAGATCACGGTGAGCGTTAATGGCTTGAATGGTCACGGCGGTCATGAAGGCGATATCATCCCGGCGCCGGAAGCTGGCTGCCCGGGTAAATAATCCTGGCGGTCCGCCTAGTCCCCTGATCAATCAGCCTCCCCCAAGTGGCGGAGATAAAGCCTCCCCGGTCGATGGATGCGACCGGGGAGGCTTTGTTATAAGATTATGGTACGGTGTCTCTGCGCGCATTTTAAGGTTCAGATGCAGCAAAGACAGGCTTCGAAAATAAGCCAAATATTGCAGGGACGTACGCGATAATGGATGATTTGCAAAAATTAAAAACTTCCGAGATCCGCTACCGCCGGCTATTTGAAGCAGCCCAGGATGGGATCTTGATTCTGGATGCCGAGACGGGGGCGATCACGGATGTCAATCCTTTCCTGATCGATATGCTGGGATATTCACGCGAAGAATTTGTCGAAAAAAAGCTCTGGGAAGTGGGTGCGTTCAAGGATATCGAAGCCAGCAGGATGCCTTCAAGCATTGCAAAAAAATGAATACATTCGCTATGAAGACCTGCCGCTAAAAGGGAAAGACGGGCGGCTGATCCAAGTGGAATTCGTCAGCAATGTCTATCTGGTGGGCGGCGAGAAGGTCATTCAATGCAATATCCGCGACATTACCGAGCGTACACAGGCGCAGGAAGCCCTGCTCAAAAGCGAAGCGCTCCTGCGCGAGCAGTCTGTCTCGGGACCATTTGACTGGTTTGTTCAACCGGCGCTATATGGAAGAGACCCTGGAACGCGAACTGCTGCGAGCCTCGCGTAAAAGCTTTCACTGGGCATCTTGATGTTGGATGTGGATGATTTCAAGCAGTTCAACGACGCCCATGGCCATGCTGCTGGAGATGCGATCCTGCATGAATTAGGGGAATTTGCTGCTCGGGCATGTCCGCGGAGAGGATATTGCCTGCCGTTATGGCGGCGATGAATTCATCATAGTCCTGCCGGATGTCTGCAGGAAATGACGTGTGAACGCGCCGAACTTATTATGCGAGCACGCCCGGCACTCTCCATATCCAATTCGAAGGGCAGCACACTTGAAACGATGACGTTCTCGGTTGGCGTAGCGATCTTCCCTGAGATATGGCTCCACAGCGCGGCATTGTTGAGAGCTGCCGATGTTGCGCTTTATCGTGCCAAGCATGAAGGACGCGGCCGGGTGGTTGTGTCAAACCAGTAATCCCATTGTTGGGATGTTTGGAGGGAATAACTCCATACCATAATTCAGATCATTGAACAATGATACTTAATTCCTCCCCCAAGTGGCGGAGAACGACACTCCCCGGTCGATGGATGCAGCTCAGGGGGCAGGCGGCATACAATAATATTAATGACAGGAGACGCTATGCCTAAAAAATCAAATTTCGAAAAAGAAAACAGGGGACAGGGCGGTCATAATGCAGAACGACAGGAAAGAGCCGGCAAGTGGAAAGATGCCAAGGTGCACGGTCGACCCGATCAACCCGGCAACCCGAACGAAAACCGGCAGCCGATCCAGGGAAATTACCAGCAGCCGGTCCGGAGAATTCCAGCAGCCGCTCCAGCAGGCACAGCCCGGCAGCAACCCGGGCGGTCTGGCTTATTACCGGAGATTACTCCAGGCAAGGCGGGAAAGGATGCAGGGAAACAGGCAGGCGCAAGGCGATGTCGCCAGGAAAGGCTGCCTCCCAAAGTTGTTCATGCTGGCACTACCGTTCGTGTTCGTTTTGACATTCCTGATCCTCGGGTTGTAGTACAACGCCGGGCAGAGAACATCAAACCGTGAGAACGTAAAAAAAGGAGATTCCGATGGCAGACAAATCAGATTCACCTGGTGGAAGAAGGCGCTTGTTTTCGATGAAACGCCGCGCTCGAAAAGCGCAGGGAGAGGGGTCCGGCATGAGCGATAAACGACAACAGATCCGGGCAGGCAAACGGGCTGCCAACAATAAGGGATGCTCCACGAAGTTGTTCATGCTGGTCCTGCCGTTGATCGCGGTGGGGGCAACCCTGCTTTACCTGTCATAAAACAACCCGGGATCAATTCCAGACAATAAAGGAGTTCCACCATGTCCGTTGCAAAAGTTTCTGAAATCATCGTGTCGTCCACGAAGAGTTTTGATGATGCCATCAAGATGGGCATCGAGCGCTCTCATAAAACCCTGAGGAATCTCAAGTCCGCCTGGGTCGAGAGCCAGCAGATCAAGCTGGATGATGATGGAAAGATCACGGAATACCGCGTCCAGTTGAAGGTGACTTTCGTCATTGACGACTGACCCCGTAACGTCTCTTCCGAATGGCTGAGGCGAAGATTCCCCAGCCCGATCCATGCGGGCTGGGGAATCTTCGTGGTTTCATGATCTCACGATCCATGGCAAGCATGGCTCGATGACAGACTGGTGAATATCCAAACTTCACCCAGGAGAATAAAATGATCAACTTTATCATCTGGATCATCGCAGGGGCACTGGTCGGCTGGGTAGCCAGCCTGATCATGCGCACGAATAGAAGGCAGGGGCTGCTTGCCGATATTGTGGTGGGGATCGTCGGCGCGTTCCTGGCAGGCTACTTCCTGAGCCCGCTATTCGGCGTCAGCACGATCAACGAGGGCAACTTCAGCATCCCCGCCCTGTTGGTGTCGCTGGGAGGCGCCGTCATCCTGCTGGCGATCTCCAAGTTGTTCCGCAATGTCGGCGGGTTCCTGCTGGTGCTCATCATCATACTGGTCATCTACACCTATTTCACCTGCTGGCCCCAGGCATCAAACTCCGCATATTGCTCGGCAGTCAGGGCGCTGCCATTCCTGAAATGACGCAGGTGTTGAGCAAGGCTGCGTTATCCGCATTTTTGTCTTCACCTGCCGCTTTGGGGAGGTGACAAACACTCCCTGGTCAATGGATGTGACCAGGGAGGCTTTACTGAATATTTGGATTCCTGGCAATGGCAGGATTGACCTCAAAAGGGAGATGAGCATGTCTGAAAATAAAAATGTAGCCGAGATCCATGGCTGTATCGTATGCGCCAGATTATTCAATCTTCTGGCTGTGTATACCCCGGATGGCAAGCTGGTGGACTGTACCGTGACCAGCCCCGGCGGTCACATCGTGCCGGATGAACATACAACCACTGGTTGCCTGCGATACCCACACAGCAGAGGAGATAGAGTCTGCTTATAAAGGACGGCAGTCCAGGATGGGCAAAGAGTCGAAGCATGAACAAGAAGAGGATTGAGAAGGCGCCCAATGGACTTTAAGGATTATTACGAAATCCTGGGCGTGGCGCACAACGCGGATAAGAAGGTCATCCAGCAAACCTATCGCCAGTTGGCACGCAAACTTCACCCGGATGTAAACCCGGGGAACAAGGAAGCAGAAGAGAAATTCAAGACGATCAACGAAGCGTACCAGGTTCTATCGGATGCGAAACGGCGCAAGAAATACGATGAATTGCGGGCGCAATACCAGCAATGGCAGCAGACAGGCGGTCAGCAGCAACAGGACTTCGACTGGCAAAACTGGTCAGCTCAACCCGGCACGGGGACGCGTACCCAATATGCCAATGCCGAAGACCTGGAAGACCTCTTTGGAAGCGCATCGCCATATTCCGATTTCTTTGCCAATATCTTTGGCGGCGGCAGAACCAGTGGTGGACGAGGGGTTCCGCCCAGCCCGCGCCGCGGACGGGATGTCGAGTACGAAGTTGATCTGACCCTGGAAGAGGCTTTTCGTGGCACAGAACGCTCGTTGGAAATGGACGGGCACCAATTCCAGGCAAGCATTCCCCTGGGGGTACGCACCGGAACGCGGGTTCGTCTGCCTGGTCGGGGAGAGCCAGGCAGGAATGGCGGTCCGGCTGGAGACCTGTATCTAATCATCAAAGTCCTGCCCAATGACATATTCGAGCGCGACGGCGACGATCTGCACATGGATGCGCCGGTTGATATTTTTACGGCGATCGCAGGAGGCGAGGTCCGCATCCCCGCCCTGGAGCGCCCGCTGACATTGAAGATCCCACCCCGCACGAATGCCAACCGGACCTTCCGCCTACGCGGCAAAGGCATGCCCTATCTGCGTGAACCAGATAAACGCGGCGACATGTTTGCCCACGTCAGTTTGGTCCTGCCTGACCCGTTGACCGACCAGGAAGTTGACAGCATCCAGAGGCTGGCTTCCGCCCGGCAAAAACACGCCGAATCAAATGAGGTCAAGTCATGATCCCTGAAAACCCGCCTCAAGAAATATTGGTATGGTACATACGAAGGCTATGAGGTGCGCAGTCAAGATCGTCTAAAAAAAGATCTGGGAGTTGATGAGGCTGCTGTTGAAACCATCCTGCACCTGCGCCGCCAGGTCATTGAATTACAGTCTCATATTCGCCAGTTGGAAGCCGAACTGACCGCCCAATATGAGAGTCAACAGTTGCGCCTGGCGCGTTATCGAAAAGTCTATTACGAGGCCACCTGGATCGAATTGGAAGTTTAGGAATGCAGGAAAGACTGGAATTTAAAGCACGGGCATCAGAACAACCCGTGACAGCAGGCAGATCTCAGCCAGATAAGTAAGTTGGGCAATCTCCGAGACGGCACCGGAGAAATGGTTTCGTAAAAGGACATCACATGGTACGTAAAATTATCGCCGGAATCCTGATCGTCATCAGTTCAATAATGCTCGGTCTGAGCATCACCGGGATCGCGTTGGTATGGAAGTATCAGGAACTCGTTGGCACAGCTTTCTACGACGCGGTTACAGGCAATTGAGAATGAACTGGGGCTGGCACAAACAGCGCTCCAGAATGCAGAGCTCGAATTGGAACGCACCTTACGCACGGTCGAATTAGCTGAGAAAAGCCTGGAAACGCTGAATGCTGATTTTGACCAGGCAAAAGCGCTATTCGGCAATGTAAACGGAACGCTGGATAACCAGTTGCTCCCCGGCTTGAAATCCTCCCGCGAAAAGATCGATCAGGCTAAAAGCAGCCTGTTGGAACTACAGGATACCCTCGCGATAATCAACACGCTGCCTTTTGGTGATCTAAACATACCCGGCGATGAATTACTGAGTGATCTGATCGCCAGCGCCAACTCACTGGATGTCCAGATCACACAGGTGGAAAACATGGTAAAAACAGCCTCCACCTTCCTGGAGGATGCCTCCTACCTGATGGAGGGTGATTTTACGGAGACAAAGAACAGCCTTCAGAATTTTCTGACGGTTGTGCAGGAGTACGATCAAAAGTTCGCCGGCTGGCGCGAACAGCTTGCCATGGTGACCGAATCCCTGCCTGGCTGGATCAGAATGCTGCCATCAGCTTGACGATTTTCCTGCTCTGGTTCGGGCTTTCCCAGTTCAGCGTGATCCTGAATGGGCTGTCTCTCTGGCGGGGCGGCGATCCGCGGGGGACACTGCGCCCACAGGTTGTTGACCATGCTCAGGTTGGGGAAGGAGCACACAATCCCCAGCCACGTAAATACACGGAATAATCCCATGACGCTATTGGATGACATTCTCTACTGGCTGAAAGCCGCTCAGTGCTCGATAGCGAAGCGGGCGAATAAAATAACTTGCAAAAACCTGCGAAGCACGAATCTCCCCCAAGTGGCGGAGAAAAACACTCCCCGGTCGATGGATGCGTCCGGGGAGCATTCATTGTAGGATGGTGTCATGACCCGCGTATATTTAGCCGATGCCAAACATGAAGAACGCAACGCCCTGCGCCTGGTGCTTCTCGACCTGAACATGGAAGTGGTTGGAGAAGCCGGTGACTGGGAGACCACGCTGGCACAGGCACCAGTCAATCGTACGGATATGTTGTTGATCGACTGGGACCTGCTGCCCAACTCGCCTACCGAAGCACTGGATACACTCCGAAAGGCATGCCCGGCCGCGCTGGTCATCATCCTCATCAGCCATCTGGACGCCCGTCAGCAAGCCGCACTCTCCGCCGGCGCAGATGCATTTATCAGTAAAGGTGAGACGCCCGAGCGCGTGGCCGAGCGCTTGCGGTCTGTCGCCGCCGGCGTTCGTAATCCATGACGCCACCTGGCTGATCGAGGGCTTTCGATCCGGCGCACCAACGCTGCCCCGAGCGCCGGCGCAAAATGGGACAGCGTTTCCAAGAAAGCGCAACGGACACAAATGCCCATGGAAAAGTGGAAAGTTTTTCAAATGATCCAAAGGAGGATCCCATGAACAAAGATGTATTCGAAGGCAAGTGGAAACAGATCCGAGGCGAGGCCAAAGCCTGGTGGGGAAAACTCACCGACGATGACCTGGATCGGGCTGCCGGCAAGTACGAAGTCTTCGCCGGCTTGCTCCAGGAAAAGTATGGCTATACCCGTGAAGCTGCAGCCGATGAGATCGACAAGCGCGTTACGGAGTATGAAGCCAAGCTGAAAAAGCAAGACTGAACCCACCCCCGCCAAATGACCGGTGTGGTGCCATGCCCCTTCTCACGAGAGAAGGGGTGTGGATCGAAAATCAACCACGGGCAACCGTGCGTCCTCTCATAAAAGGAAAAAAAATGAACATCATCATCTATCTCATCGCTGGAGCGATCGTCGGTTACATTGCAAGCAGGATCATGCATACGAATTCGACAGCAAGGCCTGCTTCTCGATATCGTGGTGGGCGTCATTGGCGCCTTCCTGGCTGGTTACTTCATCACCCCGCTGCTGGGGATCGGCACGATCAATGATGCGATCACCCTTCCCACCATGCTGGTGACCCTGCTGGGTTCCATCGTTCTGCTCGCGCATCTCAAGATGATCCGCCGCTAAATCATGGATCTCACGCTTTAACTCGTGGGACAGGCAGGGGTGTGATCCACCCCTGCCTGCCATTTCATCAACAATTATCACAGACTCAGCACACAACCTCCACGTTGAGGATCCCCTTTATTGCCAAATCAGAATCACACACAGAAAGAAAGGTAAAAATGTCAAACGAAAATAGAGTGTCAGAAGTACGAACGTCCCAGAACGAGCCGGAACGGGAGCAGCGCATCTTTACGTTTAAAGCCACGCAATTGATCTGGCTGTTCCTGGGCATACTCGAAGGCATGTTGGCCCTGCGCTTCGGGTTGAAGCTGATCGCCGCCAATCCTGAAAGCCCGATCGTCGCCCTGATCTACGGGTTTACCAACCTGTTCCTGTTCCCCTTTGCGGGAATGACCGTTACACCCTCTGCCGGAGGCATGGTGTTGGAACTCCCCACATTATTTGCCATGGCGATCTATGCCCTGATCGCATGGGCGATCGAAAGAATAGTCTGGGTGATCTTTTACCGCCCGCGCGGCCCGGTGGTGGCAGTTACTGAAACCAGCACCAGCGAGAACCGTACCACCCGGTAAACCAGAGGAGACAGGCATGAATAAATTCCTCTTCCGTGGACAAGATCCGGACACACAGCAGACAGCTCGCGTGTTTGCCGGCATGCAGATCTTTCATGGCATCCTGACCTGGCTGACCGCTCTCATCCGGTTTCCCACGGAGGAGGAACAACAGGCTGCCGGCATCTTCACCGGGAATCGACATACCAGGTAAACCCCGGCAGGCAGCACAAATCGTCACCAAACATGGACTTTAAGGAGAAAACATAATGGACTACGAGAATCAAGACCCGAATACCACAAAACCAATATCCTGAGCGTTTTGGCAGGATTGTTGGTCGGCAGCCTGGCTGGCGCGCTGACCATGCTGTTGCTGGCGCCGCAATCTGGAAAAGACACCCGGACGCAGATCAAGGATAAAAGCATCGAACTGCGCGACCGGACCACTGAAATGGTGGAAGACGCCATGGAGCAGGTGCGTTCGAGCCGGGACAAGCTCACCGCGAGCGGGCGTGAAAAGGCTAAAGAGTTATTGCATCAAGGCCAGGCGCTGGTGGTCGAGCAACTGGAGAACGTATCCGATGCCGCCCAAGCCGGGAAAAAGGCGATCCAACAAGCCGCTTAAGTCTGACGCTGGATGTCCAGCTGTCTTGAAAATTGAAGTATCGTCCCGGTAATCACTCAAAGGAGAAAAAATGCATATGAATCAAGCGAAATGGATCCTGCTTGGGATCTTCCTGATCATCATGGGTCTCGGTCTGCTGGGTCTGGGTCTCGGACAAGTATTTAACATTATCGCCGGGATCTGCGCGTTGATCGCGGGTATTCTGTTCATCATCAACCGCTAGAACCTGCCCGCATGTTCTTCCGGAGCACAGCCTCAACCCAGGGGTTGTGCTCCGTATGGCAGCTTGTTTGTTCCCGCCCGATACTCCGAATGGATCCAGGAAGGGATCGGAGAATGACATCCTGGTCTCAGAGCCAGGATGACAGGTAACACAACTTTTAGGAGAATCGAGATGATAAAGTGTATTGATGTAATGACGAAAGATCCCATTTGCTGTCTGCCGGAAGACACCGTGGTAAAAGCAGCGAAATTGATGAAGAGTGGGAACATCGGCTCGATCCCTGTCGTTGAGAACGAACAGACCAAAAAACTGGTCGGTATCGTGACCGATCGCGACCTGGCTTTGACGATCATTGCCGAAGCGCGCGATGCCAGGGACATAAAAGTGGAGTCGGTGATGACAACCGGGGTGATAACCTGCCTGGCTCAGGATGATCTGCAAAAAGCCCTGGATGCGATGTCCACGCATCAGTTACGGCGCATTCCAGTCGTGGACTTGAAAAACAGGATCCTCGGGATCATTGCCCAGGCGGATGTGGCGACGCGCGTGGACTCCCCTGAAAAAACTGCCGAGGTTGTGAAGGAAATATCCCTACCCAACGAAAAGTAAATGATCATCTCACGATTCATGAGTCCGCAGTAGCGCGCCTTGACATTCCTTAGTGAGTACCCGCCCCCCAGGATCAGGTTCCGCCTGGAACCGCAATATCTCCTGTTTACAGAGGCGGTCCATCCATCAACCGGGCATCCCCCACACAGGCAGAATGAATTCCCAATGAGCAGGAAACGGGAATTGGAATGCAGGTGTCAATGTCAGCCAAATCAAAATCAACCTCCCTCCGCCCGCTCCGGGTGAAATTGATCTTTAATGCAGGCTCCGGCAAGCCGGAAGACTCGCCTCAGCAACTTGTCAGCATCCTGTCAGAGATGCAAGCCCGGCAGATCCTGCCCGAGGTCCATATCGTGGGTCCGGACAGTCAACTTGAAAGAGTTGTGCATGACGCCATTAAGTCGGGCATCAAACTGATCGTCGTGGCGGGGGGCGACGGGACGATCGACAGCGTCGTGGGAGCCATGGTCGGAAGTGATGCGATCCTTGGCATCCTTCCCACCGGCACACGGAATAATGTCGCTTTTAATCTGGGGATCACCGGGGATATCGCGACTTCTGTTGCCTTGTTGCGCCAGGGACGCCGCTTGAAGATCGATGTCGGGCGGGTCCACTGCGGACATTCCCGTCACTGGTTCCTGGAAGTCGCGGCGCTGGGTCTCCTGACCGATCTCTATCCCATGGCAGATGACCTCCAGCACGGCGACCTTGCACAGATCGGGGGATTATTATCGACATTTATCTCTGCAACACCCTCCCGGCTGCGTATGATCCTGGACGGGCACAAACATCTTGCTGCTACGGCGCATATGATGTTGATCACGAACATGCCCTTCCTTGGACCTCACTTCCAGATTTCCTCCAGGGTATCCTTCAAGGACGGTCGTCTCGATGTATTCACTTTTTCGGATATGAGTAAACTGAACATGCTTACCTATGCCATGTTGTCGCGCGGCGGCATGGTGGGGGATGCCGGTATCAAGCATTACCGCGCCAAACATATAAGGATCGTTTCGAACCCGCAAATGCCCATACTCGCCGATGGCAATCAATTGGGTCAGGGGACGTTATCCGTTCATGTCCATCCGCGCGCGCTGACGGTGATGACCGGTTCCGCGCTGACCGGACAGCGGGACACTTCCAAACTGACGGATTCAAAGGATGCAGTCAATGGCTAGCGGTCCGGAACAGGCACCTGTGCCGGTGCAGGCACATGCGGCTTCTTTTTGGTCTGCCAATAGAAGACGCCCCGCCTTCCTGATCATCCTGGTGACAGGATTGGTACTGTTCCTCTTCTGGTTGCCGGTTGCGACGCGGGCATCCTTATGGATGGCAGGGAGCGCCCAGGGAGGGCTGTTCGTTTTGCTTTTTGTTTTTGCCGCGATCACGTTGTCCCTGATCTGGAACGCCGGTTCACGCCTGGATACCCGGGTCTTTACGCTCTTTAACATGCGGGGTTATCCCGGATGGCTGGATCGCGTCATGTGGCTGGTCACACAGCTTGGAAATATGCTGACTGCTTTCGCGGCTGCATTCCTCCTTTTTATCCTGAACTATCGCCGCCTGGCGATTGTGATCATCCTTGGCACCCTGACACTTTGGCTGCTGGTGGTAATTATCAAGACCCTCTCCAAACGGGACCGTCCCTTCCTGACCCTGGATAAAACCCGCGTCATCGGCTGGCGTGAAAAAGGTGATTCCTTTCCCAGCGGGCATACGACCCAGATATTTTTCCTGATGACGCTGTTCATCCATCACTTCCAGCCTGGAGTGCCGGTCACTATTGCCCTTTATGCAGTTGCCGCCCTGGTCGGTTTTACGCGCATCTACGTCGGCGCGCACTATCCAAGAGATGTCATTGCAGGTGTTGTGCTTGGATCAGTCTGGGGAATTCTCGCGGCTTTGTTGGATTCTGCAGGTTCTTAAGATGACGCTTCAATCACCTTCGCAACCGTATGATTGGACCTTCCGGCGGGTGGTGTGGGCGACCCTGGTGCTCGCTCATGGTCATCCTTGGATTCTGGCTTCTCTACCGGTTCTACCAGGTCGTTTTCATTTTGTTCATTGCCATCGTGATGGGCACAGTCATCAGACCGGTCGTATCCTGGTTAAATCGACGGGGACTCCCCGCGTGGCAGGGATCATTCTTGTCTTTCTCCTGCTGCTCAGCCTGCTTGCAGGCTTTCTCCTGTTGCTGTTCCCATTGATCGTCGAGCAGGGCGGAACGATCGCTGACGCATTGCCGGGGCACTACCAAACTCTGCGCCTGTGGATGTTTACCTCCTCCATTCCGTTGATCGACCGCCTGGGGGAGTTCCTTCCAGCCACGCTACCAGCCTGCGCCAGCCTGGTTCAGCCGACAGGACAGGAGGTGATGGATTCGGCAGGACAGGCGCTGGGTTATGTGACATTGGCTGCCCGGGCTTTCTTAATAGCGATCGTTACACTGGTATTGGTTTTTTACTGGACGCTGGATGGGCCGCGCACCATCCAGTCTTTATTACTGCTGATCCCACAAGACCGGCGCGAGAACATCAGCGAACTCATTTCAGCCATGGAAGAAAAACTCGGTTATTACATTGCCGGACAGAGTGTCCTGTGCCTTGTCATCGGTGTCATGGCATTGATTGCCTATCTCCTCATCGGATTACCCAATGCCCTGGTGCTGGCGCTCCTGGCAGGCGTGTTGGAAGCGGTACCGATGGTCGGTCCGCTGCTCGGCGCCATTCCCGCCGCGCTGGTGGCGATATCCATCGGACCTGACAAGCTGATATGGGTCATCGTTGCGACCGTCGTCATTCAGCAGTTGGAAAACAACCTGCTGGTGCCGCGTGTCATGCGCAAGGCGGTGGGGGTCAATCCGTTCGTCACGCTCCTGGCGATCTTTGCCTTCAGCTCTTTTTTCGGCATTGCCGGGGCGCTCATGGCGATTCCCATGGCAGCCATTATTCAGCTCGTGCTCAATCGCTTTGTCTTTTATTCGAAAACGATGGAGCCGGAGATCTCTGCCGGACGCGATTATGCCAGCCGGTTGCGCTATGAAGCGCAGGACCTGGCTCAGGACCTGCGCAAGCAGGCGCGGCTTATGAAGGAGGGCACGGATCAAAGCGTCAAGCAGATCGATCAAGTGATGGATGAGATCGAGACGATCACAACCGACCTGGATGCCTTGCTGGCACAGGTCAGTGCCCAGGACGAAACATGACAAAGCAACTGGCGGTTTTCGGCACTGCGGTCATGACCACCCTGCTGGTGCTGGTGGTGCTTTGGCAATTCAACATCGTGGTTGTCTATGTTCTGATCTCGCTTGCGCTCGCAGCCACCGTCCGTCCATTGGTAAAAGGCTGGTCAGGGCGCACCATCATCGCGCGCCTGGCCCTGATCCTGCTCTACCTGGCGTGCCTGGGTGGTTTTGGTTTATTAATATTCTTTACCGGTAAATTCGCGATCGATGAAATTCAAGGATTAGGCAAGGCGCTTTCGGTGCATAACACCTGGATACTGCCGCCCTGGTTGGAAGGCAGTCCGTTCCAACTGGCGCTGATGGCACGGCTGCCCGCGCCGGACCAGCTCTTTGAAGCAGTTACCGGTGAACAAGGCCAGCTGGTGCTGCCCGCTGTATTAGGTTTCACCCAGGGCATTGGCGGTTTGGTGAGCGGGGTGCTCGTCATCCTGTTCCTAAGCATCTATTGGAGCATCAATCAAATTCATTTTGAACGGCTCTGGCTTTCCCTGCTTCCGTCCGGACAGCGCAAACAGGCACGCGGCATCTGGCGAACCGTTGAGTCTGATATCGGCGCTTACATACGCAGCGAGATCATCCAAAGCCTGCTGGCATTTATGCTGTTAGGCACTGGCTATTGGCTGCTGGGGTCTCCATACCCGGTTTTGCTGGCGCTGATCGGCGCACTGGCATGGCTGATCCCCGTGGTGGGCGCCCCCCTGGCGATCATCCTGCCGCTGCTGATCGGACTCTTGACCAGCCTGCAACTCAGCCTGTTCACTGTTCTATTTACACTGGTGGTCTTAATTGCCCTGCAAGTATGGGTCGAGCCGCGCCTTTACGAACGCAAATGGCATAATCCGATCCTGACCCTGGTCATCCTCCTGGCCATGGCAGATGCTTTTGGTCTGGTTGGCATTCTTATGGCGCCGCCTCTCTCAGTTGTATGCCAGGTCCTGTGGAGCCGCCTGGTCAGCAACCGGCTTGCTGCGGGGGCATCCGTACAGGTTTCAGATCTTATGGAACGGCAGGCGCGCTTGCAGACTGTCATCGGGGAGATGGCGGAACTGCCTCCGCCACTGGTGGTCAGCAGCATGGAGAGGCTCACCGAACTGCTTGAAAAAGCTGAGCCAATTCTACCGGCGGCTCTTCCGGCTGAAGCCTCCGGACCATCCCAGTCCCCCCGGACTTAACCGGCGATGATGAAGTCCTCGCAACCACAGAACCAGGAATGACCAGAGCATGATCAGATCCAGGATGGAAAAATATTTCCCGCAGCTCAGGCAACAGGTGATCCGCAATGTAAAAGGGATCAATGAGCGTATACGCGTCTGGTTAGGGATCTTGTGGAGCGCGGTAAAGGAAGCCCTCAAGCCGGAGACATCCATCACTGCCGCGGCAATTGCCTACTTTTCCCTCTTCTCCCTCTTTCCCATTACGCTCCTGAGCGTTGCCATTGCCAGCTTCAGCCTTGGACCGTCGATGGACCGGCAGCTCATCATTCAAAAACTGGAGTTTATTGCACCTGCCATGGGTCAGTTGTTGGGGCAAAACATCGATGAGATCATTGAAGCGCGCGGAACGGTCACCGGCGTTGCTTTGGTTGGTCTGATCTGGTCAGCCTCCACGGTTTTTTACACGTTCACCCACACCTTGAATGAAATTTGGGGTGGAAAAAAACGCCGCGCGGTCTGGAAGCGCCGCGGAGTGTCCATCCTGTTCGTCCTGGCATTCGTTGGTCCAATTCTCTTCCTGGCTTCATTTGCCGGCAGTCTGCTTGCCCACCTCCGCGACCTGATGCCCGAACCGCTCATTGCGATGGGGGGCAGCCTCAGTTTGATCCTGGTCATCCTGCTCGATATTGTCCTGTTCATGGCGCTCTACATGATCCTTCCACATGGGGCTTCCACCTGGCACGATATTTTACCCGGCGCGATAGGAGCCGGGGTCCTGTGGGAGCTTGCCAAGAAAGCCTTCCTGTCCTTTGTTTCCACCTACATCACCATCTCGAACCTGGTCTATGGTTCGGTGGCAACCATCATTGCATTTCTAGCCTGGGCATATCTGAGCGGGCTCATCTTTCTCTTTGGCGCTTACTTGAGTGTCTCCTATTTCCAGCTAAAACAACAGGAAAAAGAAACGGCTGGCAAAACATGAATGCCAAGCCAATGAGAATGGAGAAATGCACCCATGATCAGTAAACCACACATGTTTTTGTTGTGGCGCCTCTCCTGGCCTCGCCCGCCTGGATGGGAGCATCGCTTTTTCGCCGAAAGTCCAAAGTTGTTATTGTATTTTCGTGAATTACCATTGAAACTCATCAAGACTTACCCGGGTGATAACAATGTCACTTTGGTCCATTACACATGATGGAGAGCGGATAATCGTCATACAGTAAAGGATTATAATAACAATTGTTTTTTTCTCCCCCCCTTGGCTTTACGTTTTTGGCAGGAGACCGAATAAAATGAAGAAACTAAAGTATCCAGCACTTTCCATCATCTTGATTATGCTCCTTATGTGGTCAGGTCCATCCTTCGGTGTGTCTGCCCACCCGCTCACAGCCACTTCGCCCACACTGGGCGCGGCGGAGACGTACTCGATTCTGGCTGGCTCGATAGTGACCAACACAGGCAACACCACCATGCCTGGAGATCTGGGTGTCAGCCCAAGTATCGGAGTACCCCCGCACGTTACTGGTTTTCCACCAGGTATCGTAGGTCCTCCGGGCGTGATACACGATGCTGATGCGAACGCGGCTGCGGCTCAGGCTGCTAATACCGCCGCATTCGGCGTTCTTGACCAGACTTGCGATAATGCCCCCTACCCGCCAGGTGTGCAGGACCTAACCGGTCTCTCTCTCGTTCCGGGTGTTTACTGCGCCGACGCCTTGCTACTGACTGGAAATCTGACCCTGGTTGGGACAACAGGCGTCTGGATTTTCAAATCTGCGTCAACGCTCATAACAATGGCCGGATCATCCGTTACCGGCGGCGACCCGTGTAATGTGTGGTGGAGGGTCGTCAGTTCTGCGACGATCGGTACAAGCAGCACGTTCATAGGAAATATTCTCGCGCTCACAGACATCAACCTGCAGACCGATGCCACTTTGAATGGCCGGGCTATGGCGCAAACTGGACAAGTGACGTTGCATGGGAATACCATTGGCGGTCCGGTCTGCGCTGGCCCGGCGCCAACAGCACATCGTCCTCCCTACGTTTATACCTACGAATCTTCGTCTTGACGATCGCACCTATTCTGACCAAGATGGCCAGGACGCCAAACCCGGCTATCACTAGTTTGCCGAACACTGGCGGCGCCCCCATACAAAACGAAGATTTCCCCTGGAGTTTGGTGGTTGTCGTTGGTTTCACCGCCATAGCTTTGATCCTGGGCGTTCGAGCATTCCGCCGCGGCCATCTGCCAAAGCGATAACGTTTTTGTATGCGAAGTGTGAGTATTATCACTCGTCACAGCTCGCCTGGTTGGCTCGTGACCGTTTTGGTCATTGCGATAGTGCTTGCAGGATGCGGAAACAAAGAGACGGGGGAGGCCCAATCAGTGCCTCCCTCGTCTACTAATGTTATTGTCATCCGATCAGCAAACAGTTCAGCCGACAGTTCTGCCGACAGTTCAACCAACACCCACACTCTTTGTCCTGGGTCCGCTTATGAATTCAAACGTCGACTTATGGGCTGAGCCTGTGGATGTGCCGCTCGAGATTCAAATTCCTGCACTGGATGTCAACGCTCCTGTGCTTGGAGTCGGGCTCACTTCGGAAAATGTGATGGATTCTCCAAAAGGGCCGATTGGCGATCCGGTCTGGCATACAGCATTCTGGTATCGAGGTGGTGGTGTCCCGGGCGACATCGGTACGGCCACGATTGCCGGGCACGTCAACGATCCGCTCGGACGGCCTGAGATCTTTGCCCGCCTTGGGGATCTTCAACCTGGTGACCTGATCATCATCCGCCTCAAAAACACCACCATGGATATTCGATTCGTGGTTGACCAGGTTACTGTCTACTCCGTCCAAGAGTTCATCCGACCCGGCGGTGTTTACGCGGATCTTCGGTGCCGGACCGGTTGCCGGCATCAGGACCACTTCCGGCGCCCGATGGTCTTTCCCACCTGACACTCATCACCTGTGCTGGAGAAATCATCAACGGTCAGTTCGATCACCATACGGTCGTTTTTGCAACGCGCAGCGAGTGAGAGTCATTGTACTAATAAAAATATTCCTGCCGGGCAAAGCGCCTGCTAAATAGTAATACTTTACCCTGCACTTCATAAACCAGGAATTGATTAAGATATTCCTCACAGATACGAGGATTACAAACACAATCACTCTTGGGTTTTTTCCAAGAGTGATTGTGTTTTCAGCTTCGGTTAGGATGATTTTGATCGTAGAAAATAGCATTACAGTGTGTCCCCTGGCGGGATGTACCACGGACACCGGGAACCGGTATAACTGCCGGTTTCTCCCCCAAGTAGCGGAGAGCAACACTCCCCAACGGATGGATGCGGTCACGGGGTGTTTTACATACAATGGGTCAATAAAGCATGTTTTTCATTGAGAGCCTCGCGGCGCGTATTCGAGCACAGGAAATTTCGACGCGTCCAAACCACCAATCCATCCGTGTATGGATATGAACGAATAAAAGGAGATCGTACATGAAAATGAAAAATGTTATGGTTGTTGCAAGTGCCAGCCTGATCTTATTGTTGCTGGCGTCCTGCAGTGCACCAAAACCAACAACGACCCAACCCGCGCCGACCGCGGAACTCCCGCCTGCCACGGGCGTGGAATATTTTTATGTCACCAATACACTGCTGCTGCCGACCACGCAGGCACAAACAAAGGATTTTGCGCTGAACGTGGACGGGGACCCGCAAGGGAATCCTGACAATAAATTCGGGGAGATGCTTACCCTGCTCACGTCTGTATACCCGGGACTTGAATTACAGTCGAGTCTCGACCAGGCAGTTAATAATGGTCAGCTGGTCACGCTTCACATGCTGAAGGCAAACGATCCTTTGAACGACACGAGTGTTTCCTGGTCGATATACCTTGGACAAAAGGCGCAGTCGACGCCGGTTTTTGACGGCTCCGACAAGTTCACGATCGACACCGCGACACCCATGAATTCACCGATCATCGGTACGCTGACGAACGGTCACTTCTCAGGTGGTCCAGGCTCTGCCCAGGTCCGGATGTTCCTTCTGGGCGTGCCGGTGGATGTGAAATTGATCGGTGTATATCTCGAAGCGGACGTGAACGCACAGGGCTGCACCAACGGCAAACTGGGCGGCGGTCTTTCGGTCGACGAATTCCGCGCCAAGATCCTTCCGGCGATCACTGACGGGCTCAATCATGGTCATCAAAGCCAACCAGGATGCAGCCACCCCCATCCTGCTGGCATTTGATTCAGACAAGAATGGGACGGTCAGCGCCCAGGAACTTGAGAACAATCCCCTGTTGATGCTCGCGGTCTCACCCGACCTGGACCTGCTCGACGGATCCGGGAATTTCAATCCGGGTCAGGATGGCGCGAAAACTCGTACTCGGTGGGTTTGGGTTTTACCTGCGTCCCTGCCACCTTTGTTTTGCCCGGAGACTAGGATCGGTTCCGCAGGGGTCAGCTCGAACCTTGCTTCCAACCATCTCCTCAGACGGTTGAGATGAACACTCCCCGGTCGTTGAATGCGGCTGGGGAGTGTTTTAAACAAAGTTTATATTGCGATCAATAAGGCGAAAATGAAAACGTTCAAACTGCTATTGGTATCCCTATTCCTTGTGGCAATTCTTTCTGCCTGCAATTTGTCAACCGTCCCGGGTGTGTCCACCCAAACGATCAGCCAAAACCTGACTGGCTTTGTTGTCCCGAAGACCTGCAGGCTGGGGAACCCGCACCCCAACAGCCGTCATCACGCTGACGGTGCCCGCCTCGCCAATATCCACGCCTTTTCCGCCCAATACTCCGGTCTGGTCGGTTTATACCTATACCTGCGAATATATCGCTGGCGGCGGCACCATGACGATGAACCTCGACTGGTCCGATCGCTCCACGAGCGAAGAAGGCTATAAGGTCTATCGGGATGAGCAGGTGATCGCAACCCTGGCGCCGAATTCCACGAAATATGTGGATGTCGCCTTTGTTGCCACGGGAAAGACATTGAGTTATTTCGTCGAAGCCTTCCACACGGACTGGCAGGCAAGATCCAGCACGATCACCCATGGCTGCCAGTAACCGAAATCATGAGACCGGTGTCTCAAAGATGATCATCCCCTCCCCCAAATGGCGGAGAGCAACACTCCCCAAGTGATGGATCCAACACTCCCCGGGTGATGGATGTGCCTGGGAATGATTTGACTGTATGATGAATTTTAGAAGCCGTGGGCTTCCAACTGATGTATCGATTATGGTCCACTATATGAATTTAGGAGAATGAAACATGAATAAGTCAATCAGCAATATCCTCCGCCTGTTGGTCATGGCGACGTTCGTTATGGTGCTCATATTGGGCACCGGGCAAACCGCGCAGGCAGCAGCCAGCCCGGCACCGGTAAACCTTGGTACGGCTGCTCATTTTGCGATCCTGACAAAAACCGGGATCACAAATGTTCCGATTTCCAACATTACCGGAGATCTTGGAGTAAGCCCGATCGCCGCATCTTCCATCACCGGGTTTTCACTGGTAGCCGACAGCACGAACAGGTTTTCAAGATCGTCTCAAGTGACCGGGAAGATTTACGCTGCCAACTACGCAGCTCCCACTCCCGCCAACCTGACCACGGCCGTAAGCCAACATGGAAACAGCCTATACTGATGCTGCCGGGCGAGCCCCTAATTACACCGAATTGTACGCAGGAAATCTTAGCGGAAAGACCCTTTTACCTGGCGTCTACAAATGGAGCACTGGTGTTTTGGTGACTTCCAATGTAACGCTCTCGGGTCCTTCAACTGCCGTCTGGATCTTCCAGATATCAGGAAATCTTACGCTGGGCTCAGGTGCAAAGGTTTTGTTAAGCGGTGGCGCACAAGCCGCGAATATTTTCTGGCAGGTCGGTGGCGGCACGGGTGTCGAGATCGGCACGACGGCACACGTTGAGGGAACCATCCTGGCCAAAAAAGCGATCCATCTGCGAACTGGCGCGTCACTGAACGGCAGGGCGCTGGCACAGACTGCGGTTACATTGGCGAAAAACAGGATTGTGATCACTCCTTCAACCAGCACCACTAACCAGACGATGGTATTTAAATCGGCTGCCAACCTGGATGGCTGGGTGCTTGAATCCACTGAAACGAGCGAAATAGGCGGAACCCGCAATACTGCTTCCTCCGTCTTCCTCCTGGGCGACGATGCCTCGAATCGCCAATTCCGCTCCATCCTCTCCTTCAACACCTCCCTCCTCCCCGATAACGCTGTCATCGTCAGGGTCACGCTCAAGATCAAGTTCCAGGGACTGACGGGAACAAACCCGTTCTTAACCCATGGCGGACTGAAGGTGGATATCCAAAGCCCATTCTTTGGCACGACCGCCGGTCTGGTGATCAGTGATTTTCAAGCCCCGGCTGGTCAATGGGCGGCTGGCACATTTAGTGCCACACCTGTTAATAACTGGTACACTGCCAACCTTGGAAGTGCCGCGTATCCTTTCGTCAATCTAACCAGCATCACCCAGTTCCGCCTTCGCTTCCAGGCTGGTGACAATGGTGATCTGGGCGCGGACTACATGAGGTTCTTCGCCGGCGGCGTGGCTGCTGCGCCGCAGTTGATCATTACTTATTCCTTGCCGTAACCAGACGGATCCATGCCAACCAGGGTCTCCGCGGATCTCGCGGGGACCCTGGTTTATCCGTTTATCCACCCACCATACCAGTTGGAGATGGTGGGTGGATCCGTCAGGCAGGTACCTGCTTGCTGGCGGACCGCCATAAACCATCACTTTTCTCCTGATTCGGCCTCCCCCAAGTGGCGGAGGTGAACACTCCCCGGGCGATGGATGCCTGCGGGGAGTGTTTATTGTAGAATAAATATGAGCAAAGAGCTCAAAAAGGAGAAATCTTATGTTGTGGACTATCGTCGTAATTCTATTGATCTTGTGGTTGCTCGGCGCTTTTGGTGGGAGGATCAGTCCAAGCTTCCCCAAAACAGGTAATTGGATCCATGTTCTGATCGTCATCGTGGTCATCCTCGTGATATTGAACCTGTTAGGTATAATCTAGGTTCACTGCGCATGGATGAAAACAGGAGGGCAGCCGTGAACCGGCTGCCTCTTCTAGCATTCAATAGGACGATCGATAAAAAGGAGATATAAAATGCCTGATAAAAGGATGAGCAAGTCCCAGTTCGTGGATGCCCTGGCTGAGAAAAGCGGACTTACGAAGAAGCAAGCCGCGTCAGCGCTGGACACGATCAACACGATCGTTTCCCAGCAGCTCGGCAGGCAGGGACCGGGCGAAGTTCTCGTACCCGGCCTGTTCAGGCTAAAAGTCGTTGAAAAGGCTGCCACCCCTCAGCACGAAGGCGTTAACCCATTCACCAAGGAGCCGATGACCTACAAGGCAAAACCTGCCCGCAAGGTGATCAAGGTGATGCCGCTTAAAGCGTTGAAAGATGCT
Organism: uncultured Chloroflexia bacterium; assembly: GCA_963823545.1. Lineage (GTDB taxonomy): Bacteria > Chloroflexota > Anaerolineae > Anaerolineales > Villigracilaceae > Denitrolinea. The sequence goes on along the minus strand of CAWGMC010000029.1, from coordinate 23,502 downwards.
GTATAGGTCCCTGGCGACTTCACAGCTTGTTGGATCGGACAAATAAAATGAAAGGACTGCTGCTCCGCGTTCTGCGCGTTGGCTTGATCTGGGCATTGCTGGCGGGAACCCTGTCTGCCTGTGGAACGGAGTATATAACTCCCTACCCTCGCAGATCATATTGGCTACGCCGGCACAGGCGGATATCCCCCCCTGTCCGGAGTGTGCCCAGGCAACCCTGGCAGCCCTGCTGACCCAGGAAAAGAGCGGCGCTGACGCAAATGCGGCAGCCACCGCTGAGATCATGCGCGCCAATGCACAGGCAACCCTGAATTCAGCCAGTTCAACCCTGGGCGCGGCTCAGACCCAGGAGCAGAACAATGCCAATGTCATTGCTGCCCAGGTCGCCGCCACCGCCGCAATTGTGCGCGCCAATGCACAGGCGACCATGGATTCAGCCGGGGCAACGCAGAGCGCCGCGCTGACCCAGGATGCGATCCGCCAGACGCAAATGGCGGACCTGGCGACCTCCGCCGCACAAGCCATTGTGATCCAGCAAAACAGGGACGAACTCGCAGCCGGCACCCAGACCGCCATTGCCGATCTTATTTCCACGCAGACCCAGGCTGCGGTTGCGACATCCCAATGGTATGCCGACCAGTCGCGTCAGCGTGAAGAACAAAGGCAGGGACCAATTGCTTTCTTTTGGATGTGGTGTCTGCCGGCTTTTCTCGTCCTGTTCCTGGGTTTGGTCCTTTGGGGATTCTGGCGCTGGTTAAAGATCAGGCAGTCCAACCAGCGTATTCTTGAAATGCCCGTTGAGCAGTTGCCGGCACCAGTGGTTGAAGTCGTACACCATCATCACACAGATGTGCTGCCATATCTTGAAAGTGACATTATCGATGACGGTTATCAGGTCACCAAGCCGGATGATGAGGTGGGTCAATGGATTGACGAGGTCAAAGACCAGCTGCATAAAAGTGACGGGAAGGATAAGAAAGACGATGACGCTAACGATTGATCCGCGGCATGTCGATCGGAAAACTCGTCGCATCCGGGCTCAGGTATCGACCGTCCTGACGAAATGGGGATTACTGCCGCGCTTTAAACGCTGGCGATTAACGCAGGATCCGGATACAGGCATGATCGTGCTGTTTGGCATTCTCAACAACAAGCATATTGCCGAGCATACATCCATCCCCTTCAGTGATTACTTCGATCCACGCGTGCTGCACGATCTTGCAAATGAACTGCAGGTGGAGGTGGTCTCCTGCAACAGCAGTGGTCTGCGCTATGCCTTCATCCTGGATCGCGGCACGCTCATTAAATTGCCAGACGCATATAGAATTCCCCTTCCTGGAAAGCGACAAACTGGTGGTCGGCGTCGTCTACAACGATGAGCCCGTACCGGGCTGGATGGGACCCGCAAGCCGTGCCTGTCCCGCCTGTCGATATTGCACCGGGTGATGAAGATTATGATCAGGCGCTGGTGCGCCAGGGCGTCGGAGCATTCCTGAAGGTGTTTGACGATATCCAACTCAGGGACGAGGCTGCCATGAAACGCCCTGCTCAAAAACTTCCCGACATTGTATTCATGGATAAGGCTGAGTTCAACAAACGCATCGCCGAACTGGATGCCGATCAACAGAGAAGTTCTCATATCAGCAAATTGTTCAATACAACCGAAGACTAGTTTCAAGAGCCACCGGACTCCGGTCCGGCAGGACAAATTCAACCTGTGATCCATGGAATTCAAATACAAGGAGATAACATGGGACGCAAAGGTGTCAGCATACGCAAGCCCAGGAAATCCAGATCGTCTTCATAGGCGACAATCATAGGCTGGCTATGTCACCAGTGCACTCCTGGAAAAAAAGAAGGGAGACCCAGGAGAGACGGATGAACATACTGCTTGTCTATCCGGAATTCCCTGATACTTTTTGGAGTTTTAAACACGCCCTTAAATTCATCCGGAAAAAAGCCGGTGCGCCCCCGCTGGGTCTCCTGACCGTTGCAGCCATGCTGCCGTCTGCCTGGGAAAAAAGGCTGGTTGATCTCAACGTCGCCAGCCTGACGGATAAGGACCTGGCATGGGCGGATTATGTCTTCCTCAGCGCCATGGTTGTTCAGCGCGAGTCTGCGCGCGCCGTCATTGCCCGCTGTAATGCTGCAGGTGTGAAAGTGGTTGCGGGCGGTCCGCTCTTCACGATGGAACATGAGCACTTCCCGGGAGTGGACCATTTTGTCTTGAACGAGGCCGAGGAGACGCTCGCACCCTTCCTGAGGGACCTGGAACAGGGTCATGCTCAACGCGTTTACACCTCCGCGGAATTCCCCGATATCCATCAAACCCCTGTCCCGCTTTGGCAGTTGGCGGATCTCAGGCATTACGACACGATCAGCATTCAGTTCTCGCGCGGCTGTCCCTTCAACTGTGATTTCTGCAATGTGACCGCCTTGTTGGGGCATCGCCCGCGCACCAAGACTGCCGCGCAGATCATTGCCGAGCTGGATGGTCTCTACGACCGGGGCTGGCGCAAGAGCATCTTCTTCGTGGATGACAACTTCATCGGAAATAAGAAGCTGATCAAGTCCGAAGTGCTTCCGGCTTTGATCGAATGGCGGCGGGGTAAAACCGGCATGCCGTTCAGTACGGAGGCCTCCATTAACCTGGCAGATGATCCTGAACTCATGCGGCTGATGGTGGAGGCCGGGTTTGACACGGTCTTTGTTGGGATCGAGACGCCCAATGAAGACAGCCTGGTGGAATGCAGCAAGAATCAAAACCAGGGTCGCGACCTGGTGGAGAGCGTCAAGCGCCTCCAGCGCGCAGGTCTCCAGGTACAGGGTGGGTTTATCGTCGGGTTCGATAACGATTCCCCTCGATCTTCCAACAGCAGATCGATTTCATTCAGAAAAGCGGCATCGTGACCGCCATGGTCGGGTTGCTGCAGGCTCCTCTGGGAACCCGCCTCTACGAACGCATGCAAAAGGAAGGTCGCCTGGTGAACGAATTTTCGGGCGACAACGTGGATGGCTCAACCAACATTGTTCCCAGGATGGGCATCCAATCGCTGCGGGAGGGTTATCGCAGGATCCTGAGTCGGATCTACGCGCCTGAATACTATTACGAGCGCGTTAGGACGTTCCTGCGCGAATATCACCCGCCCAGGATCAAACTTCATTTTGAGCCGCAATATATCCTCGCCCTCTTGCGGTCCATCTATCAACTGGGCATCCGCGGCGTTGAACGTGCCCACTACTGGCGATTGTTTTTCTGGACGCTGTTCCGGCGTCCGCGCTTGTTCCCCCTGGCGATCACATTTGCCATCTACGGTTTCCACTTCCGCCGCGTGGCAGAGTTGCATGTCGCATGATGGACGGGTGTGCCGGGGAGCCGTCTCAATGGTCCGGGCAGAGGCTGTGCTAAGACGGTTCGATGAATCAAATTGGGAGTTCAAGTGAAACATAACAAAATTATGATCGAACGCGATAAAAAGGTCGCCCTGGTGGCGCACGACAATAAAAAAGCCGACCTGGTCGAGTGGGCAAAATTCAACCGGGTCCTCCTGTCGCATCATACGATCTATGCGACCGGGACGACGGGTACATTGCTGGAAAAGGAACTCGGCTTTCCCATTCACAAACTCGAGAGCGGACCACTGGGCGGAGATCAACAGATCGGGGCAAAGATCGTGGATGGCGATATCGACTTCCTGATCTTCTTTTGGGATCCGCTGGAGCCCATGTCCCATGATCCGGATATCAAGGCGCTCATGCGGATGGCGGTCGTGTGGAACATTCCCATTGCCTGCAACCGTGCAACCGCGGACTTCATGATCTCATCACCTCTGATGGACGAGGAATACGACCGCCTGCTGCCGGAATATGATGCCTACCGGAAACGGGCGGCACTTGAAAATGATTCGATTGTTTTTCTCAATGGCAGAACGGAGCCGCGAGAAGGAGTACCCATGACTAAAGACGGAAACCGTCATCGCGACATATTAAAGCGCATTGCGCATAGGGCGATGCTGGAGCGGGACCTGCTCCCTGACTTTTCTGCCGGGGTACTTGCCCAACTTGAGAGGATCAACACACCTGCCAGCATGGATAATGCCCTGCCTCGCGATCTTCGCAGCCTGCCCTGGTGCTCCATTGATAACGACGACTCGCTGGATCTGGACCAGTTGACGGTTGCCGAGGCCATGCCTGGCGGCTGGGTCAAAGTGCTGGTTGCCGTGGCAGACGTGGACGCCCTGGTTAAAGAGGGTCAGCCATCGATGGGCATGCCCGCCACAATACCACCTCGGTCTATACTGCCGCCGAAATGTTCCCGATGATCCCCGAAAAACTTTCCACCGACCTGACCTCGCTGAACTTAAATGAGGATCGCCTGGCGCTTGTGGTTGAAATGGAAATTGACGCAGACGGATCTCTCCTGGATTCCGGGATCTACAGGGCGCGTGTCCATAATCATGCCAAGCTGGCATATAACCGCATTGCCCCATGGCTGGACGGGAATGCTGCCCTGCCTGAGTCCATCGCCTCTGTCCCCGGGTTGGAGGAAAACCTGCGGTTGCAGGATAAAGCCGCCCAAAGCTTGAAGAAACTTCGTCACGTTAACGGGGCACTGAGCCTCGAAACCATTGAAGCCAAACCGGTATTCGACGGCGACCAGCTCCGATCTCTCGATATCGATGAAAAGAACCGCGCCAGGGAACTCATCGAGGATTTCATGATCGCGGCCAACGGCGTGACCGCGCGCTATCTCTCGGACAGGAATTTCCCTCCCTCCGTCGCATTGTCCGGACGCCGAAACGCTGGGAGCGGATCGTTGAAATTGCTGCAGATCTCAAGTTTGGATTGCCATCCAACCCGGATTCAAAAGCGCTGGAGGAGTTCCTGGTCAGGCAAAAAGCCGCGGATCCGTTGCGTTTCCCCGACCTGTCCCTGGCGGTCATCAAGCTCCTGGGAAATGGTGAATATGTTGCCGAGCTTCCTGGAGGGGATGCCCCGGGTCATTTTGGTCTGGCGGTCAAGGATTATTCCCACTCGACTGCTCCGAATCGCCGCTACCCTGATCTTCTTACGCAGCGCCTCTTAAAAGCGGCTTTGGCAGGCGAGCCTGCTCCCTATAATAAGGATGAATTGGATGATCTGGCATCTCATTGCACGGAGGCGGAAGATGCAGTCCAACAAAGTGGAACGGCAGGTTGAGAAATCCGCCGCGGCACTCCTGCTTGAATCAAGGATCGGGGAGCAATTTGATTCGATCGTTACCGGCGCTTCCGTGAAGGGTACGTGGGTCCGGCTTCTTGAGATCCCCGTGGAAGGCAAACTCGTTCAGGGATTTGAAGGCATGGATGTCGGTCAGCGGCTGCGCGTGCAACTGGTTTCTGTGAGTGTTCAGCAGGGATTCATTGATTTCAAGAATGTTGGCAGATCCAGACATTAGTATTTTGTGGATGTTTGGTTTATCGTTCGAGTTCTCAAATTGAGAACCACATACTTCTGAAAGGAGAAAATCTCATGTTACCGATTGGTGATGATAATAGTGCCCGCAGGATCGTTCCACTGGTTACTTATGCTTTGATCGTTGTTAATGTCCTGTTTTTCCTGGCGGAATTGGCAGGTGGCGATGCGTTTATCCAGACCTGGGCTTTTGTTCCCAGCCGCTTCCTGGCAAATCCCGTCGCTGATTTTCCGACCCTCTTCACTTCCATGTTCATGCATGCCGGGCTGCTCCACCTGGGTGGAAATATGCTCTACTTGTGGATCTTCGGCGACAATGTGGAAAACCGTTTTGGGCACGTCAAGTTCATAATCTTCTACCTGTTATGTGGGCTTGGCGCGACCTTTGCACAACTGCTGTTCAGCATGGGATCGAATGTGCCGAATCTGGGAGCCTCGGGGGCGATCGCAGGTGTGCTCGGTTCTTACATATTATTATTCCCGCAGGGGCGGGTAAAAGTTTTACAGGGTTCGCAGGTGGTCCAGGTGCCCGCGCTGCTCGTCATTGGATTCTGGATCGTCCTGCAGCTCTTCAGCAGCATCGGTTCCATTTCCGCTTCGGCAGACACGGGGGGTGTGGCCTATATGGCGCATGTCGGCGGATTTATCGCAGGCTTGGTCCTGACCTTTTTGTTTAGAGGCAGTGCCCGGCCTCAGTTGACCGGCTAGACCGTAACGGTCATGGAGTTTGCGCGAATAACCATCCGATTACAGATCGGTTCTTCCAGGCATGGAGAAGGAGATATTTATGAAAACGGAAATCGGCTTGTGGATCGACCATAGAAAAGCCGTTATCGTGAAGATCAAGGATAAAGAGGAGGAGGTAAAGGAAATAACCTCCAATATGGAGAAGCATGTCCGCTATAGCAATGATGCATCCGAAGCAAGCGCGGGCGAAGATGTGCGGGACCGGAAATTTGGGAACCATCTGAATGCTTTTTACGATAAAGTGATCGAAGTGATTCGCGATGCGGACTCCATCCAGATCTTTGGTCCGGGCGAGGCAAAAGGTGAGCTGGAAAAGCGGATAGAGAAGGAAGGACTCAAAGGGCGCATCTTTGCCATTGAAACCGTGGACAAGATGACCGACCGCCAGATCGCAGCCAAGGTCCGGGAGCATTCCCCGTCCTAGCTTGTGGTGTACTTTCAGTTCGGAAGCGGTACACCAGGATAAGCAGACTCGCATGAGACGCAGGAGGGGCAGGCTGGATGGCTTGCCCCCTTGCTTTTTTAACCGCCGACCGCAGCCTGCTTCATTGCCAGGCAAGTCCATTGACAAATTAGAACATTAGTACTAAATTAGAGGTCGTTACACCCCGACCCGCTCACGGTCGCATCAAGGAGGATTCTCATGATTCTTGCACCCGGGGATAATTGTTTTTATTCGTTTTGAGGAACAATTCCCGGTCCTCCTCAATCGCAAATCGTCAATCGTAAATCGTAAATTCCCCTCTCTCTTCCCTAAATCGGTTAAAATGCTCCCATGATCTCATCACTTCTCGGTGAACTCCAGCAAAAGGAAGACAACCTGCTCGTGGTGGCGGTGGGCGGCGTGGGTCTGCGCGTTGCCGTCCCGAAAGGGCTGGCGGAACGACTGGACGTGGGGGAGAAGGTGTTCCTGCACACGCACCTGATCGTGCGGGAGAACGAACTCTCGCTCTACGGGTTCGAATCCGCCGAAGACCGCAAGCTGTTCACCACCCTGCTCGGTGTGGACGGGGTCGGTCCGAAAGTTGCCCTCTCCGTGTTGTCCACGCTGACCATCGATGCCATCCAGCGCGCCATCTTCAACGATGAGCCCGAGCTGCTCAGCCGCGTACCCGGTGTGGGCAAAAAGACCGCCGGGAAGATCGCCCTCTACCTGAAGGACCGCCTCAAACCCACGGACGCACTGTCGCGAGTTGCCTCCATGAGCGACGTGGACTCCGAGGTGCTCGCCGCCCTGACCGCCCTGGGATACTCGGTGGTCGAGGCGCAGTCCGCCATCCAGTCCATCCCGAAGGATGCTTCGCAGGATGTGGAGGAGCGCCTGCGAAACGCATTGCAGTATTTTGGGTGATCTCCGGGGATTCGTGTAAAGCAAAATGCCATTTTGCTCCATGCATGTTGAAGACGAGACTGACGATGACCTTTCTTAAGAACCGAAAAGCCTGGCTCGAAGCCGCGCTCTTCATCCTCATCCCTGCGCTCGTCTATCTGCCGAACGTATTCAATTTCACCTTCCACCGCGACGACTGGTATTACATCTACGACGGCATCGTGCTCGGTCCGCGCGCCTTCCTCGCCATGTTCGAGCACCTGCGACCCCTGCGCGGTCCGCTCTTCACGGGCTTGTTCTCGCTCTTCGGGGCGGATCCGCTTCCCTATCATTTGCTGCTCTTTGCCTGGCGCCTCATCGGGGGCGCGGGCATGTACTGGTTGCTGCGCCTGCTCTGGGGGGAGGAACGCCAGGGCGCGTACTGGTCGGCGCTGCTGTTCACGATCTATCCCGGTTTCCTGTGGTGGGTGGGCGGGTTCGAATACCAGCCCATGGTGCTCAGCCTGGGTTTCCAGGTGTTCTCGATCGCCTTCATGCTCAAGGCGGTCCTTGCCGAAAAGCGCGCTCACAAGATCTGGTGGACTCTGGCCTCCATCCTCTTCAGCTGGATCTATTTGGGGCTGGTGGAATATGCCATCGGGATGGAACTTTTCCGCGTCCTGTGCGCGTATGTGCTCGTCTCGCGCGGCGCCGCTCTTCCAACCTTGAAGCGGGTCTGGCTTTCGATCAAGGTTTCCCTCCCGGCGCTTCTCGGTCCGATCCTCTTCCTCATCTGGCGGATGTTCATCTTTGAGAATGTGCGCCCGGCTGCGGACGTGGGTCTGCAGGTGGGGCGCATCAGCGACGCGCCGCAGGTGGCTTTCATCTGGGTATTGCATTTACTTGAGAGCGCGGTCAAGGTCCTGTTCATGGCATGGACGGTGCCCCTGCACCAGTATTTCGATGCAGGCAGCCTGCGCGGGACGGTCACCGGGTGGTCCATCGCAGCCGTCCTGGTTGCAGTGGTGATTCTCGCCGATCGTTTTCTCCTCGGTAACAGTCAAGCGGGATACCCTCTCGCTGATAAAGCGGAGAATCCTCCCGCTCACCGGGCTGAACCGGTCATCATCGGCTTGCTGGGCGTCCTGGGTGCAATGATCCCCATCGTGGCAGCCAATCGTTTCGTCGCCTTTGACCGGTTCTCGCATTACACCCTGCCTGCCTCGATCGCGGGCATCACCTTCCTGTTCGGAGTCTGGAGGTCACTGCGCGGGGAAGCCCTGCGCAGGGGGTTGGTCGCGCTGCTGGTCCTCTCCGCTTCGCTGACACATTACAACCTCTCGGCGGAGGCTGCGGATGAAGCGCGCATCATTTCGCAATTCTGGCAGCAGGTGGCGTGGCGGGCGCCGAACATCCTGCCCGGCACAACGCTGGTGGTGGATTATCCATCGGTGAGTTACACCGACAGCACGGATCTCGTCTGGGGACCGGCGGATATCATTTATTATCCCCAGGCGCGCCAGGAAATCCCCCTGCGCATCCCGATCTCAGCCGCGAGGATGGAACCCGGTCTGCTCAAGGATGTGGCGGCGGGCGCGATCACCACCCAGAATTACATCATCATCAACGTCTTCCGTTACGATTACAGCGACCTGCTGGTGATCAGCCAGCCCACCGAAGCCTCCTGCGTGCACGTGATGGACAGCCGCTGGGTGGCACTCTCCGCGTACGAGGATCCGCTGATCGCATCGATCGCAGGCAAGTCGAAGGTGGAGAACATCCAGCCCGATGGCAAGTCACCGGCTTTACCTGAACAACTCTTCGGTGCCGAGCCTGCTCACGGCTGGTGCTACTACTATCAACGGGCGGACCTGGCGCGCCAAACTGGCGATTGGGCGGAGGTGGCGTGCCTCGCCCGGGAAGTACCCCTGAGGGAGTTCGCGGCCTCCGACCCGGTCGAGTGGATTCCCTTCATGCAGGCGCATCTGCTGCTCGGCGATGCAGAGGCGCTGAATGACCTGGTGGAACTGTTGAAATCCAACGCCGTATATAAGGCAGACCGGGATTATTACAAGGTCCAGTTTTGCAATTCCCTGCGGGCGCTGGAACCGGCGGGATTTGAAATTTCCCCCGAGGCAGCCATGCGGGGTGAGAACCTGTTCTGCCGTTAGCGGGTTTAATGTTGAGATCCGATGAATAAGGAGCTGGCAGAGTTGAGACGAGGAGAAGCATGACCAATACCGAACCATCCGCATCCCCGCGTTGGGGCACCACGACCAAGACGGTGGTGGCTTTTACATTCATCGCCATCCTGGCGGCGCTGCTGATCCGCATGCATACCCTCATCGTGCCGCTGCTGCTGGCGTTCATCTTTTCGTACCTGCTGCACCCGGTGGCGAGCTTGATCGACCGTTCCCCCCATCTCTCGTGGCGCGCTTCGGTGGGGATCGTCTATATCGTGATCGTGCTCCTGCTGGTGGGTCTGCTGACCCTGGGCGGAGTGGGACTGGTGAACCAGGTTCAAAGCTTGATCACGTTCGTGCAGACCAGCCTCGATGAACTGCCGACCTTCATCCAGACCGTGGCGAACTGGCTGGCAGGCTTTGGATTGGACCTGAGTCTCATCAATTTGAGTTCCATCAGCGACCAGTTGCTTTCCTTCGGGCAGAACCTGTTGGGCAGGATGGGATCCTTCCTGGGCTCCGCGGCGGGGAGCGCAGCGAGTTTCCTCGGCTGGACGCTGTTCGTGCTGCTGGTCTCGTTCTTTGTGCTGGCGGAGAGCGGCGGCTTGCGGGAGGGCATCCTCAAGGTGGACCTGCCCGGTTATTCCGAGGATGTGCGCCGCCTTGGGAATGAACTGGGGCGCATCTGGAACGCCTTCCTGCGCGGGCAGATCATCATCTTCCTCATCACGGTTGCGGTCTATTCCATCGTGCTGAGCATCCTGGGCGTGCGCTATTCCTTCGGGCTGGCACTGGCGGCAGGCGTGGCGCGCTTTATCCCTTATATCGGTCCCGCCATCAACTGGACCGCGCTGGCGTTGGTGGCGTTCTTCCAGCCCTTTAAACTGTTCGGTATGGAGCCGCTCTATTACACCCTGCTGGTCGTCGGGATCGCCTTCCTGATCGACCAGGTCTTTGATAACTATGTTTCCCCACGCATCATGGCGGATACACTGCGCGTCCACCCTGCCGCGGTGCTGGTGGCAGCCCTGATCGCCGCCAGCCTGCTGGGGGTGGTGGGGGTCATCATCGCCGCGCCGATGCTCGCCACGTTAAAACTGTTCGCGAATTACACCCTGCGAAAGATGTTCGACCTGGATCCCTGGCCGCCGCAAAAGGAGCAGCCGCAATTGCCCGCCGCGAAGGAATTTCCTTGTCCGCCTGCAGTTATGGTGGAGAGCCATCCTTCGCAAATTCAGAAAATGATACAAGGAGTCTAACATGTCAAAAGAAAATGAACCCCGCACGGATACCATTGCCGAGACCGACAACTATCTTGCCTGGAAGGCGGAAGAGCCTGACGGCGAGACCACCTATCACATCGAACTGAACAACGTGACGGTCCACTTCTTCCAGGAGGAGTGGGAGGAGTTCCTGCAGCTGGTGCGCAACCTGCCCTGAAGGAGATCATGAAAACGAACAACTCGATCACGGATGTGCCCGGCATCGAGGTTGGGCACGCCCAGGATGAGGAAGCCCTGACGGGTTGCACCGCCATCCTGTGCCGCAAGGGGGCGGTGGGAGGCGTGGATGTGCGCGGCAGCGCGCCCGGCACGCGTGAGACCGACCTGCTGAACCCGGTCAACCTGGTGCAGAAGGTGCATGCGGTGCTCCTGGCGGGCGGTTCCGCCTTTGGGCTGGATGCAGCCTCGGGCGTGGTGCGTTACCTGGATGAACAGGGCATCGGGTTTGATACCGGCGTCGCGAAGGTGCCGATCGTCCCGGCGGCGATCCTGTTCGACCTGGGTCTCGGCAGCGCGGACCGGCGTCCTGACGCGGAGATGGGCTACCAGGCGGCTGCCTCCGCCTCCACAAACCCGCCACGCGAGGGCAACGCGGGTGCAGGGATGGGCGCCTCGGTGGGCAAGATGCTGGGGGCGAAGCAGGCAATGAAAACCGGCATCGGCACCGCCAGCATCGAGATCGGGGGCGGGGTGATGGTCGGCGCGCTGTTCGCGGTCAATGCCTTTGGGGATGTGGTGGACCCTGCCACGGGCGAGATCGTGGCGGGACTCCGTTCCGCGGAATGTCGGTCCGATCCACCTTGGTCAGGATGGCTATTTTGCCGACACGCTGAAGATGATGAAAACCTTTTTCGGGCGCACGGTGCTGTCCTTTGCCACCCGCACGAACACCGTCATCGGCGTGGTGGCGGTCAACGCGGATCTCACCAAGGTCGAGGCGACCAAGATGGCGCAGATGGCACATGACGGGCTGGCACGCGCCATCCGCCCGGCGCATACCATGCTGGACGGCGATACGATCTTTGCGCTGGCGACCGGCGGCAGAAAAGCCGACATCACCACCGTCGGCGCGTACGCGGCGGAGGCGACCACCCAGGCGATCCTGCGCGCAGCCCGCATGGCAGGTTCCGCCGGAGGTCTGCCCGGGCTGGCAGGCTGACAGGACAGATTCACTGGAAACGAAAAGGAGGACGGTTTGTTACAGACCGTCCTCCTTGTTATTCATGCACTAAAAACTTGTCACTTGCGCTTGACGTTGTCCCGCAGGAAGATGCCCAGCACGAGGCTGACCACGCTGACGACCAGACCGCCCAGGAAAGCCGGCCAGAAACCGTCCACGGTGAAGCCCATGCCGAATGCCTGCCCGATATAACCGGTAAGCCAGAACAGGAAGGCATTGACGACCAGCGTGAACAGCCCGAGCGTGAGGATGATGGGCAGGCACCCAACGAGTTTTGCCAGCGGGCGAACGATGTAGTTGACGAAGGTCAGGATCAAACCGAGCACGATGATCGAGACCCAGTCATCCGTCCAGTTGATGCCGGGGACAAGCGTGACCGCCGCCCAGACGGCAAGGCTGTTGATGATCCATCGAATAAGAAACTTGTTCATTGTTGCTCCTTTATCAATATGTACGCAGGGGCGATTATTTCGTCGCGCCGTCGGCGCGCATCCAGATCAACGTGCGCTTTGCCTCGAAGCCCGCCGCGCGGATGGGCTCATCCACCAGACCGGCGGGGTGTTCCAGGGTGAATTTCCGCGGACCCAGTTCACGCCGCGCGTGGACGAGCAGGCTGGTCACGGCTTCGGGCGCTGACCCGGTTCCATGCGCCAGCCAGAGCGGGTCAAGGCGCGCGCCGTTCGGAACCCAGGAGAGAATTGCCTGCAGGGATCCTCCGCGCAAGGCAGCCCATTGCCGCAGGTTCAGGTTCACAAAGAGCAGGTAGAGCCAGTTCCAGAGTCCGGGCGCGAGCCCTTTGAAGTTCCAGGCGCGGTACCAGGCGAGTTCGTTGGGATGCAGCTGGGTCAGCCAGGATAACTGCGTGGTCCAGAAACGCGGCTGTCTCTGCTCGATCTTGAATTCGCCTGGAAGACCAGGCGGGGTGTGCAGGTCAACGGACTGCCACTGCGTGCGGCGGGAATGTTCCCGGAAACCGAGATCGGTGTACATGTCGAGGGCGTCGGGATTGTCGTCGCGGGCGTTCAGCCAGAGCTCATCCGCGCCGTGCTCGCGGGCATGCTTCATCGCCTGTTCGGTGACCGCCCGCCCGATGCCGCGGTGGCGGCTGTCGGGATGAACGGCGACGTTGGCGATCATGTAGATCCTGCGCTGGTCCTGGCGGAAAAGCACCAGGCTGGCATTGCCGATGATCTTCCCGTCCCGCTCCCAGACATAGCCGGTGAGCGGCGTGGTGGAGGCATTCTCCATGGAGCGCAGCCAGGATGAATCCCTGCCCGCCCGGCGCATCTCGCGCAAATAGGTTTCGCCGTCGCTGTCCATCGTCTGGTGGAAACATAATTCGATCAGGTCAGCCACCTGCGGCAGGTCGCGCAGGACGTTGAGCGGGCGCAGGTTGGGATGCGCCTCCGCCTGGTTGGGAAGGGGGATGCTTGCCATTGGCGGAATTATAGCGCGGAGTTGGGGGCTAATGGTATAAACAATTGTCCCAGGCTGATCTTTGCCGGCAATCTCTAACATTTTTCTTACGCTCCACGGACAGCCTGCCAACAGTCGTTTTGTTATAATCCTGCCATGTAAGTTCATGGACAAGGTATTACAATAAGAAAGACCATTGCCTGTCGTGGATTTCGTGTAAGCAATCACGCGTGGGTAATATGAAGTTCCCCGCGTTAACAATCGAAAGGATTTTACGCCCATGATGCGTTTTGACCGATTTACCGAACGCGCACAGGAAGCCGCCCAACGCGCGGCGGAGATCATCCAGCGCTACGGTCACAACCAGATAGACACGGAGCACATCCTGCTGGCTCTTATCGAACAGCCAGCCGGGGTGATCCCGCAGATACTTGAAAAACTGAACGTCAGCTCGGATGCACTGGTCGAGCGGCTGGATTCCACCCTGCGAGCCAGCCCCAAGGCGAACATCTTCGGAGGCGGCGCGGGGCAGATCTTCATCACCCCGCGCGTCAAGCGGATCATCGACCTCGCCAACGAGGAAGCCAACCGCCTGAAGGACGAATACATCTCGACCGAACATATCTTCCTGGCGATCCTGACGGAACGCAACACCCCGGCGGCGCGCATCCTGGAAGGGGCAGGGCTCAGCCGTGACCGCGTTTATGATGCCGTGCAGGGCATGCGCGGCGGGCAGCGCGTCACCGATCCGCAGGCGGAGACGAGATACCGCTCACTTGAGAAATACTCGCGCGACCTGACCCAACTGGCGCGCGAAGGCAAGCTGGACCCGGTCATCGGTCGTGACACCGAGATCCTGCGCCTGATCCAGATCCTGTCCCGCAGAACCAAGAACAATCCTGTGCTGATCGGCGAGGCTGGGGTGGGCAAGACAGCCATTGTCGAGGGACTGGCGCAGAAGATCGCGACCAATGATGTGCCCGAGATCCTCTCCGGCAAGCGCGTGGTCGCCCTTGACCTGGGCTCGATGATCGCAGGCTCGCGCTTCCGCGGCGAGTTCGAGGAACGCCTGAAGGCGGTCATGGACGAGGTCCAGCGGGCGCGCGGCGAGATCATCATGATGATCGACGAGCTGCACACCGTGATCGGCGCGGGCGCGGCGCAGGGTGCCATGGATGCATCCAACATGCTCAAACCTGCCCTGGCGCGCGGTGAACTGCAATGCATCGGCGCGACCACCCTGGATGAATTCCACAAGCACATTGAGAAGGATGCCGCGCTGGAACGACGGTTTGCCCCCATCTACGTGGAGGAACCGAGCGTGGAGGACACGATCAAGATGCTGATGGGGCTGCGCGACCGCTACGAGGCGCATCACAAGGTGCACTTCGCCGATGATGCACTGGAAGCCGCGGCGCACCTGGCTGACCGTTACGTGACCGACCGCCACCTGCCCGACAAGGCGATCGACCTGATGGATGAGGCTGCCGCCAAGTTGCGCGTGGCGCTCTATTCCCTGCCACCCGACCTGAAGGTGATGAAGAATGAGATCGACCGCCTGCGTGGGGAGGAGGAGCAGTCCGGCGTGGCGCGCGATTATGAGGCGGCTGCCCAGAAAAAATCCGAACGGCTGCGCATCGAGCAGGAATTCAACGAGATGCGTGATAAATGGGAATCCGAGCACAAGCTGGACGAGGTTGTGGATGTCGACGACATCGCCAGCGTGGTCCACCAGTGGACCGGCATCCCCGTCACGCAGATGATGGAGACCGAGTTGCAGAAGCTCCTGCAAATGGAGGAGCGCCTGCACGAGCGCATCATCGGTCAGGGCGAGGCGATCCATGCCATCTCGGATGCCATCCGGCGTGCCCGCTCCGGTTTGAAGGATCCCTCCCGCCCGATCGGGTCGTTCATTTTCATCGGTCCCTCCGGCGTTGGCAAGACGGAACTGGCGAAGGCGCTGGCGTGGTTCATGTTCGATGACGAGGACTCGCTGGTCCGCATCGACATGTCCGAGTATCGCGAACAACACACGGTGTCCCGCCTGTTCGGCGCGCCTCCCGGATACATCGGCTATGAGGAAGGCGGGCAGTTGACCGAGGCGGTGCGCCGCCGCCCGTACCGCGTGCTGCTCTTCGATGAGATCGAGAAGGCACACCCGGAGGTCTGGAACGCGCTGCTGCAGATCCTGGACGACGGGCGCATGACCGATGGACAGGGCAACGTGGTGGACTTCCGCAATACGGTCATCATCATGACCTCCAACCTGGGCACGGAATATGTGCGCAGGGGCGGGGCGCTTGGTTTCGTCGGCAAGACCGAGACCGATGAGGACCGCGAAGCAGAGGGCAAGATCGAGAAGGCGCTCAAGGCGAACTTCCGTCCCGAGTTCCTCAACCGCGTCGATGAGATCATCATGTTCTCACCGCTGTCGCTGAAGGAGATGGAGAAGATCGTTGAACTGCAGCTGAAGGAGATCCAGGAACGCCTGAGCGAACACAATATCACCGTGCAGCTTTCCGCCGCGGCTCGCGGCTGGCTGGCGAAGGAGGGCTACGATCCCGCCTTCGGTGCCCGCCCGTTGCGCCGCGCCCTGCAGAAACATGTTGAGAGCCCGCTTTCGATGAAGCTGCTGGCAGGTGAGTTCCCCGGCGGCGCGACCGTCATGGTGGATGTGGATGAGAAGAAGAACGTGCTCACCTTCACGGCGGGCGAGGCGCCTGCTCCGAAGAGGAAACGAAAAGAACCGGCGACTGTGTAATCTGCATGGGGCGGGAGAACATCCCGCCCCATGTTTTTAAGCGGGAAATTTTGTTGTATACTTATTGCAACTTCTTGCAATAAGAGGAAATCATGACCTGCGGTACCTACCTGACCGAACAATTACACCAGCACGGTTTCCGGATGACACCCCAGCGGATGGCGATCCTGCATACCTTGCGCCACGCCGGCGGACATCTCTCTCCCACCGAGGTGTACGAGCGCGCCCGCCGGGACCAACCCGGGCTGACAGAAACGACCGTTTACCGCACGCTGGAGTTCCTTGCAGATAAAGGTTTTGCGCTGGCGGCTCATGTGGGCGGAGGCAGACTGGTCTATGAACTGACCGAACATGACCATCACCACCTGATCTGCCGCGCCTGTGGTCATGAGGTGGAAGTGAAGCCTGACGTGCTGGCGCCGCTTTATAAACAACTCAGATCCTCGACCGGGTATAAACTTGATTCAATCCATGTGACGTTGTTCGGTCTTTGTCCGAAGTGCCAAACCTCATCCTAACCAGGTGAACTCATGTACCTTTCCCCCCTGCCTCTCCACATCCCGGATGGATTCCTAAGCCTGGTCATTTCCATCGTCTGCTGGCTGATCAGCGTGAGCATGCTGGCGATCGCGATCCGGAAAACCAACAAGACCCTGGGTGAACGGCAGATCCCCCTGATGGGCATCATGGCGGCTTTCATCTTCGCGGCGCAGATGATCAATTTTCCCGTTGCCGGCGGGACGTCCGGTCATCTGCTGGGCGGGGCGTTGGCGGCGATCCTGCTCGGACCCTGGGCGGCGATGCTGGTCATGACGGCGGTCATCGCGGTGCAGGGTCTGCTGTTCCAGGACGGCGGTCTGGTGGTGATGGGCGCCAATATCCTGAACATGGGGCTGTTGACTGCCGCCACAGGGTATGGGCTTTACCGTACCGTCCTGGGGCAGAAGCGCGGGGTTAAACTCGCGGTGGCTGGGCTGGCAGCCTGGCTCTCGGTCATGGCAGGCGCGCTGGCGACCGCACTGCAGCTCTGGTTGAGCGGAACCGCCAAACTGGAACTGGTTCTACCCGCCATGCTGGGGGTGCATATTTTGATCGGATTGGGGGAGGCTGCCATTACCGTGACCGCACTGGGATTCATCATGCGAATACGCCCGGACCTGATGGGCGAGGCTTCCCCCTCCACGCAGGGCGGGAAAGGCTGGATCCTGGCAGGCATCGCCGTTTCACTGGTGGTCCTGTTCCTCTCGCCATTCGCGTCCACCAACCCGGATGGGTTGGAGCGTGTAGCTCACGATATGGGATTTATCCAAAGCAGCCAATCATCAGCCATACGAGATCATCCCGAATTACACCCTGCCGATCCTGGGTGGCACCCCGCTTTCGACCATCGTCGCGGGGTGGTGGGCATGATCGCGGTGGCTGTGATCGTGGGAGCAGTGGCGATCAGCCTGCGGGAAAAGAACCATGCTAAAGAAAAAAGCGGAAACGGATTCCGAACCTCGGAACTGAATTCAATGCACGCTGACCTTTTTGATCGATACCATCACGGCGAAAGCCCCGTCCACCGGCTGGAACCACGCGTAAAGGTGATCCTGACGGTTGTTTTCATCGTGTCCAACGCGCTCCTGCCGGATGGCGCATGGCTGGCATTCGGGATCGCCTGGTTGTTCATCCTGGCGGTCAACCTGCTGGCGCGCCTCGGCATGGGTTTCTCGCTCAAACGTTCATTCGTGGCACTCCCTTTTGCACTGGCAGCCATCTCCTCCATCTTCACCATCCATGGAGAGCCGCTGGCAGAATGGAAATTTTTCAGCTGGACACTGATCCCCACGGATGCCGGTTTGTTGAGGTTTACCAGCATCCTCATCCGTTCGTGGTTATCGGTGCAGGCAGCCATATTGCTGGTGGCGGTCACCACATTCCCGGACCTGATCCATGCCCTGGAACACCTGCGGGTGCCCAGGATCCTGACCACGGTCATCGCGTTTCTCTATCGTTACCTGTTCGTGCTGACCGACGAGGTCCTGCGCCTGATGCGGGCGAGGCAAGCCCGTTCGGCAGCCATGCCCAACCGGAGGGCGGGTGGGAGCCTGGGCTGGCGCGCCAGGGTGGCAGGCAACATGACGGGGCAGTTGTTCCTGCGCAGTTACGAACGCAGTGACCGCATCTACAACGCCATGCTGGCACGCGGCTACCAGGGACAGATCCGCACCCTGCATGCGCATATCCTCACCCGGCGGGATTGGCTGATCGGCGCCGTCTCGATCCTGCTCATCCTGTCATTTCAATTGATCGGACGTTGACATGCCCATCACTCATCCATACCCAAAAATACCCGCGCCACGCGAAGCCTGCGAGGGGGACGTCCTGCAGGTGCGGGATCTGAAGTTCGATTACCCGGACGGGCACACCGCCTTGCGCGGGGTTTCACTGAATCTCTGCGAAGGGGACAAGGTTGCCCTGGTGGGACCGAACGGCGCCGGGAAGTCCACGCTGATGCTGCACCTGAACGGGATCCTGGAGGGTCACGGCGAGATCGAGGTGGGCGGACTGAAACTGACGCGCGACAACCTGCCCATCATCCGCTCGATGGTGGGACTCGTCTTCCAGAACCCGGACGACCAGCTCTTCTCCCCAACGGTGTTCGAGGATGTCGCCTTTGGTCCGCTGCACATGGGACTGCCCGAAGATGAAGTGCGCGCCCGTGTAAAGGAGGCGCTGGAAGCCGTGCGGATGAGTTCCTACGCGGACAGGCTGTCGCATCACCTGAGCATGGGTGAGAAGAAGCGCATCGCCATTGCGACCGTGCTTTCGATGCGTCCCTCGCTGTTGGTGCTGGATGAACCCTCGGCGGGTCTTGACCCGCGTGCCCGGCGGACGCTCATCCACCTGCTGCGCGACCTGCCGATCACGATGCTGGTCTCCACGCACGACATGGCGCTGGTGAAGGAATTGTTCCCGCGCATCATCGTGATGGATGAGGGCTTGATCGTGGCGGATGGGTTGACTGGCGATATCCTGGAGGATGCGGAACTTCTTGAGGCGCATGGGCTGGAGAGAGCATGTGATCATCTTACAGATTTGAAAAGTGCGAAGGCGGGGGCGGCACTGGATGGGGGATATAATTCCCAATGATTCGCTGGAAGATGCTCTTTTTCTCAAGGAGAGACAAGATGAAAGCCAAGAATTTCAGACAAATCGGGCTCTTTTTCCTGGTATTTTCATTGTTATTTTCATCGCTGAATGTGACTCCCGCGCATGCGCTGGACGTGCCCACGCTGATCGCCCCGGCAGATGGCGCGACGACCACCGTGGTTGATACCCCGCCCCTGGGCATCCCGGAATTCAAGTGGGGGGCTGTTACAGGCGCGGCAACATATCGTTTGCAGATCAGCCCCGATACCGCTTTTACATACTCACGTCGTGAATATCACCACGCCAAATACTTCCTACACTCCCACCATTGCGATTTGCAGATGGTACATATTACTGGCGGGTCAGGGTGGAATCACCACCCCGGTGGGTGACTAGAGCGAGTACCCGGTGTTTACCAAGGAGTGGGCTTCGCTGGCAACGCTCCAACCCTGCTCTCCCCGGATAATGGCACCACACTCGATTTCTATGATTACCCGGCTTTTTCCTGGAGCCCGGTAACCGGCGCTTCCAAGTATGAACTGCAGATCTATTCCAGCCCGGGAGGCTGGGCAACCCGAGCTACTCTGCCACCACACTGGCGACCACCCACCAGCCGAAGGATAAACTGGCGAATGGAGTTTACTACTGGCGTGTGGTGCCGATCGATCCCGGGGAGCGGGCAGGCACTCCCAGTGCAGAACGTTCCTTTATCGCCGGGTACAATCTTATCCCCACGCTCCTGGAGCCCGCGGATGGTGCCACCCCGGTCTTCACCCCCACCTTCCGCTGGACGGCAGTGAGGGGTGCAGAATTTTACAAGCTGCAGTATTCAACGAACTCCGATTTCTCCGTCGCGGGTCACGATCATCGATACAAAGAATACCTCATACACACCGCAGGATACCCTGCCCAATGATGTCAATTATTACTGGCGCGTGAGGGTCATATCGGGCAATTCGGTTTCCGATTGGACCTCGTATTTGAACTGCAGATCTATGCCGCCTCCGGCGGTTGGGGAACCCTGGAGTATTCGAAAATAACGCTGGCAACCACTCACCAGCCGAACGTAAAACTAGCCAATGGTGTCCATTACTGGCGGGTCGTTCCGATCGACCCCGGAAACCGCGATGGCACTCCAAGTGCGGAGACGATACTTTACAGCCGGGTACAACTTCGTCCCCACGTTATTGGAGCCTGCCAATGGAGCCACCCCTATCTTCACCCCCACCTTCCGCTGGTCTGCTGTACGTGGCGCGCAGACCTACACCCTGCAATATACGACCGATCCTGCTTTTACAATTGGCATTACGACAGTACCCACAAAAAATACTTCCTGGACACCGAAAGCCACCATTGCCAATGATATCAACTATTACTGGCGCGTGAAGGTCACATCCGGGGATTCGATCTCTGATTGGAGCGCGGTACGCACATTCATTAAAAAATGGTATATCAAACCTGTGCTCCTTACCCCGATCAACGTGTACCAGCACCAGCGCTTCCCGCTTTTCAGTTGGACACCTGTGCCTGGTGCAAGTTACTACAAGGTTGAGATCAGTAAATTATACAAATTTTCTCCCAATTTTGATACTGGCACGACAGCCAACACCTTTTACACGCCCAACAAGTACGATGGCGATGACCTCACTTATTATTGGCGGGTAACCCCCTATGATGGAAATGGCAAAACCGGGAATGACCAGTGATACCGCTATCGTATCGCAGTTATCAAGCCTCCGTGGCGCCTCACCAGGTTTATCCGCTATATTACTATCCTCCTGATACTTTGTATGATCCTGATAATTACCCTGATGTCGGAATTACGACCAATCCCCATGAAGATCGGACCGTGCCATACCCGATCTTCATCTGGCATCGGGTCCTCCAACCGGCTGGGGCGGCAAACCAGGGCGAGGTTTATGCCGAAGCATATCGGTTGCAGGTATCCACCGATGATCATTTTGGTACAGTGAATTGGACGGTGGATACTGAAAACACGACTGCCGTACCGACCACCGCCAATCCCTTCACACCCTCCACAGGTACTGATTACTACTGGCGTGTATGCGCATTGGTGGGCGGAGCCTGCCCGATGGATGGGGGCAACGAGGTCTGGAGCCAGGTATGGAGAGCCCGCTTTGACTCGTCTCTCGGGGCAAATCTTCCTGACCTACTCCGCTCCCCAATTGTTCCGCCCGACCAATGGGTTTGAATTTGTTGAGTCCACTCCCCTGTTGGAATGGTTCCCGTATGCCGGGGCCACCTCTATGATGTCGAGATCAGCCGCAACTCAACTTTCACCTCAATTGTGGATTCCGCCACTGTCTCCTACCCTGCTTATGTTCCCACCCAGGCGCTGGCGATGCGCCACCTGGGCGATGTGAACTTTGGGGTGTATTACTGGCGGGTGCGCAAGTCACCGGATGGAACCTGGAGCGAGACGAGGCGTTTCCAGGTCGCTGCGCAAAGCCAGTGGAATTATTCCCGCACGGTTGGGGACACCTGCCAACCGGCTGCAGATCGGCTCTGATCCAGCCAGTGATGTGGCCGATCCGGACTACGATGTGACCAGTCTCCAGGTCAGCCAGGACAAAGATTACTGGTATCTTGGTTTCCATGTTCCAGCTGCCCCATCCAAGAATGTCACGTATGGGCTCTATCTGGATCTTGACCACCTGGATGAATTCTGGCGCGACCAGCGATGCACGCGGCTATACCGTTACCACCATTCCAGCCTTTCGGCCGGAATATGCCATCTATGTACTTCAGGAAGCGGGGCAGTTTCCTGCGCATCCAAGGTGTATATCTATCATTGGAATGGCAGCGGCTGGGACACCGGGAATGTATCCTGGAACAATTGGTGGGCGATCGATCCCCCAATCCTCAGCGGTGACTATGTGGAGATCAAGATCCCCAATACCGCGATCGGCTACCAGGATACGACCGGCAGTTATGCCATCTCCCTGTTCAGCCTGCCTGCCGGCAGCGGTCAGCCGCAGGATTCGGTGCCCTCCGACCCGAATGTCCCGGGAACCGGTGCCATCAGCCGCTTTTCCAACGTATCCGAGCGGATGAACCTGGTGATGCCGCCCAACGACGCCGGAGTGGATCCATCCACCTACCCAAGCATCCTGCCTTTCTTCTGGGATTGGTCGATCCTGACTCCGCATGCGGGCGCGTATATGAAGGCTTATCTCGACCCGCTATTCACCAACCAAGTCGCGACATATACATTGACCCAAACCAGCTGGCACGAACTATGTCATGACATCCCATGCCTGGGCGGATGATTTTGACGGGGACAACACCTATTACTGGCGTATCCAGCCTCGCTATCGAGTTGGGTTTTCAGTCCGACGCCGTCGAAGTCGATGCTGGTGCTGGTCTGGATATTGCCCGTCGGCGGATGAAATCGCCGAGCTGTTCGAATCGCTGCTTCAATTGGCGTAGCGCACGCCGACGTCGTAGTTGAGCCGGTGTTGCGATCCGCCCGAGAGCAACCGGCGATAGTCGATGTCGGCCAGTTGATAGTCGACGGTATAGCCCGCCGATGATGGAGCTGGTCGAGGCGGCATTTACCGAGTTTGGGATGCAGCACCAACGATTGGACGGTATTGCCCACGCCATCGTCGGCGATCAGCAGGTTGTCCACATGGCTGTGGAAGTTGGTGTAGCTGGCGCCGATGCTGGCCAGGATGCGAACGCCTTCCAAAAGCCCACGCGATGGGCGTTCGTGAAGGGAGGCACCAAGGTGCCCACCTTTAGTCGGGCACGGTGCCGGGGCCGCCGACGCCGTTTTGCTGCATGGCGTGCGCCATGTCGATGCCGCGCGGCCGCAGATAAAGATATTCGCCGTAGATCGACGACTGGTGGGCCCAATAAGGCGAGCGGCAGCACGAGCGATGCCCGCCGTTGCCGCAGGCCGGAAGTCCGCAGCCCTGCGAACCGCAGGCGCTGTCGAGCCGTCCGGCCGGAACCGATTCGGCCAAGGACGGGTCGTCGCTCTCGTTGGAGAACGGCGAAGAGTCGTCGTC
>CAWGMC010000028.1:0-13296 GCA_963823545.1 uncultured Chloroflexia bacterium | reverse complement strand
CGTGTCTTTTTCCAGGTCAGCCAGCAGCTCCTCAGCCATTTTCTTCAGGCGGGCTTCGGTGTAACGCATGGCCGCGGGCGCATCGCCGTCCATGGAACCGAAGTTGCCCTGCCCGTCCACCAGCAGATAGCGCATGGAGAAATCCTGCGCCATGCGCGCCATCGTATTATAGACCGCCGAGTCGCCGTGCGGGTGATATTTACCAAGCACTTCACCGACAATACGGGCGGATTTCTTGTAGGCGGTTCGACCGCATGCCCATGTCGTGCATGGCATATAGAATGCGGCGGTGGACGGGTTTCAGCCCGTCACGCGCATCGGGCAGGGCGCGCGCCACGATCACGCTCATCGCGTAATCGAGGTACGCCTCCCGCATCTGTGTGTCAATATCAACGTGCTCTACATTGCCTGGATTGTTCCTTCGGCATGATTCTCCTTGAGGGGATCAATGGCATTAAAAAGACACGAGCCTTGAAGATTTGACTTCGTGTCTTAATAATGAAATACATGCCTGATTGTAAGGCTAATTATACCACCCTGACCCCCATCATTTCCGCCGCGATTTATTCGCCCGTCGATTTCCGCATTCCAGGATGCCGGAACCGTCATTGATCACGCATGAGGCAAAAATCCGTTAAAGAAAATACCCGCTTGCGCGGGATAGTGCCGAAGGAGGGACTTGAACCCTCACGAGCTTATGCTCACTAAGCCCTGAACCTAGCGCGTCTGCCAATTCCGCCACTTCGGCTTCTTGAAGTGCTGCTATTTTATCCGAAATGGATTTTTTGTCAACCTTGCCGCCGGGTACCTGACATTTCTCCTGCAAGAGTTGAATAAGACCTGAACATGGATCATGGTACGTCCGGTCATCGAGCACAGGAACAAAACCGGAAATACGACTCAAAACTGCATCCTTACGGAGATACTCCAAACAATCCCGCAAGGAAACGCACCTTTTTTCCTCCGGCTGCGTTAAGTTAATCAAAGGAAAGGAGTTTACCATGCTAACATTTGCAGCCTTTCAATCTGCCTTGGTCTGCTCGCCTTCATCGGCGGGGACTGGTTCTTATCCCCAGTTCAGCGCCGAAGAACTGAGCAAAATGGGTATTCAGAAACGATGAACCCAGGTCACCCCCCACGTTAGCCCGATGCGAACAGAAATGCATCGGGCTTTTTTTATTTATTTCCGATGGGAAAATTTATCAAACATCATCCCGGGAAAAAGCGGCAAACTGGGAGAAAAATTTCTCCCTACCCAACGGTCGGTTAAATCAATTTTCATATAATACGCCTAATTCCTTCGGAGTTTCCACGTGGACTTCTCCCTTTCCCCGAACATCAAATGACACAAAAAATGGTGCGTGACTTCGCTCAAAAAGAGATCGCGCCCGTCATCAAGGAATACGACCGCAAGCAGGAACCCATCCCTTTGCGCTCAAGCGCATGGGCGAACTGGGCATCCTGGGCATCTGCCTTCCCGTCCGTTATGGCGGGCAGGGCATGGATTACATCGCCTGGGGCTGGCCTGCGAGGAACTGGAAGCGGTGGACACGTCCCTGCGCGTGGTGATGTCTGTGCACACCGGGTTGTGCGGGAT
Organism: uncultured Chloroflexia bacterium; assembly: GCA_963823545.1. Classification (GTDB taxonomy): domain Bacteria; phylum Chloroflexota; class Anaerolineae; order Anaerolineales; family Villigracilaceae; genus Denitrolinea. The sequence goes on along the minus strand of CAWGMC010000028.1, from coordinate 11,699 downwards.
GACCCTGTTTCAATGGGGAACGGAGGAGCAGAAGCAGAAATTTCTTGTCCCGCTGGCAAACGGGGAAAAGATCGGCTGCGGCGCGTTCACCGAACCCGGCATGGGATCGGACGTGGCCGCGATGCGACCTCCGCCAAACGGGATGGCGACTACTACATCCTGAACGGCGAAAAGATGTGGATCTCGCTGGCCTCCAAAGCGGACCTGGCGCTGGTCACCGTTAAAACCGATCCCTCCGCCAAAAAGCCTTCCGAGGGTCTCTCCTGTTTCATCGTGGACCTGCACAGCCCGGGCGTGAAACCCGGCGACATGCACGGCAAACTGGGCGTGCGCGCCGGCTCGACCGGCTGGATCTCTTTCAGGATGTGAAAGTGCCGGTCGCGAACCGCATCGGCGAGGAAGGCGAAGGCTTCAAGATCACCATGTCCGCCTTCGACCATGGCCGCTACACCGTGGCCTCGGGCGCGACCGGCATCATCCGCGCCTGTCTGGAAGCCAGTGTGAAGTACGCCAAGACCCGAAAGACCTTTGGCAAGCCGATCGCCGAGCACCAGCTCATCCAGGAGAAGATCGCCAGGATGGCGCAGGATTATGAAATCGCGCGCCTGCTCTATCTGCAGGCCGGCTGGATGAAGAACCAGGGCAAACGCTGCACACGCGAAACATCCTTCGCCAAGAAATTCGCCACGGAAGCCTCCTTCAGCGCCGCCAACGAAGCGATCCAGATCCATGGCGCGTACGGCTTCAGCGACGAATATGATGTGGAACGCTATCTGCGCAATTCCAAAGGCGCGGTGATCTATGAAGGCAGCTCGGAGATCCAGACCCTGATCCAGGCTGGTTATGCGCTGGGCTGCGCGAGGACAAACCCCTGCGCTGCGAACTGCCTGCTTATGACGAGAAGGAATGGCAGTCTGAATGAAACCGAAGGCATCATTTGGTTTTTCAAACACCGATCGTTCAACTGAATCCCGAATCCAATGGAGGTCACATTGAAAATCATTGCCTGCATCAAGCAAGTGCCTGACTCGGAAGCCAAAGTGAACGCCGAGAACGGGCAAGTCACATGGGGAGAGGCGCCGCTGGTCATCAACCCGTTCGATGAGTTCGCGGTGGAAGGCGCCCTGCAGCAAAAGGAAGCTCACGGCGGGACAGTGACCGCGCTGTGCCTCGGGCCCGAATCCGCCAGGGAGGCGCTCAAGCATGCCCTCGCCATGGGAGCGGACGATGCCATCCTGGTTTCCGATCCCGCGCTTGAGAACCTCGACAGTGTGGGAGCGGCACGCGTCCTGGCTGCTGCCATCAACAAGGTTGGCGGCGTGGACCTGGTCATCTTTGGACGGCAGACTCTGGACGACGGCTCGGGACTGACCCCTGCCCAGACGGCACGCGTCCTGGGCTGGCCGATGCTTGGCTGGGTCGGCAAGATCACGGTTGACGGGGGGAGCGTGACAGTGGAACGCGTGCTCGAGGAGGGGCGGCAGGCCGTCAAGGCGAACCTGCCGGCGATGCTCAGCATTGTCCAGAGCATCGGCGAGGCGCGCTACCCATCCTTCATGGGCATCCGCAAAGCCTCCAAGGCAAACATCCCCGTCTGGTCCCTGGCGGACCTCGGCATCAGCGCACCCGCGACGGTGGTCACGCGCGTCGAGATCATGAACCCGCCCGTTCGTGAGACCGTCTGCGAAATCATCACGGGCGAGACCCCCGCGGCCATTGCGGAAACGCTGGCAGATAAAATTTTGGCGGAGAAGGTGCTATGAAAACCTGGGCTTATATTGACCATTTCAAAGGCGAAGTCCAACCCGGCTCCTGGGAGGCGCTCGGTCTCGGCAGGAAACTCGGTACGGTCAGTGCCCTGGTTTTCGGGAGCGGCGTCGACGCAGTGGTGAAAGCTGCATTCGAATACGGCGCGGATGAGGTCATCGTGGCGGACGACCCCGCCCTGGCGGATTTCCGCGTCGAGCCATTCGCTTCCACCCTTTCGGCGCTTGCCTCCGCCTCCATGCCTGACCTGGTGCTGTTCCCCGCCACCGCCCGCACGCGCGAGTTGACCGCCATGTGTGCGGTGGACCTGAACACAGGCGTGCTAACGGATATCTCCGCGCTGGACGTGGAGGGCGACAAGGTCGTCGTGACCCGCCCGATCTACGAGGGCAAGGTGCTGGAGAAGACCACTTGCTCCGCCAAGCCGACCTTTGTAACCCTGCGCTCGCGGGCTTTCCCAAAACCCGCGGTCGAGGCGGGGCGCACTGGCACGCTGACCAGAGCCGAGGCCAAGGCTGAAGCCAAGACCACTGTGGAAGGCTATGGGGTGACGGAAGCCTCGGTCAACATTGGCGACGCGGCGGTGATCGTCTCCGGCGGGCGCGGTGTGAGCAACAATCCCTCCCTGGCACTGGATGAGAAGGCGACCGCCCAAAAAGGTTTCGAACTGGTCGGCGAGCTGGCGACCGTGCTCGGCGGTGCGGTGGGTGCCTCGCGCGCAGCCGTGGACGGCGGGTACATCACCTACTCCCACCAGGTCGGTCAGACGGGCAAGGTCGTCTCTCCGGACATGTATGTCGCCTGCGGAATTTCGGGCGCCATCCAGCACCTGGTCGGCATGCGCAATGCCAAGTTGATCATTGCCATCAACAAGGACGCCGAAGCACCCATCTTCAGCGTGGCGCGTTACGGTGTCGTCGGCGACCTGTTTGTGATCCTCCCCGCGTCTGACAGCCGCGATGAAGAAGAAACTGGGCAAGTAGCCGGTTTTGTAAATTAACAAAATTGAAACCTCCTCGCAGTTCACCTGTGAGGAGGTTCGTGTTTGATGATGATTCGGGTATACTCGGCGAAATTATCATGCCTCGTGAAATCCGCATCCGCATCAACTTCGATCTCTGCCAGGCTTGCCAGCAGTGTTCAGCCTTGAAGATCTGCAAGCCGCGCGCGATCGTGCAGCCCGACCCGGGTGAGCCACCCTATCTGGATATCGAGCGCTGCCGGGATTGCAGCGTATGCGTGCAGGCGTGTCCCTTTCAGGCGATCGAATTGTTGGGTAAAGCACAAGCGTGACCATGACCAGGTGAAATAAAACATCCCCGTTTTAGACTGAACCCTATTGGCAAGACAAAAAAAGAAAGCCCCCACTGGTCAACTGGACAGACACCTGATTTCAAAAGGTGTCTGTCTTGTTTTCAATTGTATCCGTTCATAGTTATAAAAGTAAATGTATTCATCAATGAGTTGCTCTGTATCCTTAAATGTGGTTGGTTTGAATTGACGTAAATATTCCTCTTTGAGGTGTCCAAAGAAGTTCTCCATCGGAGCATTGTCCCAGCAGTTTCCACGGCGCGACATGGAAGGCGTGATGTTATACTCGGCGGTAAGGACATGATATGCCTGTGAAGTATATTGCGTCCCCTGGTCACTATGGAGGACAAGTCCATCAGTGACCTTTTCTTTTTGTTTGGCTCGTTTCAGTGTCTGCGTCACCAGAGCGATTGAATTGGTTTGATCAAAGACATGTGCCACAATGAAGCCATCGTAGAGATCCTTGATGGTGGACAGATAAGCCCAGCCCTGCAAGGTGCGAATGTAGGTGACATCCGTGACCCATTTCTGGTTGGGTTTGGTCGCGACAAAGTCCCGATTGAGAACGTTTGGATAGCGGTGGTAGGTACCGATTTCTTCCAGCTTTTTGTACATTTTGGGCTTTCTGGCTTGTGAACGGATCCCCAGCTTTCCCATCAGCCTCAAAACAGCCTTGTGATTGATCTGAAGACTGAGTTTTCGCTGGAGTTGAATTGTAATCCGCCGATACCCGTAGCTTTTATGAGAAGCCTCATAGACCGCTTCGATTTTTCCCATGCGTTCCTGATCCGGGTCCGTCTCTCCCAGCTTCCCCTCCCATGCATAATAAGCCGCTCGCGAAACACCAAAGAATTTACACATTGCCTTCACTTCGTATTCTTCCTTGTGGTGGTAGATCGCCCGATATTGCGCTGCGCGAGCTGCACTTTCCGCAATTCGGTATGGAATTTTTTTAGGAGTGCATTTTCCATCCGCAGCCGTTCCACTTCCCGCTCTTCACTCTCTGTCTTCACCGGTCGCCCAATTGGCTTATGGAACGAGAGTTCTCCTTCTCGTCGATACATCCGTACCCAGGCTTCGATCCGCTCTGCTTTACGGATTTCCAACCGAGCTGCCACAGTCGCATACGTCATATGTTCTTCCAGCACCAGACGTACCGCCTCCTGCTTGATTTCCACCCGGTAGTGCAACATTCCTTTTCGTCCTGACATAAAAGCACCTCCTGTGCTTAGTTTCTCACAGGAGGGCTTTCTTTTCATGTCCGCTTTTCGGGGTTCAGTTCAGAACTCCGACCGGTTTTCGTTAGAAGGCAAAACTTCCTGATATCAACATGCAGGCGGCACCCAGCGAGCAGACCATCACCATCAGCATCACGGCAAGCAGGAAGCGCTGCTGAGGGGTCATCCCGAGCAACTGCCCGGATTTTTTCCTGCGGACCGGCTTGGGGGAGGGTTTTTTATCTTCAGGGAAGAACGCCACCTGCTGGTCGTTAAACCCGCCCGGGTCGGATGAGTTATCGCGAAGACCGTCAAACATGGGCGTATTTTATCACACGGTGGGGCGCAGGTGGATCTCGCCGAACTGAATTGTCATGATCCTGCCATCCCTGGCGGATAGCAGGCGCAGGCTGCCGTCGGGGTCGAGACCGAGGACGCGACCCGTCAGCGGTTCCTCGTTCTCCTTCCAGATATCCACCTGTTCACCCTGGAATGCCAGGTATTTTTCCCAGGCTTTCACCAATTCCCCGGTCGGGATCTTCTTCCGCCATTCGATCAAGGCGGTCAGGATGTCGCGCAGCAGCACCGAGCGCTTCGGTGCAATGCCGGTCTCGGCTTCCACGTTGGTCGCGGGGAAGAGCAATTCCGCATCCGGCGGGTTGGAACCCTCCAGGACATTGACCCCCATGCCCAGCACGACCGTATCGAGGGCATCCCCCGTCCACACGGATTCGACCAGGATGCCCGCCACCTTTTTGCCGTTCACCAGTACGTCGTTCGGCCATTTGATCTGCGGCTGGAGGCCGCGCTTTTTCAATACCTCCACCAGCGCCAGCGCACCCAGCCCGGTGAACAGGGAGGCGGTCATCGCCTCCTCCGCTTTCGGGCGCAGGATCAGGCTGAATGCCAGGGCTGACCCGGAGGGGGTGATCCATTTGCGACCTGCGCGGCCGCGCCCGGTGGTCTGCCTCTCCGCCACCACCAGGGAGAGATCGCCAGCGTCCTCTGTTGCCCAGGCGAGCGCCTCGTCGTTGGTGGAGCCGATGGAATCAAAATAACGATGGGCAGCCAAAGGCAGCGAGGCTAGCGCGGATTGGAGTTGTTTTTGCATGGGAAAAGTGGTACCTGGGTTTTAGGAGGAGACCCGGGTCCCTGGGAAGATTATTGTACGAACTCGAGCGGGTTCATATTCGCCCCGCCAAGGCGGATCTCAAAGTGAAGATGGGTGCCGAAGGAGTTGCCCGTGTTGCCTGCCAGACCGATCAGTGTGCCCTGCCCGACACTTTCGCAGACAGACACGTTAACCTGGCTGAGGTGTGCATACACAGTAACGTAGCCATTGCCGTGGTCGATCATGACCACGTTGCCGTAACCGTAGTTGTTCCAGCCAGCTTCGGTCACCACCCCCGCATCAGCTCCAAAGACCCCTTCGCCCTCCGCGGCAGTGATATCGATGGCGAGATGCCCTTCCGTGTAATTATTGCCCGAGATGGTATGCGAACCATTGGTCGGCCAGCCGAACACGCCATCGCCCACCAAGCCTCCGCTGCAGCCGCTCCCGCCAAGCTCGGAGGTGCCGGTGCCGCTGCCGCGCGTGATGGTCGGGATGAACTGGGTCCAGTCCAGCAGTTCACGCGAACCGCCGGGGATCATCACCAGCGTGCCGGGTTTGAACCCGGGATTGGTGAGGTCCACGTCATTGCCGGGGTAGTTGACGATATCATCCACCCTGGCATTGTATTCCACCGCCACCTTTTCCAGCGTATCGCCGTCCTTCCAGACATACAGAATGCCGTCCGCTGGCGGGATGACCAGGCTCATGCCGGGCTTTAACCCGTGCGGGTTGTCGTCCAGTTCCGCCTTGTTGTTGTACAGGATGGAGACCGTCTTGATCTTGAACTTCTCGGCGATCTTGCTCATTGCGTCACCGCGCTGGACGATGTAGGCGATCGGCTCATAGCGCGGCAATTCGGCGGGGATATAGGTGACGATCTGGATCTGCCTACCGATGGAGGACCCTCGCCCGAGACAGGCGGGACCGGCAGGTCCACGCCCGGTTGCTCGTCGGGTCCAGCGGTCGGCTGGGGCACGCCGGCTGAATTCAGCGCCTGCGCACTCCTCCACCAGAGCGCGCCGCCCAGCAGCGACACGACCAGGGTGACCGTCACCAGCCAGGAGAGGACGCCAAAGCGATTGTTCTTCCACAGCGATAATAGTTTATTCATGGTTATTCTTCAACAGGTGTTAATTCTAAAACTTTTTCAACCATTATGGAGGATCACATAGCGTCTGTTAACGATTCCAGGAACTCCTGGTTGTTCTTTGCCTTGTACATGCGTGTGATGATGGCTTCGGTGGCGACGGAGGCATCCATGCCCGCGCCCTGCGGAGGCGGGGAGGTCATCTGGATGTACATGCGGCGCATTAGCCAGACACGCTGCAGGATATCGGGACCCAGCAGCAGGTCCTCGCGCCTGGTCGAGGAGCGTTCGATGTCCACGGCGGGGAAGATGCGGCGTTCCTGGAGCTTGCGGGTCAGGATCAACTCCATGTTGCCCGTGCCCTTGAACTCCTCGTAGACCACGTCGTCCAGGCGGGAACCGGTCTCCACCAGGCAGGTGGCAATGATGGTCAGCGAACCGCCGTTCTCGATGTTGCGCGCCGCGCCGAAGAACTTCTTGGGCGGATACAGCGCGGACGGGTCCATGCCGCCCGAGAGCGTGCGCCCGGACGGGTTGACCACCAGGTTGTAGGCGCGTGCCAGGCGGGTGATCGAGTCCATCAGGATGACCACGTGGCGGTCGAGTTCCACCAGCCTCCTGGCGCGGTCCAGGGCGATCTCGGCGGTGCGGACGTGCGAGGTGACCGGTTCATCGAAGGTGGATGCGATCACTTCCGCGTCCACCGAGCGGTCCATGTCGGTCACTTCCTCGGGGCGCTCGCCGATCAGGGCGACGATCAGGTGCACGTCGGGATACTTGGTCGAGATGGAGTTGGCGATCTGCTTGAGGATGGTGGTCTTGCCTGCCTTGGGGGGCGAGACGATCAAGCCGCGCTGGCCGCGCCCGATGGGGGCGATCAGGTTGATGAGGCGGGGCGCCAGGGCGTCGTGCTCCAGTTCCAGGTCAAAGCGCACCTCGGGAAAGATCGGTACCAGGTTCTCAAAGTTCGGGCGGCGGCGGGCTTCCTCGGGGTCGATGCCGTTGACCGACTCGACCTTCAGCAGCCCGTAATGGCGCTCGGATTCGCGCGGGGCGCGCACATGCCCGATGACCAGGTCGCCGGCGCGCAGGTCGTAACGGCGCAGCTGTGCCTGGGAGACATACACATCCGATTCGCTGATGCGGTAATTCTCCGAGCGCAGGAAGCCGATGCCCTCGTTCATGATCTCGAGAATGCCGCCGCGCACCTCGGTGCCTTCCTTTTCAGCCTCCGCCTGCCGGATGCGGACGATCAGCGCTTCTTTTTTCAGTCGATTCGCGTTCGTGATGTTCAGGTCTCTTGCCATTCCCCGCAATTTTCCAAGAGGTTCGTTTTCAAGTGCAATTATGTCCATGATTCCTTCCAAGATGTGTGTGTTGAGGATGTATGTCAAACCAGGCGTTGCCCCCAGGGCAATGCCGCAATTTCTTTAATTTCGAGAAGAGGGATTTTCTATCAAGGTTCCAGGGATGACATGAAGCAGGCAGGCGGAAACAACATGCTTGTTCAGGTCTCGGTTGTGATATGGTCGGGGAAGATGTATGCATTATAGCACGCACATGCAGGAGAGACAAGAGTATTTTACATGCCCTGGAGGATGCGATTTTGCAGTTCCCACAGGCGGCGGTACAAGCCATCCTGCGCGAGCAGGGATCGGTGCGTCCCGCGCTCGCTAATCCTGCCGCGGTCCAGAACCAGGATCTCGTCCATGTTCTCCAAGCCCACCAGGCGGTGGGTGATGAGCAGGGTCGTCCTGCCCTGCATCAGCCTAAAGAGGGTATCCAGTACTTCCTTCTCCACCAGCGGGTCGAGATTTGCCGTGGGCTCATCCAGGATGAGGATGGGCGCCTCCTTCAACAAAGCCCTGGCGATCGCCAGCCTCTGGCGTTCACCGCCGCTCAGGCGCGCTCCCTGCTCGCCGATGAAGGTGTCGTACCCCTGGGGCAGGCGGGTGATGAAGTCGTGGATGTTCGCCGACCTGGCAGCGGATTCCATCTGCTCCTGTCCCAGGTCCGGTGCGGCGATCCGCAGGTTCTCACGGATGGAAGTGTTGAAGAAGTAGGTGTCCTGGGAGACCACCGCCAGGCGCTCCCGCACCCGCTCCGGGTCGAGCTCGTGCAGCGGGACGCCGCCCATGCGGATGCCCCCGGAACCGTACTCCCAGAAACGCAACAGCAGATTGACGAGCGTGCTCTTGCCTGCTCCGCTGGGTCCGACCACCGCCATGCGCTGACCCGGCTTGAGGCTGAAGGTGACATGCCTGAGTACAGGTTCGTCCGTACCGGGATAGGCGAATGACAGGTCCTCGAAACTGAGCTCCGAGGAGGCAGGTTCGATGGCGGTCGCGGTCCCGCGTTCCCTGACCACCCCTTCCACATCCACCACCTCGAACAGGCGCCGGGCAGCCTCGCGGACGGAATTCCAGGTCTGGGCGGCAAGCGGCAGGGGGTTGACCGCCTCGAAGGAGGCGAGCGTGAGCAGGGTCAGCGGGGCAATCATCACGCCGCTTATTTCCCCACCCGTGACCATGGGGATGGACAGGCACAGCACCGTCCACGCCGCCAGGTTGGAGAGCAGGATGGATGCGCCGGACTGCATGCCGGTGACCCATGCCACCCGTTTTTGGGAGGCCGCGTAGTCCCTGGCGATGACCGAGATGCGCTCCATTTGGTCGCGCGCCCGGTCAAAGGCGAGGATGTCCGCCAGCCCCTGGATGTTGTCAACCAGGCGGGTCTGCAGTTCAGCACGTTGGGTGATCAGGTCGGTGGCGGGTCGGCGGCTAAGCACCTGCGTGAGCAGGGGCAGCAGGAATCCCAGCGCGACGAAAAAGCCGACGAGGGAAAGCCCCATGAGCGGGCTGTAAGAGTTGAGGAAGAGCACGGTCCCCAGACCCACCAGCAGGGCGGTCAAGGGAGGCGAGACGATACGCACGTAGAAATTCTCCAGCGTCTCGACGTCCCCGAGGATGCGCGCCAGCAGGTCACCAGCGCGCTGCTGTATCAAGCGGGCGGGCGCCAGCGGTTCCAATTTTTGATAGAACCAGGTGCGCAGGCGGGCGAGCAGGCGGAAGGTGACATCGTGCGAGACCAGTCGTTCGAGATAACGGAAGACGCCGCGGCTGATGCCGAAGAAGCGCACACCGACGATGGAGACGCCCAACGCAGCGATGGAGGGATGCAGCGCGGCAGTGGAGATGAGCCAGGCAGAGGTGCCCATCAGTGCCACGCTGGCACCGATGGTGAACCCCCCGAGCAGCGTGGAAAGCGCGACCAGGTGCCAGGAGCCCTGCAGGAAGGTCAGCAGGCGGGGCAGGATGGTTTGTCTTTTCCAGGAACCGGCTGTGGTGATAGATATTCTCCTGACCCATCAGACGGTTCCTCCACCTCTTCTTTCTGCCTACCTCTTTCATCCTTCCCTTCCGTTTCCGCTAACCCAGCTTTCACCATGCCTGCGTATTTCCCATTCTTCGCCAGCAGTTCGGCATGCGTTCCGCTTTCGAGGATGGTGCCCCGGTCGAGCACCATGATCCGGTCGGCATGGAAGACGGTGTTGAGGCGGTGCGCGATGGTGATGACGGTCCTGCCCTGCATCAGTGAGCGGGTCGATTCGTCCAGCAGGGTTTCGGTCTCAGGGTCGAGGCTGGAGCTGGGTTCGTCCAGCAGCAGGATGGGCGCATCCAAGAGGAAGGCGCGCGCCAGTGCCAGGCGCTGCGCCTGCCCTCCGCTCAGGCGCGCCCCGCCCTCCCCGATGACGGTATCGTAGCCCTCCGGCAGAGAGCGGATGAACTCATCCAGGCGGGCGGTCTTCGCGGCCGCGGTGATCTCCTCCAGGGTGGCGTCCGGTCTGCCGAAGCCGGATGTTGGCGGAAAGCGTGTCGTGGAACAGGTGGGGACGCTGGGGCACCCAGGCGATGCGGGCGGCGGATCCAGCCTCAAAATGGATGCGACCCGCGCCGGGTTGGATGAAGCCCAACAGCAGACTGGCGAGCGTGGACTTGCCCGCGCCGCTTGCCCCGACCAGCGCGAGATGTTCCCCTGGATGGATGGTCAGGTTGATATCCCGGAGTGCCGGGTTGATTCATCGGGATAAGTGAAGGAGACATCCTCAAGCACGAGTCCCCCGGCTGAACCACTCGGTTCTGAACTCTGCCCACTGACCGCTGAAGACTGACCACCGGTTACCGGCGTGTCCAGGATCTCGAAGATGCGCCGCGCGGCGGTCGTGCCGGACATCCCGGCGTGGAAGCGTGCCCCCAGCATGCGCAGCGGCATGTAGAACTCCGGGGCCAGGATCAGCAGGAAGAGCGCCTCGTGGAATTCCATCTTCGCATATAGCAGGCGCAAGCCGATCTCCACCGCGATGACCGCCGTGCTGAGGGTGGCGAGCAGTTCAGCACCAGCGCGGATAGAAAGGTGATGCGCAGGACGCTGAGCGTGACGTCGCGGAACGATCGCTGACCGTGGCGATGTTCTGCGCATGTGACCTCGATTGACCGAAGATCTTGAGGGTGGTCAGACCCTGCAGGCTGTCGAGGAAATGCGAGGACAGGCGCGAGAGCGTGTCATACTGGCGTTTTGTCACCGCCTCCGCTCCCTTGCCGATCAGGATCATGAAGAAGGGGATCAGCGGCGCGGTCAGCAGCAGGACGACGCCCGAGAGCACGTCGATGGGGAAGACGAAGACCAGGATGCTGAGCGGGCACCAGCGCGGTGATGACGAGCTGAGGCAGGTACTGGCTGTAATAGGCATCCAGCGCTTCGATGCCCTCGACCGCGGCGGTGGTCAATTCCCCGGTGCGTTCGCCGGCGGGCATAGGCGGGACCGAGCGCAAGATGTGCGCCAGCAGGCGTTCACGCAGGTCGGTTTTGATGCGGACTGCCAGCGCGTTGGCGGAGACGTCGCCCAGCCAGGTGAGGAGCGCGCCGCCGATCAGGACCAAGATGACCTTCAGCACTGCCGCGGCTTGGGCGAGGGTCTGCCCCTCGAGGAAGACAGCATTGATCGTCCCGCTCAGCAGCCAGGCTTGACCGATGGTCAGGAATCCAGCCAGGAGTTCCGGAGAGGATGGTGATGAGGAGCGGAACGCGTGTCGCGCGTGAGGTTCAGGAGGCGGCGGTGCATGGGTTAAAAAGGTGGAAGGTCGAAGGGCGGACCTTCAACCTTCCTTTCTGTGAACTAGTATGTATCCATATTTGATTATCT
>CAWGMC010000027.1:0-195672 GCA_963823545.1 uncultured Chloroflexia bacterium | reverse complement strand
TGCGAGGCGGCATCCAGCCTCGCTCGGCGAGGGTCTTCGCGCAGCAACCCCGCTGCCTGCCCCGACCGAAGGTCTCCTCAACTCCAAAGCGGGAAACGCAAAAATGCGTTTCCCGCTTTGTTTTTCCCCTGGACTTCGGCTCAATAGTGCCTAAGTCCAGGGGAGTTGTAAAGTCAGGACAATTTACTCGATCGGAAGGGTTTGGATGTATGCCAGCAGGTCAACAATGTCCTGCCAGGACCAGCCCAGGTTGATGCCTGCAGGCATGCTCTGCGCACCCGGTTGTCCGTAGGCGATCTTGTTGAAGATCTCCCACGGATTGTCGGCAGCCAGCGTGCCGACAAATTCTTTCCCTTCACCGTCATCGAAGTCCAGTAGTTGACCGTCTTCCCCATGGCAGGCTGCGCAACTGGCACTGTAAAGGTTCTTGCCCTTTTCAGGATCGCCGTTGACGGTTTTGTCATCGTTGATGTAGGGACTGAGGTCTTGCAATTGCTGCATAAAAACTACTAACGCATTCAATTGGGCATCATCCAGGTAGCTGGAAAAATCGTGATTTTCGCCCTTAAGCGCTGCCAGCAGTTCTTCAGTGCTCTTTTCCCTTGCCGTAAAGATGCCGGCGAAACCGGTCTGGTGCGACCCGGAGCCATAGCGACCGCTCATGCCCAGGTAATCCCAGCCATGGCATTCCTTGCAGCGCCATGTGTCGTTACTGGTGCGGGTATTGGTGCTCTGGGTAGCCCAAAGGGGTTGATTTTCGGTCATTTCTTCCGCGCCGGTTTCCTTGATCCAGTTGTCATACAGACGTCCGCCCAAGGAAACTGCCGGGCTGACCGCCGGTAAGCTCTGAGCGTAAGCCAGCAGGTCAATGTAATCCTGGGTCGTCATCGTGACCGTAGCCAATGCCGGCATCTCACCCGGGATCCCATAAGCGGCTTTGTGTACAACTTCCCATGGATTGTCCAGTGATTTGGGTCCCACATACATGGGTGCAGCCGCGTCGCCAAAGTTCAAAGCGGTGCCATCCACACCGTGACAGGCTGCACAGTTCTGATCATAAACAGCCTTGCCGTTTTCCAGGTTTCCGCCTATTGCCTTTTTGTCCGCGTCAATGAAGACGGCAGAGTCAAAAGCTGTGTCACTCAGGAAAAGGGCAATATCGGTCAAGGCTTGATCATCCATAACCCCGGAAAAGTCATGGTCGGTATTGGTGGAGCCTTTGAGCGCCGCAAGAATTTCCTTGGGATCCAGGTCAAATACTTGAATAACGCCAATAAAACCGGTCGCGTGGGAGCCTTTTCCATAGGCGCCGTCTTTTCCAAGGTAATCCCAGCCATGGCATTCCTTGCAACGCCAGGTATCCTTGCCGGTACGTGTATTGGTGGTCTGTGTAGCCCATAATGGCTGGTCCGTGGCGGGCACATCCACGTCGAGCCCTTTCATCCAGTCATTGTAGAGCAGACCGCCGCGGATCGGGTCGCCGACCAATTCGGCGGTGGGGGGTTCGGTGGCGGGAACCGCCGTTGCGGGCGGTTCGGTCGCTGGGGAGCTGGTCGGTTCGGTTTGCTGACCACCGCATGCTGCCAGGATCGCTGCTGCAATTAGCAGTATGCCCGTCAAGACGAGCCATTTTGATGTTTTCTTCATGGGACTATCTCCTTCTATGGAATAATCGATCGTTCTGCCATCTTTACGCCCTTACAGTAACATGAGGGCGCGTCAAAGAACGGTCACAGAATGTCTCAATTGCGTCCTCATCTGAAACAAAGCCGGGCAAAGTGACTATAATTCGAGCATGAAGAACAATCTGCTGAACTGGCTCAATGCCAGCCGTTTCCTGGATTTGAACGTGCTTCAATGGGCAGTCCCCCTGTTTCTTGCGGTGACAGCCGTTGCTTTTGAATTTGTGGAACACGGTCTGGAAAGTGAATCATATTTTGAGCTTGCTTTCTTGAGCGAAGTGATCATCTTCGGCTTGATGGGACCTGTCATCCTCGCCTTCATCATTGCCTGGATGCGCGAATTGGTCAAAGCGGACAGGCAGGCAGCCGGGGAGATCCAGAAGCTCAACCGCAGGTTGGAACAAAAGGTGGAAACGCGCACTGCTGAACTCGCGGAGCGCAACCGCGAACTGGCGCAGGCAAACCGTGAACTCCAGCAGTTGGATGAAATGAAATCGGAATTCGTCTCTCTGGTCAGCCACGAACTCCGCGCCCCGCTTACCACCCTCAACGGCGGATTGGAACTTGCCCTGCAAAGCGCCAATTCCCTGCCCGCCCAGGCGCGGCGCATCCTGGAATCCATGGTCGGCGAGAGCTTGCGCCTGACCGAACTCGTTCAGCGTATTCTTGATGTCTCACGCCTTGAGGCGGGCAAACTCGCCATCAACCTGGGACCTGTCGCTGTCCGCCCGCTGATGGAGGCTGCCGCTGAAGTGATTCTCACCCCCAGGAACCGGCTCCTGGAATGGAAATTCGCTGAGAACCTGCCCCCCGTCTGGGCGGATGAGATCCACCTCGAAGAGATCGTCCGCAACCTGATGCGCAACGCCGAGAAATATTCTCCGCCCGATTCGATCATTTTACCTGTGCGCCTGTCAGGATGGGGAACGGGTACGCATCTCTGTCAAGAACTCCGGACCGGGCATCCCGCAGGAAGACCAGCAATACATCTTCGAACGTTTTGGGCGTGGACGCGCCCACGGCGGCGAAAGTGCTCCGCCCGGCTGGGGTTTGGGATTGTATTTCGCCCGCAAACTCATCCAGGCACAGGGCGGATCGATTGGGGTCATCAGCCCCATCTGGAAGGACGACAAAGCGCCCGGAGCGGAGTTCTACCTGCTCGTCCCGGTGGCAACTTCCAGCGAGGAGTGAAGTGTGGCATCCATCCTGTTGATTGACGACGATCCCACTCTTGTCGACCTGCTTGCCGAGTACCTGCGCGAGCAGGGTCACACCCTCCATTTTGCGGGCGGTGGTCAGAAGGGATTGCGGATTTTCTTCGAGCAAAAGCCCGACCTGGTGATTTTGGACGTGACCATGCCCAGGATGGATGGCTGGGAGACGCTCAAACGCATCCGCGAGATGAGCCGTGCGCCCGTCATCCTGCTCACCGCCCGCGACGAGGAGCCGAATGTGTTGCGCGGCTTCTCGCTCGGCGCAGACGATTACGTCACCAAGCCGTTTTCGTTTGCCCAACTGGGTGCGCGTATCAAAGCGCTGATGGGACGCGCCGGCGGAGTTGTCGCCTCTCCGGAACGTTTGGGAGCGGGAGCGCTGAAAGTGGATTTTGCCTCCCGCCGCGTCACGCGTGACGGAGAGTTGATTCCGCTCACCCCCACCGAATTTAAACTCCTGACGACCCTCATGCGCCGTCCCGGCGAGGTCATCTCCGCCGAAGACCTGGTGCGCGATGTGTGGGGACCGCAATATGCCAACGAGATCGGTTTTGTGCGCCGTTATGTCTGGCATTTGCGGCAGAAGGTGGAAATGGACCCCGAAAATCCGCAATAATGTTTAATGAGCGCGGGTATGGCTACCGGTTCGGCGGTGATAAATCATAAATGCTTGAAGTTTGCCTCACTCCGCCTACCGGGCAAGGCTGACCTGACATGTCTCATCCGCGCCTTGAATAACCATTATTTTCGCACTGGAAGGCATCACATTTGATCGGACTCCGCCTGGGACATGTCAGGTCTCATCGGTCACGCAGGGCGGAAATGGAGTGGAGTATGATGGGTTTATGGGTAAATCGGAATGTCACACGGATGCCTGCCCTCTACGAGGACCTTCGGCGGTCGTGCCAGGCGGCGATATCGGGAGACCCTAGCTGAGTGGAGGAGGATTTAAAATGAAACAACACAAATTTACATTAGGGTTGTTTTGTGTTTTGTTCTTGGTTAGCTGTACTATGAGCCTAAAAGAATTGTCGCACAATCTGACAGAACAAACAAGTTTAACCACAACAGAGACTCGATCACTGGTGACACCAACTCTGGTTCTACTTGCAAGTCCCGAAACAGAGTCGCAGCCAATAGTGACTTTGCCTCCTATACAATCATCAATTCAAACGCCCAATATGCATTCATGTCAACTTGGAACCATTGCATATCGTGCCTTTGATACGATCGCGATAGTAAGAGACTGTAAGTTAATTAAGGAAATGAAAATAAAATGTCTATTTTGCAATTCGTTATCTTCATCCCCCGATGGACGATTTCTTGCTTATGCAGGTTATGAAAAACCTGATGGGCTTGGGGAGATATTCACTGTCAGTCTGCTTGACGGAGATATAGCACAAAAAACTTTCACCTCAACGACTAAGCTTAATTTGGATTGGTCTCAAGATGGAAATTTTATTGTCTTTGATGATGGAGGATACTCTTCTGATATTATTGTCTTGAATATTGAAAAACAGACAACAGAAGAGATCACCTTGACATCAAATTTAGAAAGCAACCCGGTTTGGTCTCCGGATGGAACACAAATCGCCTTTATTAATCGAGAAGAATTAGGACAAGATGGTGAACTCTGGATAATGAATAGGGATGGAAGTAATAAACGAAAGATTTTTGATATGCCGATTGGAATTAGTCAAATAGCATGGTCACCTTTGGGGTCCGAAATTGCCTTTTCTTCTCCCGAAGGCTGTGGAAACATTTATGTAATAGATATCCATACCAGTAGTGTAAATCAGTTAAGTCATGGGAGTATGTGTGCGACAAACCCAGCATGGTCTCCGGATGGCAAAATGATTGCCTTTGTAATAAAGAAATATCAACTAGGTACAGCATGGGTGATTTATTGGGAGATTGTGGTTGTAGAAGCTGGGGGAACCAAGATGACGTCCATTATTTCTGGAGAGGAGACTCCAGAACCACAGGCGCTTGATTGGTTGCCTTAAATCAAATTGAATAAATCTCGCTCGGCGAGGGTGTTCGCGAAGCATACTGAGCGCAGCGAAGTACATCACCCCGCCGCCCCATGACCGAAGGTCTCCGCGTTTCGCACACACTTCACCCAATAAGATTCAACATCCGTTTCCCCAAAACACCATTGACAAATTAGAACATTTGTACTAATATAATCCTGTCCCGACGCCCCTAAGGAAGTCGGGATTATTTAATATAGGACACTGCTTCATGGAACCTGTAACCTTCAGCCACTACTCGGATTCCGCCTATAATCACCCCGAAAAAGGGCATTCGTTTGGATTTAAATTTACAAATGCACACGAATTACTCATGGACCACAAAAATAACCAGTCTCAAACCCCGCCTCTGATCACCCCCAGCCAGGAGTCATTCGTTTGGATTTATTAAAAAAATGAGGGGATATCATGTTTCTCATAATTCTCCCCTCTCCGTGCCCGTCCGCGTCCATCCGCGTGTTTCCCGTGTCCATTCCCCATTCAACTATTCACTATTCCCCACGATCTCAGTTGTCCAGACATCCTCCCAAAACACCCCCAAAAAATGTGCAATTTTGCATAAAAACCGCACTCTGCCTAAAGGGAAAATGCATTTGAAAAGAGGTTCAAATCGATCATTGAATTTTTCATCCCCCTTCTTGGCTCCTATTAAAACTCCCTGTTTTTCATCAAAAAATTGCAGTTTTCCCCTTAAAATGATTGTCTGGACATAATTGAACCTCGATTTGAACCGCGAACTGCTCGCGGCAGGTTTTTCAGGCTGCTTTTTGGGACAAAAAACCCTGGCACCTCCATGCAGCGCCAGGGTCTCGAATTGCTCAGCCCTCCCTATTCCCTATTCACCATTCCCTATTCACTATTTACCATTAACCATTCTCCATTAACCTATCACTCCACAATCGTAAATCCAAAATCATAAATCGTAAATCGAAAATCCTCCCCTCACTCATACACCTTCTCCCCCTCCGCATCCGCATACGGCGCATCCGCCTCCACATCCCGCGCGGAGGGAGTGCTGGCAAGCAATTCGCGGTAATACTCATGTTGAATGACCAGGTTCATGATCTCATTGGTGCCGGTCCAGATGATCATCAGGCGCGCATCCCGCAGCAGGCGCTCGATCGGGTACACGCTGGTGTAGCCAATTCCCCCCATGATCTGCATGGCATCATTCACCACCGCCCAGGCGGTCTCGGTCGCGAACTTCTTCGATTCCGAGACCATGCGCCGGACGTAACCCGAATTGCCGAGGCGGTCGACGATCTGCGCCGTCTCGCGCACCAGTGCCCGCGCCGCATCCAGCCGCGTCAGGCTCTCCGCCACCTTGAAGTTGACCCCCTCGAAATCGCGTATCTTCTGCCCGAAGGCTTTGCGCCGGTCGGTGTAGCGCGCCGCGATCTCCAGCGCCGCCCGCGCCAGACCGATGGCGCCGCCCGCGCTCGTCATCCGTTCGGGGATCATCATCTGGTGGAAGATCTCGTAGGCGCCGTGCTCCTTCCCGATCAGGTTCTCCACCGGCACTTTCGCGTCCCGGAAATAAACGCGTCCCGTGCCTCCGCCACGCGTCCCCATCAGCCCGTACACATGCTGGACCTCCACGCCCTCCCCGCGCTCCACCAGCAGCGCGCTGATGGCTTTTTGCCCGGGCGCGTCGGGATGCGTGCGCGCGTACACCATGAACAGGTCCGCCCCTTCCGCCCCGACGATGAAGCGCTTCTGTCCATTGAGGATGTAGTGATCCCCCTCCCGCCGGGCAGTGGTGGTCGCGCCGAAAAAGTCCGACCCGCCGCGCGGCTCGGTCAACGCCTCCGCCACGGTCAGCTTGCCCTCCAGCACCGGCTTGAGATATTTCGCTTTCTGTTCGGGCGTGCCAAAGACATGTATCGCCTCACCCACGATGGAGGGCAGCGAGAACAGGCACGCCAGGCTGGCGCCCAGCACTCCGATCTCCTCCAGCGCCAGCACCTCGTACTGACCAGCCCAGTCCGCGCCCGCCCCACTCCTGCGGGAAGCGCAAACCCAGCAGGTGATGCTCCGCAAGTTTCTGGATGTATTCACGCGGGTAGCGCACCTTCTCGGCATCCATGTCGATCAACAATTGGCGCGGTACCTCCTGCCGCACAAAAAGGCGGGTCTCATCGCGCAATCGGATCTGTTCCGGGGCAAGCAGGGCATCGGACATGGCTTCATCCTTTCGTTTTCACTGGGATTCATGTGTAACTCAACGACCGGTGGCGACTCAATTCCTCACCATCATTATAGACAGCCCGGGATGGAATTCAAGTGCCAATTGCAGGGTGTTTTCCCCGGGTCGCCAAGGTGATATACTCAATATGGAGATTCCTGCCCATGAACTACATCACTATCTTTCCCGCCCCCGCTCTTGCAAAGTTGTTCCAGGAGGGCAAATCCGTCCCGGGTTCCACCACCAGCATCCTGTTCATGGGTGTCCTGATCGTGCTTCTCATCATCATCCCCATTGTCCTGACCCGCAGGCAGTGGATGCGCTGACCAGGCTCTTATTTTCGCCAGTTATTCGCCAGTACTGATGCGTTCCTCCAGGGGAGGATGGGAATAAAAGAGGAACACCACCCATTTTTCAGGATCCACTTCCGACAGGTTTTGATTTGCCAGGCGGGTCATCGCGGATGCCATCGCCTCCGGTCGATTCGTAGCGCGCAGCGCGTACAGGTCCGCCAGCCTCTCCCGCCAGCGCGAGAAGGCATTCCCCACCGGCATGGTCAGCAAGCCGTACAACGAGAGCATCAGCATCAGCGCCGGCAGTGCCGCGGGATCCGCGGGACCGCTAAAACCAAAAGTCTCCACCGCCCAGTTCAGCGCCAGGGATGCCAGGTACAGACTGACCAGGGTGGACAGCGTTCCAAAAAGGATGCTCAGGGGGATGTCACGATTGACATGGTGACCCAGTTCATGCGCCAGCACCGTCTCGATCTCATCCGGCGTGAATTCATTGATCAGCGTATCCCCCAGGATGATGCGCCGCGTATTGCCGATCCCCGTCAGCGCCGCGTTGGCAGCCTTGGTGCGCTTCGACATGTCGAACTTGAACACTCCCCGCACCTTCGTGTTGGCGCGCTCCGCCAGCCGGATCAACCGCTCCGCCAGGTCCGCATGCTCCTCGCCCAGCGGCACGAATTTGTTGAAGATCGGCATGATCAGCACCGGCGCCAGGTTCGCCAGCAGCACATCGAAAAGCAGCAGGAAGCCTGCCACCCACAACCACCAGGTCTGGGGGTAGGCGCGCAGGCAGGCATAGACCACTTCCAGCACGATCAATCCGATCGGCGCCCCGATCAGCATGCCCTTGACGCCATCCATGACCCAATCCTTGAAACTTTGATTGGACTGCCCGTAGCGATGCGGCAGGACAAAGCCGGAATAATAAGAAAGGGGAGCCATCAACACACCGATCACCCCGCCAAAGACCAGCACGAACAGCGGCGGCAGGATCCACGGTTCCAGGTTCGACGGCAGCCCTCCGGTCAGCGCGGTCAGCCAGTCGCGCAAGGAAAGGCTCCAGCCGAGGAGCATCCAAGCCGACGCATACGCGAGATCAACGACGGTATCCACCACCCACAGCCTGCGGCGGATGCGGGCATATTCCTTTGCCTTCTTCTGTTTTTCAATATCCAGGGTTGTCATGGAACCTTGGTATTACCCCTGACCCTGTTTCAACGACTCCACCTGCTCCGCTGCCAGGTGCGCAAGGATCTGCTCGGAGGTCATCACCTGCCCGTAGTTTTTCAACGCAGCCATGAATGCCTTATGGACATGTTCGGCGGGGATGAGGGTTCCACCATACTCCAGGTCGAGCGTCGTGCAGGCATCCTCCGCCACCATCACCTGGAAACCAAGATCGCCTGCCGCCCGGGCGGTCGCATCCACGCACATGTGGGTCATCATCCCGGCGATCACTACGCGCTCGGTGTTCCATCCCCTCAGTATCTCCAGCAGGTTCGTCTCCCGGAAGGAATTGGGGAAATGCTTCTGCACCAGCGGTTCCCCTTCAAAATGCGCCACGGCGTCGTGGATGTCCGTCATGCGGTCCCCGGGGATAAAACTGGTTGCGTCGGGCTTGATGCTCACATGCTGGATGTGGACATGCTGCCCGCCGTGCTCACGGAAGCACTGCAGCAGCATGTACGCCTTCTTTGCGGCTTCAAGAGGATTGACCAGCTCCCTCCTTCCGCCGGGGAAATATTCCTTCTGGATGTCAACCAGCAGCAGCGCGGTATTCACAGATCACTTCCTCCCAAAATCCGCCGGGTTCTCGCCCCATACCTTGGTGTCCCAGCGCATGATGCGGAACGATTTGAAATTCTTCAGGCTTTCCTCGGCGCGCCCGATCAATTGGAACAGCATCGTGTTGGAGGGTGTGCGTTTCAACCTGGTGTGGCACTTGCGTTCCCTGATCCAACCGACCGCGGTATCCGAATCCGAGTAGATGACCCAGTCCAGCTTGTGTTTCGCGAGCCATTCCATGCCGCGCACGATGGCGAGGAACTCGCCCACGTTGTTCGTCCCATCCGGGAACGGACCGGCGCGGAAGACCTGCTCACCTGTCTCCGTGTTGACGCCGCGGTACTCCAATGGTCCGGGCGACCCCGAGCACGCCGCATCCACGCACAAGCTGGGCAGCATGGGCGGGCTGGGCGTGAACAACCATTGCCGCACCGACTGCGCCTTGCCCTTGAAATCCTCGTATTTTCCTTTATATGCGATCTTGGCTGCCGAGTGGTTTTCAAAAGCCTTGTATTGGGCACCCTCGTATTCCTTCACCTGCACTTCACATTCATCCCAGGAAGTGTAGATGCCCGGCTTGCGTCCTTTCCATACCACGTAGAACTTCTGCTTGCGCATAACTCTATTTTATCCCCAAATTGGTCGTATACTACCAGCCGAAAGACCCATGAATAACAAAGCGATCATCACCCTCCTCCTGCCCGCGATCACGATCATCGGTTTGTTATCGGTTGGATCCCTGCCCGTCCAGGCGGGGGCACCCACCCCAACGCCCACCTACGATCCGCTGGAAGAACCGCCCCTGCCTGAAAATCCCACAGAACTCGAATTGGGAAGGAACCTGTATTGGCACTGGTGCATGCCCTGTCACGGGGATGTGGGACAGGGACTGACCGACGAATTCCGCGGCATCTGGGAACCGGACCACCAGAACTGCTGGGACCGCGGCTGCCATGCCGGACGCCCCGGCGACATGGGGTTTAAAATTCCCACATTTGTGCCTCCCATCGTCCTCGAAAACCACCTGGCGGATTTTTCCTCCCTGCAATCACTGACCGATTACCTGAATTCCACCCATCCGCCGCAGCACCCCGGCATCCTTGAAGAGAAGGAATACCAGGCTATCGCAGCGTATGTATTTACGATGAACCAACGGGAACCGGAAGACAGCCCATCGCCCAACTGCAATCACGCCCGTCCCATCCCCCACGCTCACACCCTCGCCGATCCCCAGCCCGACTCCACCCTCCATCAACAAGGGTGCCATCCCACCCCAGGGTCCGATCCTGATCGGCATCGGGGTCTTATTCCTCCTGGCAGCCGTCGTCTACAGGCATTTCAAGAGAAAAAAAACGTGAAGCAGATGAATGCTTCACGGTCAGACCCTATCGGTACTGCATCAAATGCTACTTGACAAGAATTTCCACCGAATCCAGTGCCAGGACGGAACCATCCGCCGCATTCAGGTCTGCAACCACGATGCGCACGCGTCCGAGGGGAAATGTGTTCAGATCAAGCGTGATCGAGAACCTGCCCGTCCCACCCGCGTCAGTGACCTGGACCGGGCTGATGAACAATTCATTTCCCTGTTCATTGTAAACACGCAGCGTCAGGGTGTTCTCAAAAGGCAGGTGGTGACACTTCCGGTTACCACCAGGTTACCGCTCATCTCCATGCCATCTGCAGGTGAATTAATGGTGATGGAGCGTTCCTGTCCATTGGCGAGGCGCGATGTGGCTTGCACCAGCATCAGGGATACGCCGCTGATCTTAAAAGACCGCGTCACCGATAAGTTTGGACAACAGGCAGGATCCTCAAAGGCATGAACTATCGCCTCCATGTAGATCTCACCATCACGAATGTCCAGCAGCTTGACCTGGGGGCGGTCGTCAACCATATACCAGGCTGCATGCCGCGGCTGACCATTGTCATTCAAGACCGCATTCAATGAGACGAAGACACCTGTCCCACCATAATTGGCACCGATCAGGACTGCCGCGTCGTTCACCCCGTCCTGGTTCAGGTCACCGAAGGCGAAGAGATCCAGCATGGACAGGTTGACATAGCCTGCCGTCGATGGATCGCCCTCCGAATATTTGCCATCCTTCAACTGGTAGGCATAGGTTGCGCCGCCAAAACCCGGCAGGGTATATTCCGCATTCCGCAGCACATCCACCGTCAGCGCCGGGACCTCCGGTGTCACCGCGGTCGGGTAGATATACTGGGTGGGCGTGGGCGTCAGGGAAAAGACAGAAACGACGGAACAAGCGGAAGTCCAGAATAGGAACATGGGCAGGAGGATGGTCAACCGGCGAATCATATTTTCATCCCATTCATCAAGGGATCAGCAGGATCCAGGTCGCGCCGCCGTCCGTTGTTTTATACAAGGAAGGATCAGAGGCTTCATTGGTGGTCAGCACCCAACCGGTCAGCGGGCTGACAAACTGGAAGGATCCAAGCAGGGCGGTGAAATCCTCGCCCGGCGTGAACGCTGTCCAGCTTTGCCCTGCGTCACCCGTCCGGTAAAACTGCCCGCCTCCCCAGGCAACCCCATCCAGGAAGCTGCTGAAATTTGTTGGACGCCCGGAGGGGACGACCTGCCCGGGTGTCCATGTCTCCCCGCCGTCGCTGGTGCGATACACGACAGTGGCAAGACCCGGATCAGAAGGCATGACAAGGTTGACGACCAGGATGCCTTCGGTCGCGGAGAAGAACCTGGGACCTGCGTTGCCCGTCTGCGCGGATTCATATCCCACCGGCAGTGCCAGTCCCACCTCGCTCCACGTGCTGCCGCCATCTGTCGTGCGGTACAGGTAAACATAACCATCCATCGGGATGGATCCGCCCACCCAGCCGCGCGTCTGGTCAAGAAACGAAAAACCGTACTTCTGCCCGCCCAAAGGCAGACTGTCATTCGCTCCGGGTTCATTGGGATCGTTGATGAAAACTCTGTTCCAGTTCAAGCCCGCGTCGGAGGTCTGGAAAAGCGCCACCGCCTCCGAGCCCGCGCCGGCTCCCAACGCAGCCAGCGCAAAGCCTGTTTGGACGTCCAGAAATTGCAGGCTTGCGTATGCAAACGGAACCGGGGTCACATCCCAACGGTAACCGCCATCCGTGGTGTGATAAAGCGTGCCGGTGGAATAATCCGCGGATGGGAGTCAACATCCAGGCGGTTTGCGCGTCGAGGAACGCAAAGGGGGCATAACCGA
The DNA here is from genome assembly GCA_963823545.1 of uncultured Chloroflexia bacterium. Taxonomy (GTDB): domain Bacteria; phylum Chloroflexota; class Anaerolineae; order Anaerolineales; family Villigracilaceae; genus Denitrolinea. Next base: position 183,271 of record CAWGMC010000027.1, on the reverse strand, counting down.
ACTGGGAGGTCCTTGCGGAGTGACGTTGAACCAGCGGACGCCACCGTCGTTCGTCCGGACGACCTCTGTTTCGGTCACCCCCCAGCCTTCGGTTTCATTAATAAAATGGAACTGCGTCAGTTGCGGAGCACCCACCTCAGGCAGATTGCTCATCTCCAGGGTCGGCAGGATCGCATCGGTCGGGATCACGCTTGTTTCACCTATACAGGCGATCACTAACAGTAAAACAGGAAGGAGAATCAATATCTTTTTCATGTTGATCAAGAGGGATAAACCAGGTTCATCCCAACCACTCGAAGATGGTCGCCTCGCCCTGACCAACGCCCACGCACAGCGTGGCAATGCCATATTTCACCGGCTGACCCGTTCTTCGCCCGCAGGCGCATCTCGTGCACCAGGGTGGTCACCAGCCTGGCACCGGAACATCCCAGCGGGTGCCCAATGGCAATCGCGCCGCCGTTCACATTGACGATTTCCGGGTCCACGCCCAGGTCTTCCATCACCGCCAGCGACTGGATGGCAAAGGCTTCATTCAACTCCATCAGACCGATGTCATCCATCTTCAACCCGGCGCGCGCCAGGGCTTTTTTCACAGCCGGGATGGGACCATAGCCCATCACACGCGGTGGCACACCCGCCGCGGCGGATGTCACCACGCGCGCAAGCGGCTTCAGGTTTAATGCCCTGGCTTTTTCCTCGCTCATCACGAGAGTCGCAGCCGCGCCGTCGTTCAAGCCGGATGAGTTGCCCGCGGTCACGGTCCCGCCTTCTTTTTTAAAGGCGGGCTTCAACTTCGCCAGTGATTCCAGCGAGCTGTCCCGGCGGGGGCGTTCATCCGTCTTCACCAGCAGAGGCTCACCCTTTTTCTGCGGGACGGGCACGGGCATGATCTCCTCGGCAAAACGCCCCGAGTTCAATGGCTGCCACCGACAGCAGGTTGGAGCGCAATGCGAACTGGTCCTGTTTCTCACGCGTCAGATGCGGGCGTTCGGCGGCAATATTCTCAGCAGTCTCCCCCATCGAATCGGTGCCGTACATTTCCTTCATCTTCGGATTTGGATACCGCCAGCCGAGGGTGGTGTCATAGGCGGTCAAGTTTCCGAACGAATAACCCGACTCGGCTTTGGGAAGAGAGTAAGGTGCCCGCGACATGGATTCCACCCCGCCGGCGATGAACACCTCCCCCTCCCCTGCGCGAATGGCACGCGCCGCCTGGTTCACCGCCGCCAATCCCGAGGCGCACAACCGGTTGACGGTCACCCCGCCCACATCGACAGGCAATCCAGCCAGCAGGACCGCCATGCGCGCCACGTTGCGATTGTCCTCACCCGCCTGGTTCGCGCAGCCAAAATAGACCTCCTCCACCAGCCCAGGGTCCAGCCCATTCCGCTGGATGATCTCCCTGATGACAAGCGCCGCCATGTCGTCCGGACGGATCGAAGCAAGGGCACCGCCGAGCGCACCGACCGGCGTGCGAATCGCATCAACTATGACAGGTGTGGACATGAGAACTCCCTTCTATTTGTTATCAATTTGCCAATTAATTGTACCACCCGCAAATCCCAGGATGATTTATGGCTTCATCCCTGAATCTGGATGAATCAAAATAAAGTCTGCATTATCTCTCATCCTTTTTTCTTCACGCCATATCAAAAATAGTTTATCAAGCCCCCAGTCATGGTCGTTTCGTATTTTTCCAGTACTTGACAAGGTTCTCATTTAATCTACAATTAACCAATAGTGACTGATTTCAGATTAATTTGTTATGCGAAAAATCAGCTTTGGGAGGTGCTTTCCGACAGATAATAAATGGGTTTGGTATATTTGAATTTTCCACCAAAAAAAACAGGAGAATGAATAATGAAAAAACGGCTTTTTACTGTGGCAAGTATCGTCATAGTGCTGTCCATGTTGCTTGCAGGGACAGCCTCGGCTGCGGGACAAAACGCCCCAAAATTTGACACCCTCACCCCCGGACAGCAGGTGACATTTACCCAGAACGTCCCGATCAATCTTGTTTTCATTGGCTACTCACCTGCTGACATCAATAAAACCGAACTCTCTGCATGGCTGCCGGCATCCTATACACCTGTTGTCCGTTATCCGCAATTCTACGGTCTACCCGGCCGTGACATGGGATTGAAATACAACTTTACCTATCGCTATTACTTCAAGGATGCGCTTTTCTCAAACGCGTTCTTCGGCTACCTGAGGTCAATCGGACAGATCAAAGGTCGAACCTTCTACCAGACTGCATATAATGACATGACCAACAACATCCTTAATGTTGGCGGTCAGGTATTGTATGTCGATGCGCCGAAAGTGGAATCCTGGCTGGCATCGAACCTGCACATGGGTGCCAAGACCTACACCGTCGTGTTCATCAACTGGTACAGCCGCCCGGATTTCCGCTGGCATGTTTACCAGAAGACCGATGAGCCCGACCCGGACACCCTCTTCAATTTTGGCGCAGTGAGATCCTCCCGGAAGACCATTGCCTGGGGTGGCTCAACCAACCGCCTCTGGTTCCTTGATCTTTCCGCAGGTCCGGATTACTGGTCCGGCAACTACGATGTGGATAACGCCGACCTGGACGGGGATGGCATTAGCGGATAACCGCATACCTCCCATCTGGGAATATGCCGCTGGTGGTTACCGCGATCCAGCTGAGTTGAGCGGTGACCTTGGCCTCGTGACCCGCTTTGTCGCCATCAACCTGCTCTTCACGTCCTCTCCGCTCTATGATCCACTGGCCTCCGCACCGTCCTATGGCGGTCGAAAGATCATCCATATCAACATGATGGAGGACGATCCAGCCTACCTGGGGACCAATTACCTCAAGCCGATCCTGGTCCAAGAGGCTTACAAGGCTTTCCAACCTTATTACAACTGGAAAGTGAACATGACGGATGTCAACCCGATCGATGCGGGTGCCCAGCTTTCCTTCCGAATCTTCAACGGGCTCAGCGGAGACCCCGGCTGCTGGGGTGCATATGGAACTCCATTCGGGCAGCTGTTCTGCTACTTTGACGCCAACCGGGCAACCTACATCCCACCGTACCTGCCTGCCGACTATGTAGCCGCGATTCCATGCCTTTAACACCACCGACGCCAACATGGGCTGGAACCTGGGCTTGCTCGGTTTTGCAGACGACAACTGGATCGATGGAACCCCCAGCTACGTATTCCAGTTTGACTCTCCATACTACCGCTCCATAGGTTATGGCTTCACCCAGACCACCATCCATGAAGGCGGTCACCACTTCGGTCTGTCACACCCGCATGACGGGTATGACTCCGAATGGGACATCGACTACGGCTCCGGAGGCGATTTGTACTTTGGCAACCTCGGTGACGAGAGCGGCACGGTCATGTCCTATATGGACCTGACCGCCAAGTTCGGTCGCTTCAACAAGGATGACATGGGTCGCTGGGAAACAGCCGGGTATTTGAACTGGTCCAACCAGCTGCTTGCAGACCTGCTTGCCCACCCGAAATATGCCAAAATCGGCGGGTACGTGGTCCAGGCAGAAGCCAGCGCAACAGCTGCAGTGGCAGCTTTCAATAACTGGAACTACACCCTTTCTGCCTCCCTTGCAAAGAGGGCTTACTGGTACCTCGCGCACGCCGCCATGATCCTTGGCGTTCCCACACCGGATGCCCTCCAGGCGGACCTGGCAGATGTCAACCTCGAAGTGCCACATGAAGGCGATTGGATCCGCACTCCGGAAGATTAATTACCGGTCAACGGTTCGATCCTGATATTTCGGGAGCGGAGATAACTCCGCTCCCGATTTTATTCCGACAAACTCAGTTATAATTTCCGCCATGCTTACCCCTCAACAGATCGAATCCAAACTTGACCGCATTCTCTTAAAGGTACAAAAACCCGGTCGATACGTAGGTGGAGAACTCAATAGCATCCAGAAGGACTGGGAGTCAGTTGCCGCCAGGGTTGCCCTGGTCTTCCCCGACATCTACGACATAGGCGTATCCAACGTGGGACTGATGATCCTGTATGACCAGATCAACCATCGGGAGGATGCACTGGCGGAACGCGCCTACGCACCCTGGTCCGATATGGAAACACTGATGCGCGCGGAGGGCATCCCGCTCTACTCCCTCGAATCAAAACAGCCTCTCGCCAGCTTTGACTTGATCGGATTTACCCTTCCCTACGAGACACTCTACACCAATGCTCTCAACATCCTCGACCTGGCAGGCATACCGGTCCGCGCGAATGACCGTGATGAGACCCACCCGATAATCATTGCGGGAGGTCATTCCACGATAAATCCTGAACCGATGCACGCCTTCATCGACGCATTTGTCATTGGCGAGGGAGAGGAAGTCATCCACGAGATCATCGACGTGGTGAAATCGCGCAGGTCTGAAAACACAACCCGCCAGCAGATCCTGCTTGCCCTGGCGCACCTTCCCGGCGTGTATGTGCCGCTCTTTTATGAAAGCCATTACCTGGAAGACGGCACCCTCTCGCACATCGAGACACTTGCCGAGGGAATTGCCAATCCTGTTGTAAAACGAATCGTCCCCAAGCTTCCGCCCCCGCCCACCAGGTTCATCGTGCCCAATATTGAAGTGGTGCATAACCGGGTATCCGTTGAGATCACGCGCGGCTGCACGCGCGGGTGCCGGTTCTGCCATGCAGGCATGATCACGCGTCCTGTACGTGAACGAAGCGTGGAGGAGATTGTCAAAGCCGCACGGGAAGCCATCCAGTCCACGGGATTTCGAGGAACTGGCGCTCCTTTCCCTCTCCTCCTCTGACTACACGCATATCAACGAACTCGTCAGCGCCATCAGCGATGAATTCAGGGATAAAAAACTGATCGTCTCATTGCCGTCCCTGCGAATCGAATCGGTTTCCGTGGACTTGATGGACAAACTGCGCGACCGCCGCGGTTCCGGTTTTACACTTGCGCCCGAGGCTGCCACCGAACGCATGCGCCGAATCATCAACAAGTTCATCCCCGAGGAAGACATCATCAACACCACGCGCGAGATCTACCGCCGCGATTGGACAACGATCAAACTTTATTTCATGATCGGGCATCCGAGCGAGACACTCGAGGATGTTCAAGCCATAGCAGACCTATGCAAGCGTGTTCTTGCCGAGGGACGCAAGGTGGCCGGGATGAAGGTCAAGCTGCATGCAGGTGTGAGCACATTCGTTCCGAAACCCCAGACCCCCTTTCAATGGGTGGCTTGTGATACACGTGAGAACGTGCTCGCCAAGCAGGACCTGCTGCGGCGTGAACTGCGCGACCGCAACATCAAACTCTCCTGGACAAAGCCTGAAGATACCCTGCTCGAAGCCTGGCTCTCGCGCGGCGACCGGAGACTGGCTGAGGTCATTTACTCCGCCTGGAAGAACGGCGCAAAATTCGACGCCTGGAATGAACACCGCCAGTATGAGACCTGGATGGCAGCCTTTGCTGAGCATGGTCTGGATCCCAATTTCTACACCCACCGTCCACGCCGGACGGATGAGATCTTCCCCTGGGACCACATTACCGCCGCAGTGCGCAAGAACTTCCTCTTCCAGGACTTCCGCCAATCCCTGGAAGGTCACATTCGCGTGGATTGCCGCCTGAACTGCTTTGCCTGCGGCATCCTGCCCACTTTCGCTGATCTGCGCCGCGATCACCCCGGCGATGGATGGAAGTGCCCTGACGTGAAAAGCCCCAGGGGAAAAACCACCGGACGGTCACCGGTAACCACCCATCAACCCAAAACACTGACCAATGAATTACCGGTCATGGGGAACTGATGAGAAAGTCACAACTGCTTGCCCGCATCCAGAACGAGCGTGAAGAATGGGAACATGTGCTCAATCATGTCGGCACGATCCGGTTTGGCATCGGGGGTGTCTCCGGTCACTGGTCGGTGCGCGACATCCTTGCACATATCACGGCACGTGAACAATACATGGCTGACCGCTTGTATGAAGTCCAACAGGGCACCTCCCTCCCCGCATGCCAGACGCAGGACGAACTGGACACTTTTCTTGAAGAATTTGGCTACCCGGATTTCGAATCACCGATCCTGCCCGAGCAGCAAGCCAACGAGTGGGCGGTAATAAAATATCGGGACCTGGCATTCAAGGACCTGGTTGACCTCGAAATACATGCTTTCGAAGTCCTCCATGAAAACATCATGGCACTCAGCGAGGAGCAGCTCAACGAAAACAATCTCGCTGAGCGCCTGGCACGTGCCACGTATAAACACTACCAGCAGCATACCGCCGACATCCTCAAACGGTTCAAAACCCCTCTCAAACGCTAATGCGTATCCGAATCACTTTCTCGAAAAAAGGTTCCCTCCGCTATACCGGTCACCTGGACCTGCATACCCTCCTTGAACGCGCTGCCCGACGCGCCGCCCTGCCCCTGGCTTATTCCCAAGGCTTTCACCCCACGCCCAAAATCCAACTTGCCTCCGCCCTGCCGCTTGGTTTCTCCAGTCGCGCGGAAATTATGGATATTTGGCTTACAGCAGATTGCGACATCCCGGAACTTCGCATCGACCTTCAGGCTGCACTTCCAAGGGACATTCAGATCCAGGACATTCAGACAGTGGACGATCATGCCCCGGCACTCCAGACACAGGTAATCGCAGCTGAGTACGAAGTGGTACTGCCTGAAGAAGCCAGCCCAGAGCTTTCCACCCGCCTATCCGCCCTGTTGAATGCCGGTTCACTGCCCCGCGAACGCCGCGGCAAATCATACGACCTGAGACCATTGATCGAATCCCTGGCAATCCTGCCTGCAGACGATTCCTGGAAACACACGCATCCACATGCGTCTCACCGCCCGCGAAGGAGCAACCGGGCGCCCTGAAGAAGTGCTGTCCGCCCTGGATATTCCCCCCGAATCCGCCCGCGTGGAAAGAATCCGCTTGATTTTTCAGGGTTAAACAGTACAATAATTTAAAATCACATTCAGCCTCCCATCACATTACGAGGTAAACAGCATGGCAATTATTGGCGCAATATTCTTCGGATTCATCCCGGCGTTCCTGTTTGCCTGTTTCCTTTACTGGCTGGACCGGTATGAAAAAGAACCCTTGATCCTGCTTGGCGCAGTCTTCGTGTGGGGTTTCCTGGTCGCCGCTGGCGGCGCTTTTCTTATCAACACGCTGATGGGAGTTGGCATCTATCTATTTACCGGTTCTGAAACCACCACAGACCTTACCACCGGCACGGTCATCGCTCCCATCGTGGAAGAGACACTCAAAGGTCTGGCTGTGCTGGTAGTGTTCCTGTTCTTCCGCAAGGAATTTGATTCGATCCTGGATGGCATGATCTACGCGGGAGTTGCCGCCCTTGGTTTTGCAGCAACCGAAAATGCCTTCTATATCTACGACCGGGGGTATGCTCAATCCGGCTGGACCGGGTTCTGGTTCCTCGTACTGGTGCGCGTGATCATCGTCGGCTGGCAGCACCCGTTTTACACTGCATTCACCGGCATCGGATTTGCCATTGGGCGCATGAGCAAAAACCCCGCCGCCAAATATATAGCACCTTTGGCAGGGTTGAGCGTGGCAATCCTCACCCACTCCTTCCATAACACACTGGCAAGCCTTGTGGAAGGTATGGGAGGACTGGCGTTTGGTACATTCCTCGACTGGAGCGGATGGTTGGTCATGTTCATTTTCACCTTATGGATCATCCGGCGCGAGGGAAGACTGCTTCCGAAGCATCTCCAGGAGGAGGTAGTGGCAGGGAGGATCACTGCCGGTCAGTTGCGGACAGCAGCTTCTCCCTTTGGTGGCAGCCTGGCAGGTTTGAGTGCCATTTCCAGCGGGAAATATAAAACCACATCACGTTTCTACCAGGTACTGGGAGAACTGGCGCATAAGAAAGAGCAATTTGAATTAACAGGAGATGACGGGGGCAACAAGGTCATCATCGAGAAACTGCGCCAGGAAATGACCCTGCTTAGTTCGGCGGTCAGTGCATACTGAAATTGGCTTTTTATACAACTGTGGGGTAAAATCCCTGCGTTCGCCCCCGTAGCTCAGTGGACAGAGTGTCGGCCTCCGGAGCCGAAGAGGACAGTTCGAGTTTGTCCGGGGGCGCTTCATCGACTTGAAATAAAAGACAGACCTCCGAGTAAAAGAACCTCGGAGGTCTGCATTTAATCAGCTACTCCCGTCTGTCAGGGGCAGCGTATGTTCGCCTGCACATCATAATCAACAATGCACACCGGGCGGTTGGGATTGGCGGAGATCAGCGCATCGGGGAAAGGATAGGGCTCAGGAACAGTCAGGGTTGGGTAGGTTTCCATCAGTGTTTCCTGGTACCAATCGAACTGAAGCAGGTCCATGGCAATGACAGCAATATCAGTCCGCTGATGAAGGGCATAATGAAAGTACCATAATGAGAAAACCGCCTGATCCCCCTGAACGAACACAAGCGCATCCCCAGGCATCTGCGACATGACAAGCCTGCCGAACTGCTCAGCACGGGCATCCCGGGATGCGTCCACTCGTGACCAACTTCCACTGGCAACATATATCAATGACAGCAGGAACAGCAATCCAACAACCCATCCCGATTTGGGAATTTTCCGGGATGCCATCTCCATCAAACCATCCACGCCCAGGGCGATCCATATCGCAAAACACATCACAGGAGGGATGAAATAAACAAAAGAATCCTCCGTGGCATACACTATGGTAAAGATCGAAAATGCCATCATCGTCCAAAGTGTTTTCCCAAAAAGTGGAGACCGGCGCAGGAAGAAAATGACACCGAGCACACCGGCACAAACGCCAAGTATCCCGAATTGAGAAACAAGTAAAATCACAGCAGACTGAATCCGCGCCCAGAGAGATGGAATGGTCAGCGCGAAAACCTCGTCCTGGTAGTACCGCCCGGAAACCAACCAGGAAAAACCATCCCAAGTTACAGGATTTCCCCAGTTAACGGGAGGATGAGAGATGGCGCGCAAAGGTAATACCAGATACACGAGCAATCCCAACCCCAGACCCAGCAATCGGTGGAAGAGGCACCGGACATCCACCCGCCATCTATTCTCCTGAATTGAGACTGAAGGAGCTAATAGCAGGGGCAGCAGCAGAAGCGTTGTCAAGTGGCTTCCAAGCCCAAGCCCAAAGACAAGACCAAGCGCGAGATCAGATTTCTTTTTATCTTTCGATGGAGGAAAGAGCGACCAAAAAAGAATCAGCGCGATGAATAGCGCATGCACTGTGTAAACTTCCGTGATGACAGCCTGGGACCAAAGGAGGGGGGAAAGCCCGAACGCAACCCCGGAGACAAGTCCTGCAAAATTACTCCGGGAAGGCAAGGAGCGCCTTGTGAGTTCGAACACCAGAACAGATGCCAGCGCCGCGGCTATCGCGGAGAGGATGTTCGTTCTATATGCCAGCGAACCGATTGGTAAAAACTGAAAAAGGCGCGCCAACAGGATATAGACCGGATACCCTGTCGGATGCGGAACGCCCCCGGTCGCAGCGGCGGCGATCAGATCACCCCCATCTGCTCCGCGATTCGCCCATGTCAGACCGGGCGCAAGCGTCAGCCCATAGACTGTCAACAAGGAGATGAACAATATAACCGGGAGGAAACGTTCGACGCGCTTCATGTCTAATTAAGACAGGATAGAGGCTTGCGCCTCCATCCTGTAACTGTTATTTGAACGATCTGAGCCTATTGAGCGGCAGGCACGTAAACTCCTGTGTACTCAGCCGGGGCGCAGGCAAACCCATTCTCCGTGGTGGTCGGGAGTGCCGTCCATGGGGGAGTGATTTGCTCATGCTCATCGATGTGGACCATGCTTTCATAGAAATAGATCGTCATCTTCTTGCCGGGGGGGCAGCAAAGCAAATCGTCCAAACACCCTTCTCATTCCCCATGTGTTCCTGCACCACGGTCTTTTCGTAGTGCAGCACATGACAACCCGGGAAGTAAATCTGGTCACCGTTATCCGGGAAGGTAACGATCAGATTATCTTCCACGGGGAACTCTACAAACACATCATCGGACAGTTGCTCGACCTTGTATAAGGCTTCCACACTGCAGATCCCACCCACGCCCTTCGTACCAGTTTGGGTTATCTCAGTGTAGTAGGGCGGGGGCTGGACACTGCCTTTAGGCGGAGGCTGAACCCAAACACCCTGAATATACTCATACGCAAATGAGTCTTCGATGACCCTGCCTGCCGGCATGTATACACCTGTATGAATAGCGGGAGCACAGGAATATTCACCTTCCACCGTGGTCGGCAGCTTGGTCCAAACTTCTGTTCCATCAGGCGGGGTGTCCAGATAATCATAATAGTAAATGACCAGGTCAATATCCGGGCGTTTCCCGAAGCAGACCTTCCAATCTCCATCATCCTCATCGGCAACATCAACCACCTTGTCTTGCTTATAGTGGACAATGTGGCACCCCGGGTAATAGAGATCGTCCTCCCCTGTGAAAGGCACCATTTGTGAATGGGCAATGGGAACTTCCGCGTCAACCTGATTTTTAATATCGGTGGCAATGTAAGTTGTATCAAACCTGCATACACCGCCAATCAGGTAGCTTCCTGACCCGGTGACAATAATGGACATCGGCTGAGCCGCGTTCGAATTCACCAGATCCAACCCGGACGGTTGGGCAGCTTTCTGCAAGCCGGTGAATGCGTCTGCCCAGGCGGGATTGGTGCGTGCGATACCAACCACCGCCAATACCAAGGCTATCACAGCAAGAATTCGGATGGATTTCTTCATGGAAACCTCCTCAAGATTTGGCAGTATTTTACTGCCTATTTACAGGTCAAGCCCTCGGATTTTGTCCGAATTTACGGAACAACGAAGGTAAACTCCAATATCAGGTCCGTCACAAGCGCTGTTTGAAGCATGATATTCTGATCCTGAACCACCGCTCCGGGTGGGACGGTCTGGACGGTTGCCCCGTTGGGAAGGTGCACACGAATTGTGACCGGTACACCCAGGGTGCCTGGTTGTTTTTGGATTTTTAACCGGTAGGTCAACACTCCATTCTCAGACCGGCTGATAACACTGGCAGGCAACCCGAAACGGAAACTGGTTGACAGAGATTCTCCACCCGGCACGACCTTGAGTGTGCCAAAGCCGCGAACTCCCTCGATCTTTTCATCCAGAATATCCACCTGCGGGGGAACCGTCTGCCCCAAAATCATCCATTCTCCAGGGACAGTCTGGACGTTCGCGCCTAACAATTCAGTGCCTGAAAGCGTGTATACCCGCAGGTAATCCCAGTAGCAATCCGTGATTGGATAGTATTTTTCTCCAGCGGTAAATACCTTATTCCAATGGTTACAAGCAACCATTGGAGCAGCATTATTTTTATGTGAAACCACAAGCGATCCAGTGGGAGAAGTCGGGTTTGTTAGATCAATATCATACGAAAGGTTTGCTTCAACTACCGCATTGGTTTTGTTATATCCAACATTCGAGTCCACCACCATCCAAAAATCACTGTCAGCAGGGCGAAGCGCTCCATCCCAGCCGCGAAGAGCAAGGTATATTAGTTAATGTTGGGCTATCCAATTGCAATAATAGATGATGTTCATCCAAAACCTTCACTAAGCAGTCTTAAAAGCTGATCCAACGGAATATCACCCTTAAGTAATTTTTGTAAAAGTGCTGAGGTAATTGTATTGATAAATTCCTTGTTATTCCAAGTACCTGAAACTCGGTCTTCCGTCAGTGGGTGTTTTTTCAGCGCGCATGAACGCAATAACATTATTTGCATCAATCGGATATTCCTCTCCCTCCAATTCCACTGGTCCAGCCACTTTGAGTACATCCACCAAAAATTGCTGGTCAAATGCTATTACGCCATCCACGGAGTGATTGTTAGCATAAGAATATAGGTATTCCGCATATAAAGCGGAGGTACGATAATCTGTAAACCAATTAGAATCCCGGAAAATCAAGACGGGCGTATTCATATATTGCTGAAGCTGCCATGGAGCAACTGGATACGGGCGATCCCAATTATCAAAATCGATGGAGTTTTGAAAGTTCAAATTGAGGATACGCCCATCCTGAACAAGGAGCGTACCAGCCGCGGTGATAAACCCACCCGTTGGACGCAATTCATCTTCGTTCTGTGCCAAAAGAAGATAGGTTTTAGGACCTTCACTGGTGGCGCCGAGCAGGTTTGGGATCTCCACTGCCAAAGTCAAGCCATCGTCCATAAGAGCGATGACCTTATCCACATCATCCAAACCCATGCCCCGGATCCGGTCTGATATAGGATGCGAATCCAATTGTGCCCGGGCATCTTTGGCTGCGTCCAGGCTTGCCTGGGCTTGTATCAACTGCGGTTGTGCCTGATATAGTAAGCCTACCATCCCGGCAAGATCAAGCCTCCCTGAATTCTTTTCATAGGATTCGAGAAGAGGAAACAGAGCCTGATATGTTTGGTCGGCTGAATGGAGTAGATTATCTACCAGTAAAACAAGATCAGGAGCCAGTACAATATCCTCTCCATAAACAGGAACCCATTCCAACCAGGGGCAGAGCCAGAGAAAAGGTTCCACCTCTCCCTGAAGGGCGGAAAAATCCTCGCGCAACCTTAACCAGATAGTGGACCTGCCTCTTGAATGGTTGTAAAACCAGGCGAACTTGTGATCTTCCCGCGGAGTTGGGAAACATCCTTTAAGAGGATGTTGGAGTGTTCATAGACACGCCTTGCCGTTACCCCACCCCATGTCAGGAGAGAGGCGAGCATCAGTAGTAATAACAGCAAAACCACCTTTGATCGTTTTCGACGGGCTTGCGGGGACGGTTGTTTTTTCATCAGGAACTGGTCTCGAATCATCAAGGCATCAATGAGTTTTTGCATCCCCTTCGTGTGCCAGTCGCTCAAAGTACTGGCGGGTGCGGTTTCCAATTCATCACCCACCAATTTATAAGTGGAAACATCAGATTGCGGAAGCACATCGGCACCACGACCAAAAACATAAAGCAGGATGGCATGATCGATATGCCCCCAGGCATCGCGCAACGAGGATGGAACAGGAGAACCGAATTGCAGCGGGGCAAAATACTGTGCAGCCAATAATCCAAATTCGCCCCAGCGGGTATCAAGGCGCTTGCCGCGGCGAGGCGGATTGGAAGGTATGGTCGTTGTAAAGAGATCAGAAAGCGCGGCTACCAGCTGCACGCCCGGACTGAGTTCCACCCATTCAGGGTGCCTGGCAACGGTATCCATCACAAAAGGACGGGAAACCCAAGGATGTGAGTTCAGAATCCCAGGTGTGTGTATGTTTTCCAGGATTGTACGCAGTGCTTCGAGGTCAGGTTTGCTCAAGGTTTGGTTACCTTAGGATTGAAAGGGCGGTATCGATATATCTTCGACCAGCTTGCAAATGGCAGGGTAAGCCCTCTCTACAATGGATCGCAGATCTGATGCAAGGATGTCAATTTCCTGCCCGGATTGTGCCGGATCCGGAACGTCATAAACCATCTTATCTGCCAACTGGGAGAGCATATAAGTCTTCCCGCTGGCAAATGGGAATTCGTGATCCAGCGCTTCCTTATGTCCCCTTTCCATCACAATTACAAGATCGTAGCCGGATAACAAGTCAGCACTAACCAACTGTGTAAGATGACCTTCAACATTTACCCCATGCTTTTGCGCAGCACGAATTGTCTCAGGTGGGACAGGCTGACCGGGTTGAGTCCAGGTTCCGGCACTATCGACCACCCAATTTTTGATCCCGCTGGCATCCAGTCGAGCACGGAAGAAAGCCGCTGCAAGGGGAGAACGATACATGTTACCGGTACAGACAAAGAGGATCCCTGTCATATGAGGATGTCAATTGGAAGAGGCTGGAGATGTACGCGGGACGATCATCCACCCTCTGAACACCGTACATGCATCAGTAAAAGCGTTGTATTTTGAAATGGATTCAATATCAACCCCCAGCTGCAATGCCAGGTCACTCAACGAAAAAATCGTACCATCTGCCTGGTATGGCTCAAAGGCGGGTAAACCTTTTACATCAGACACATCGACCGGGATGACCACGATCCAGTTCTCCCAGACCGGCAGCGGCATGTCGAAATTCACAGCGCGGATCGCATCGACCGTCGTCTGATGCTTTTCAGCCAATTTATCGAGGTTTTCACCGCTTGCTATCTGGTGTAATGAAAACTTGATGTCTGACCCAAAGGGGGTATCCAGGGTATATCCGCATCTTTTCGGAATCGGCGTTGGGCTGGGATTGGGCAAGGAAATTGCCTGGGTGGATGCTGGAACTTCCACAACGGGGACGGGGGAGGATTGAACGGGGACGGGAGTGGATGGAATGGAGGCTTCAGGAGTTACTCCATCAGGTGCCACAGAGGAAACAATTTCCAGGGATGGGAGCCAGGACTGAAGAGTACCCGGAAAATAACGTTGAATTGCGATGACAGCCATGATCAACAGGAGTATTACAGAAGCCGCCCACGCAATGCGCCTTGTTTTTCTTCTCGCTGACTTGCGACGCCGTGTGGATAAGCTTGAACTGCCGCGCAGGTCGACCGGCAAAGACCCAGCCTGCCCGGACTGATATACCGTACACTTCACAAATTCAGGACAAAGACATGCTGAAATCTGATGCGCAATGCTCACCGAGGCAGGTGGATGGGAACGATAGCAGTAATTCCATGCAGATGGATATGCGAGGGATGTACGTTGATCATCATGAAGTCCCAAATAGGGACAGTTCTGCAGGGTATATTTTTGATCCGTGTTCTTCATATTCTGCCGGATAAGGTGCGTATTATCTACTGCTTCCTGCTTACGACTTCCTCCAATTCACCTTCTGCCATCTTTTTATGCCCATTATTATTAAAGGGGGAGAGCTTCCGGAATAGGCGCCGCACACGCGACGAACCGCGCGATTTTTTGTCATCGATGCTCGAATAATAATGGTAGCCGGAATAATATGGTGAATAGTGCCGGTAACCACCATAATAATGAGCGCGATCGCGGGGAATCCGGTTGAGCACAACTCCCAGTACCCGCGCACCGGCGCGATTCAGCATTTCCAGCGTTGCCAGAGCGGCATCAGATTGGGTATGTCCAGGGTGAATTATCATGATCACACCGTCCACCTTGCCTGCCAGCACCTGCACATCCGCCACCAAGGAGGGAGGGCTATCTATGATGACCACATCCGATTCCCGTTCAGCCTCCTCGAGGATCTGCTCCATGCGAACAGACCCCAACAGTTCAGTTGGGTTGGGCGGCAGACTGCCACTCGTCAGCACAGAGACCGTCCCCAACTCTTCAACTGCCTGGGAAACCAGCCGGTTGGAGGTCACCCCGCGGAATAGATCA
The DNA here is from genome assembly GCA_963823545.1 of uncultured Chloroflexia bacterium. Lineage (GTDB taxonomy): Bacteria > Chloroflexota > Anaerolineae > Anaerolineales > Villigracilaceae > Denitrolinea. The sequence continues at coordinate 167,919 of CAWGMC010000027.1, read as the reverse complement.
CTCAGACCTACTTTATTGGAAAGACCAAGGAAACGATGCACCTTCGGACGACGCATATCCGCATCGACCACCGTGACATGTTTACCCCCCTGGGCAATGATGGCTGCCAGGTTGACCGTGACAGTCGTTTTTCCCTCACCTGGACCTGCGCTTGTCACTAACAGGCGGCGGATGGGATGGTCCACGCCGGCAAATTCAAGATTGGTGCGCAATAACCGGAAAGCCTCAGAGACCGGTGAACGAGGCTGACGGGTTACGTAGATACTCTCCTCGCTATCTTCATGATACTGGATCTGGGCAATATAACCAACCACAGGTAATTGCAAAACCCTCTCCACATCCTCCATTGTTTTGAGCGTATCGTCCAGGTACTCCACCAGGAAGGCGATCCCAGCCGCCAGCATAAGACCGATCGCTGCCGCCAGGGCAGTGCTTTGGAATGGGCGGGGGCTGATCGGGGAGCCTGGGACTGTCGCCGGTTCCACCTGCACCACATTAGGGGTGTTCTGTACTCGAGCCAACCGAACAGCTTCCAGGCTGTTCAGCCGATTGATGTAGATGTTCTGATAAAGACTGAGGGTCGTTTGCAACTGTTCCAGACGTGTGGAAGTACTGGCGCTGTCACTTACCGGCTGACCAAGGACGACCAGGTTGGTATATACCTGCTGGTAGAGAGCCAGAACAGGTTCCAATTGAGCCAGGGTAGGCTTCTTTTTCAGCGATCTCAGCCAAACGTTCAGGCGTCTGTGATCTTCTTCTTTAGGTCAGTGATCTGGGCTTGGAGCTCGGTCACCTGGGTCTGGAGAATTTCAATTTGAGCCTGCACCTGCTGGAGTTGATCCTGGACGGTAGCCACCGAAATCTCATTGATCTGGGTCTGCAGCTCTGCAATCTGTGACTCGACCTGGTCGATCTGGGATTGCAGATTCTGTTCAGAGGTGATATATCGAATGGCTTGCAATTCCTCATTTTGCTGGATGAGGACATCCACCATCACGTTGGCAATTGCAGCTGCATGTTCAGGGTTTGTATCAGTTACCGTTAAATGTGACAAATTGCGTATCTCCGACCTGCTGCGCGGTAGCTTGCCCGGAATAGACAGGATATCCCAATTCAGATGAGGCAACCTCCAGTACCTTATCTGTGGTAAGTAGTTGAATATAGGTCTGCACCAACTGCTGGCTGTCCAGATATGAATAATAATCCGTTGATGTTTGTGCAGCGCGCAAAATCACAAAGCGGGTACTGGCCTGATAGACCGGAGTCTGGTAGGCACTCCCCAGATAACCTCCAGCCGCGCCCACGACTAAACCCAGAATTAATAAGCCAAATCCAGCGGCGGGCAAGTGAAAAATATCGTTTCAACTCCATCCCAAGTAACTCCTGTGGTCATTACCGATACATCCACATGATGCACTCATACACCATTTTCACTACAAACAATCCTGATTGACTGTCACATTCATGGATCAAACATCATTAATCATGATAAGTTTTGAGTGAACAACTCAATTTTATCAGACTTTAAGATGGAAGATCTGTGCGAACATGGTCAAAAATGGGGTAATTTTTGAAAATATCTGACCATTTTCCTCCCTGGACTGCCATAAATGATCACCCTGGTCTTGCGACCAGGGTGATCCAGTTTCGATCAGTGAGATCTACTCAACAGTGCAAACTTCAGAGGTGTAGCTTCCGGTGAGATCCACCAGCCGTCTGCCCTTCGGGCAGGCTGAAGGAGGCATGGCTCAAGCCATGCTCACCATAGACATATACCGTGAAGGTCAGTGTGTAGGTACCGTCACCGTTGTCCAGAGAGCTGTCAAACGAGACGCCGTACAGGTCATCGGAGACCTCCCCACAGCCTGTGACGCTGGTGAAATCACAAGCCAGGTCATAGGTGCGGGATTCTGTCGCAGCCTTGATTTCCACCTGCATGCTCGTCATCGCGGCAACCACATCCGCCGGCAGGGTATAGGTGAAGGTATCGTAACCGCCGCCCTTGACCTCCGTGCCGGAGGTGAAGTTGAACTTCACGCTGTAGAACGGGTTGTTGGTTGTGTTTTCCACGCGTGTAGGTATTGCCAGCCGAGCAGGTCGGGCGCGGGCGGTTCCTTCTGCTTGGGAGCCTTCGGCATTTCCTTGTAGGCAGGCGGCTGCTTGTCGGGCGGGACCACTTCAGCATAGGCGGTGCAAGCCAGGGTCTCATTCGGATCAACGTTGATCTGACCGTTGTTGATCAGGTCGGCGATATCCTTGGCACGTTCCATGTTTCCGCCGTACAGGATGATGTTCTCCGCTTCAAGCAGGGCGCCTTCCATTGTGCCTTCATAAGTCCCGCTGGGGACATCGATCACGACCCACGTGGTGGGACCGATCTTGCCGGTCGCCATGTTGAGCCAGGTGGCAAGGTTCTGCTGCAGGGCGCGGTCCAGCATGGAGTTGCCGTTGGTCTTCTGCAGGATGTCATTGGCTTCCTGCGGGGTCAGCGGGACCGGGTCAGCAATGGGAACCGGTGCATTGACATTGATGCCGGTGCGGTAGATCGGGCTGGCAAAGGCAATGTTGCGCAAAGCCCAGTCCAGGCTGGCTTTTGGATTCCTGGATGCCGGTTTTCTTGTTCTGGATGTAGATCTTCTTGACATTGTTCTTCCAGTAGCCGATGGTGCGCGGGCAGTTGCCTTCCGGCCATTCGCGCGGACCGCAGCCATCTTCCTTGTCGCAGATCTCGAAGTTGGTGCGGAAGAAGACCAGGTTGTGCAGGTCCAGACCCTTGATGTGCACCATGTAGAAACCTTCTTTGATCTCGTTCACCAGCAGGTCCGGGTTTTCCCCAGACTCGGTGCTCATGGTGAACTTTTCCCATTCCTCGGTGCCGGAGGGGTTGTCGTTGGTGTAGAGGGGGAACCACGAGGATCAACCAGTTCATAGCTGATGGCAGGAGAACGCCTATAAAGAATACTGGAATATCATCAGGAGGGCTCCCCTTGCCTTCAACGCCTCCAATGCCTTCGTTCACTGTGAAAGGACCCGCCCATTCCGGCTTGCCATCAAAATTGGGATCATCCGAATCTGCATAGGTCAGGACCGAATTGTTGCCGCGGTCAAGATCGCCATCCCAAAAATCAAGGGTTTGCAGGTCATTGGGAACATAGAAGTAAAATTGCCAATCGCCAGTATAAGTCGATCCACTAAAACCGCCTGCAGGGTAATTCGGGTAAATTATCTTGAAATCATTCATATTGGCTAATCTGCCAACAAGCGCAAAATCGGAATCAACCAGCAATTCCCGCCCGGCGCTCAGGTAACCATTGGAACGCAGTTTAAAGGCATTTCCACCTGTGCCCACCAGTGGTTGGGTCACTTCCAGACGATAGAAGTAATGCAGGCTGGGAGCCTGCGCCTCGGCTTGGGTATCCAGCGTTACCGTGTACCAGGCATTGTTGGGCATGGGAACCTGGTTGCCACTCCAACTGCCAACCACCAGATTTCCCGAACCATCCTTCAGGGGATCCGCATACAATGTATAGGTGGCTTCTGTTGTGCCATCATCCCAATTGCCACCCAACCAGTTGATTGCACCAGCGTTGTCCAACCCGGAGTCGCCATCAAAGATGCCCAATTCAAAGTTCGTGTACTGGTTCGGCACGGCGATCCAGACCACGATCTTCGCACCGGCAAAGGTGTCCATATCCAGGTTGGAGATCAGCAGGAATTTCCCATCGTTCTCGGTGCAGGTGGGCAGGCAGGTGTAACCGCCCGTTGGCGCCGGGTATTCGGTGCCGGTCAAACCTGCAGTGCCAGTTAAACCAGTGATATCACCCCCGATCAGTTGGCTGATAACCGCGATCAACAGCAGGGCAACCAGCACCCCAACGATGGTATTCCTCCCCGCTTTGCTTTTGAGCCAGAGTTTGAATTTGTCCATTTCTTCCTCCTTTACTCATCATAAAACAGAAATAAAATTACGAACTCTATTTCCGTTTCGCAAATCATGTGAAATCGGGTTGAGTAAACATCCATCCTTACAATCGTAACCTTGAAAGGTGTGACATCCCTGGGAATTTGTAATTTTTTATCAGTTTAAACACTGCAACACCAGAATGTGACTTTGAGAACTCTTCCGCGAGACCGGTTGCTCTTACCCGCTTAGTTATTTGGACAACTTGCCTGGTATAGATTCTCCTGTTATCGTTAATGGATTCCTTTGCGTTGGTGGTAGCCCAGCAATGCTGCATCACAATTATCTATAAATCAAAAAGCAGAATATTTCCGCCCATAGGATAAAAATTGAATGAGCAGTTTATCATCTAATACGGAAACCCAACCTGTCCACCGGTATCACATAAATCGGCATAGACCCCTGGGGTACAAAACAAATCCCCATCACCAGGCCAGCAGTACAAGCATGAGTGGGAGATGATGTTGCAGCAGGACCAGTACTACAAACACCTGAAGCACCCATAACTTCTCCCAACCATAATAACTTTGGAGGCTGGTAGGGTGGTTTATCATTAGTCTCACGATTCTTTACGATCATTGACATCGTTCCTCCAAGAGATATCTGGCTGCAAAAATGCAAATAACCTTACTTGGGATGACTATAACAGAAATTCACAAGACCCAGCCATATTATAACCAGATATTATCCGACGTCAATCAGTTGTTGAAAGTTAATCTTTTTGACCGCCTGGAAGAGATGTTCATTAACCATCAAACAAAATGGAAGGCGGATGAGCCATTGGTTTTGTGCAAACGAGTATCTACCAATAACAATTCCAAACCAGGAAAGAAATAGTTGCGCCTGTCCTTCAAATTGAATTTGTATTACTTTTGGATGAAGGTTAACAGGTATGTATTTGTCTATGAAATTACCGATAATCAACGTTGTTTAAGGAGCTTATCCGATTAAGGACAATCCGAAATGAACGCCAAAATCCCCGGTTGATTGCGACATACAGATAACCTAACCATCCATTCAGGAGAGCTTGCCTCTGCGTGCCCTTGAATAATGCAATGACCTTGCCTATGACACGATCTTTGGCCAGAATCCAATCATCCTCCCCAAAGTTATTATCGCCCCGTAGTGATACCAAACTCATCAATCCTAACAACGCGGTGTACAACAATTTCCAATTCACCTTTGACCGAGAAACACACAATGTCCCCTTTCCATATCTTGGAGCCCCGGTAAGGCAACACTTCCAGTAAAGCGCTCCTTTAAAGTCGGATACATGCTATTCCCTCTGTATACATACGATTAGCCTGCCTTTTTTATTTTCCTTTCCCTTATAACCAGGCAGCAACCTGAAATCCAGAAACACTTTTGAAGGCTTATCCATAATTCCCACTCACAAATTTCCCAAAGAAACTTCCAACAAATTCCAGAATGAACCGGTCAGGCTCAGAAACAGTCGACTGCAAGGAACATGTTGCGCCAGAGCATAGATCCTTTCAAATTGTTGGAGACAAACTGGTGAAGTGTAACGGGACTGAAATTCTCACTAACCTGAATAAATATTTGCTTTGCCGACTGGGAAAGCAATACTGCCGTTTACCGCGTCCCACTGGTTCCAACCTATCCGTCTCAGCCTGTGTAAGTTGATATATGTGTTTCAGTGGAACTGCCTGCTGCACGCACCACCTTCCGCCCGCTCCATCCTCTCTGAATTGATTCAAGGTCGGCCACGGATGCGCCCAATATTGACCGGTTGTATCACGAACAACCAATGTAATATCATCAGAGTGTGAATACCAGGGTGAAGGCAGACGTTGACTAGCAGTGGTCTTGCCAGTGCCTCCTTGTGCAATCAGGATAACTCCTCGACCTGCATGTTCCGCCAGTGCGCCATGCAACAATAGTGCATTACGAGCCTGTTGCGTAATCACAAAGGATAAACCAAATAAGTGACGAAAAGATACTTTTCCCGAACTCATTGGTCTGAAAGGATAAATTGCACCATTTGTTATTGCACCTTGTATCATTATCTTTGGCAATTAATATTTCATAACCCAGACCGGCACCTTGTTCCAGTTTAGTAATGTCGGCAAATATTGCAAGCCCGGCGGCTGAGTGTTCATCCAGCGCTTTCCAGGGTGATTAGACTGCCATCCGCCAGGGAAAGATTGTATGATGGGAATTGTGTCATAGGCTTAATCGCGAAACCGGAAACAACCCGAGATTTTTCCGCTTCTTCACAGAACCAGAAGGGCGCCCAAAATTCCCTGTGCGGTAATAGTTCTGGGCGATGCACGAACCCAGGCAGCGGTGTTTCATCAGGCAGCGCGAGCAAATGCCCTCCAACTTACCGGGCAAACCATCATGCAAGGCACTCAAAGCGGGTGCTGTGTCCAGACCTGCTCCAGCGGATCTATCCCCACCTGACCAAAGACCAGTTCCGGCACGTTCTCACCGATACCGCACAAGGCATATTGTCCGCTTGCCAGCACGCCCAGGATGCCAAGAATACCACAAGTTCCATTTCCTTCCCCATGGAAGAGGCGGCTCAAGGGACGGAAGGCTAGCGGGTAATCAAATATACAGTTTCACAGGCGTGGCAGGTGCCAGTTCCATCTCCATTTTGCGACCCAACCGGATCAATTCCTGCACGCTCAGTGTTTCCTGCGTCTCATGCAGTTTTTCACCGCGGGCAGTGGGCTGGATGATATTGTACTTCAACGAAGCCGCGCCCAGTTCTTCAGCCAGTTTCGGCATCGACTCCACTTGTGCGGCATTGTGACGCATGACCGAAAAGATCACCTGCGGGCGAAGCCCGGCCTCGGACAAGATCCGCACCGCCCGGCAGGCGCGCTTCAAAGGAACCCGGCACACCGCGCACCCATTCATGCGTGTCAGCATCGGCGCCATCCAGGCTGACCGAGATAAAGCGCTTTGGCGATTTTGCGATCTCGGCTGCCAGCGCGGGAGTGCAGAGCAAGCCATTGGTCTCAATGGTCATCGCCAATTCCTCGCGGCGGATGATCTCCAGCAATTGGATGATATGCGGATGTAACAGTGGTTCACCGCCGGTCAGTTTGACACCGCGCAAACCAAGCGGCTTTGCCTCACGGATGGCTGTCTCGAAAGAGTTCCACGGGCAGGGTGGGATAGAGCTTTCCCTCCCGGTCCAGTTTGGGGGCCAGCCAGCAATGCCGGCAGGCAAGATTGCAGCCTTCGGTCAGATAAAAATAAAGTTGGTTGAGGGGGCGTTGAGGGTTGGGAGAAGTCATAACGATAAAGTATCCAATGTACCGCCATCGGCCAGGAAGCGCCGCAGGCAGGCATCCGGGCTGGGATGGTTCACCTGCCCGGTCAAGGTATATGCCAGACCCGGGGCAATTGCCGGTGCAGTAGGAGACATATTCGCACCCGGCGCAAAATTCAAAATCCTCCAGCGGAATGGAACGGCGGTCGCGCAGATCATTGAGCGCCGGGTGCTTTTGCCACACATCCACCAGCCGATCCTGGTTGATGCGACCCAGTTCGATATGCGCCAGCATGGAGCAGGGGACGATGGCCCCATCCGCACGCACGGCGATCTTATTGGTGGGACAGCCGCAACCCGTCAGATGCCCGCCATTGGAGAAGGCCGGGGCAGACTTCAGCACGCGCCTTCCGCATGCGTCCCCACATGCGCCCTTCCGCCAGCGGACCCGCCGCAGCAGAAATGCGCCCGGTATATTTTTTCTCCAGGCGCAGGAGAGTTTCCATCGCCAGTCTGGCGTTCGGCTGTGGTCAGCAGAATCTCATCAGCGTTCAACCGGCAGGTGCCCAGGTACCCGGCGGAGTTGGTGCCAAAACGGGAAGCCCAGATCCTCCAGCAGGAATCTTGCCGTCTCCTTCCAGGTCATGCACATTGTGCTTGTGGATCGTCATGCGCACGGCCACCTTCACGCCGTGCCGCTGGAGGGTCCGGATCCCTCGAACCGCCCCCTCAAACGAGCCCTTCCCCGCGCCGGGTCATGCGACTCGGGTTTGGAGCCATCCACCGAGATCTGGACATGATCACAACGACCGGTTCCTGCCAGGAAGGCAGCCATCTCATCATCGATCAACCCGCCGTTGGAGAGCAGGGAAAAGCGCATGCGGTTATGGACAATTCCTTCCAGCAGAACCTTAAGATCCTCGCGGATGAACGGCTCGCCGCCGGCCAGGGTGAGATCCATCACCCCAAGCGAACCCAATTCATCAAAGAACTGGAGCCATTCCTCGGTGGGCAAATCCTTGTATTCGACTGCCGGGTTGTTGAAGAAATAGCAGTAGCGGCAGCGCAGGTTGCAGCTGGAGGTCAGTTCGATATCCACCGTGCGCGGGGTGCGCATCACCGGGCGGGGGATACCAGTTTGATCGGTTGTCATTGTCAGGCTGTTTCCACTTCGTAACCGACAAAGGCATGTTCCGCCAGGTCATCAATGAACTTCTTGATCTCCTGGGGGGCAGTCTCGGGAGTATCGGAAAACTCCTCCTGGATTCTCTTCAGGATATCCTCCAGGGTATTCTTCCCATTCAATTGCTTCCAAACCGCCACGCCCACCGGGTTCAAACCAACCGCATCAGCGGTATCAGGGTTGAACAGGATGGCGCAATCATCAAACTCCTCACGCAACACGACCAGTGGATTTGCAATCGGTAAATTGGATAGTTTCATGCAATATCCTCCATCTAAATAAAATTATACCATTATGGTATGTTTCATATTCTTTATGCAGGAGAAAGAATCTGCTGGTTGGATACCAGGGAACGGTAGTACTCACATTCCCTCATCAACTCCTGGTGAGTGCCCATGGAAACAAGACGTTTCTCGTTCAACACCAGGATGCGGTCCACATTTTTCACCGTGGACAACCGGTGGGCGATCAGGAACAAAGTCCGCCCTGCATCGCACTCTTAAGCGCTTCAACAAAGGAATGCTCCATCATGCCATCCAGGGCAGAAGTGGGCTCATCCAGGATCAGGATATCGGGATCCTTGATGAGGGCACGCGCGATCGAGATGCGCTGTTTCTGCCCTTCGGACAGGTTCATGCCACGCTCGCCCACCATGGCATTATAACCATCCGGAAGGCTCATGATGAAATCATGGATGCCCGCCACGCGGGCGGCTTTCTCGACTTCCGCCTGGGTTGCCTGCTGGTCGCCATACCGGAGGTTCCCGCTCAATGTCCCTGCCAAGAGAGTGGTGGTTTGGGCAACATACCCGATCCGCTGGCGCAGTGACCGCAGGTTATAGTCCCCGGCAGGCTGGTCATCGAAGAAGATCTCACCACTGGTGGGACGATAGAAACGCAGGATCAAACTGACAAGCGTGGTCTTCCCCACCCCGGTGGGACCAACGATGGCGACATGTTCCCCGGCGCGCACGTGGAAGGAGAGGTCCTCCAATACCATTCCCTGTTCGTGGTACGAGAACGAGACATCCTCAAACCGCACATCCCCCTGCAGATGTTCCACCATCCGCCCCTGCCCCGGCTGTTCCTCAGGCAGGATATCCAGGATCACTGAAACACGCTCCAGGGCGGTACGGGCATTTTGATATTGGAGGTTTGCGTTCGCCAGGGTCATGGCAGGTCCAAACACATAACTCAAATAGGATTGAAATGCCAGCAGGGAACCGATGGTCCATTCACCCATGATCACCCAATAGGCACCGGCAACCAACACCAATCCCGGAGGCGATCCCCGGCACCGTTCCCAGCACAAGGTTGGCTAGCGTCCCCACTGTGGACTGCTCCATCTCGATCTGCTGGCTGGCCTCCACATCCGATATGATGCGGTCCGTCTCGCGTTTTTCCGAAGCAAACGCCTTGACCAATGGCAGGGAGGCGAGGGTTTCCTCCATCCTGCGCATTACGTTGGCGGAACGCTCCATCCCATGGTGACTTAGTGCCCGGAAGCGGTTTCCAAAATAACGGGTACTAATGACCAGCAGGGGAAGCACGACCAACGTCACGAGACCCAGGCGCCATTCCAGGTAGAACAGGAAGACCATTCCTCCCAAGGAAACGGAAGAAACTGCCAAGCAGATTGACTATCTGGCTGGAAAAGAACCAGCGCAAACCCGATACATCGGAGGAAAGCCGTGAGATGAGATATCCCACTTCCTTGTTGTCAAAGAACGATTTGGGAAGGTGAAGGGTATGATCCAGAAGGTTATGCTGCAGGTCAAGGATCATCTGTTGTTCAAAGCGCGTAAAGTAATATTGCTGGAGCACTCCTGCGCCCATGGAAAAAAGCTTGATAGCCACCATGATCAGCAAAACCGGCAGCAGCAGATCCAGGCGTTTTGCCAGCATGACATCATCCACCAGGTAGCGAAACAGCATTGGCTGAGGAAATGCCAGCAGGCTGACAAAAAGAACCAACCCTGCCCCGGTGACTCCCTGCCGCCAGTGACGGGCAAAATAAGGACGCAGGTTCTCCAGATTTGAGCGGGTCTTTATCCCTCCGCGGTTTCAACAGATATCTTATCCGGGGGTATTGTGCGGGTCAGCCCGGCTTTTAGGTAATCAAACCAATTTTGCATGTAGAGAGAAGTCTAGATCATGTCCGCGTTACTGGCGGTTTTTTCAAGAGCGCCATCACTGTATAAAATGCATCCTTTGCTATCCCCCACCAGCGAATCGGGTAATAAGCCAGTAACTGCCCATGAGCTCTTTAATTGGTAACGCCAGCGCATATAGGCTGGACTGGGAACGACGAGGGCAAGCACTAGTCGAAAACGTCCGTACCAGTTCAAGGATAATAGTTTCTGGTATTCTTCTAGGATATGTGTGGCGGGTCGGGTTTGCTTCATCGCAACCAACTGCCAGTGGCGATCAGTCCATCTCGACAGAGGTCACGCACACATGTTCGGGAATGGGAGAGTCAAAGTATGCGTATGTTTGAACCAGGGCTGCCTCTAAAGCTGAACCCCATTCAAATATCCTTGCCTGCGAAATAAGTTGATTCCCAATCCATACGCTCGTCATAATGACGGATCAAACGATCCAGATCGTAATACCAGCACAGGGATACGATTTTTTCCGCCATGCTGCAGCATGGCATGGGAGGCGGCATACAATACCTGCGCGATCGGCGTCAGCATCAAGAAGTTCTCAAACTTCATCTGTGATGATGATGTGCCCAGTGGTTCAGTCTGCTCCCAGAACCAATCCACGGGGACGGCATAGGTGAAGGTTTTATCCGCCACCAGGCTGTGATGCAATTCCAGGAGTGATGGGAAGCGGTCCCTTTTTTTGTAGACAAACATCATGCCCAAGCAGGTCATGCAAACCGGGGGAAGCATCGGGATTGTTATTTTCATAACCAAGTGATTTTGCAATGTGAACCGCTTTTTACCATTTTGGACGAGGCACCAGGATATCCATATCCCCCATCGGGCGAAGACCGATATCAGGATAAATTGTAAGCATAAAGCAAATTCCTTTTAGAACAACCATCGGAATTTCTGCCTGTGCAAACATATGCGAGAGATTGTCCAATTCCTTGAGATTCCTCTGGTTGCGCATCCAGGTGCCGGCATATGAGATCCGAAGGTAATTTCGTCAGCCTGCGGAGGAGAATGGATAATTTCTCTGACTGGGAAAACGCCCAGTACACCAGCGGCGCAACCCCTTCCATTCGCGCCTTGCTGCATCAAGGCATCCCAATCCGCGTCTGAGAAGGAATCCCAATTCAACTCCTTTAAATGCCCTGAGAGAATCAGGCTTAGGGTTTGGTTGTCCGGTTGTGGAAGCATGGTATGCGAGGTACCCGGTGAAGCTACTTCTCGTTCGATAGTATTGTCACTCATGTTTCCTTGATCGCCTGCGCCACCCACTCCACCTGCTCTTCGCTCATGGTGGGATAAAGCGGAAGGGTCACTTCGCGGGCGGCAACTTCCTCTGTTATCGGCAAATCCATCCCACGTTCCTGCCAAGCATCATGATAGATCTGGAAATGATGGACAGGCGGATAGTGGATGCTGGTCTGCACGCCGTGAGCCTTCATCCCTTCCATGAAACGGATGCGATCAGTGCCCATGGGAAGCAGGATGGGCAGGATATGATGGCACGATGTTCCGCGCTCCCCGGAAAATGGCATCTGCACTTCGGGCGCCAGTTCTGCAAGGAGTTCGCGGTACAAGCCGGTCAAGTGCTGGCGGCGCTGGTTGTAGGAGGGAAGTTTCCTCAACTGGACCCGCCCCAGGGCGGAACGCATCTCATCAATGCGATAATTGTAACCAAGATCCACCACATCATAGCTCCAGGCATGTCCCTTGTGGCGGTCCCAGCTGAGGGAGGTCATGCCGTGCGAACGCAGGATTTGCAGGCGTTCGGCAAGCGCATCATCATCCGTAGCCAGCATGCCGCCCTCACCGGTGGTCATGTTCTTGTTGGAGAAAAAACTAAAACAGCCGATGCTGCCCCAGGTGCCCAGTGCCGCCCATCCAGCCGGGAGCCGATGGCATGCGCGGAATCCTCCAACACCACCAGGTTGTGACGCCGGGCAATCTCCATGATGGCCGGCATATCGCAGGCAAATCCGGCATAGTGCATGACCAGAATGGCGCGCGTCTTTTCGGTGATGCGAGCTTCGATGGAAGCAGGAGAAATGGTCAACCAATCCAGGCTTTCAATATCCGCAAAGACCGGGGTTGCCCCTGTGTAACGCACGGCATTGGCCGTGGCAACAAAGGTCAGCGAGGGAACGATCACCTCATCCCCCGGACCGACGCCAGCTGCCAGGCAGGCCAGGTGCAAGGCGGCGTGGCATTGGTGACCGCCAGGGTATGCTTTGCACCGATGAATGCCGCAAATTCCTGCTCGAATCCCTGGGTGTCCTCGCCCATGCTCAACCAGCGGCAACGGATGACCTTCGGACGGCTTCCTCCTCCTCCATGCCAAAATCAATATCCGCCAGCGGAACGCGCCAGTCCATCAGTCATCCTCCGGTAAAAATTGATGTTTCATTTTCTCGAAATCATTGTTGGCTTGCACGTAATCGTCCGGGCGGCCGAGGTCCATCCAATAGCCGTCAAAGGTATAGCCGTTTACCTGTCTCGCCATTGCCAATCAATTTCAGGATGAGGTCGGGAAAATCAAGGTATTCTCCAACCGGAATGTATTCAAGAACCCGCGGCTCAAAAACATAAATGCCCATGCTGACCGTATAATCATTGGTGGGTTTTTCAATATAACCTGTGACACGGTCATCGCCATCCCATTGGATGACACCCAGGTCTATCTTGACCTGGCGGTGGTGGGCGGCAATGGTTGCAATGCCGCCCTTCTGCTTGTGGAAGTCAATCAACTTTTTCAAATTCAAGGTGGTGAGCACATCGCCGTTGGTGACCAGGAAAGTTTCATCCAATCCTTGCACCAGGGCAATCGGACCCGCCGTGCCCAAGCGGTTTCTTTTCAGAACTATATGTAATATTCATATCCCATTGTTCGCCATCCTTAAAATACGCCTGCAACAAGCTGGCCAGATGCCCGACCGTAAGCACCACATGATTCACGCCGGCAGCGCTTCATCTGGCGCAATATCACTTCCAGGATCGGCATTTCCCCGATCGGCATGAGCGGCTTGGGTAGGATGGTCGTGTAAGGCGCAAGGCGCGTGCCTTTTCCACCTGCAAGAACAACTGCTTTCATTTGGCATTCCTCCTAGAATTCATACTGCCCCGGTCGGTATAGATCCATGTGCCCGCGGATCCAGTCGATGGTCCGGTCCAGCCCCTCGTCAAGGCTGATCCAGCGGCGACCAACCCAGCTTTTCACGCGCCAGTCGGTTATCAGAGATGAGCCGCATTACTTCGGATTTTTCGGGACGCAGACGTTCGGCTTCGACATCGATCTCGACGTTTACCGATCATGTGAACGATCCGTCCGCGCACATCTCCTATACGAATCTCCTGTCCTGTCCCCAGATTGAAGACGCCTCCTTCAACTCCAGCTGTCCCCGCAGCAGCCATAAATCCTGCCACCGTATCACTGACATAGGTGAAGTCACGCGTTGCATCCAGATTTCCCAAGTGGATGGTGTTCTGGACAAGTGCCTGGGTGATGATGGTGGGAATGACAGCCCGGGCCGATTGCCGCGGTCCAAAGGTGTTGAACGGGCGGACAGTGACCACCGGCAGGTTGTAAGCGCAATAAAAACTTTCAGCCAGTTTATCCGCACCGATCTTGCTGGCAGAGTAGGGAGACTGCCCCTGGAAGAGGATGCTCCTCATCGATGGGAGCGCGGCGGGCAGTGCCATACACCTCGCTGGTGGAGGTGTGAACCAGGCGGGGAATGCCCAGGTCGCGGCAGGCCATGAGCATATTGAGTGTGCCCATGAAGTTAACTTCAGCCACTTCAGCGAGGATGGCGATAGGAATATGGGATCGAGATCAATGCCCCGAGGTGAAAAACCAACTCGCAACCGCGCACCGCATCGTGGATGGCTTGACCATCTCGCAGGTCACCTGGAATCACTTCCAATTTTTCAGCCAATTCAGGAGGGCACATACGCAGCAGACCGGGATCGCCGCGCGAGTTGTAGCGCACAAATGCCCGCACACGTGCACCCGCTGTTAACAGGGATTCCACCAGGTGGCTGCCGATAAATCCACCTGCCCCGGTCACAAGCACTGTCTGATTATGCCAATCCATATTTTGAGAATTCCTAGTTCGCTTTTCCGGTCAGTTGATCCTGGAAAGCTCTGCAGGACATCGTTCACCATTACCAAGCGAACTTTGGGGATATCACAAAATTGTAACAGGGTATTACGAGCCTCATTCGACAGATTTGTTATGGTGAACAAAATAACACCCACATCAGTGTTATTAACGATCTCTGGAATCTCTCTTGTCCCGCCAAGCACCCGGCAGCCATCGATACGCATACCCTGTTTAGCGGGATCGTCGTCCACCATGCCAATCACTTTAAATGCCTGGCGGAGTGTGCCGCGTCTCAGGAGCCAGTTCACAACCTGCCCCCCTTCGCCCGCGCCAACAATCAAGACCCGCTCACCAAATCCACCTTTTGCCGATCGCCATGACAGGAAGCGGTTGGCAATGGCGGTCAGCAGCCGGATGCGGTAACGCGCAAGGAGACTGGCTACCAGTGTGAAGATGGTCATTAGTATGATTAGCGACACAGGCAGCGGGGGCATAGGCAACCATTGCCGGATCTGCAGAAGATAATTTGCGATGAGCAGTACTGTGAATGTGATGCCATTCGAGACAATTAACACCAATCCATCCTCTGCCGTCGCGTGTGACCAAATAACCCGATCCAAACCAAGAAGCACATTTACAAAACTAAATAGCACAGCAAGGACAAGCGCCAGAATAGAGAGCGGTCCCAATCCCCAGTCAATCGGTCCGGTAAGGCGCCAAAAAACTCCTGCAATGGCAACTGCCAGAAGAGTAATTCCCAGATCCCTCACAAACCAGGAAATATGACGTTGCACAAAACGATAAAAGGGACCGGCAAAGATCCTGCTCTCCGGGATATGCTGGCGCGCCAGGCGCGGGAAGATCGCCATGGCTGTCCAGAACATGATATCCAGATCACCCAGGATTGAATGGTTGCGAACATAGAGGAGATCGAGGCGTAATTTGTCTGGCAGGATATCACGGAAGTAGGCATCCATCGCTCCTTCCGAAGGGAGCAGATTTTCTTCATCCCGGTATAGCACACTGGCAGGGCTGGTAATACCCGGGCGTATGGAGAGAATCTCAGCACGTGCATTGACCGGCCAGGTATTCGCGATCTCCGGGTCTTCAGGGCGAGGACCAACCATACTCATATCCCCCACCAACACATTCCATAATTGTGGCAGTTCATTAAGCTTGGTTCCGCGCAGCCAGTGACCAAGGGGGGTGACTGCGATCATCTCCCCTGGCAGTCAGGCGGGGACCATTATAAGTTTCCGGGCGTTCATACATTGTGCGGAACTTGAGGATGTTGAATTGCTTTCCGCCCCGTCCCAAGCGTGGTCCACGGTAGAGGATGGGACCGGAGCTCTCGCGGCGAAGTAGAATGGCAACAGGCAGGAGGAAGGGAGAAAGAAGGATCAATCCCAAACCGGAAGCAAGGATATCAAACAGCACGTTTGAAGAGAGCATTCCACATAAAGCGGGCGGAGGTTGGTTTCAAGAAGGAGAGTATGATTTTTTTTGCGTCAGTCGTTTGCATTTTTCTCTACTTTTCCCCAATACTTATGGAATTCCGCCAGCGTTACAGAATATTCGAATCTAAAGAACGAATAGAAGGCGGGATAGGGCAATGAGAGAGTGAATTACGAGCACTTATTTTTGAAACAGAAAAAACGAATTAATCAGCAACATGCATCAATCGCTGATCGGGTGAAATGGTGGAACTTTTCCAATTTTATCACCCCAGCGATTGGCAAACTTAATCAAGCCAACCAGAAAGCCCAACCCGTAGCTAATGTGAAGGATGGCAAATACCAAGGGTAAAAGCGGTAACGCAGACCAATCCCTTTTATAAGCATGTATATATTGAAGCAGCCAAATTAACAAGGATATATAAGAGGGGAATATATAATGAAGGATGAAGAGGAAAAGATGGAAATGAAATAGGGAAAACGAACAGTACACTGACGATGAGCAAAGCACAAAGAGAGGCGGGACAAACTGGCGGAGGCTCATCTGGCGAGGATGCTTTTGGAGGACGCGAACCTTCCAGTAACCGTATTGGAAGTATTGACGCCACAAAGCACCTGGCGTACTCCGTACGGAATATTTTCGAGCGAATTGCAGGAGACAGCAAGATACTTGCCTCCTTCGCCCAACGATAGTTGAATTCATCATCCTGGTCGCGCACCAATTCTTCATCGAATAAACCGATTTTCTCGAAGATGCGACGAGGCCAGGCGCCCATGTAAACAGTATCTACCCATTCTTCCTTGGCTGAATAGTGGAAACGCCATCCACCGATGCCGAAAGGCGTGCTGGACGCCAGAGCCACGGTTTTGCCGAACGGTGTCTCTCCGACAGCATTCATTCTGCCGCCCACGTTATCGGCCTTTATGCGCTGAAGGCTAGCTACACACTGGCGCACATAATCGGGGGCGATAATGGTATGACCGTCCACACGGACGATGATCTCACCCTCAGCCCGGAGCAGGGCAGTATTGAGGCCGGTGGGAACGATTTGTCCGGGATTGTCCAAAATCATGACGGAAGGCCGGAACAGAAGCCGAGGCAACCAGTGAACGGATTTTTTCGCGTGTGCCATCGGAAGACATGCCGTCGGCGATCAGGATTTCCATGCGATCGGCGGAATAATCTTGCGCAAATATGGCGCGCAATCCCTGCTCGATGTAGGCAGCTTCGTTACGGATGGGGAGTATAAGAGAGACGAGAGGAAGAAGGGTTATTGTCATTGATCTGGCAGTTCCGAGACCAGATAACTTGATCCAATTAATTTGTAATAGTATATAAGTGGCCCGTTCACATCATCCAAAAATTCCCACCCGGCTTTTGTGTATAGCTTACAAGCAGCGATCTTATCAGGATAGACGGATAATCTCATTGATTTAGCCTTGGCTTCATTGGCAAAGAATTCAAAAGCCACAAGAAGCTTTTGCCCAACCCCTTGCCCCTCGCTTCTGGATGCACTCCAATACCTACCAATGAGATTGTAGGACTTGGTAGGATTGGTATTTTTTTTGATTGATGTTTTCCACCATCCTTCAATGACCTTAATCTATTTGCGACAATCCAGCGAAAACGAGGATTAAAAACAGCCAAGGTCGGAACAGTATGCCGGTTATTGTTGGCCAAAGAATTTTTTTGTTAACCCAGTTGTATATCCCAAGGACGCACCAACAACATATCCCACAGGAGTATTGGTGCTATCAATAGCACACAAGGCGATAGCCTCGTCAGCTTCACAAAACCATCTAATAAACGCGCGAACATATGGCATACCTATGAGCGTGTTAGTGTAGCCTTCAAATGCAACCAAATGCAATTGAGCCACACGATCAACCATCTCTAATGATATTTTAGTAATTGAGATATCTGACACTTGAATATTTCTATCAAACAACTATTCGCGGCTCTCCACCATCATGCACTAGATTGCCTAATGAAATAGTACAAAGAGCCCTTTTGCCAGTATGGGCAGAGTCAAAACAGATCATCGTATTATCTCGACTCCATCGAGGATGCAAATCACACCTTATCGCACCTATAGCAAGATTTCCGGCATAATGTCTTGGCGAGAATAGCATTGCCAGGTTGTAACGCTTTTGCCTTTTCATATCATAGAGTATCAAATACCGGCGCCGAAAACGATCAGGGTACGTATCGGTGAGCATCCATCTGCCATCTTTAGAGAAAGATGGATGTCCATCTGAGTGAAAAGCATCTGCCCCAATGATTGAAAAATTGTCACTCAAATCCTGGAATCGATAATATTTATCCCCAAACTCATTGGTTCGGGCATAAGCCACAATATGCTCATCATCATGCCAGGCAACATGTGAAACCATCTCGGCTATAGGAAAAATGTGAATATTTTTTCCCTCCAGATCACTTGAGATCATTCGAGTTCGTTGCGGACCGTTAGGTCCTGCCCAGCGGTGAAAGAACTTAAATCGTTTACCAGAGGGTGAAAATTGACAATGAGAGAAGTAGTGGAAAGCACCTTGCATGGAAGGTGTTGATTGATAGGCAGCAATATCAGCAACAGTAAATAAGAGATTGGCTTTACCACTGGAAATATCTATCAAATGAAGTCCGTCTTTGGAAGGAATTAAACGATCCACTTCATTATCCTTGCCGTTAGCATAAGCATACCCAAAAGGAGTTCCGCGCAAACGGGCAAAACTATAACTTAGTGCTAAACGGCCATCTGCGCTGACTGCCGCTACCGGTAGTGAAAGGGTGGTGACAGCACTACCTTGACAGTCAACTATCCGGGCTACGTTCTGTTGACCATCAAAATCATTAAACACCATATTAGGTAATTCCCCAACCCATTGAAGCATTGCTCCCTGGTGCCAATTCCAGGCATAGGTGGTTCCAATAGGTGTAAATGACATATATTCCGGTCCGCGAAAGTACCCGACTTCGACCATGTCATCTGCCTTTGGCATACGTAAAGGGATATTGAAACGATGGGCCAACAGCATCGTGCCATCCCCGGACCAGGGACACTTATCATGAAAACCAAAGAAGAATCCTTCTCGAATCTCAATATCGTACGCTGATACCGTCCGCTTTACCGGCACGAGGTCCCACAAACGTTGATAAATATCACGGACGCGATCCTTCAAAAATGGGTTTGTCTTTATCCGGTTATAAACTAAAGATTCCAGTTTGTTCAAAAAGGTCTCCATCATGCAAATCCAATATCTTATACTATCCGCATTGGGGGATTATTGGCTTGTTCCATGGCAAGAAAAGTGGCTAAAGTCACTTCTTGAAGTTCTTCCCATGGAATAAGCAATTCTCCACCATTAGCAATCTGCTCAACAAAGGTGGTTATTTCGGCATTGTGCCCTTTATCTTGCCGCCAAAGTTGTTTTTTACTGAAACCAGGCCAGTTGTAGCCTCTTAGCACCTTAAAATTATCCAAGGCTAAAATCCGACCTTCGCTAAAAACCTCCAAGCGTTCCTTGGGAAAGCGTTTGGTGCCATTCGCGAAATAATGCACGGTACCCAAAGAGCCATCTTTAAAAGTGAGGGTGATACTCATCTTGTCTTGACGCATTTGGACGCCTAAAGCAGGCCCCATCATACGCGCTTGCACATCCACAATGGGGGCGTCCACAAAATAACGCATCAGGTCAATGAAGTGACAACCTTCACCAATTATACGACCCCCACCCACTTCCAAATCTTGCCCCCATTGATCTTCAGGCATATATCCAGCATTGACAGTGTAAATCAGAGTCAATGGCTGGGTGCGTTGCTTTAAGAGTTGGCGCATCTTCACAGAAAGCGGAGAGAAGCGACGGTTGAAACCAACCATCAAATGAACTGGGAAGTTTGAGCTTTGATTGGTAAAGGTTTCTCTGATCTTCTCAAGTTCCTCGCGATTGAGAGCAAGGGGCTTTTCAACGAAGACATGTTTCCCGGCTTGCAGGGCTTCGCAGACGATTTTAGCATGGGTGTTATGGCGGGTAGCGATGAAGACGGTGTTGATCTCCGGATCATCCAAAATCGTTTGGTAATCCGTGGTCGCTTGTTGGATAGAGAATTTCCGAGCTGCCAGGGCCGCCGAAGCCCCACCAAGGCTGGCAACGGTTTTAATAATTGCAGAGGTTTTGGAGAGATTGGGAAAAAATATCGCTGAAGCGAAAGCACCGGCACCGATCATACCTATAACTGCATGAGAGTTGGGATGGGGAGTAGCAGAGGCGACCACAGGAACTATTTGAATGGTTCGTTCCAGTAAATCATTTGGTGTTAGCTCAGGATAGGTAAATATAATGCCCAGGGCAGAAGATTTTTTTTGAGTAATTAGGGCATAAGCATTGGACGCATCCTGGATCGGAAAGCGATGGGAGATGAGGCGGGCAACATCCAGTTTTCCATCTGCCATTAAATTGAGAACAGCTTGAAAGTTACGCTGCTCTGTCCAGCGCACATAGCCATACGGGTAATCATGGCCTTTTTGTTCATATTCCGGTTCATAACGTCCAAGGCCATAAGAGCAAGAGACCTGGAAGGAGATTTCTTTCTTATAAAAATTGTCGCGTCTGAGGTTAAGCCCAGTCAATCCCACCTGAACAATTCGCCCGCGTTTACGGCACATCTCTGCGGCTTGGTTGAATAGGCTTGTCGCTCTTTGTAGCTGCCGTGATGATAACAGCATCCATCCCCTTCCCATCAGAGAAGGACATTGCTTTTGCGACTGGATCCATCCCGGTACCCAGCTCTACGGTCTCTGCACCAAATTGACGTGCCAGTTCCAGGCGACTGGCATCAAAATCAACGCCCAAAACCTGGCAGCCGTTGGCACATAAAATCTGCACCGTCATCAGGCCCAACAAGCCCATTCCCAATACGGCAATATTTTCTCCCAAGGTTGGTTCCGCAAGACGTACACCTTGCAATGCCACCGATGCAAGAACTGTAAAGGCAGCCTCGTCGTCACTCACATCGTCAGGGATACGAGCGCAAAGATTCTTTGGCACGCTAACCACCCCAGCATGTGAGCCATTAGAGACCACCCGGTCCCCCACCGAAAATCCTGTTACCCCTTCACCTACCCCCAGCACTACCCCGGCATTGCAGTATCCAATGGGCATGGGTTGGCCAAGCCGAGAAAAAACAGTTTCTAATGTGGGCAATAAACCATCGGTTTGTATTTTGTCCAATACCTGACGAACTCTTTCGGGCTCCGAACGAGCTTTTCTATTAGATTCGCCTCACCAAATTCCACCAACGTACGCTCAGAACCAGCAGAAATCAGGCTGCGTCGAGTAGCAATAAGCAGATGCCCTGAACGCATAGCAGGCACAGGCACTTCACTTGCAGCGATAGTACCTGTGGCTAAATTATCAAAAACTTGCAGCATTGTTTAAGCCTCCATTCAAAGCTTCATAGATTTGTAATATCTGGTGAAATCCATCCATTGTTGGATTTGTTTTATGGGATTTATACTGTTCAATCGATGTCAGTAAGTTAGCGGCAATTTTGATCTCAAATCCCACTCCCGGGACGCCCGATGACAGGCTTTTGATCCTTATCTTACTGACATTGACTGTTCACCTGCAACATATTCAGTAGCTGTGACCATGTCTTGTTGATATCATGATTCTCCAACACATAACTTCTTGCCCGTTGCCCAAGTTGTTCACGCAATTCTGCGCTATTGCTCAACTCAACGATTGTGTTCCCTAAAGCATTCGACATCACCTGGTTGAATTAACCTCCCCGTGTTATCGTTGAGAATGTCCGGGATCCCCCAACCGCAGTCGCAATTACTGCTAATCCAGAAGCCATCGCCTCCAAGAGGGCATTAGGTAATCCCTCGTAATAGGAAGGGAGCACAAATATATCCGCGTCTTGAAATGCTTTGATCTTCTCAAGCCCAGTCACCCATCCGCGAAATTCACATAGATGTGACAGGCCCAAGTCGGCAATTTTTTCCTTGAAAGCTCCTAAATCAGACCCCAGCCCACAAAATATGAAACGGCAGCACCGTAAATCTTCGTGGAACCTTTGAGCCGCTTCAGCAAGAGCATAAACTCCCTTGTTGCGCTCAATCCGGCCCAAGAACAGTATTGAAACACCGTCGTCCGCCCGTTTGCGCTGAGCAGATATATGCAAATAAGGCTCCAAGTCAACCCAGTTTGGAATCACAATGAAACGGTTATCGGGAAGGCCTGAAATAGACTGGTAAAACTGCTTCCAACTCTGTGTCTGGCACAATACGATATTGCATCGACGAAACACAGATGGAATGAACCACCGCATAAATTTGGATTTCTCAAGGTCGTCAAGAATGAGACCAGAACGAGGGCTCAATATTACTCTTTTGCCGAACACTCGAGCCACAAACACCATAACGCCCTTTTCGAGAAAGCTATAGCCCCAGCTGGTGAAGATTAACACCCCGTCCAACTTACTCATCAGGATGATGCCCAAGAAGGTCACTGTGCGCCTGGCAGCTAAGAAGAGACGCCGAGGCAGCGGAGGATGGAGCAAGGATAAGGTATCGCTGGAGGTGTCCACAATGATCCAATCAACGTGATTGGATAGCAGACTACTCAGTAAACTGCGGCATGCTGTTGCCTGGCCTGGTATTACACCGTCTTTCGCATGATCACGAGTTGAGCCAACCAGAACAACCCGTAGCTTTTTGTCAATCATTTAACGACTTTCCTCCAATCCGATATTTTGTTCAGTTCTCAACCAAAGCGCAATCCCCACTTCACAACATGAGTGCGATGCCGTTGTGGTCTCCTTATTGAGATTTGGTACGAGCCAAAGGTTGCTCCCTCCGTCACTTGGCGCTCTTCGTTCATACGATTCTTAATTGAACTCCAAATGGATAGACTATGGCCACCCCGAGCAATCAACTATCACCTCGCATATTGGCCACTTCCGCCAACACATCTTCAAGGATTGCATTCTCTGGCCACATCGGTTTATCATGCCAAATGAAATCTGGATCCCAAAAACCACCGCAATCAAACACGGGCTTGGAAGCGTAGCCATAACTAGCCTCTACAATTCTTGGCCTCACCAGAAGCATCATTCACAAAATCGAAAGCCATGCTCTGCGCTTTGAGTTGATGAGCAACTAGAAAAGCTATGCGGATACAAGCTGGATTAATAGCATCCCGATCGTAAACAATTCCCCCCCCGCCTGAAGCCCGAAAATCACCAGGCCTAACTTGACGAATAAAGCCAAATGCCCTTCGCCCAATCACCGTAATCCTGGTATCGTGGTCGTTGTCAGGCATAAACTCCTGAAAATAGATATAGCCTCTTTCCCTTCCCATGAGAAAGTCCCGAGATATTCGATGCCGAACTTTGCCTGGGACAGATCGCATAAAGTCCCACAAACGTCCCTCGCGTCGTGCTTTTACAGCCTTATATACATTTATATAATTCAGAATTGATCCAGATGGCTTGTAACCTTCACGAAAAGCCTTCCGGGCAAACCGACGGGCCTCGTTGGGACTATTTACTAGTTGCACATTGCGAGAACCAGAACCACGACGCAGCTTGAACACTTTTGGAAATTTGGTTTTGTCAATCCAGGACTGCGCTGACTCAAGGTCGAAGAACACAAAAGAAGGGACTAGTGGAGCCCCAATTGCCTCCAGAAGATACTTCTGAGCAACCTTATCGTCAAAATGCCACTGTGTAGCCCAGTTCGGAAAGGCCACTAAGCCCATCAATTCTGAGGCATTGAGAACATGACGCCCCATCAGCATGTCGGCAGCAACACCACCGTATCCAATGTGCCATAGAAGTGCGGAAGTCTGACGCAATTGCTCTAAGATGTCGGAAGAGTAACAGTCCACTACAACATATGGCACCTGCTGGTCCTGACAGTACTCTATCCAACGATCGGAAAAGCTACCTTGCCGGTGATGGATCGCGATTGGTTTCATGTTTTTGACTCCTTCATGTCTGCTTTCCCGCAAGCTTCTGCGCAGGAACGCACGGTGGATAATTCGTGGAACAGACCCATCATATCTGCAATCCGACGCTCAGGGCGAAAGAACTCTGCACGTTGACGGTCGATGGCACGGCAGCGTGCCGCCTCTTGTGGTGTGCGGTTCAGAACCTCTTGTACCGCATGCCTTACAGCCAAAGGGTCATCGGGCGGCACCATGATCGAGGTTGTGCCGGCCAAGACTTCCGGGATCCCGCCTACATCGGTGGCGACAATGGGTAGTCCTGCTGCGAGTGCTTCCGCAAGCACCAACCCGAAGCCCTCTTTGCGAGTCGGATGCACCAATACATCTGCAGAGGCCATAATCTCTGGCACATCATCACGGAGGCCAAGAAAGTGAACACGATCAGCCCAGGGGCTGCTTGAGATCTGTTTCGTAAGCCGATCCAATAAGTTAGCATCGTCGGGATCGACAGTCTCTGGCCCGGTGGTATTGGGCCTGCCCACGATGAATAGGTGAATTCTCTCTTCCCTGAGAATAGGTCCTAAACCACTAACAAGCGTGTCAAGCCCCTTAACCTTACACAATCGCCCAACGAACAATGCCTTGCGCTCGCTACTGCCAATATCGGAGATCGGTTCAGTCCTTAACCCGTTTCTTGTGCTCTTGAAGTGATCAGCTGCGATGCTGTTATAGACCACACGGACCCTTTCCGGTTCTACCCTGGCATACTTGAGCCAGTGCTCCATCGCCTCCCTGGATATGCCATAGAACTGCACGAAACGATTGAACTGAGCAGAGAATCGCAGAAATTTGTCAGACAGTCTATTATGATAGTGTTTGTCTTTGATGCCATGGATCCCAGCTACAAGCCGTGTTCGGAGGCCGCGTGTGGCCCAGCATGTCAGTATCGTCGGCCCGGGCATGGATGTCTCTACAAAATCATAGTCACCTGCCTGAATGATGTGCCGCAGCTTGAGGATAAATCCCAACATGCCACGACTGCTTGTGCCAGGAGGTCGCCCCAAGAATTTCACTGACTGCACACCACTATTCAGAAGCCGATGCTTAGTGTCCGCAGTACCAGGCCCATCCTCAGAACCCATAACCAGCAGGTCAGCTTGCATACCGGGTTGCGAGTTAAGCCCTTCAACCAGTTCGATGGCTAGTTTCTCGGCGCCACCCAGTAAATGGATTTGAGTTGTAAAAACCAGGATTTTCATTTTGCGATCTTCAACAAACCCCAGGCTATGTGAACAAGAAGCACTCCAAAAAACCACAAAGCCTTGATGTTTTTCAACTCATTCTCTATCTTTTTCTCTCTCGTATCGGGAATCGCCGCTATAACTACAAAAGCGCTCATAAATTGACCAAAATGCCGCTGTTCGAGCGAAGTCGCTACAACTCCTACTAGGTTAATCAGCAAAAATAAAACCAGAAACATAAAGGGCCAGGGCAGTTTCGTGTCTCTGAAGAAAGTATGAAAGGCCGCAAGAAAACCGGTAAGCACGAGTGGCAACACGAAGAGTTGATAGAGCCCGTTATAGCCTTTGATCCAATGATAATCCGATGCGCCAATTCTAAAAAGAGCCCACAAGGGGATTGGGCTGATCATAAGCGAAACGCTGCCTAAAATCAGCCGAATTGGCAATGGCTGAAGGTAGAGAAACTGAAGTCCAGAGTGAGTTGGTAGCCTCGGTACGTATAGCCCAGTCTGTATATTTCTCCAAATTAATGGTTTAAATCACATGGACATCTTGTAAGTAGATAGCGGCATATGTACTTCCGACAAAAATGGCGATTAGAAATAAAGTTGTAACCGTCAAGCCCATAAATCTTGAACGTCCAAACAGCCAAAACAGAACCACTAAAAATCCATACAGGAAAATTAAAAGAAATGCATCATACCTAAGGTATTGCATTGCCCAGGCGGAAATACCATTTACAATGACAGCAATAAGCAGCGATTGTAAATTCGCTCGTTCCAAAAAACGGATTCCCCCCCAAAGTACCAGTGTCATTAAAAAGGTTGTGAAGCTGTCACGGAGAAGAATTGCCCCAAAGAGGATGAACAACCCATTGGCAGCCGCCAGGGTTCCCACCCTGCGCAGTCGCCAGGCATCGTCGCCGAATAATTCCCGGGCAATCTTTACTGTTAGGCTGGCGATCAGTCCCATCACCATTGCGTTGACCATCACACCGGTATAGGGCCCGAACTTAAAGCCCAACCACCAGGTCAACTTATAGAATTGTTGCCAAATCAGAATTGCCAGCGATGTGCCAGGATAAGAAACAGTTTCAAATGTTCTAAACGGCCATTGCGGGGAGATTTGACTAAAAATCCCCGAGCGTCAGTTGTGCTTTGTATTATGTTGAAGGCAGCAAGAGAATAGATCTGTGCCAGGCCTCCTACGAATATGCATACAGCATACATCAGAAGGAAAGACGCGTTGTTCAGGTTTTCTGCTTTGGAATACGAGGGTAACTACCACCCTTCCAATAAGGAAGAAAAATAGCATAACCAAAATTGCTTCGATGGCCCCGTTCGCGATGGCCTGCATCGTACCACCCAATACCAGCATACCGAACACGATCATGGTCTCTCGACGCGAAAGAACGCCAATGGTCGCTTCAGGCCCGGTCTTCTCTATGCTGCCACGGTAACACGCGGAACCCAACATTGAACCGGCACTCCTGGATGTGTCCGATGCCAATCTAAGCATCTTTTCGTGCGAATTCATGTCATCTACCTGTTATTTGTGCATCTAGGTTTATGGTTGTGTATTGCCGCTCTATGCGCCTGTTGTGCGATTGCAGAACGCGTTTATAAAGCCCAACTCCCCCCAGCGTGAGGAGAAAGTGTTTCCAAATTTTCGTATCCATAGCGTTGTATTGCAATGCCTCAGCCCAAATTTGCCAACCTCCTAACAATTTCCCTGAGAGTACCTGGTATTGACCCAGCCGAAACAGATATCTGTGCATCAATCCCAAACGCAGAATGTCGTGCTTGTAGATGCTCATGATACGTCCAAAACCTCTGGCCTTTGACACCATATTCCGACTAATACTATCATCTCCCAAGCGGTATTCAAAGAGTGCATCACCAATGGAGACTATTTGATACTTTGACGCCATACGAAGCAGGAAATCGAAGTCTTGAAAGCTGCTGAACTGGACATCAAATCCTTCAATTGATTGGAATGCCTCTTTTCTAATTACAAAACTCGAAGCACAAATCCCATCTGCATGGATCAAGTTCTCGTCGAAAGTCAGGCTGCGCATTCCAGGACCAACGACTTTATAGCTTTCTCCTATTTTTTGCGTCATATTACAGCAACTCATCCCGACAGTTGGGGGAAGGGCAGAGAGCAAACCAAGTTGTCGCTCAAGAAATTCTGGATACCAGAGGTCATCGCTGTCCAGGAAGGCCAGATACTCGCCTCGTGCTATTTCAGCGCCCGAGTTCCTGGCTCGAGGCGCGCCGTGGTTCTGCTGATGGTGTAGGTAACGTATGCGCGGGTCGACGAATCCTTTTACCACCGCCTTGGTATCATCGGTAGAAGCGTCGTCTACAATGATGATTTCGAAGTCCTGGTAGGTTTGCTGAAGCACGCTCTGGATTGCCTGATCCACTACATGTGCCCGATTATAGGTTGGGATAATAACGCTTACAGTTGGGGCTACCTCTTGCATTGCATCTCTTTAGAATAACTTGGTAGCGTATCATGCTTCAGTTTTATATGCATAAGTAATGTGAGCGCTTCATTAAGATGGTTTCTCCAGCAGTTTCTTAACTTTACGAAACACAATACTGGTTAATCGCTTAAAATCGCGCTGGGCTTTGGGTAATAATCGCTGCTTTCTCACGCACAAGGGAAGGATGAATCCAAAGTTGCGTCTTGACGCAATATACATCGACTACAGCTTTATTGGCGATTTCTATTGCCTGGGCTTCATCACTTTCTATGAATAGTTTTGCTCCCACTCGCATACACTCATTGGCTTTATAGAGTGCATGATTACCCGCCTCAATCCTTGCTTTCTTAGAGGGAAGATTCATCATGATTAATTGTTTATACCTTACATTATGACGTGAAAGCCATAATTCAGTAGGTTGACGATACTTCTCCAACCGACTGGTGACAATATAACCCACCGGAACTTTCGGGACGAGGAAGGGTTCCGCATTAACCGAGAAAATCCTGGTATTTGGGTCCATCATCATTTTCCGCTTCAGTTGGATCCCTGCACAGCACACCGTCCATATCAATGCAAGCAACCTCCATTAACTGGTGATGCATTAAGTTCCACTCAAACACCCTGGGATTGGGAACAACCTTAAAATAAAAATCAACCATTCCTGTAGTTTCTGGAGAAACGTAGACAGCAGCGAAGATAATATTTTTCCCCTCTCCAAAAGGAGCAAGGCGTTTCCTTACATTAGCCATCTCTTCACCGCTATAGACCGAATCATCCAAAACCATAATTGATTTCGCGCTATCTACAGTTGAAATTACATCTTCAGAAAGCGCCATCCGGCTATGTCCGCGATTGAAAACGCGTTTGTTTACAAAACCATCTACGTCTATCAGGTCACAATTTAAATGCAGAGCTAAGATAGCAGCCGGTAACATACCACTCCTGGGAATACCAATGACTAAGTCAATGGGAGTGAGTAAACGTGGTATTCCGTTAAGTATATCTATGTTGAGATCAGCAATAGAACGGAAATTAATAGGCTCTCGAATTAAAAAAGGCTTGATTTTAGACAAATTCATAGCGGTGCACCACACTCATTGATCATATTATCTTTTCCACAACCAAGATTTCTGAGGCAACTGAAAAATAGTCACATCCTGACAGATGACTTGTACAATCTTCACCGTTTGGTCTGACGAGGCATTGCCGACTACCACAACCTACATTGGAATATCGGATTGAACAAAGAATAGGGACATTTGGCAATGCCGTCCTAGCCGTTTCAGGTCGCAATGGCAAACACGCGAGATCACGTACTTCGCTTCGATGAAGGAGTTTTGCTGAATTGTGCAGCATACTCGCGAAGTTTTCCATATATCGTTCGCAGCTGCAGAAAAACAATATAGAATACAAAGCTGTGTCGCATTACGATTTGGTGCTCGCGTTGTTCTGTTGGCGTTAATAAACTAGGTTTCTCTTCAATGTCCAAGGTTTGAAAGTCTGACTTCATCCGGATAAAATATTGTCTTTGCGTTCTTTTGTCCGTTGCATAATAAGTGTATAAGTATTTTGAAATCCTAGCCTCATTAATCCAATGCTTGAGTGTTTCATCATCAATGGTTTCATTAACAAAATCAGAAATCTGCTGCCAGACTTCAAATACATGCATACAGTCTTTACCTCTATATTCACTGACAGAACCAGGGCGCTTCTTGCGATAGAAATAGAGTACGTCAGGCACAGTCACAATGCGGTCAGCCAAAGTCAAAGCTTTGATAACAAACAGTTGATCCTGGCCATATAGCCCTTCCGGAAAGCGAATGTGATGTTTTGTGATGAACTCGTGATTAAACAGACGATTACAAATCGTCGAGTTGCGCAACAATGCTGGAGACTGCTTGATGGTAAAGGGTTCTTTATTGGATAAAACTTTGGCAGGCAAGGATAATTTACCATATCCTTGCTCTTGAATATACGTCTGGGCATTGCAGATTGCGACATCAGCCGTAGACGATTGGGCAATTGAAAATAAGGTTTCGAACATTTCGGGCGCAACAAAATCATCAGAATCTACAAATCCGACATATTGCCCTTTTGTTATAGCGAGACCGGCGTTGCGCGCCCCACCCTGCCGCCCCTCGGTATGCCTCATCACAATCATATTGCTAAGTTCCTTGGAATAATCGACGAGGTATTCGTGAGAACCATCAGATGAGCCATTGTCAACACAAATAATCTCGACCGGTAATGTCTGTGCAATAAGACTATCCAGGCACTGCTGTAAATAGGGTCGCGTGTTGAATACGGGCACGATCACTGAAACTCTAAGCTGATTCATGTATCCGGTCGCTCCAACAGGGGTATTTACTTCTTTCGATAAAATAATCGTTCATAACAGAGTTTCACTCATTTCGTTGAGCTTCCAGAGTCTGCCCGTAAGCGCAAACACCCTTGCAAGGTTAATTCTGATCAGCAGATCAGCATATCTCCTTCTATTCTTCCTCATCAACGGAAACCGTCGCATCCAACTTAATGCTGTAGAAAAATCGTTGATATTTGCATAGTCCAGCGCATAGCTCAACGCATGGCTGGCCAGATACCATTCTAAAACTTCACGGAAGGGTGGTGGACAATTCTCTCGGATTGGATCCGGGTCATCCAGGATTGGCCATGACGGTTTCGGTCTAACACCGATCGACGAGATACCAACACCTAGCGTTTCCGAATGGTACCACGTCAAAGGCTTAATAATCCGGTACAGTCTATGATTGAGTAACAGTTGCAACTCTAGGTAACGATCCTCACCGTTTGTACATTTCGCTTTCGAATAAAAACCACCATACTTTTCGACGACATGGCGCTTGCACACAATCGCACCTATGCAATGAAGCATAGTCAAATAAGCATGAAGATCCACGGGGGAGACGTTCATGGGCAGTCTCCACGCACCTTCTTCAACACCTGACTCTCTCCAGAGATCATTTTTGTATTCCCGGAGTTCGCCTTGAAAATAAGGCCCAACAACGTAGTCACAGTCCGGGTTGGTTCTCAGCGCCTCCAGATACCTGCTCAGAAAGTCTGGCAACCACTCATCGTCTGCATCCAGGAATGTCACGTACGGAGCTGTCGTTTCCTTGATGCCATGATTACGCGCAGAGCCAGGCCCCTCGTTTTGCTGGCGTATCATTCGCAAGCGTGGATCTTGGTATTTCCGAACCAATTCCGGGCCATCATCCGTCGAGCCATCATCGATCACCATGATCTCAAAATCCTGGTACTTTTGGGCAAAGACCGAGTCTATGGCACGCATAATATACTTTTCTTTATTGAACAAAGGGATAATTACGCTAACGGTTGCCATACTCCCTCATAGTGCATTTTCTAATAGTAAAGATGTTTCTTCGCATTATGGGTGACCCTGCGAACCAGGCATATACGTCTCACGGAGGTTTTTCTGCTCCGCGCTTCAACCTTTGAATGGCTCGGCCAAAAACGCCTCTCCGCAGGAGAATCACTATCGCAAGAAAAGGTGATACTGCTAACGCCTCTGCATAACATCGGCAGGCCGAACCATATCGCGCCTTGCTTCTTTCCAGGTCCGCGAATGCAAGCAACAAAGATACTTGTTCCTGCCTAAGTTCCTTCGTGCTTACGTATCGTTGAAGATCTTTCATCGCCCTGAGCTTTTTCATGCGTTCAAGCTTGAACTGCAAGGATCCGTACATCAAAGTTTTTGAACTGGCATGAAGCCTGAACCTGGCCAGTATGTCTGGAACATAGACAACCTCATACTTTTGGAGGAGATCGATCATCAGGAAATGATCCATGGTGAATTTGAGGTCCTCCTGCACACCACCAACTCTACTTACCCCCGTTCCAGGCAGAAATGTCCCCGGCTGATGCCACGTCAAGACACTCTCTCTTGCCTTCCTGATATTGACAAAATTCTCCAGCGAGAGGGCATTTGGCGAGATCAAGTTTTCACCACCCTCCTCGTCAAAATTCATCACTCGTCCTGCAATGATCACATGCGGAGTTCTACTCCAGGCCATGGCCACGGCATGCAATGCCCCGGGAGCGAGCAGATCGTCGGAATTTATCCAGTTGAAGATATCGCCACTACAATGCTCCAGCCCCTTATTGATAGCGTGGCTTTGTCCCCGATCTGGTTCTGAAATCCAATATTTCAACCAGTGTTCGTATTTCTTGATTATCTGCACTGACTCATCGGTACTGCCCCCATCAATTACGATGTACTCAAGTTTCGGATATCCCTGGAGCAAAACCGAACGGATCGTTTCTTCAATGAACTGACCTTGGTTGAAAGATGGTGTAACAATGCTTATTCTTGGCCAAGGTGAACCGTCAGACATAACATCCGGCAACTGTGAGCTTTCTTCTGTCCACGGCCAGCCGGTTTTACCAGGCGGGGGAGGAGGAAGTTCACTCAGGGTTGGGCAGTGCATATACATTTGTTGATGGATGGGCGGAGGCATTAACAAGTCAATTTACGATATAGTCCTGCTGTTTGTTGTGCTGTAAGTTCCCAGGAAAACGACTTAACGCGATCTTAATCCTAATAATATGCGTTCAGAAGATTTAATTCATTGTAAGCTTGATCTAAATTAGATAACAACTGCTCTAAATTTCCAGGCTCGTGGTAAATAGGAACATCATCCGCGACCTCAACGGTCGAAGGTATGCGCGAAGCAATGACTGGACAACCACACGACATGGCCTCTAATAAAGGAATACCAAATCCTTCATAAAGCGATGGATAAACAAAGGCCAATGCCTGATTGTATAAATCTCGTAAAACAATATCATCTGGAAAAGGGAAAAGCCGCACCTTTTCTGAAAGTTTCAACTCAATGATGCTTTTTGTCTCTTCTTCAGACCAATCCACCCCAACCGTGACAAGTTCCACCTCACTGTTTTTAGACCACATAGAAAAAGCCTGAAGCAAACCAGCAAAATTTTTATATTTTAAGTCTGTCGCCTACATAAAGAATAAAAGGTTTTCCTGGCCTTTGTCCACTTGTTATCTTTTGAAAGACGGGACTACAAGCCAGATGTATCACTTGAATTTTTTCGTCCGGCACTCCCAAAATATTTTTCAGATCCTCTTTGGTTGCATGGGAAATGGAAATTATCTTATCAGCACGTGAAATGGCAGCGCTCTTTATTTTTCGAACCTTTTCATCCCGCAAATTTGAAAAACAGCTCTCTTTATAGCGCTCGTGAATCATATCGTAGGTAGTGATCACTATAGCACCTTTCCATTTTTTAGGAAGAGTAAAATAAGTGGAATGCCATATTTTTTTTCTGGAATCACCGATTAACTTGATAATTAATTCCTCTTTAAAAGCAGTCCGATAATGCTGCCATAGTCTCGTTGGGCGCAAAAAGGGATCAACTTTATAGATGTATCGATAAGAGATATGTTCATGCTGAGGGCAGGGTTTGGATATTTTTATTATTCAACAAAAGTTGAAAATGGATTCTTTCATCATAATCACACATGCGCGGCATGATTTCGCTAAACAGGCGTGATATCCCACCTGCTTTTTGAAACGAGTAGACGATGCCATCTATGATGATATTCACGGTATTATCAGAATGGTAATCTTTCGCAAGTTTTATTTCAAACATTTATTGTCTAAACTTTGGAGAATGACTGTCTTACCCGATTCCAAATCAACCACAGGCAGGTGAGCGATCATCTCCAATCTTTTTGTTCCTGCCCAAAACATCAATTTTCCAGCTTCGTCACGGCCTTCTCGTAATTTACTTTCCACATACCCATCCTTGCACTCTCTAATAGGCAAGTTTCCTATAACATCAGAGCGGACAAAAAATGCATTATTCCCTGCGCTATTTGAGCCTACGAATTTGTATCCCTTTTCTTCTGCCAAAAGACAAAAAGCATTAAGGGACGCTCCAAAATAAAGATTTGAAAAGTGCGCCTTAGAACGCATAAAATCTTCAGTATATGGAATAGTCACCGCACATTCTTCACCAAAAATACTGTTATATTCAACAATTATGATCCGCGGTGAAATAGTCTCATCTGAAATAGCCCTCCAAACCCAGTAATCATTTCCATCAATATCAATACTAAGCAAACCTATATCGCCGTAAATTCCAGCATCATGAATGAGAGAGTTGATATTTTCTGCAGTTATAAAAGCACACTTTGCATTAAGATCGTGCCGCCAATATAATGGCATGGCACGAATTTGTTCGATATTTTCGGCATCCCCATCCATAACAAGCCCGCTCCAGTTGTTATTCACCAACAAGAAACGAGTATTACTTTCATAATAATTTTCAACTCCAAATTCAATAAATATTTTGTTAGGAATTGGAATTCGAGCAATCAGGTATTGAATAATCCCATCTTCGCCCCATTGGGAAAAAACTCGAAATTCAGCCTCCGTCAGATCTCTCAAGTGATGGAATCTGGTAGAACTCACGAATACGGTTTTGAACAATCGCTATTCTTGTCGATTTCCAACTCGGCCTCGATAAGCCGGAGGCGAGTGTCAAGTTGGCTTATCTTTCTAATAAGTGGTGCAAATAATTTTCCAAAAATATAATTCATAGAGAATTCTTCCAGGCTATTGCTTCCTGCTAAATACGAGAATACTTCTGGTTAACATTGGTTTTGTTTCTTTCACAAAATCAAAGTCGTTTTTACACATAGCCTTAATAAAGTTTTCTTGCGAATAATCTGCAGGTATCACCCAATTGCGAATATGTTGATCCTCAGGGTGAACAAACTCTATCACTGTTGCAATTTTTGTGAATTTTGCAATAATCCAGGCAATATGTGAAAAGCTCAGGTTTTGATGCAAACATAAGTGATGCGTCATTCCTAAAACAAGAGTAACATCAGAACGATAGCGTTCATAAGCATTCTGATATGCCAACCCAATTCCAGACTCAGGAGTAGGGAACAAAAAGTTCATTTTTAAGGGTAATACGCGGCTTTTTTTCTCTTTCCCATAAAAATAAATTTGATCAACACAATAACTTTCATAATCAAAAGCAATAACTCTACTTCCCTGGCTTTCAGCCAGGAATGCATACCAGCCTTTGTTTGCCCCCATATCAAGCACAGTGTCAGGGTGAAACTCTTTCAATACATCCAAAACCGCATTTGTTTTAGCCTTTTGAACACTTGCTTCGCCTTCGGGCATTTGGATATAATTTGCCCAGTATTCCTTGATAATATCTGGTTTCAGCTTATCCAGGTAAGTGCGCATATTCTTGACTGCTTGAACAATTGCAACGCGATCTTTTTTCCGAATAGCATTTTTATATTGTCTGATCAAAACATTAAACTGAAAAGGGAAAAAAGAACCCAGCCGGCTGTTTAACAGCGATAAGCCAACGCCATGTATATGTTCATAAAGCATCTCATTGGTCAATCTCCTCATAGTTTGTTTCTTATACGCCACAAGAGGAGCAATAAAGCGAATACGAAATTCGTCATACCATTTTGGTAATTTCTCACCAGGAACGATTATTGACCCAAAATCTATCATGGTGGGCTTGCAATAATCGAACAAGATATTCCACGGGTGTCCATCTTTAAAGGCCATGCCGTTTTGCGCAAGGATAACTGCCAAATCGAGGTAAACTTTGGCCGCTTCCCAAAGCATATTAAATGTCCACTCAGGAACGTAAGAAATGAAATCAATTTTTTTATGCTCAAGAACACCAGCACACCCCTTGAGTTCTACATCATCGGGAATCCAGGTTTCGAATCAATCCGGCATTAATAAGTTCATGTAATACTGGTGATTGGAACAGCCCTTTATAGCGCTCCCAAATATCATCATCATAAATCTCACGGAATACGCGATTCTGCCAATAAAAAACCCTGCCAGATTGGTCAGCTACTGAGCCGGGTTCATACTGGATTTCGTCATCAGAAAGTATTTTTTTTGTAGTTACCAACTTCTCCACTCCTGTTTTACATAAACAGCGGGATTCCCACCCGTAATCTTCCCCGTTCCATAAAAGTCGCCATCTATAACATCAAAACTGGTTACTGATGGCAGATAGTCAAGCATATCCTTGCCCTGGAAGATAGCCACGTTGATACTGTAAGGTCCTTTAACAAAGGCAAACTCAGGGGAAATAGTACACGCAATATGATTACTGCCTTCCTTTATCGAAAATTCAAGATTTAATGCCTGACTATCGAGCCAAACGATACAGCGATTCAGAGCATCATAAATTCCGATCGCGGACCAGGCCGAACGAATAACTTCATTCCCCTCAACGTCGATCTGAAAAGATAAAGCACCATTATTCAATGGGACTTGAAAAATGGTTTCATTTGCCGAATTCAAAATCTTCACATCACTTATTCGAGCTTTCCCGTTCCCTTGGCGGTCTATCCGTTCTTTCGGAGAAACGCGCGACACGAGGTTTACTGCATACGTAATGTAATAATTAATCGCCTCATTTACCGGGTAGAAACCCGCTAATTTACCGTCTTGAAGCACTATGCCATTCCTGCATAGTGCGCTAACAGCCGCCATATTATGACTTACAAACAACACTGTTCGCCCCTCTTTTGCCACATCGCCCATCTTGCCCAAACACTTCTTCTGGAACTCGGCATCTCCCACCGCCAGCACCTCATCCACGATCAAGATCTCCGGGTCCAGATGCGCCGCCACGGCAAATGCCAGGCGCACGTACATGCCGCTGGAATAACGTTTGACAGGCGTATCAATGAATTTTTCCACTTCGGAAAAATCCACGATCTCATCGAACTTGCGGGTGATCTCCTGCTTGCTCATGCCCAAGATCGCGCCATTCAGGTAGATATTCTCGCGCCCGGTCAGTTCGGGGTGAAAGCCGGTGCCCACTTCCAGCAGGCTGGCAATGCGCCCTTTGACCTTGATCCTGCCCGAGGTCGGCGCAGTGACACGCGAGAGGATCTTGAGCAAGGTGCTCTTGCCCGCGCCGTTGCGACCAATGATGCCCAACACTTCGCCCTGCTCCACCGTAAAACTGACATCGCGCAACGCCCACAGTTCTTCGCCATCGCGGTTGCCATGATCCGTCTCGCCGATGCGGAGCATGGGGTTGGGCTTGCCGCGCATTTTCGCCCACCAGACTTCCAGGTCATTGGAGAAAGTGCCGGTGCCGATCTGGCCCAGGCGGTATATTTTAGAGAGATGCTCAACAGATATTACATGAGACATGAAGCATAACCATTATTATCTTATAAGTACTATCATGGATGAGTTTACCAACCTAATAAATTCTCTCTGGAAGCCAAGTAATTCCTTTTCCAATTTGCCTGGCAGGATTTCCACCAATTATTATTCCTTCTGTATCAAAGCTTCCTGTTACTACAGAGCCTGATGCCACAACCGAATTTTCCGGAATGCATGATCCCTTTAACAGAATGCTGTGCGCAGCAATCCACACATGGTCGGCGATGGAAACATCCTTTGCAAAATTAATGCGCTTATTACTCTCCAACGAAATAATCGAATGAGAAATCTCCCGTACGAACGTCTATGTCGTATGCAAACATGCAATCCCGACCTATTTTTATTTTTGATCCGTCTTCTGTCAATGCAAGATGTGCATCTTCAAAGGTTGATTTTTCTCCAATGATCAAGGAACAATTGTTATCTTCACACCAAATACTACCCCCTCGCCTAAAAACACAATTTTTTCCTAAGACTATTTTATGGTTGTTTCCTCGAATATAGAATTTTACATTGCTTAATATACAATTATCTTCTATCTCAATTGAATTTCCATCTCCTTTAATATCAAAGATAACCGAATGTAATATTGCGGTTTTATATCTCAATCTGTTATTGCTACCGTGAATTTTACGTTTGACCGTGTTAATAGTTTTTCCAAGCCGGACTTTCGGCAAAAGCTCGGATTTCACGATAAATCTTCTCTATTTTCTCTAAAGCCTTGGCAGGCATTATCTTCAACCTCCACTCTGCATATGATTCTTCAAAGTAAGAACAACTGCTACACCGTATCCATAAACGTCTGCTCGACGCGGTTGAAGATGACGCTGCCCAGGAAGACCACCACCAGCATGAAGCCAAAACTGTACAGCAGTGATCCCGTATTCACCGTCCCGGCGCCCAGGAAGGCGTAGCGGAATGCCTCCACGATCGGCGTCATCGGGTTGGCCAGGATGATCCACTGGAAGCGCTCGGGGATGGACGAGACCGGGTAGATGACCGGCGTGGCGTACATCAGCAGCGACACGCCGAACGTGACCAGGAAGCGCAGGTCGCGGTACTTGGTGGTCAGCGAGGAGATGATGATGCCGAAGCCCAGTCCCAGTCCCGCCATCATCAGCATCAGGAGCGGCGAGAGCGCGATCCACAGCCAGTTGGGCTGGATGGGAGTGCCGCGCAGGACGAAATAAATTACAAAGACCAGGAACAGCGCGAACTGGATCAGGAAGGTGATCAGGTTCGAGATCAGGATCGAGACCGGCACCGCCATGCGCGGGAAATACACCTTGCCGAACAGGTTGGCATTCTGCACAAACGTCTCGCTGGTCTTGGTCAGGCAGTCGGCAAAGTAGGACCAGACCACCGTGCCGGACATATAGAACAGGAACTGCGGCAGTCCATCCGTGGGCAGGCTGGCGATGTTCCCAAAGATGACCGTGAAGGTGATGGTCGTCAGCAGCGGCTGGATCAGGTACCAGAGCGGGCCGAGGATGGTCTGCTTGTAGACCGCCACAAAGTCGCGCCGCACGAAGAGCATCACCAGGTCGCGGTAACGCCACAGTTCACCCAGGCGCAGGTCGAGCAGGCTGCGCTGGGGCTGGATGATCATGTCCCATTGTTCTTCTTGCAGGGGTAGCGTTATTAATCTCTGTATTCATTCCCGATCACTGCACACTGTAAACTGATTACTGAACACTGAAACTGATCACTGATCACTGGCTTTCCCATGCATCCGCCCTTCCGACATGACCCATGTCAGAATCGCAGGACTTCACCCCTATATATTTAGTTGCCGGTTTTATCACTTCAAGGTTTGGTTTTCCAGTGACATACAGCACCAAACCGTTTGTGACAAGACCGGCGCCATTGAAACAGTCAGCGCCTGACCTTCTTCTGAATTTGAGCGGCAGGCAGGTCCACCGGGAACTGGCGGTGTTGTTGCAGGAATTTCAACAGCACCCGCACCCGCTCTGTCCCCGGCAGCCGCGCATCGAAAATCGCCTCATAGCCTCTGAAGGGTCCTCCATGATGCGCACCGGGTCACCCTGCTTCAAGCCATGGAACAGTTCCCCGCCGTCCGCATGGATCGCCTCCACCCGCAGGCGCAGCGTCGGGATCAGGCTGTCCGGCACCCGCGCAGGGATCCCGTCGAACGACACGAATCCGGTCGCGCCCGGCATCCATTGCAGCGAGGAAGCCTTGCTCTGCCCCAGGTCCACGCGCAGGAACACGTAACCCGGAAAGTACGGGCGCATCTTGCGGGCGCGCGGGTTCACCGTGATCACGTGCACGAACGGACAATACGACTCGAACCCGTGCGATTTGAGCTGTCCGAGCAGGAATTCCTCTTTGCGAGGTTTGCTGTGAAGTACGTACCAGGAGGCTTCCATATTCATCCCATCACCTAGGTGCAGCGGCTTCATTCCTCCAGTACCGGTATGAGCGGGACCAGGTTGGCACCCGTCTCCCGGATCATCCAGGCATCGATCAGGTCCTTTCGGAATCGCCAGGACCTCCCCAGCCGGAACGCCGGCACACCTCCCTCGCGTGCCAGGCGATATACCTTCGCCTGGCTCAGGCGGAGGTAGGTGGCAACATCACGAACTGTCAGAACCACATGCTCCCCTATTGGACTGTCCACTGTCTGATCTGGCATGGGGTACCTCCCTGCCGAAACGAGAAGGGTTTGTCAAAAATATGCAAAATTATACAAAATTCTACGAAACCATGACTGGAGTACTATTATATGAAGATGAAGGAGTATCCGTCAATGGAAAACAGCCTTAAAAGTGATAGGCATTTGTACTGAATTTGAGAATCAGATATACCTACCCCCGGCATCTTATAAAATTTCTGATTTACTTCTCCCTTGGGATTCTGCCGATTTTCTTTGATGGTTCAGGCGATCTCATCCGGTGAACTTTTTACGATCATTCCCATCTGTTGGAGTCGTGTAATGGCTGCTATGCGCGTCCGCACATTAAGACGCAGGTACGCGCCGGAGAGCAGGTTGCGTAATGTGGAATTTGCCACATTCATTTTTCCGGCGATCTCGGCGGTGGAGAGATTGGGGTATGCCGCGCACAGCGAGAGCGCCTCCAACTGGCGCGCAGTCAGCGTCTGGTTGATCTCCCCGCCCTTATCCATCCGCAGTTTATTGAACGCCTCCTCGCTGAAATAAATGCCGTGTTTGGCGATCATCGTGACAATTCGCGGCAGCTGCCGGATGGATTCGCTGTCCTGTTTAAAGATGTAACCGCTGACGCCCATTTCCACCAATGCCTGGATCAGGGTTTGCTGCGTGAGGATGGAGATCACCAGGATGCCCAGTTCAGGATAATCCTGGATAATGCGGGGGATCACGTGTAATGCCGGGAAGGGATTCGGGTTGTCCCGTCGCGAGGGCACGTTGATATCCATGATCAACACATCGACCGGCTGGTTCTCCAGCATCTGGTCGAGGTCCTCACCATAATAGGCTGTCCCCACCACCTCGATGTCCTTCAACTCGTTGAGCCGATAAAGATAGCCATCGATGATGCTTTGATGGTCTTCCAGGATGGCGACCTTGATTTTTGTGCTCATATGCCTTCCCGCAGTTGGATGGTCATCCAATTGTAACAGGACAACCGCATGTCAGTCAGCCTGTTAATCCTCATCCAGTTCCATCAGGTATGGTATCCTGGTTGAAATGATGAAACCAGTCTCGGACGAGGATCTGATCCGCACCTGACCATTCAAGATTCTAAAGCGTTCCTGGATCCCGAGGTGCCCCTGCCCCTCGCCCATTTTAGGCTTTTTTCCTTTCCCATTATCCAGCACGATCAGTGACAGGTACCTCCCGCGTTTCTTCAACCGCACCTGCACCCGGGTCGCCCTGGCATGCTTTACCACGTTGGTCAAAGCCTCCTGCAGGAATCTGAAGAACGCCAGCTCAGCCAGGTCGGTCAGTCTGGGAATTGGTTCACCGGTATAGTCCACCTGCAATTTGGTTGATTCACTGAATTCACGGCAGTAGTCCCTGAGCGTCAGATCGAGGTCGGCAATATCGAGCAGGGGCGGTCGCAGGCTGTGCGCCAGGAAGCGGATCTCATCCATGGTCTGGTCAAGCTGTTGGATGGCGGCAGTCAGGCGCTCCCGGATGGGCAGTTCCTTCCCCGGCAGGTCGGCAAGGATCATTTCAAGGCTGTATTTCATGCTGACCAGTGCCTGCCCGGCTTCATCATGCAGCTCACGCGAGATCCGGCGCCGTTCCTCCTCCTGGGCGTTGACGACATCTGTTGTCAGCGCCCGCAGTTGTTCCCGGCTTTCCATCAATTCCGACGTGCGCTCCGCCACCCGGGCTTCCAGCTCATCCTTGTCAGCTTTCAAGGGCTTGCTCGATGCGCATGCGCTCGGTCAGATCAATGGCGGAAAAGACAACGCGGGTGACCTCTCCAGTATCGTTCTTGATGGGATAGATATGATTCTCAAACCATACTCCCTGGCGGTTATCTTCGAACTGGACAGGTTCTCCTCTGCGAAATACTTCGTCGATCCGGGCTTTCCTCGAGCGGGCAGATTCCTCCGGAAGTAATTGGGACATGTTCTTTCCCAGGATCTCCTCAATGCTCCTCCCCAGCTTATCCGCCAGCGCCTTGTTCGCCGCCAGCAGTCTTCCGTTCGAATCCATCAAACCGAGGGCGGATGGGGTGGCGTTCATCATGATCCGCGATGCCTCCTCGCTCTCCCGCAGTGCCTGTTCCATCTGCCTTCGCCCGGTCACGTCTCGCGAAGAAACAACCACCCGCCGCACCTGTCCATCATCATCCACGATCGGGTAGATGTGATTCTCAAACCAGTAACCGCCTCGAAAATCATCAAGTGTGACGTGTTTGCCGGTCTCAAAAACGCGGTCCACATGCAATTTCCTGTTTTTGGCAACCTCCTCCGGGAAAAATTGATAGGAAACCTTCCCCAGCATCTCTTCCAATTTCACCCCCAATCTTTCGGCTGCAATGTTGTTCGCGGCGAGATATTTCCCGTCCTTGTCCACCATCGTTAACGAGGAAGGTGTGGCATTGATCATGGCGCGCAGGGTCTGTTCGCTCTCCCGCAGTGCCCGCTCCATCTTCTTGTGTTCCGTAAGGTCGATCGCCGAGACGACCACACGCCCCACCTGTCCCTTTTCATCCTGGATCGGGATGAACATGGATCTCCTGCCACCTTCCCTGGCGGAAATCTTCAAAGTGGACGGGCTGCCCGGTTTTAAATACATCCTCCAGCCGTGATTTTTGGGTGGATTTTTGATCATCCGGAAAGACCTGATGGGCATTCTTTCCGATCAATTCCTCCACTTTCATCCCTGCGATCCTTGCTGCAACCCTGTTGGCTGCCAGGACGATGCCATTGGAATCGATCAGCGCCATGGATGAGGGAGTCGCATCCATCATCACCCGCGCAGTCTCCTCACTCTCGCGCAGCGCCTCTTCCATCTTCCTGCGTTCTGTTATATCGTTTGCAGAGATGACGACCCGCGCCACCTGTCCATAATCATCGAACACCGGGAAAAAACTGACGCCGAACACCCGCCCATCGTACGTATCTTCATGATAGACAGGCTCACCTGTCTCGATCATCCAGGCAAAGCGGGCACTTCTTGAACTGGTGGCTTCCTTTGAAAACAGTTCAGGGAGATGTTTCCCTATCAGCTCTTCCGGTTGTTTTCCCAATCGATCCGCAGTGATTTGATTTGCAGCCATCACCACCTCATTGCGGTCAACCAGCAAAAGAGAGTCCTCTGTGGCGTTCAGGATGACGCGCGCGGTCTCCTCGCTCTCACGCAATGCCTGCTCCATTCTTCTGCGTTCCGTCAGGTCACATCGCAGCGATCTGGATCGCTGGCTTTCCGTTATAGACGATTGGATCGTGGAGAAATCCATGTGGCGGATCTCACCATTTTTATGGAACACGCGTATTTCATAATGCTCCGGCTCGAAATCCCCTTCCCTGCGCTCCCAAAACTTTCTGCCACATCATGGCATGGTCATCGGGATGGAATTTACCCATGATCTGTGCAGAGGTAAATGATCTTAAGTTCATCCAGGCTCATAACCCAGACTCTTTATCGATCGCGGGATTGACATAAACGATCCGATTATCCTGGAATACGAGAATGCCCTGGATGGAATTCTCAAGCAGAATTCTGATAGGATTCCTCAGCCTGTTTTTGAGCAGTGATGTCCGTCCAGGCACCCACCATTTCGACAGGTTGACCCTCCGGCGAACGGACCAGGCGAACCGAGTCCCGCATCCAGCGATATTCGCCGCTCTTGTGGCGGTAACGATAATCCACCGTCGTCTCACCCGTTTCCAGCAGCTGGGCGGATCCGGCAGCAATGGACTCAACATCCTCCGGATGGATGCAGCTGTGCCAGAACAATGGGTCGTTCACGAACTGGTCCGGGGTGTACCCAAGCAGGTCATGAACATTCTCGCTCACAAATTCAACCGGGATACTCCTCCGTGATGCCGCTTGCATAGATGATGGTTGGACTGCGGGATACCAGTTGCTTCAGTCGTTCATTCGCGCTCCGCAGTTCAGCCGTCCTCTCCAGCACTTTGGTTTCCAATTCATCCTTTGCCCCCTGCAAAATTCTCTCCGCATTTCTGCGCACGGTGATATCCCTGCCCACTGCGATCACCGCCTCAGGTTCTCCCTTTTCATCCCTGATGAGGGCGTGCTGAACTCCGCCTCGAAGCGCGTACCATCCCTGCGAACACATTGGCAGACGATCTCTCTGACAGACCCGGCTTCCAGGGTTTTCTGGAATGCCTCCCGGATGCGGGGATGATCCTCCGGAGCGATGAACGTCAGGTAGTCCTTTCCGATCACATCTGATATCACATTGTCAAATAAGGCTCAGACCCGGCGGATTTGCAACGATGATCTTCCCATCCAGGTCAATCAGCGTGACCAGGTCCGGGGATATTTCCACCAGCGAACGATACCGCTCCTCGCTCGATCGCAAGGCTTGGTTGGTTTTCCTTAATTCTTCAGATTCATCCTCTGCACGGTTTAAATATCCTACCAACCCGCCCATCAGGACGGAGAGTGGAAAGACCAGCAACATCCCAAGAATGATGAAGATCATCCCGCCGATGATCCACAGTAGCGGGGCAGTCTGCGGCAGATCCATGACCGGGATGATATGCGCCCTGAC
Source organism: uncultured Chloroflexia bacterium (assembly GCA_963823545.1). Classification (GTDB taxonomy): domain Bacteria; phylum Chloroflexota; class Anaerolineae; order Anaerolineales; family Villigracilaceae; genus Denitrolinea. The sequence goes on along the minus strand of CAWGMC010000027.1, from coordinate 123,690 downwards.
TACAATGTATCCGAAGATGGCTATGGTTGCTACACTAACTCCAAGCGCCACCAGCCATTGCTTTTGGTCAAAGAACAGGCCCGCCATCAAAACAAATGCCAGGAGGAACAATCCTGCATCCACATTGAAACCGTTTAAAGCTAAATTGACCACCCCCAGCAGGTAAAATAAGATCACCCAGCTTCCCGCCCTCACCCGGTAGGGAATTCGTTTCACAAAAGCCATCAGGGTCATCCAGATGATACAGCCCGGTATAGATTAGCGGAGGCAGGGAAAGTCCTTCCTGGTAAGCCGTTACGAGGGCTGCTGCATATAGTACTGTTGCCAGTAACAGGGAACTGTGCATCAATACCAGCAACAGGTATTCCCGTAATTGCTGCAGGTTGTTGAATTTTTCAAAATCCCGGACGCGAAATTTAAACAGCGAAAATTCCATCGGTTCCTCCGGAAACTCGAGGCAGCAGGCATCTGCACGGATGACCTAAATGAACATTATAGTCTGAACAGGTAAAAAATCCCCGCACTTGGATATATTAAATAGAATAATAAACCCCCGTGTTGTCACGGGGGTTTTATCAGTCTATAGTCCTGCGGCTTTCTTCAAAGCCGCCGCCTTGTTCGTTTCCTCCCAGGGGAACTCGACATCGTCGCGGCCAAAATGACCGTAGGCGGCGGTCTTCCGGTAGATCGGGCGGCGCAGGTCCAGGTCACGGATGATCGCGCCCGGGCGCAGGTCAAAATGCCCGCTCATCAGCTCGGCGATCTTGTCATCCGCGATCTTGCCGGTGCCGAACGTTTCCACATTGACCGAAAGCGGGTGTGCCACGCCGATCGCGTATGCCACCTGGATCTCGCACCGGTCCGCCAAGCCCGCCGCCACCATGTTCTTGGCAGCCCAGCGCGCCGCGTATGCCGCCGAGCGGTCCACCTTTGTGGGATCCTTTCCGCTGAACGCGCCGCCGCCATGACGACCCATGCCGCCGTAGGTGTCCACGATGATCTTGCGCCCGGTCACGCCCGCATCGCCCTGCGGTCCGCCGATCACAAAGCGCCCGGTCGGGTTCACGTAGATCTTGAGTTCCTTGTCGATCATCCCCTCCGGCATGCGATGGGAAGATGATATGTTCCATGATCTGTTCACGGATCTCCGCCTGCGAGATCTCCGGGGCATGCTGTGTGGAAACGAGCACGGTATCGATGCGTTTCGGTTTGCCCTTGGAATATTCAACCGTCACCTGGCTCTTGCCGTCCGGGCGCAGCCAGGGCAGGCTGCCGTTCTTGCGCAGTTCGCCATCCGGCGCGCAAGTTTGTGCGCCAGGTAGATCGGCATCGGCATCAGTTCGGGCGTCTCATTGCAGGCATATCCGAACATCATGCCCTGGTCGCCCGCGCCGATGGCTTCGATCTCCGCCTCGGTCATCTCGCCGGTCTTGGCTTCCAGCGCATTGTCCACGCCCATGGCGATATCCGCGGATTGTCTGGCGATGGCCACCAGCACGGCGCAGGCATTGCCGTCAAAACCCTTGTTGCTGTCATCGTAGCCGATCTCGAGCACGATCTTGCGCACCAGCTCATCAAAATTGACAAAGGCGTGGGTGGTGATCTCGCCCAGCAGCATCACGAAGCCGGTCTTGGTGGCGGTCTCGCAGGCCACGCGTGAATAGGGATCCTGCTCCAGGCAGGCATCCAGCACGGCATCCGAGATCTGATCGCACAGCTTGTCGGGATGGCCCTCCGTCACCGATTCCGAGGTGAACATCAGTTTGGGCGAGGTCATGAAAGTGGTGCTCATTCGGTTGAGTCTCCTTTGAAAATGAAATTGCCCTTCCGGTCTCGAAAGGGCAATTTGCACAGGTGCACGGCTGCCCTCTCATCTCCCAGAACATCCTGTCGGAATTGGCACCGTTTTTTAGTGAACTAAAACCGGTTGTCGAGGCATCATAGGGCCGGTCCCTCCGCCTCTCTGGATAAGAGTGCCGATTGGGGCTATTGAATTGTGGCGGGAGTTTACCACAGGAAAATGGAGGCGTCAATTAAAAAAAGCCGCCGGGGGAGACCCGGCGGCAGGATACACAGACAGGTTGATTAGTTGTCAGCCGCGCAGCGGAAACCGACCGAGTTGCTGGACAGACCAAAGTAGCGTTCAGTACCGACCTGCTGGCTGGGATTGGGTCCCATCATGGAGGAGCGGAAGGAGACTCTCAGCAGCTTCCAGTCATCGCCCCAGTGACCGCCGCGTACCACGCGCATGAATTCATCCGTGCGGGCGATCGGGCCGGTCGGGTTCATGGTGATGCTCTGGTCATAATACTTCGCATCATACAGGTCATTCACCCATTCCGCCACGTTGCCAGCCAGGTCGAGGATGCCAAAGATGCTGGCGCCCGCCGGGTAACTGCCGACGCGCATCGTATCACCCACGCCGTAGTTGAAGTTGGCGTAGGAGCTGTCGGGTCTCTGGTCTCCCCACGGGAAGATGTTGAGGGAGGGGAAGGCACCGCGCGCTGCATATTCCCATTCCGCCTCGGTGGGCAGACGCCTGCCAGCCCACTTGCAGTAGGCGTCGGCATCCCCCCAGGTCACGTAGATGACCGGGTAAGTCGGCGAATTCAGCATTGCGGAAGTAATCCTCGCGCGAGGCGGACTTCAGGACCGTTGTGTCCATGTAATGGGGCAGCTCACACACCCCGGCATTGAAGCACAGCATGTACATGGCATTGGTGACTTCCACCTTGTCCATCCAGAAGCCGGTCATGGTGATCTTGTTGGCGGGCATTTCATTGGTATGCGCATCGGCGTCCACACCGCCGCGCATGTAGGTGCCGTCCGGGACATACGCCTGTACCATGCCGTCCGAGGCGGAGACACGCGTCGTCCCCGATTCCGGGGCGCCGCCGCCCTGCGGGGCGGAGGTCGGGTTTATGAGCGCGGTCGGTTTGGGGATCGCGGTGGCATCCAGGGGGATGGCGGTCGGCTCAGCCTGCGATACGCCGCCGATCTGGCAGGCGGTCGCGACGAGCGATAAAGCTTACAAGAATGAAAAATAGTTTTTTCATATTTATCTCCTTTTCCTTCCCATCAAGTATATAGGTGGATTTGAATAAACCATATCACCCAAAGGTCATAATATGGTGTTTTTTTGTTACTTTCTATTACCAAATCGGTTAGTTGTACATATAATCATGCCCATGCTAACCAGGGTCAGCTCCGATGATCGCTCCGCGCTGCGCGTCTACGTGGTTTGCGACCAGTCCGCCACCGCCCCCATCTGGGGATACCTGATTCGTGAGAAGGGGCTGGTCGCCTTCATCGAGACCGTCGTGGAACGCGCCATGGACCACAGCCTGGAGGACAGCCCCGACCTGATCGTCATTGACATCAACGGGTCGCACTCGCACCGCATGGACCTGTGCAAGCGGTACCGCACCCTTACCTCCAGCCCCATCCTGCTCTTCCTGCCGGTCAATAACGAGACCGAGATCCTGGAGGCTTACCAGGCGGGGGTGGACGAGTGCGTGGTCAAGCCCATCAGCCCTGCCATCTTCCTCGCCAAGATCATCGCCTGGACGCGCCGCAGCTTTTCCCAGCCGATGAGCCCGCTTCGCACCGGACCCTTGAGGCTGGATCCCGCCCACCGTTCCGCCATCACGACCTCCGGGCAGGAGGTGCGCCTCACCAACCTGGAGTTCCGCCTGCTGCACCTGTTGATGAGCCGCCCCTCGAACGTGATCAAGGCGGATGAGATCATGCAGGTCGTCTGGGGCATGGAATCTCCCGACCTGACGCTCTTGAAGAACGTGGTCTACCGCCTGCGCAAGAAACTGGAGGAGGTGACCGGTGAGGATAACCTGATCCAGACCCGCCCGGGCGGATACAGTTTCCTTTCCTGAGTCTGCCCCCGGAATGTATAATCGCGTCCTGGCAGACAACGAACGGAGGAGAACATGAGCAAAGATAACAATGGCACCGAGGAATTCAAGGTCAACGGGGAGCAGCTGGTCGCGAAGATCAAGGAGATCCTGCACGAAGGCAACATCCGCCGCTTGATCATCAAGGACAAGGAAGGTCGCACGTTGATCGAGGTCCCGCTGACGCTCGGCGTGGTGGGCGCCATCCTCGTCCCGGTCTGGGCAGCCATCGGCGCCATCGCCGCCCTGGTCGCCGAGGCGACCATCGTGGTGGAGAAAACGGAAAAACAATAATATCTGTCACACTTGCACCTGCATGCAGTGCAGTGTGCGAGGAGGGTGGTGTTCGTCCACCCGACGAAGCAATCTGCTGTTAACGGGAGATTGCTTCGCGTGAGTACCCTCGCAACACTTGCACCGCATGCATGCGTTGCAGTGCAGGTGTGACAACAGGTCTCCTGTTCATTTCGCGAACTCCCAGAACGCCAGCGCCGCCTGTTCGATGCCCGCCGCCAGCTTGAGGTCATTCGTGGGAATCGCACCCGGGTAGCCGAAGATCACGATCACATAGACCCTCTCCCCCTCTCCGGAATGCCAGGCGATGATGGCTGCATCCCCGACGACCAGGCGTTCCTCCGTGATAGTGCCGCGCTTGTTATAGTATTCCGCCCCATCCGGCAGCCTGGGTTTCAGCACGCCGATGCGCGTGTCATCACTGGGGGTATATTCCCCCATCCAATCCAGGATCATCTGCCGTGCTTCCGGGGAAATGAGATTCCCCCGGTAAAGGCCTGCAAAGAGCTGCGCGATCTCCTCCAGCGGCGCAGTCCGGTTGAAGACATCCACGTCCGGCGCCCCCCATTCCGACAGCGTGCCCTTGATATCCAAACCCGACCGGCGGATGTAGGTCAACAACTCCCCGGTGGCTTTTTCATCCGAGTCCACCAGCATGTCGTGCAGCAGGGTGGAGAGCAGGTTTCCATCCCCGTGCGCTTCGATATATTCTTCCAGTTCAGCGGGCGGAATGCCCTGTTTCTCCAGGCTGGCAAAGGTCAGCATCGCCACCGGCACCTTGATCACGGATGCCACGTGGACGACCTCGTTGCTGTGCAGGTCATACACCCGGCGGTCGGCTTCCAGGTCCAGGATGATCGCCCGCCATTCACCGCCGGCGTTCTCAAAGACCGCCTCCAGCTCATCCGCCAGCGCGGATTCCTCCGGGGTCACATCCTGCACCGGCGCGGAGAACCGCCAGACCTCAAAACCGCCGAAGCCCGTCAAGCCGATCCAGTTGTTGGTGGTCTCGTCCGTCCACTCGTGGAACTGACCGGCGTCCGGCTGGTTCGGGTCGTAGAGCATCACTTCCCGGATGACGTAGTAGTAATTGGGATACGGCTGCGTGTTCAGGTTGGTGACGGAATAGGCGCGCCCCTCTTCGTCCACGCGGGTGACGGTCAGGATATGCTCGAAGGTGCCGTCCTCCCCGGAATATAAGTAGAGCAGGTCACCGGCTTTGAGCGGGAACTTCTTGAAATCGAACTCGCCGATGGATTGCGTAAAACGATAATTCTCGAAGCGCTCCGCGGGGAAGGTCTTGCGGATCGTCTCGGCGTTGGCATCCGGGCGCAGCAGCCAGAAATCATGCGGCTCGATGTAGCGGTTCAGCAGACCCGCATCGCGCAGTTCGGCAATTGCCAGCGGACCGCACATGTTGGAGGGATCGGGGTACTCCACGTAACCGATGCTCTGGGCAACGCTGAGCGCTTGCTCCTGCGTGGATGCCAGGAATGTCAGGGAGGTCTCCCACAGCCGTTCCTTCTGTTCACGGGTCAGGATATCGTCATCAGGTTCTTCAGGCGGTACGGTCGGCGGCAGCGGGGTGCTCGTCGGCGCCGGTCGAGGGGTCGGGCTGACTGCCACGGGCGTCGTCGTGGGAAGCGCAGGCGTGGACAGCCCTGCCGGTCCGCAGGAGGAAATAAAAATAGCCAGTACCATGATCAGGAGTATTCGCCGCATGGCTGTGAGTTTAACATGGGGAGGGTCGAAAGGCGAAGGGCGGTTAATGGTTAATGGAGAATGGGTGATAGAGAGTAGAGAATAGAGAATAGAGAACAGTGAATGGTGAATAGGATGCGGATGACGCGGATGGACCGGAGGGGAGGGAAAGAAAGGAAGGAGGAAAGAAGCGGAGTTGACTTCGGTTTGCTGCCTGGAAGGGGCTTAAAACCTGCCGCGAGGAGTTGCGCAGTTCAAAAAGAGATTCAATTATGTCCAGACAATCATTTTTGAGGGGAAAACGGTAATTTTTTGACAAAAATCGAGGAGTTTTGAGGGGAGCCAAGAAGGGGGATGAAAAATTCAATGATCGATTTGAACCTCTTATCAATTCCATTTTCCCTTTAGGCTGTGCGCGGTTTTTAGGCAAAATTGCACGTTTTTGAGGGGTGGCTTGGGAGGATGTATGGACAAGCTGGAATCATGGTGAATAGTGAATGGTGAATAGTGAATGGTGAATAGGACGAAAGGACGATGACGCGAATGGAGCACGGGAAGCATTCGGTCGAAGTAACAGGGACACAAAGATGCAGAGACGATCAGCTACAGGATGGTCGAAGATGGGGAATTAGGACGCGGATGGAAGGCTGAGACTCGTAGTGAAGAAATCATGATATCCCCTCATTTTTTTAAAATAAATCCAAACGAATGGATCCTGGCTGGGGGTGATCAGGGACGGGGTTTGTGACAGTTATTTTTGTGGTGCATGAGTGATTCGTGTACATTTTTTAAATTTAAATTTCAAACGAATCCCTTCTGGTGGGTGCGGTAAGAGCAGGGGCGTTCGATATTGAGGAACCAAGAGGAACGAACCTCCTTCCGGCTAAGTAGTCAGGGTGGTGTGTAGTTTGGTTATAGAAGGTTACAGGTTCCATGCGGCAGTGTCCTTTATTTAAATAGTCCCGACTTCCTTAGGGGCGTCGGGACAGGGTTATTATAGAACAATTGTTCTTGTTTGTCAAGAGGGAGACTGGAACGTCCCGAAGGTTCGAGGAGGTATTACTTGGTGCCTGAGGAAACCTTCGGGACGATTTATGACATGGTTTTTATAATGGGACAACCCAGGGGAAGGAAGTGTCTTGAACTGTGATTTTATGATTGAATGATGACTATGATGATTGGTTCACGCCGTTACCCCGCATCCGATCATGGATCAGAGTTCAGACACACCGTCCACGAATGTTTCACGAATTCACGAATACCTGCCGCTGAGACTAATTCGTTTATTCGTGGTCTTTCATTCGCGGATGGTTTTCCTGGGGAGCCCTTTACAGGGGGCTACGCGGGACCAAGGGGTAGGGCTCTGCAGACCTTCGCCGAGCGAGAGCTCACAGCATCGACAGGGTCAGGAGATGTGAAATAGTTTTTTTAGAGTGTTTGTCCACTTTGTGAGAAGAGGGTACTTTTCGCTATCAATATTTTCAAGAGAATTTTTCCATCGCTTCCGATGCCAATGTACTGTTGCACCACCAGCGAGAGTTAAAAAAGCAAACAGCAATCCTGCTATAAAAGCATTATTCAAGTCGACCCACACTAACCCCATTAGGAAACCAATTACAAACCCACATGCCGCAATTAACCAACTGTACCATTTTTTTAGGTCAAGGCCAATGATAATAGATATACCACCTATTAACACAAATGCGTAAAAGAAAATCATTATTAGTGTTTTCATCTTTACCTTCTTTACAAATTGAATAGTGGCTCGCCATTACCTATTGAGATTAGCCCATTGAAAATACCATGGTTATACCCCGCGGCATAGCTATCAATAATCAAATCTGTCGATGGGGTTGGTGCCATCAAACCCGCAATAGTCGCGGAGACCGACGTTACTGTGTTTTCTCCTATACCTCCGTTGTTGACAAGGTCATCGGCGATTGTAAATAGTGTGGAAAAAAGGCTTAAGCCGATATCCACATTACTGAGCGTAACGTTCCAAACTTCAAAAGCCACCAGTTCGCCTGCCGCGCAACCAATCAAAATCCTGCGTCAATACACCCCAACGCTAACAAGTGGCGCTCGGATTAATCCTACTCCCACTAAATCTACCAGAGTAGTAGCATCCTGTAAGACCATCGATATACAACCGAGTGCGCTGTTTTCTCCACAGTAGGACTTCTATGGGATTGGCTTCCTCTTGAACAATCTCATCCAATTCATCACTACTTTCATCCACATGACCTTTCTGTCCTCTCGCTCGGCGAGGGTGTCCCCACCCCGCCGAGTCTTAATTGACCGAAGGTCTGCTTGTATTAGACCGCTATGCCAGATAATTTCCCCTCTCCGCTCGTTATCAATTGGAAATTTTACTTACGGCTTTTTGCCGCCTCTTACAGAATCTCGGGCTTCTGGATGTGTTAAATATCGTTCAAGGTAGGGCAGGGCTTCGGAGCGCAAGTTTTTCCAAGTGTTGCGATTGAATATACCGCCAAGTCATCATCTTCCAACGCTTGTTATTAGAAAATCGACAACCTTGTCGTATTTACTCTTTCGAACGCAGTAAGCAGTATTCCTCGTGATTTTCCGTGTTTCTTGTTTTTGATGAGTTGGACTAGATCTTCCGCCAAACCATGTTCAACGGTAATGGAAATTGCATTTGCCAGAGCCCATTTTATACTCGCATTGTCTGCTGATGTGTCATAAAGTTCATATTCCCGAATTAGCAATTTGGTTGCTTCCCGCGTCAATACCCTTTATAGATAAGGCGCGGACTATTCCTTCCTTTATTCGAAGGCTGTTTACAGAAGGTAGCAACTCGACAAGTACGGAAATGGCATCATTGTACCAATTCGTAGTGTTGACCAACTCGTAAACATTACTTATTTGAATTCCAGCGGATGACAGCGCTTCACAAACTTTTCGATTGTCATCTTCGTCGTCAGCGACTATTTTTTGGGCAACAGTGAAACTTTTCCCCCTCTTGAAGTGCTATTAACCTCCTCACGCGTAGAATTTTGGATTGTAATTCGGCATTTCGACAATCAGTCCAAAACTTTCCAAGTATTTTTTTTGCTAAACTCCAATCATGCCCAGGAATCGCAAGCTCTTCAAGGCTTGCAACAGATAGCCCTGATTTAGACAGAATACCCAGTAAGTCCGCTATTTCTGTTTTTTTTCATTCATTGGATTATCATCAACTCCTCCCAGAGAATCTCGCTCGGCGAGGGTCTTCACGAAGCACCCCGAAGCGTAGCGGAGGGGGCTACACCCGCCACCACATGACCGAAGGTCTCCGCGTTATACCCTGACATGCTCATAAATCCATCATACTACAATCAAATGTCACTCCGCGGCGCTTGACATCCTCCTTCCCCCGCGTATAATCAGCCCAACCAGAACGCGCAGAGACAAGTACCCGCGCAACGGTCCAGGGAGCTGCCGGTCAGTGCAAGGCAGCCCGCCAGGCGGTGAAATCCCCTCTGCCAACTCGCCCTCGCAGGGATACGCAAACTGCTATCGTAAGAGGGACGGGAGCGCCCGTTATCGCGATCCCAAGGCTGGCCTCACCGAAGACGGCAAAAGCAGGTGGCACCACGAGACGCCCCCTCGTCCTGCACATGGACCGGGGGCGTATTCTATTCCCGCACCGGAGGTGCAGCCATGCTCGACATCAACCTGATCCGCGAAAAACCCGACCTGGTCCGCAAGGCCATGCGCGACCGCCAGGACGACCCCTCTCCGGTGGATGCCATCCTCGAACTGGACGGCAAACGCCGGAACCTGCTGAACGAGGTGGAAGCCCTGAAAGCCGAACGCAACGCCGTCTCCAAAGAGATCGGGAAACAGAAGGACGCCGCCGACCGCCAGGCCAAGATCGAAGCCATGCGCGTCGTGGGAGATAAGATCGCCGCGCTCGACAAGGAGGTCGAGGCGGTCGAAGCCGCAGCTCAGCGCTCTGACCGCCACCCTGCCCAACATCCCCGACCCGCGCACGCCCTATGGCAAGGATGACAGCGAGAACGTCGTCATCCGGACCGTCGGCGAGCCGCGCAAATTTGACTTCACCCCGCAAGCCGCACTGGGACCTGGGACCGGCGCTCGGCATCATCGACTTCGAGCGCGGCACCAAGCTGACCGGCTCGCGCTTCTACGTGCTGAGCGGCGCGGGCGCCCGCCTGCAGCGCGCCCTGATCGCCTGGATGCTCGACCTGCACATCCGCCAGGGCTACCGCGAGCAGTACCTGCCCTTCATGGTCAAGACCGCCACCGTCTTCGGCGCGGGACAACTGCCCAAGTTCGCCGACAACCTGTACAAGGACCACGAGGAGGACTACTACTTCGTCCCGACCGCCGAGGTGCCGCTGACCGGCCTGCACATGGACGAGATCCTCGACGAAGCCAGCCTGCCGCGCCTGTACACCGCCTACACCCCCTGCTTCCGCCGCGAGAAGATGAGCGCCGGGCGCGATGTGCGCGGCATCAAGCGCGGTCACCAGTTCGACAAGGTCGAGATGTACATCTACTGCAAGCCCGAAGAATCGGAAGCCATGCACCTGAAGATGCTGCGCGGATGCCGAGGCAGACCTGCGCCGGGCTGGGCCTCCCCTACCGCGTCAAGCAGCTCTGCACCGGCGACATCGGCTTCGGCTCCACCATGACCTATGACCTGGAGCTGTGGGCGCCCGGCTGCGACGAGTGGCTGGAAGTCTCCTCGGTCTCGAACGTGACCGACTTCCAGGCGCGCCGCGCCAACATCAAGTACCGCCCGGCGGACGGCGGCAAGACGCGCTTCGTCCACACCCTGAACGGTTCGGGGCTCGGGCTGCCGCGCACCCTGATCGCCGTCATGGAGAACTACCAGCAGGCGGACGGCTCGATCGTCGTGCCGGAAGTCCTGCGCCCCTGGATGGGCGGGATTGATATAATCAAGCCCTGATGTCCTCATCCTTGCGCTCCCGGAGATCGCATGACCTTTGACTTTCCCTTCTGGTTCCAGGTGTTCATCCAAACAATGACCCTCTTCGCCCTGCTGGTGGGTCTGCTGGGCTTGATCATCCCCGTCTTCCCCGGTCTGACGGTCATGTGGCTCGCGACCCTGGTCTATGCCCTGGTCCAGGCTTCCAATGACCTGATGGGCTGGCAGGACTGGGTGCTGTTCGGCTTCATCACCTTCTTCATGATCGCGCGGGAACGTGGTGGATAACATCATCATCGCCTCCAAAATGCGCGGGCATGCCATCCCCTGGAAGTCCATCCTGCTGAGCTATGCGGTGGGCATCCTGGTCAGCCTGTTCCTCACCCCGCTGATCGGCTTGATCGCCGCGCCGCTCTCCCTGCTGCTCTGGGAATACCTGCGCCTGCATGACCGTCAACTGGCGCTCAACTCCGCCAAGGTCTACATGATCGGCTGGGGCACTTCCTTCGCTGCCCGCTTCGGCATCGGCATCCTGATGGTCATCTTCTGGATGCTCTGGGCGTGGCTGTAATTATTCTGCATCTTGCACATACAGGAAGCGACGCAATCTCCTCGCATCTTTCGCCAAATTGTTTCAACTCTGCTCAAGACTGATTTGGAATCCAGGTTTCTGAGGAGATTGCCAGTCCTGAAGAACACCCTCCTCGCAATGACACGCTTAAGTGTATTCTTCAGCACTAATGCATTTGACTATTCAACAAGGAGTTAATAAATGGACGATTTTCTGTACATCCTCAAGGACCTCGCCGGCATCTTCGGATACCTGGTGCGCATCGCCGGCTTCCTGCTCATCGGGCTGGGGCTCGGGCGCTTCTTCCTGGAGCACTATCCCAAGTCCAACTGGCAGCTGCAGATGGCGCTGGCGCTCGGGTTCTTCGGTCTGCTGATCGCCCTGACCGTCTTCTCCAGCCCCGGCTCGGCGGGCGCCTTCGCCCTCGGCGCGGGCTTCGCCTTCTTCTCCGCAAAGAAGAACGTGGAGGCGGATGCCACGCTGCTTGAAGAAACAAGGAAGAGGGAATAAAAAGGCAGGCGGTCGGCTGGCTGCGCGCAATATTTGTGACATTACGTGATCCACCCTGTTTAGCGGAACTTTATTCACCTATTTATCGTTATTCTCTACATGGAGAAAATAAAATGAAGAAGTTAATTTACCTGCTGCCTTTACTATTTGGCATTCTTGCCTGTGGACCACAGGTTCAGCCAACCCAACCAGGTGTGGACGTAAGTGTGGCGTCCAAGTGTGGACCCCACAAGTGTGACCGCCCCAACTGTGGACGCCCCAAGTGTGGACGACACAGCTCAGGTGTTCTCGAGCGACCAGCTGGGAATCTGCTTTTCCTATCCCCAGGGGTACACAGAAATTCCCTACAACGACACGGTGGAGATCGTCCTGCCGCCCCGGGATGTTACACGAGGGCTTCTGGCTATAAGAGCGCTGCTGGTCGCGCCGAACAGATCGCTGACGAGAACGGCGCCACTCGGATATAAGAGCGCTGTTCTGGCTTGAGAAAAGCGATGCCTATGGTCGCACCGCCGAGCAGATCGCTGACGAGGAACTGGCGATCGTACCCGGCTTGAACGTTGAACGTTGGACCGTGACGCTGGGCGGTGAACCGGCACTCGTGCTGGATGGCATGCCGGGTCAGGATCTTCAGCGCCGGGTGTTCATCGTGCGCGGGCAGACCCTCTATATCCTCGCCTTCATGCCGACCCGCATGGAGAATACGGCGATAGGCGACCAGATGGAAGCCCTGTTCACTGCGGTCACGAGTTCGTGGGCATGGTCCCCCTGTCCAGCGAGCGAGTAGATACCAACCTCAAAGGAAAATAAAAACAGGCTCCCGAATTCCGGGAGCCTGTCTTTTATTAAAAAGTCATCCCATTATTGCGATTCTTTCAGCTTTGCCGCAGCCGCTTTCGCCGCCTCTTCCGGGGAGGTGCCGTTCAATACAGCGATAACCGCCTCGCGCAGGACCGGGCTGACCGCCTCCACGAACTCTGCAGGCGGCACCGGGAAGCCGAGGTCGAGCAATGGCTTCCAGCGCGCATCCTGGTACGGCGGCAGGTATCCCAGGGTGGGAATCCATTCGCCCAGGAAGTCTCCTGCCGTCAGCCATTCAGCCAGTTCCAGCGCCAGCTCCCTGCGTTCAAGGTCCGTGCTCGTGATCGACCAGCACCACCCGGTGACGAACGTCGCGGACGGGCTCTCCAGTCCGGGCAGGGCGTCCAGCCGGATGTTGGACTCGGCGCCGGTTGGGAAGTCCGATACCCAGCCGACCGCAAGCAGGTTCCCCCCTGCCAGCGCGGCTGCCACCTGCTCATCCGAGTCCACCACCTGGAAATCTCCGCCTGCGAACAGCGCCAGGGCACGCGTCAGGGCGGTCTCATCCAGCGCCAGCCTGCCCTCCCCGTCGGTCAATGCTCCCCCGCAGACAGGTACAAAGCCAGCGGGATGGAGGCGTCGTTCACGTTGAACGTCAGCGCGCCCGCCTCGGAGATCGCCCGCCAGTCCACCAGCACATCCGCCGAGGTGGTCCCCAGCACCAGTGCATCCAGCGCAAAGGGGATGCCATACACCGAATCCTTCACCTGCCCAAGCGAACGCGCCAGGGGATGCCAGGGGACATCCTCGGACAAGACCTCCTCCACCGGCTGGATCAATCCCTGCGCGACCGCGCCCTCGAGGTTCGCCCGCGAAAAGACGATCAGGTCGGGGGATGCACCGGGAGCAGCGGACACGGTAAGTTGCAGCGCATCGATCAGGCTGGTCTCCTGCTTCACCCGCACTTCGATCTCCAGCCCGGCGTGCTTTTCGGCGAAGGCATCCAGGCGCGCCTGCAGCAGGGGATCGACGGCGGGGTCGAAGCGCGGCGTCACCCAGATGCGCAGCCCCTGCAAGTCAGCCACCCGGGTGGGCGCGGGACTCGTCGCGGAGGCAGTCGGCGCGGGGCGGGGAGTCGGAGAGGTCGTTGGAGGAACGGTCCCGCAAGCCGCGAGAATGAAAGTAACCAGTATGTATGTCAATAGTTTTCGCATGGCAATCCTTACAGGTCGGTCGAACGCAGGAGCAGCGCCAGCAGGCGTCCCGCCCACTCCACGTCCCGCAGATCGATCATCTCCGAGGGGGAGTGCAGGTTGCGCAACGGGATCGCGATCCCGCCCGCCCGCGCTCCCGCCCCGGTCATCTGCATGGGGCGCGCATCCGTCCCGATGCTTTCCGTCAACTCGAGCTGGTACGGGATGCGGTTCTTTTCGGCGAGGCTTTTGAGCGAGGTCACCAGGCGCGGGTCGGCGATCACGCCGGTATCCTTGACCTTGATGGCGGGACCGCCTCCCAGTCGAATCAAATTGCGCTCGCGTTCGTTGGGTCCATCGCTGGCAGGGGTGATATCGACCGCCAGACCGATCTCCGGTTCCAGACCGAAGGCTGCCGGACCCGCGCCGCGCCCGCCCACTTCCTCCTGGATGGTGAACACGTAATGAACCTCGTTCGCCCCCGTCCTGTGACTGCGCAGGCTTTCGACCAGCAGCGCCACGCCCACGCGGTCATCCAGGCACCGGGAAACAAGCCTGTCACCCAGTTCAATGAAATCCGAATTCAAGGACCGCGGCATCCCCCACGCGCACCGGCAAATCCTTCGGGCTGGTCGCGCCGGTGTCGATGAAATACTTATCCATGCCGGGGGCGCGTTCCTTCTGCCGCGGCCTCGCGCTCGAGACCGATCACCCCCAGGGTCCCATCCAGGAATTTCACGCGCGCTCCCACCAGTCTCTGCGGAGAAAAGCCCCCCAGCGCGCTGAAGCGCGCAAAGCCCTTTGCATCCACGTGGGTGACGACCAGACCGACCTCGTCCAGGTGCGCCGCCAGCATGATGCGCTTTCCATTCCTCCCCTGTTTGCCTTTGCGCGCGATCAGGTTGCCGAGCGCGTCGGTGCGGATCTCGTCCGCGTAAGGCTGGATCATTTTATGGACGGCAGCCCGCAATGCGCCCTCGTGACCGGAAGGTGCGGGAATCTGGGTCAGGGTTCGAAGGAGTGTTTTCATAATTCCTTATGGCAGGCATGATTATAGATCGACAGCCTGTCCTTTCCGGTAGACCTGTTTGTCCTTGCGCGAGATGATGGAGACGGACCGACTGCCATGCACATGCCAGTCTCCGCCGAGCCTGCCGACCAGGGCGGTCTGCTCATCCACGCCCAGCAGGGACTCGCCCGCCTGCATCTGCCGCTGGAGCGCGAACACCAGCGGCTGACGGACGAGCGGGATGGCATCGAAATGCGGCATGATGAAGCGGAAGGACAGGATCCCGAAAGCCGGGATGTTCCCGAATCCCGCCCGCTTGAAATCCGGCATGGACCTTCCGAGGATCATCGCCCCGGCAGAGCAGCCGGCGTAGACCGCGCCGCGCTCCCAGGCTTTTCCCGCCGCCCCCCAGGCGCGGCTGCCGTTCATGGTTTGGTAAAGATAATTCGGGTCGCCGCCCGAGAAGTAGATCAAATCCGCGGCTTCCAATATGGGTTCATACTGAACATCCTCCGCAGAGGCGCGGTCGATGATCGGCAGGGACTGGACATCTGCACCCAGGCGCATGAAATGCTCCTCGCCCATCTTCATCCAGCGCCCCCATGAACGCTCCCCCTCCTCTCCCGCGGCGGTTGGCAGGCAGACGACGCGCGGGGGGCGTCCCTGCGCGCCGCAGTTCGCGAGCAGGAACCTGTCCACCTCGTCCATGACGGGCAGGTATTCACCGGAACCGACCAGAGCGATCAAGCCATTCATATTAAATAATCAACGTTTCAGGATCGAACGGGTGAGACTGCCCAGTCCCGCATGCAGCAGGCGCAGGGTGTTCTGCCAGTCTTCCACGCGGCAGGAGCTGACGGGTGAATGCAGGTAACGAACCGGCACGGAGATGGAAAGCGCCGGGATGCCGCGCCAGTCCCTGCTGCATGGCACTGGCGTCATTTCCGCTCCCGCCCGGCTGGCGGACCTGGTATGGGATCCTGCCTGCGTCGCCTGCATCCACAAAATGCTTCACCAGCCTGCGGTCATGCACTGCCTCGATGTAAATGGCGGGACCCAAGCCGAGTTTGGCATTGTAGACCGTGTTCTCGCGTCCATCGTGCGCGGGCAGGTCGCGGGCGGCGGTGGCATCCAGCGCGATGGCGATATCCGGGGCGAGCGCGTGCGCTGCCACCGTGGCTCCACGCAGCCCCACCTCCTCCTGCACGGTGAACGCCGCCAGCAGGTCGATGTTCGCGGGCGCGTGTTTCAGCAGTTCGATCAGCGTGGCAACCCCCAGGCGGTCGTCCAGCGCCTTGGCGAAGATCGTCCTTCCCTGCCTTTGGAAGCGCGTGGAGAACCCGGCGCGGTCGCCCACCATGCACTCCACCCCTGCCGCCCGTATCCAGGCGCAGGGCATCGAGCTTGATCCTTTGCCTGTACTCATCGCCCTCGGTCAGGTGCACGGGCTTCATGCCGATCACCGCCGGGATGTGTCCCCTGCCGACCAGCACGAGCTTGCCTGCCAGCTGCGAGGCATCCATCCCGCCGACGGTCCCAAACTGGTAAAAGCCATCCCCTTCATCGGACACGATCATGAACCCGACCTCATCCATGTGCGCCGCCAGCATGACCTTCAGGCGGTTCCTGCCCGAGCCGCGTTTCGTCACGAGCACATTGCCCAGCGCATCCACGCGGACATCCTCCGCACTCTTGCGCACTTCTTCGAGCACGATGCCTCTGACCTCGCCCTCATCGCCGGAGATGGCAATGGCATCACACAGGCGCTGGAGCAGGCGGAGTTGGGGAGTGGAAATGGTGAGGGGTGTCATGGGTGAGCCTGGTCTATTCATCCGGTACAAGAACGACAAAATCGCCTTCCGGGAATTCGGCAATTATTTTGTACGCTCTCAGCATCGGGAGGCTGACGCGCTTCAGCCAGGCGTTGTTCTCCTCGGCGAAGGCGTCCTGCCGGTCCTGCAGTTGACCGGGCGGGGTCGGCACGATGATCAGCGTGTATTTGTGCGCGGCGATATCCGCCTGGAACTGGTCGATCGAGGGACGGTAGTTGCTCATCGCAAATTCCATCAGGTCGATGTTGTCATACTCGGGGAGCAGCGGGACGCCGGTGATCAGGTCAAAGGTCAGCAGGTGGCGCTGCGAAATGAACAGCACCTTCCCGCCGTTCGCAAGGGTCTCATCCACCATCTGCTGCAGGGATGCCAGCGAATCCTCGTGGCGGTCCAGGGAGGGCAGCGCGGGGTATGCCTGCGGGACGGTGAAGACCGTCACCGCCAGGACAGCCAGCGTGACCAGCAGCGTGGAAAGAGCCTGCGGTTCGCCTGCAGGTGCGGTATCCGGCGTGAAGCGGTCGAACAGCAGGTACAGCCCCACGGTCACCGAGAGGGTCAGGAATCCGTCCAGGTTATGCAGGTTGCTGCCCCCGCCGATCTTGGCGCTGACGATGAACCCGCCGACCAGCAGGACCAGCAGCATCGAGCCGAGACCGAGGATGCGAAGCGGGTGCCAGCCCGCGCCGCGCTTCCTTAAATGCAGAACCAGGAGCAGGAGGATAGGCGCGGTCATCACCAGCCCGGAGGGCAGGATGCCCCAGTCATTGAGCGAGCTGGGGAACAGGCGATACCAGAGCAGGTCCTGCCAGAAGGCGGCGTTGAACATCGCCTCGGATATTTCGGAGATGCCCCCGTACCACTGGCGCGCGGCGTAGGCTGTGCCGAGACCGAGGATGGCATACGCCACCGGAAATCAAAAGATACTGGAGGGTGGATCTTTTTAAGACCGGCTTTTCCAGCAGGTAGATGGCGATCGCCAGCATGGCGGGGATGGGCATCCAGTTGACGCGGCTGATGCCCGCCCAGAACGAGGCGGCGATCAATGCCAGCAGGGAGGGCAGCGGTCGGTCGGGATGGAAGAACGCCAGCACGGGAATGGCTGCCGGCAGCAGGTAAAAATAGACCGGACCCTGCAGCAGGTAGAGCGTGCCCCAGAGCAGCAGCGCCCACCACAGGGCGCGGTTGGCGCGCGCAGGCGCCAGGCGCCTCAGCACCAGGGCGACCGTCAGCGCGGGCATCAGGAAGGTCAGCGAGAATTCCCACAGGCGCTCCAGCCATAACGACGGTCGAGGCAGGAGCAAGGGCAGCGCCTCCACCACGTAGCGGCTGAGGTCCTGGTAGAACGGGGGCAGTGACAAACCATAATAGCGTTCGGATAAGAGCAGGGAGGCATGGTAATAGCGCGTGCCCTCCGACCAGCCGCGGAGAAGGGCGTCAGCGAGAGGGAGGGCAGCGCGGAAGCAAATTGATATAACGCGGTGAACAGCAGGGAGGTGAACAGGAGATTGGACCAGCCGCGCTCTTCAGCCGCGCGCAGGTCCAGGAAAAATGCCCCCAGGAAACTGGAAATGAATATCAAAAGGAAACGCGCCGGGAGGGATGTGAAGGTTCCTGCCCACGGACCGAGGAAAAGGAAGAGCATCAGCGCGGCGGTCAGCAGGAAGAGGCTGATCGAGTACGGGCGCAGGCGGGTCCTGACCTGCGGCATGCGCAGGCGTTCCTCCATTAATGAAGAGTATTTCGCCCGCCCGGTCAGCCAGGCGCAGACCAGCAATGCCGACTGCCAGCCCTGCCAGCGCAAAGACCAGCAGCGTCCGGCGCCAGAAGACGAACAGCACGCCTCCGCCCCCGAGCTCGAGAGCCAGCCAGAAGGTCAGGACTGCGGCGATGACCAGGGTCAACCGCAGGGACCAGGCAGCAGATGGATGCCCCAGCCTGCGGCGCACCAGTCCAAGCCCGGTCTCAGTCATCCCAGACCACCTTTTCGAGGAAGTCCGCCTCCAGCCCCAGGGCGAATTCGGTCAGCAGGTGCGCGGCGCGCTGGATGTCGCTCAACGCCACCACCTCCACCGGGGAATGCATGTAGCGGATCGGGATGCTGAGGACGGCGGTCGGCACTCCCGAGTTGGATAACTGGATGAATTCCGTCTCGGTCATCGAGGTCTCCGGCATCGGCTCGATGGAGAAGGGGATCTCCAATTTTTCAGCCAGTTCGCTCAATTGTTTCTGCAGGAAGGGATGGATATGCGGACCGACTCCCAGGGTGGGACCGCCGCCCAGCGGGAAATACTCCCAGGTGTGCGCCCCGGGCGCCTGCCCGAAGGTGACATCCAGGATGACCGCCAGGTCGGGCTTCAGGATGAATGCGGAGGTGACCCCGCCCGCGTAACTGGTCTCCTCCTGGGTGGTCGCCGCGCACCACACATCCCAGGCATGCGCCTTCGTGCGCAGGGCATCCAGGATCAGGGTCAATGCCGCGATCGAGGCGCGGTTATCGAGCGAATGCCCGGTAAGGATGCCCTCCCCCAGTTCGACCGGCTCATTGGCGAAGGTGACGACGTCCCCCACCTGCACCAGTTGACCCAGGCGGCGCGCCGGGAGACCCAGGTCCAACAGCAGGTGGTCCAAACCCGCGGCGTTCTTTTTCTCATCATCAGGCATGAGCGCGCCCGGGCGTGAGACGATCACTCCCTGCAGAGGCTGCCGCGCGCGTGCACCGTCACCCGCTGACCCGGCAGTAAGCGCGGGTCGATCTGTCCGGCGTTGGTCATCCGCAGGAAACCATCTTCGAAACCCGCCACCAGCATCCCGATGGCGTCCATGTGCGCCGAGAGCAGCAGGGAACGCCGCGGCGCGGGCATGCCCCCTCTCCGCAGGGCGTGCAGGGAACCCAGGCGGGTGGTGTGAAGTTCATCTGCAAGCGGGCGCCAGGTTTTGGAGATCAACTCCGCCACGGGGGACTCGTGCCCGGGTATGCCCGCGGCGGAAAGCAGGGATCTAAGGAAGGGGGATAGTTCCATGATGGGAGACCACACCCGCTTATGGGGCTGCGGTTGGGCTGGGTATATCGTTGGTAGCGGGGGCGGGTGTATTGGAGGGCGTTGCCGTGGGTGTTGCGGTCGCGGTGGGAGTGGCGGTCGCGGTGGGCGTGGGGGTCGCGGACGGGGTTTCCGTCGGGGAGGGTGTAAAAGTGTAGGTCGGTATGGGTGAGGGCGTCCAGGTTGGCGAGGGCGTGAACGTCCGGGTCGGGGGCATGAAGGGCGTCAGGCTCTCCGGGGGCGTGAGGCTCATCGTTGGGGTGAAGCTGGGTGTCAGGGTCGCCGTCCCCGGCACCGGGGTCAGGCTGCTGGTGGGCGTGAACGAAGGGAGCGTCGCGGTCGCGCTCGTGGCAGTGACCGTGGGGGTGGGCGTGACCGCGTCCGGGTCCGGCGCCAGGCTGATCGCCAGCCAGCCCAGGCAGTAGCACGGGATGGTGGAGATGGCTACCGCGATGAGCGTCCAGCGGCGCTGGCTTCGGACTGCGACGGGATCATACATGCGGGTGATGATAACATGGCAGGCAGGGGAGGGCAAGCAGGGAATGGGGAACAGTGAACGGTTAACGGTGCAGTGGAGGAAACGAAGAAGGAACGAAAAAATGGGGATTTACGATTTACGATTGACGATTGACGATTGGAGTGTAGCAGGATTGGTCAATGCTGCGGCTTGCGAGTTCGCCATCGCGTCGCCCTCACCTGTGGAGAACGCGGACACTTCGGCGCATTGTGGACTGGCTCCTCCGATGCCTGGATAGATTCCGCACTGGCAAACAACTCCCCTCCCTATTGGGCTTTTTCGAATGGGGAAGGATGGGGTAAGGTCTTCAGGGGTAGGGCTCTGGAGACCCTCGCCGAGTGGGTGCGACCTTGCCATTGGTTGTATGCATAAATAAAGGCCTTCATAACTATAGGAAAAGAGCCAACGCACTCACGATCACTATAACAGGACAATAACCACAAAGCCTTATCAATCAGATAATATTTGGATGAAATGATCGTTGTCCACTTAGATTAATCACACAGACGACCTGTAAATTTCTACCTTTGCCCAACGTACCCGATCTAACAGAATAATGAATGCCACCAAATCAGTGTTCATGCTGCGCCTCTAGGATTTTGTCCCTTTCCGTTGTAACATCCAAATAGCTAGCAAGACTTCAATCATGATTGCCGCCTCGCCAAAACAAGACATCACCAACACATACCACCGCGGCAGCCCCAGAATCACCTCGTCAATTAATAGAATATCAGTAAGGCGCTTATCACTAAAATTAATACTGTGATTAGGATACGTTTCTTTATTCGATTATTCATTTTGTTATTCCTCATTGGCGTTGTGCCAGGTATGCACCCAGAGCTCTATATATTATGTATCCTCCAACACCCGTGATGAATAAACCACTTCCAACCATAAGCAGACCAATGGCAATCGCCTGTCCGCCATAATTATCAGTGACAAGAGGGTTTGCATTTCTCGATAGGCGAGGAAATGGCATTGCAGGAAGTCAGCAGCACTAGCGCGAATCCGCAAGTCAAGATATGTTGGGGTTTCATCAATTCCACCTACTCGCTCGGCTAGGATGTCTTGCACGGCGAAGGCACATCCTGACCCTGCGCTATTTTCGTACTCGAAGGAGTCCTGTTTTCGTACTAACACCCAATTGTTCATGCCTCAAACCTTGCCATTCCATCTATTTCAAGATTCAACGATCTATTGTATATCTCGACCTTTCCGACTTCTCCGATAGTACCACGTGATCTCACCCCCATCTAATGCGCTTCAGTTGTCATACAAATATCGTGTCCGCGTCAACAAAACCATATTTAGACATAGTTTTTGTCTGAAAATCGAGCTCACCAATGATCTGGAGCGTTATCAACTTCGACAATCTCATTATCTCCAGTGAAGGTTACATCAAAGCCAAATTCGCTCTCATCTCCGTTTGGAAGATATACGTGTTCAGTTTTCCACGATCCCAAAATAAACTCGAACAATGGCATATTTTCTGGCAGGTCTTGAACAACTCGATTATCCTGTAATTCCGTACTACAACCCACCAATACGATAAATACTATCGATACCATAAAGACAAAAATTAATTTGGGTGAGTTGTCTTTCATAACTATCTCTCGCTCGGCGAGGGTTCTCCTGACCCGGCCACTACTTTGACCGAATGTCTCCACGTTTCGCATACACTACCCATTGATTTTACATCCAATCCGCAAAAACACCATTGACAACTTAGAACATCTGTGCTAAATTATAAGCCGTCACAACCCGTGTCTCTTGCAGTCGGGCTCAAGGAGGGTTCTCTAATTCTTGCACCCAAAAAATATCCGGTCTTCATCCAAATGGCTCCTGACACTTTCTCAACAGCCACCCTCTTCACCTTGCCATACTACTCTTCGCGTAGTTGTCAAATATTTGAACCTCTATTGTTCCGCGGTTCAACTCGCTCCCCAGACCAGAGGGTATTCGTTCCGAATTTATTTTAAAAAAATGAGGTGATATCATATTTCTAATCTTTTACTCTGTCATTGCGAGCCGCGAACTCCGCGAAGCAATCTCCCGGTCATTACCACTAATCTCAGCTTCGCCTTCGCTGTGCCCCCATCGGAAAATTTTTCATCCCGCCAAAAGGTATAATCCAATCATGATCCCCCTCAAATTACACATTTCAGGCTTTCTCTCCTACCGCGATCCGGTCGACCTGGATTTCGAGGGCTTTGACCTGGCTTGCATCTCGGGACAGAACGGCGCGGGCAAATCCTCCCTGCTGGATGCCATCACCTGGGCATTGTTCGGCGAGGCGCGCGGGAAGAACAAGGACGCCCTGATCAACCTGGGGTCGAACGCCGCCGAGGTCGCCCTGACCTTTATATATGAAGAGAACACCTACCGCGTCCAGCGCAGCCTCCCCCGCGGCAAGAGCCAGGTGCTGGAATTCCAGATCCTGGATGACGACCACTGGAGACCCCTGACGGAGAAATCCGTGCGCGAGACGCAGAACCGCATCAACCAGACCCTGCGCCTGGATTACGACACCTTCATCAACGCCTCCTTCTTCCTGCAGGGCAAGGCGGATGAGTTCACCCAGAAGAAAGCCAGCGACCGGAAAGCCGTGTTGGGAACCATCCTGGGGCTGGAGGTCTGGGAGACCTACAAGACCCGCACCGCCGATCGCCGCCGGGAGATCGAAAGCGCGGTGGACGAGATCGACGGGCGCCTCGCCGAGATCGACGCCGAACTGGACGAGGAGGGGGCGCGCAAGACCCGGCTGGTGGAGACGGAAGCCCGCCTCGCCGACCTGTCCGGCGTCCGCGCTGCCCAGGAGACCGCACTGGAGTCCCTGCGCAGGTCCGCGGCGGTGATCGATGAACAGCGCAAGTCCGCGGAGGCGCTTGCCGGGACGATCGAGAAAGCGCACGCGAACTCTCACGGACCTGCAGGCGCGTCTCGCCGCGCGGCAGAGCGGGCGCGAAGTCCATGCCTCGCTCATCGAGCGCGCGGCGGAGATAGAGTCCGCATACGGGGAGTGGCAGCGCTCGCGGCAGGAACTGGAAGGCTGGGAGAAGACCGCGCTCAAGTTCCGCGAGCAGGATGCCCAGAGGCAGCCCTTCCTGCGCGAGATCGATTCCGAAAAAGCGCGCCTGGAACAGGAAGGGCAGTCCCTGGCGGAACAGTTCGCATCCATCGAACAGCAGTCCACCAGCGTGGGCGACCTGCAGGAGCAGTTGAAAGCTGCCCAGTCCGCGCTGGAGGAAGCCACCACCCGGGTGACCGCCCGCAGGGAAATTGAAGCCCGCTTGCAGGGGGAGCGCGAAAGGCAGGCGCAGTTGAAGGCGGAGAACGAGACCCTGCGCACCGCCATGAACCCGATGGACGAACGCATCAAAAAACTCGAAACCACCAGCGCGGGGAAATGCCCGCTCTGCGACCAGGACCTGACCCCGCAGCACCGGCTCGAGACCATTGAACGCCTCAAGAACGAAGGCAGGGAGATGGGCGACCGGTTCCGCGCCAACAAGATCAGCCTGGAGGAACTCACCTCAACGCTCAAGGAACTGGAGCAGGAGCTGCGCGGTTTCTCCAGCGCCGAGAGCGAGTTGATGGCGCGCTCCAACCAGGTCGCCCAACTGACCGAGCGCATTGCGGTCGTCAAGGGACAGGTCGCGGAATGGGAGGCTGCCGGTGCGAAGCGCCTTGCGGAAATACAGGAAATTTTACGGGAAGGAAAATTCTCCGCGGAGGCCCGCAAAAAACTGGCGAAGCTGGACAAGGACCTGGCGAAACTGGGCTACGATGCCGCCGCGCATGATGCCGCCCGCCAGGCGGAAGCCTCCGGGCGCGAAACGGAGCAGGAATTCAGCGAACTCAAGTCCGCCCGCGAGGTGATCAAGCAGATCGATTCCGAGATCACCAGCCTGGAGCAGGATATCGCCAGCCGCCAGTCGGAGATCGATGCGCAGGAAAAGCAATACCAGCAGGTCTTCCAGGCGCTCGAGCAAGCCGATGCCCGCCTGCCCGACCTCGACCAGGCTGAGCGCGAACTGCTGCGCCTGCGCGAGCAGGAGAACGGGGCGCGCGACGAGGTCACGCGTGCCCGCCAGTTGGTGGATGTGCTGTCCTCCCTGCGCCAGCGCCGGGAGGGCTACACCGCCGAACGGGAGGAGAACAGCAAACTGATCGCGCAGCATAAGACACTGGAGCGCGCCTTCGGCAAGGACGGCGTGCCTGCCCTGCTGATCGAGCAAGCCCTGCCGCAGATCGAGACCAAAGCCAACGACCTGCTCGAACGCCTGAGCGACGGGCGCATGTCCATCAAGTTCACCACCATGACGGAGTACAAGGATAAAAAGCGGGAGGACCTGAAGGAGACGCTCGACATCCAGATCAGCGACGGCGCCGGCATGCGCGATTACGAGATGTACTCCGGCGGGCGAGGCTTTCCGCGTCAACTTCGCCATCCGCCTGGCGCTGTCCGAGGTGCTCGCCCAGCGCAAGGGCGCCCGCCTGCGCACCCTGGTCATCGACGAGGGCTTCGGTTCACAGGATGCCCTGGGACGCCAGCGTCTGATCGAAGCCATCAACACCATCCGCGGCGACTTTGCCAAGATCCTGGTCATCACCCACCTGGACGAACTGAAGGACGCCTTCCCCACCAGGATCGAGGTGGAGAAGACCGGGAACGGTTCAACGGTAAAAATCGTTTAGATTCAAGGATCCCGATCCATCCCAAGCCTGGAGCCCATCATGTCCCAAAAGATCCAGTTCTTCCTGATCGTTTGCATCACGATCGCCATCACGCAGTGCTGCTATACAACATGCAGGCAGCCCGAGAACCGATCCTGCAGGATATCACGATCACCCAACCGGAGCAAAGAAGCATCACTGTCGTGGGGACTGCCGAGATGCAGGTAAAACCCGACACTGCAGAATTCGTGATTTTCATTGGGACGAGTGAGAAAGAATTGGCGGATGCCAAGACTGCAAAATGAAAAAACCTACCTGGAAGTCATGGATATCCTGGAAAGTCATGCCATAGAGAAGAAGGATATTAACAGCGATTTCTTCGAATCAAGACCGAGGCAACGAATGCTCAGCATTTATAGATATATTGTCAACAGATCGATAAGGTCACGTTGCACGAACCTCACCGTAATGGAACCTCTTCTTACAGACCTGCAGGAAGCCGGAGTCAGCCGAATTCGAAAATATTGAATTCAGCAGTTCCCAGATTGATTCGTATTTGCTACAGACATTGGAACTCGCCATCCAGGCTGCCGAGGAGAAAGCCAAAGGCAATTGCACTCGGGATGGGCAGGGAAATCGGGAATCCAATATCAATCCAGGAAAATCCCATTGATGATCAAAATACAAGTATTTTCTTTGCCGATCTTATCTTATTACAGTCCGGATCACGAGATATATTATACGACCTGCAATCCGCCTTCAATCACGGAAATAACCCTGAAGTGCTGAAGTCACTGTCACATTACGAATTGAAATAGAAATTTTGCTCAAACCAGAAGGACACCTGCATCAGATCGTTTTTAGATGATCACAATTTACAGGTTATATATTTCTTATGTTTTATTTTTCAACATCCACCCTGCTCTTCCTGCTCGGTCTCGGCATTATCATCTGGGTGCACTCGCAATACCACATGGACATCGTGGTCACGCCCACCGAGGTCCATGCACCAGCCCCACTCATCAGCGTCTGCGTCCCGGCGCGGGATGAGGAGCGGAACATCCGCCGCTGTGTCGAGTCACTGCTCGCACAGACCTACCCCAACCTCGAATTCATCGTCCTGGATGACCGCTCGACCGATTCCACGCCGCGGATACTTAAGGAACTTTCGACCCGCGACTCCCGCCTGCATGTGATCCACGGTTCCGACCTGCCTGCAGGCTGGGCGGGGAAACCGCATGCCCTGTATCAAGCCTCGGCGCAGGCGCGCGGCGAATGGCTGTGCTTTGTGGATGCGGATACCTTTCCGGCGCCCGAGGCGATCGCCTCCTGCCACGCCAAAGCCCTGGAGACCAAAGCCGACCTTTTCACCATCATGACCTTCCAGGAACTGGGTTCGTTCTGGGAAAAAGTGCTGATGCCGATCGTGATGACCGCCATCTCGGTGGGCTTCTCCCCGCGCAGGATCAACGACCCGAACGCAGCGCGTGGCGGTCGCCAATGGGCAGTTCATCCTGATCAAGCGCGCCACCTATGACGCCGTGGGAGGACATGAGCGCATCAAGGACCAGATCGTGGAGGACAAAGCCCTTGCCGAGCAGGTGAAATGGAACGGGCATCGCCTGGTCATCGCGGATGGGTATGCCGTGGCTCGCACGCGCATGTACAGCTCCCTGCCCGGGATGTGGGAGGGCTGGACGAAGAACATCTACCTCGGTCTGCGCGACACGCCTGCCATGCTCCTGCTGGGTGCCTTCGGCGCGATCGCTGGCGCTGCTCGCGGCGCTCTTCCTGCCCGCCTGGCCGCTGCTCGGAATCCTCTGGTACCTGGGAGGCGGCGGTCTGCCCGCCCTGGGCGTCATCGCGCAAGTCGTTGATCGTCTGGGCGGCACTCCTGTGGGCACGGGCGGATGTCTGCCGCGCGCTCGGCATCTCACGACTGTACGCGTTCACCGTCCCTCTCGGGGCAGGTTTGTTCGCAGCGATCATGCTGACCTCCGCATGGAAAGTCCTGTCGGGGCAGGGAGTCACCTGGCGCGGGCGCGTCTATCGACCGAAATAACTCAATATCTCAGTATAAGAATGCTTCGGAATCCCATCTGATCGAGGAAATCGCTCGATCTTTTGCAATGACAAGGCGTAATGGAGAGTGATTTTCAAGTTGTGACTTAAAGTCACAATTTTTTCTGATAAGATTTGATATATTAAGCGCATATGAGAGAGATCAGAAACTCAGGATGTGAGATGAAAAAGATACCGATCCCCCTCCTGATCGCCGGCGCGGCTTTTGCGATCGCCATGGGCGTCTTCCTGCTGACCACGGATGCGCTCGCCTATGCAGGCACCCATGCCGAGACCTGCAACAACTGCCACGTCATGAACCCCATGTACGAGAACTATTATCATGCCGCCCACAAGAACGCGGCGGAATGCGCCGACTGCCACCTGCCGCACGAGAACGTGGTCGCCTATTACTTCGAGAAGGGGCGCCAGGGTGCGCATGATGTATATGTCTTCACCACCGGCACGACCCCCGAATTGATCCGCGCCAACGAACATTCGCAGGAGATCATCCAGACCAACTGCGTGCGCTGCCACGAGAAGGTGGTGGAATCCATCACCATGGGCGCCCAGCCTTTCGACCGCTACTGCTGGGACTGCCACCGTTTTGTCGCCCACGGTCCGCGCGGGATCTCCACCTCCCCCCTGCAGGATTCCACCATCTACCCCGTTAAATAAAACCCGAGAGGAGAATTGACCATGCAAAAATATTCCACCATCATCCTGGTCGGCATCATCGTGGTGCTGGCTGCCGTCCTGGCGGGCGTGCTGATCTACCTGAAGAACCAGCCTCCGCAGGAACGCGCCTTCGAGCCCATCGTCGAGATCGCCGCCATGGAACCCGATTCGTCCGAGTGGGGTCTCAACTTCCCCAACCAGTGGACCTCCCTGCAGCAGACCGAATACAACAACGTGGACACCACCTACGGCGGCTCCTCCAAGTTCTCGTGGCTGGAGCGCGACCCGCGCCAGGTGATCCTGTTCGCAGGGTTACGCCTTCAGCAAGGAATACAACGATGACCGCGGTCACATGAATGCCCTGGAGGATGTGCGCGAGACCAAGCGCCTCAACCTGAACGACGAGGACCCCAAGCACACCCCCGCCACCTGCTACTCCTGCAAAGCAGCGACAACCCCGGTCTGTGGGCGGACATGGGCATGGCAGCCTTCGACGCCATGACCTTCAATGAAATGACCCCCAACATCAACAACGCCATCGGCTGCGCCAACTGCCACGAAGCCGGCACCATGCGCCTGATCGTCACCAACCCCGCGCTGGAGGAGGCCCTCAAAGCACAGGGCAAGGATTGGACGACCTTCACCCGCCAGGAAATGCGCACCGTCGTCTGCGCCAACTGCCATGTCGAATATTACTTCGCAGGCGAGGACAAGTACCTGACCTTCCCCTGGGCGAACGGCACGCGCATCGACCAGATCGTCCAATACTACGAAGAGGATGGCTTCAAGGACTGGGAATATCCCGACACCGGCACGCCCATGCTCAAAGCCCAGCACCCCGAATACGAGATCCTTCACCGCCGGCTCCACGCACTACAATGCCGGCGTCTCCTGCTCCGACTGCCACATGCCCTACGTCAGCGACGGCGCGGCGAAGTATTCCAGCCATGATGTCCACAGCCCGCTGATCAACCCCGAGCAGTCCTGCGGGCAGTGCCATACGGATGTGGAATATGTCGTCGGGCGCGTGACTGCGATCCAGGAGCAGGTCTTCACTACCAAGGAAGCCGCCGAGGACGCCCTGATCGACGCCATCAACGCCATCAAAGCCGCGGCTGCCAATCCCGAGGCCGATCAAGGCCCTGCTCGACCAGGCGCGCAACCTGCACCGCAAGGCGCAGTTCATGTGGGACTTCGTCTCCGCTGAGAACTCGATGGGCTTCCATAACCCCGAATACACGCTCAAGAATCCTGGCGGATTCCACCAACCTGGCGCGCCAGGCGCAGATGCTCGCCGCGCAGTCGGTGAACGACATGTCCCTGCTGGCGACCGGCACCTATTACACCACCCCGTAAACGGGCTGGCATTGGATGAAGCAAGCCTCCTCCAGGAATGAGAGGAGGCTTTTTTATTGGACCTCTTGTAAAAGTCCGAAAATTCAGTCCTGAAGTAGAACTTCAGGATTCCAGGTACACTTGTGCAAGAGGACTATTCTTTTTCGGGAACTCTTTTCCCCTTCCCTCGTCTATTCTCCAAAGGAATAATTACCATGAAAAAGCAAACTTTATTTATCGTTCTTCTGATCCTGACCCTGGCGCTCTCCGCCTGCGGAGCCAATCCGAGCTCGACCGGAACCGCGAGAAATGGGAGTCTTCGGGCGTGTCACACTACCGCTTCGAGCTGACCATCTCCTGCTTCTGCCCCTACATGGACATCATCCCGGTCGTCGTGGAAGTCAAAGATGGGAAGATTCTCTCGATGACGGGCGCGGACGGCAAACCGCTCAGCGGTGATTTCCGCGCCACCTTCGAGGAGGCGGGCACGGTCGAGGCGCTCTTCGCAATCGCGCAGGCAAACCTGGCGGAGGCGGACAAAGTCGAGATCACCTACGATCCGCAATACGGCTATCCGGCCGCCATCCAGGTGGATCGCATCAAGCTGGCAGTCGACGATGAGATCGCCTACTACATCGGTTCATTCAAAGTACTCGAGTAGTACTAATAAAAAACCAGGCTTCCATTCAAAGAAGCCTGGTTTTCAGTTTAATTCATCCACTGTCTGAATACTTCCTGATCCAGGATGCGGATGCGGCGGTTTTCCACCTGGATGGCGCCGCTGCGTTCCAGTTCCCTCAGCGAGCGCGCCACCACCTCGCGCACCGTCCCCAGCCTGGCTGCCATCTGCTCCTGGGTCATCATCAGGGCGGCGCCCATCTCATCCGGGGGCAGTTCATTGATCAGCCGGGCGAGCCGGTGCGTCACCTGGTAAAAAGCCATCTCGCTCACCTGCCGCACCATGTGGCGCAGCTGGGTTCCAAAATTGGCGAGCACCTTTTGGGCGAATTGCGGCTGGGTCGAGGATCAGCTCCCGCAGCAAACCGCTGTCGATCACCCACAGCTTGCAGGTCTCCAGCGCCTCCACGTTGACCGGGCTTGTCCCGCCGTCGAATGCCGGCACCTCGGCAAAGGTATCCCCCTCCTGCAGCATGCGCACGATGTACTGGCGCCCCTGGGGTGAGAGCCGGTAGATCTTGGCGCTGCCATGCTCCACGACGTACAAACCGTCGAGGGCATCGCCCTCCCAGAACATGGCTTCACCGCGTTCGTATTCCCGCAGCTGCATGTGCGCTGTGATCTGCTCCAGGATGGAATCCGGCAGGGTATCGAAATATTCATTCCCCCGCAATAGCTCCATCTGCTGCTTGTGATCCGAGTGGAGGATGCGCATGCGCCTACCCCGAAAGGAGCACCTCGTCACCCCCGCGCTCGGATCTCCCAGGGGTAGATGATGAAGGCATCCGTGACCGCCGCGTAGTAATCGGGGCGCGCCCCGCCGAAGAGGTTGCGATAAGGATTGAAGTGCAGCACACAGGTCTCGGGGAAACCGCCCGCCGGGAGACGCGGTTCTTGCACCGCCGTCATCGTCCGCCCCGAGCCCCAGACATCATCCACGATCAGCGTGTGGCCGCCCGCGCAACAGGTCATCCGCAGGAAATTGCAGGAATTCCGGCCAGGCCATCAACTTATCCTTTTCCGGCCGATCTGCGCCGGGAAGTTGACCGCCGCGATCAGCACATGCGTTACATCCATGGCTTGGGCCAGCAATCCCGCCGGGCACAATTCCGCCGCGCGTGATCATCACCATGGCGGTGAACTCGCGGCGGAATTGCGGGATAAGATGATCGATGAGTTGGTCGATGTCTTCCCAGCTGACCAGTTCCCGGCGGGTTTCGGCAGGACTCATATCAGTAAAGGTCCCATAATCTTATCATCGTGGTTTACGACAGCACGGCTGCAAGCGGAGCGGGGGCTGCCACCTGGTCCGGACTTGCCCTTTTCCCGTGCGGCTTCCACATCGCGCGCCCAGATATACAGGCAGGTGTGATATGCCGTGGCGGTGTAGCTGCTGATGACGCTGGCAACCATCACGAACAGGAAGAAGATGAACACGCCCAGCCCGATCCCCAGCCCGATGACCAGCGGGTCGCTGGAGACCGCCACCGCGCCTGCCCCGATGGCAAAGGCGATCACTGCGCCGATCAAGCCGATGACGAAACCGATCAGCCCGGTCACCATGCGCACGCCCACGGTGCTGATGCCGATCAGCAGCAGGTTGTTCTTGGTGATGGTCCAGATGCGCTCCATGCTCTTCTTCAGGTTCAGGTCGTCGATCACCATCGCCGGGAGGATCAGGTAGGCTGCCTCCGTCCAGAGTGTCTCCACCAGACCCGCGCCAGCCCGCGCCAGCGTGGCGCCCACGCCGCCCTTGCGGTTCCGGTTGGCGGCGCTCTTAAGCAGGTTGACGACGGTCGAGACCGCCGCCAGTGTCGTGATGTCGAAGAGGTCGCGCTTCACGATCCCCCAGGCTTTGTCCATCCTGCCGTCGCCCTCGGTGAGGTAACCATAGATCAGGTACACGGTCATCGCCCGAGAAGATGTAACTGACGATGAACTGGACAAAGATCAGGATGGCGCCCAGGATGAAGGAGATCACGTTGCCCGCATCCGACCCGCCCATCACCATCGTCACCAGGATGATCGGGATGATGCCAAGCAGAGAGACGATGCCGCCCACCACCAGCGCGTAGATGGACGGTTTGATCAAGTCCCTGTCCTTGAGCGCCATCTGCCAGGCTTGCTTCAAAAAAGCCCACCCACGACTGAATGCTTCCATGCTCACTCTCCTTTATTTAGACTTTATAAATCCTGATTATAGCAAATTATTTTTTCATTGCGACAATCAAACCGTCACGAATTGGTACCAGGACGGCAATCCAACCCGGATCACTCGTGATGCGGCGAGTGAACTCACGCACTCCCTGCGTGTCGGGGGTCTTATTCGAGCTGTCGAAGATCCTCCCGTACCAGAGCATGTTATCGATGATGAGAACACCGCCCGGGCGCAGCTTCGTGCCGATGACCTCCAGCGAGGCGGGATAGGCTTCCTTGTCGATATCATTAAAGATGATATCGAAAGGTCCTGCGGTTTCCTTTAGCGTCTGGATCGCCTCGCCCTCCCGAAAGGTCACCACGCCCTCGTACCCCAACCTGGACAAATGACCGCGCGCACTTTTTGACAGATCCGGGTCCATTACAACGTGAAAGACTTCACCGCCTCCATTCTCGATGACAGCCCTGGCAAACCATGCCGTGGAATAGCCATAGCCTGAACCCATCTCAAATACGCGTTTCGCAGCGAGCATGCGTGTGACCAGATAACACAGATAACCGGAGGCGGGACCGATGATGGGAAAATTCTCCCGCTCGGCGATGGCTTCCATTTCCATCATTTCCGGTTCCCGGCCTGGAAGAAGGCTATTCAAATACTCTGTAACTTGTGGGGAAATCAGATCGGTCATTTTTACTCCTAATATAAAACAAGATAAATTAAGAACGGCTTGAGCAACCAGTAAAAGACACCAACAGGAGGAGCGACCATTCATCCTCCTGCCAAGAGGCTGGTAATGATAATCGGTTATAGCAGACTCATCGGCTCCACTTCGATGCGCCAGTCGTCGAAGCGCAGCCCGCGCAGCAGCGAGGCGGGGTCAGGTCCGCGCAGGATGACCTGCCAGCGGTATTCCCCGTCCATTTTCGAGAAGAAGCACGGGACCGCTGAGGCGGTGGTCTGTGTCCTGCGTTCCGCCGCCATCTTTTCCTGCAGGATCTTCAACACCCGTTTGGCTTCCGCCTCCGCCTTGCCCGCCTCCCGGTGACGATACTCCAGCCGCGTCACGCGACCAAAGGGCGGATAGCCCAGCTGCCGGCGGTACTCCAACTCCAGGCGGTGGAACCCGTTGACGTCATGTTTCGCGGCGCACTGGATGACATAATGTTCGGGCGCGAAGGTCTGCAGAATCACCTGTCCCCCGCGCGCTGAACGCCCAGCCCGCCCCGAGACCTGCGTCAGCACCTGGAAGGTGCGCTCGGAGGCGAACGGGTCGGGCAGGTTCAGCCCCACGTCCGCCAGCACGATCCCCACCAGGGTCACCAGCGGCAGATCCAGCCCCTTGGCGAGCATCTGCGTCCCCACCAGCACGTCCGCCTGGTGGTTGGCGAAGTGCGTCAGGATGATGTCATGCGCGTCCTTCTGGCGCGTCGTCTCCCAATCCCAGCGGAGCGTGCGCGCCCGCGGCAGCAATGCCTGCACATCCGCCTCCACCTTTTCGCTGCCCAGCCCGTACTGGCGGATCTGCTCACTGCCGCAGGACGGGCACTTCTTCGGCATCTGCCTCTGGTATCCGCAGCGATGACAGAGCAAGCCGCCCTGATCAACGTGAAAGGTGAGCGGGGTGTCGCACTGCGGGCACTTCAGGACCGTTCCGCAATCGCGGCAGAATACATAGGTGGCGGTGCCGCGCCGGTTCAGGAACAGGATCGCCTGCTCCCCGCGACCCAGGGTCTCTGCCAGCGCCTCCGCCAGCGGGCGCGAGAAGATGCTGCGGTTGCCCGACCTGAGTTCATCGCGCATGTCCACAACCCTGACGGGCGGCAGTTCGGATTCGGTGACGCGGTAGGGCAGTTCCAGGAGCCTCATCCGCCCCTCGTCCGCCTGCTGTCTCTGTTCCAGCGTGGGCGTCGCTGAGCCCAGCACGCAGACCGCCCCGCACATGCGCGCGTATTCCTGCGCGGCTCGCACCGCGTGGTAGAAGGGCGGTTCGGATTGATAGTAGGAACTGTCGTGGCATTCATCCGCGACGATCAGTCCGATATTCTCCAGCGGGGTGAAGAGCGCCGAGCGCGGACCAATGATGACCTTCAACGTTCCAGCGCGCGCCCGCCGCCAGGTGTCATAGCGCTCCCCCTCCGAGAGCTTCGAATGCACCAGTCCCACCTGCCCCGGGAAACGCACCAGGAACCGCCGCACGATCTGCGGGGTCAGCGCGATCTCGGGCACCAGCACGATCACCTGCCTGCCGCGCCGGAGGGCATGTTCCGCCGCCCGAAGGTAGATCTCGGTCTTGCCGGAACTGGTCACGCCGTGCAGCAAAAAGACCGGCGTGGTCCGTCCGGCATCCAGCGCGGAGGTGACCTCGTTCAACGCCGCCTCCTGCTCGCCGGTCAGGGTGATCTCATTGCTCTCCGCACCTCTGCCCTCCATCATCTCCAGGGGGTCGCGGAATATCTCCGATTCGAACAGGCGGATCAAGCCGCGCTCCTCCAGCGCCTCCAGGTCCGCGGGTTTACACCCGCTTTCTGCATAGATCCAGGACAGGTTGACCGCCTGCGGCGTGCGCACCATAAACCTCAACGCCGCCTGCCGGCGCGCCAGCGTCTGCTTCGTGCCGAGGTCCGGCATGGAGGCTTCCGCCTGTTCGGGCGTCACCGCCAGTTGTGCCACGCGGACGTGCTTCGGTCGGACGCGAGGAGGGGGCAGCACCGACTGCGTCCAAAGGACGCCGCGCCGCACCAGTGCCTGCGCGGATTTTCTCCAGTCCACTTTTGCAAAATGCCGGTCGATCTGCCTGCCTCGCAGTGTCCCCCTCTCCTTCAATAGATTGATCAGCCTCTTCTGAACCACCGCGGACTGGTCTCCGCTTACTGAGAACTGATCATTGGTCAATGTATATTGAACATCCGCCTGCTGGCTCAATCCCGCCGGCAGCATCATCCCGATCACCGCCGCCAGGGGCTGAAGGTAATGGTCGCTCATCCACTTTGCCAGCTCCATCTGCGCCACGGACAGGACAGGCACCGGGTCCAGCAGTGACTCGATCGGCTTTACCACCGCCACCGCCGGCACGTCCAGCAGTTCCATCACCACGCCCTGCGTCATCTGGTTCCTGAATGGCGCGGTGACCAGTGAGCCGGGCTGCACCTGCCCCTCCAGGTCGGGTGGGATGGCGTAGTCAAACATCCCGCTCACGGCGGGCAGGTTGATCGCAAGGCGCGCGAACATAAGACGATTATAACCTCGCGGCCTGTTTCAAGACTGTATGGAGGATGGGACGAATAAGGTCAATAGGATCGGCAATGCTGGCGTTCATGAGGTTCGAATATAGGTATATCCAAGGTAGACGAACAGGCAGACGAAGATCAAAACGACCAGGATAATGCCCAGGATCACTCCCCACTTCGGAATCGATCTTGAGTTATCCGCGGATTGGATAACCTGGTGCCCTTTTTTCTTCTCGACGCGCCCCTCCACGTAATCCCGCGCCTGGCGGTCGATCTCCTCCTTCGAGAGGCTGGTCGTCTGTTTGTACATGTCTTTTGCGGAGGTCTCATATCCCCAGGCGGGTGTTGATCCTTCCACTGTCTCCGGCTGCACGAATGAAGCGGATGCAGGGGCGGATGACCAGGGCGCCTGCTCCTCTGCGCGGTCGGGCGCGCTCTCCTTGAAAGGCTGCGCCGGGGGGCGGGCGGCTGAGGCCTGCGTCAGCGGACTTCTTCATCTTGAGCGCCGCGATCGCGCTCTTGACCTTTAGATTATCCGGGTTGAGTCTCCGGCAGATCTCCAGCACCTCGAGACGCGTGTCGATGGTCTTGAACGAGTTCACGTACAGAAGCCACGCCCCCATATCGTGCTGGTCCGCCTTCAGGATCTCCTCCAGGCGATGCCGCGCGGCGTCCACGTAACCGCCATCCAGCAGGCTCTTGATCTGTTCGGTCTCGTCGTGTTCCATGAGGCTGCCTCTTTGCGAAGGGAGTTGGAGGAGAATGCAAGGTAAGCAGGAATGTCAGCGCGATCTCAGGACGGCTGCCGCGCCGTAACCGACCACATCGTGATAGTTGCCCGTCACCTCGCCGGAGGTGGCATGCTGCAGCACCTGCACCCTGTCCGCGCCGAGTTCGCGCGCCGCCCAGAGCACGGCAGCCACCGCGGCGTGCCCGCAGGCGAAACCCTTGCCGGTGTGTTCCGCTTCGAAGATGCTCTCCGGCTGGAAGGACTCGAAGCGCTTGAGCATCTCTTTATCCAGCGCGAGGGCGGTCTTCTGGTCGTAAAAATGGGAGAGGTCGGTGCTCGCCACCAGCAGGGCGTTCCTGCCTTTAAGCACCTCCGCCAGTGCAAGCCCGAGTCCCTCGGCAACCTCCGGTTCCTGCGCCAGGATCATCACCGGCAGCAGGCGGAAATCGCCTTTCAGGGCGCGCTGCAGGAAGGGCAGTTCGATCTCGAGCGAGTGTTCCTGGTCGCGCAACAACGGTGAGAGACCAAAGCTGAGCCTGGATTTAAGGGCATGCATCCAATGCCGGCAATAATTCCTTGTCCGTCGCGATATTCCCCAAGGGTGTCGCGTATGCGGAGTGGGCGGTGGTGAGCAGGGGCTGGTAGGCGGGACGGTGGAACGGCGAAACGACCGCCACCACGTCGAACGACCTGCCGCGTACCGCGGCAAATGCATATCCCGCCACCGGTCCGCTGTAACGGTGACCGGCGTGCGGAGAGATGACCGCCATCACCTCCCCCTCCAATGCAGGCAGCTTCGCCGCCTGGATGTAACCATCCACGGCGAGGGCGAGGCGTTCCGGGTTGCCTTCGTACCAGGTTCCGGCGATCGGCGAGGGGCGCAGGTCGGTCGTTGCCATGAATTTATTGTAGCATGAGACGCGTGGCTTTGAACGCCAGCGGGGGCAGGTCCGAGCGTTCGAACCAGTCCGCTTTATCGGCGTCATCCGCAGCGCGCAGCGTGCCCGAGACGACCTCCGCGGCGTAGACGATGACGAAGTCCGCGCCGCGCGGGTGTTCGCGCCCGGCGATGACCTGCAGCACCTTCGTCACGCGGATGGTGAGACCGGTCTCCTCCAGCGCCTCGCGCGCCGCGGCGATGGCGGGATCCTCATCCGCGTCCACGAAGCCCGCCGGAAGCGTCCACAAGCCGCGGAAGGGTTCGTTCACGCGCCGCACCAGCAGCACGCGTCCATCCTGTTCGACGAGCACCGCCGCCGCCACCTTCGGGTCGGCGAAGTACATCCACCCGCATTTCGGGCAGACCGGGCGCAGCTCTGCCGAACTCGTGCCCGGGATGGACAGCAGTCCCACAGCGCGGGCAAAAGTTGACTTCAGTTTGAGCCATATTGGGAAAATGGATCTATTTGGAACGCCACTTGCTGACAGCAAAACGCTGGAGCAGGAACATGGCAAGCGCGCCGAGGACGGCGATGATGAGGAACGTCACCTGCCACGAGGACAGCAGGGGCGGCGCGGGTTCCTGCGCGGGTGCGGAGGCCGCGGGTTCTTCGTTCATCGTGCGGTCCTGCTCCTTGGTGGCGGGCGCTTCAGTCGGTGCCGGCATGCCAACGCCATCTCGGTGGGAGTCGCTGCCTGCATGACAGGAGGTTCGGTGGCTACAGGTGCCTCGGTGGCAGGCGCGGATTCCACGGCAGGTTCCAGCATGGCAGGCGCCTCGGTAACCACATCTTCTCCGCCGCCTCCGCCGATCCCATAGGGGACCTGCGGCGCAGAGTTTGCCAGCCTGCCCACCTGGGTGGTGGCAAAGGACAGCACGAACAGCAGGCTTGCCAGGGCGGTGGCAAACCGGAAGGCGGGATAGGACCGCGGCAGGGGCGGTTTCTTCCCAACCATCTTTGGTGTCAACAGGAAGTTGCGCGGGGCGCGTCGATGCGGCAGGCGGCGCAGGATGGCACGGGACTCGCGCAGGCTCTCCAGCGCGGAGGCCATCTCCGGTTCGGAGGCGATGCGGTTCTGCAGCCGCGCGGAATCAGACGGGCTGAGCTGCCCGTCCAGGTATGCTGATAATTGTTCCACATCGCGAAAATTCATGATGCTGCCTCGCTATTGAGACGGAAGGCAGCGGGTAAAAGTTCCGCGAAATCCTGCAGGCATTCGCGCAGGCGCAGGCGGGCGCGTGCCAGACGGCTCTTGATGGTGCCCAGCGGGACGTGTGCAGCCTTTGCCACGTCGCTGTAGTCGAGACCCTCGATGTCCGCCATGACCACCACGGTGCGGAACTCGTTGGGCAGCGCGTCCAGGCAGTGCTGGATGGCATGTTCGAGTTCGTCGGCTTCGAGCTGCTGAGCAGGGGTCAGGGAGGGATCCGCCAGCCAGCGCGGGGAGTCCATTTCCTCGCCCTCATCGGTGTCGGGTTCGAGCGGGGTGGTGGGACGGCGCTTCTGGCGGCGCAGTTCGTCATAGCAGGCGTTGGTGACCGTGCGCAGCAACCAGGCTTTGAAGGATCCGCCGCGGTAGGAGGCGATGGCGCGGAAGGCGGAGATGAATGCCTCCTGCGAGGCGTCCTGTGCCTGGTCTTCGTCCCCCAGGATGCGCAGCGCGGTGTTGAACACCATATCCTGGTAATGCAGGACCAGCGTGTTGAAGGAGTCCAGGTCGCCGCGTTGGGCGGAGGAGATGAGGGCGGGTTCGTCCATCGAAGCTATTTTATCAGGTTAGGAGAAAAACAGATATTCCGGATTCTGGCTTCAGGATTTCAAAATAGATGTGCAAGAGATCAAGTATCAATCCTGAAGTAGAACTTCAGGATTTCAAATGCACTAATCTTCAACTCACAACCTTCCCAGGTACAGGCTATAATTTCGGGCACACCTTATGAATAACTGCATTGACCGATCAACTGACGAATTGTATATGCTGCCCGCGCGAATGCGGGATCGACCGGCTGGCGGGAAAGGTCGGGTTCTGCCGGATCCCCGCCAGCATCCTGGTCTCGCACGCGGGTCTGCACTTCGGGGAGGAACCGGTCATCTCGGGGAGCAGGGGCTCGGGGACGATCTTCTTCACCGGGTGCAACCTGCGCTGTGCCTTCTGCCAGAACTACCAGATCAGCCAGGAGTTCAGGAAAAGCACCCCGCGCATCCTGACGGTGGAGGAACTGGCTGAGGAGATGCTGGGACTGCAGGCACAGGGCGCGCATAACATCAACTTCGTCTCACCCTCGCACATGGTCTTCCAGATGGCGGACGCCATCCAGCTGGCAAAGCACAAGGGGCTGGGCATCCCGGTGGTCTATAACAGCAACGGTTATGATTCCGTGGAGGCGCTCAGGCAGATCCGCGGGCTGGTGGACATCTACATGCCGGACATCAAGTACATGGATGATGCCCTGGGGAAGGAATACTCCTCGGTGGAGGATTACGCCCAGGTCATCCCCGGCGTGCTGAGGGAGATGCTCGAGCAGGTCGGTCACCTGGAATTGGACAGGCAGGGCATTGCCAGGCGGGGTCTGCTGGTGCGTCACCTGGTCCTGCCCGGTCACCTGGAGGACAGCCGGAGATGCCTGGAGTTCCTGGCGGAGCTGTCGACGGACACCTTCGTCAGCATCATGTCGCAGTATTCCCCTCAATACCGGGCGTGCGAACACCCGCAGATCAACCGCAAGCTGACAGTGCAGGAGTATGACGCGATCCTGGATTTTGCGCTGGAGCTGGGGCTGGAGAATGCCTTCATCCAGGAACTGGAGAGCCAGGAGAACTACCTGCCGGATTTCACAAAAGACAAACCGTTTCGCCAGGGTGAAGACTGAAAATTGAAAGTGGAAGTTTGAAAGGAATCCCGGCATGACCCGAACCATCGCCTTCCTGCGCGCCATCAATGTTGGCGGGCATACAGTCAAAATGGACGTCCTGCGCCGGCACTTCGAGTTGTTGGGATACACGGACGTGGAGACGTTCATCGCCAGCGGAAATGTCATCTTTACTGCGCCATCCCATAACGCGCAAATGCTGGAAATGACCATTGAAAATAAACTGCGGGAGGCGCTCGGTTACGAGGTGGCGACCTTCCTCCGCACGGAGGGGAAGTGGCGGGGATCGCAAATTACCAACCCTTCCGCCGGTCAGAACTCGAAGCGGCTGTTGCATTCAATGTCGCGTTCCTGAAAGATCCGCTGGATGGTCCGTCCATAAAAAAGCTGGCCTCCCTGAAAACAGATATTGACGATTTTAAAGCCCACGACCGGGAAGTTTACTGGCTCTGCCGCAGGAAACAAAGCGAGGCAACATTTTCGAACGCAGTGCTCGAAAGGACACTGGGAGTCAAATCAACATTGCGGGGGATGAACACGATCAAAAAGCTGGTCGGGAAATTACGCGGGTAATTACCGCCCTCACCGGGCTCGGTTCCGGGTTCGTCCGTGCAGCGGAGCTGGGGAGCGCTTCCCAGTCATCAGCCGCACTGTCCAGTTCGGGACCCCGTGCAGGGGAAGAAACGATCGAAAACCTCTTCTTGTCATTGATCCAATAGAAAGGTATATTGTGCATAGATACCGTCATTTCGGTATTTGTCAAAAACCATTTCGCCGCGGACGTAATAAACCCACTATTTTCACACATTCAGAGATAAAGGAGAGAGAATGAAAAGTTCATTGTCCTATAAATGGGGCACATTCCTGCTCTGTACGGTGTTACTGTGGCTGATCGTCCTGCCTGCCTCGGCTGCTCCTTTTGGAGCACCGGCTATCGATGGGGATGGACAATTGACCGTATCCCCGACAAATGTCACCTACGGAAGCGGCGTTAATTTGTTCACATTTACTTTCACCGCAACGGGGGATTTTGGCGCGGGCTCCCAGGTGGAGATCGACATCCCAGATGGATGGACTCCCCCGCAGACCGGTGCCGGTGCAGGTCATGTCTCATGGTACAGCGATACCTGCACCTTGTCGGGAGCGCCTCCGGTTGGCGTTGGACCGGGGACGATGACAACTTACGGCATATTCATTGATATGGCAAGTTGCACCACCGGCAATTCCTTTCGGGTCACCTATGACAATGTGACACCCGGGCATGTTGCAGGCGCACCTTATACATTCCTTGCGCTGACAGATATCGGACCGGGCGGCGGAGGGCTTACTCTCACAACCGCACCTTCACCCACGGTATCAGTTGACCCAAAGGTTTTGACCGTTTCATCCACAGGTCTCACACCTGCCAATAAGATCTATGATGCCGGAGATGCGGCAACTCTCACAATCGGTTCCCCGACCCTGGTGGGGGTGATCAGCCCGGATGTTGTCACGCTTGATACCAGCCTGGCGGCTGCCCACTTCATCAATCACGATGTCGGTACGGGAAAGACCGTTTATATCTCAGGATTGACGCTGGGCGGCGCGGATGCCGTCAATTACACCCTGACCCAACCGACGCGGTCTGCGAACATCCTGCAGCGACCCCTCACGATAACAGCAGTGAGCGATACGAAGACGTATGATGGAAATGTCAGTTCAAGCGGCGTTCCCATCATTACTTCCGGGG
The DNA here is from genome assembly GCA_963823545.1 of uncultured Chloroflexia bacterium. Classification (GTDB taxonomy): domain Bacteria; phylum Chloroflexota; class Anaerolineae; order Anaerolineales; family Villigracilaceae; genus Denitrolinea. The sequence goes on along the minus strand of CAWGMC010000027.1, from coordinate 82,314 downwards.
CGCTGCAAGGTTCCGATACTGCAAATTGGACTCAAACTTTCAACAACAAAAATGCCGGAACAGGCATCAAGGTTCTTACCCCTGCCGGCGTAGTCAACGATGGGAACAGCGGTCATAATTATTCCTATACTTATGCAACCTATAACACCGGCACCATCAACAAGCTGGCAGTCACGGTGACCGCGGAAACGGACAGCAAGGCGTACGATGGGACCACCAGCTCCACCGGCGTCCCGTTGATCAGTCCGTCCTCTGGTCGGCACAGATACTTCGGGGTTTACCCAGGTGTTTGACACGAAGAACATCGGCACCAATAAAACACTTACCCCAACCGGTCTGGTCAACGATGGCAATGGCGGGGCGAACTACTCCTATACTTTCAACCCTGACGTCACGGGAGTGATCACTGCAAAAGGGCTGACGGTTTCGGCGGCAGGTCTCACACCCAACAACAGGATCTATAATGGAACCACCAGTGCAACGCTTGTCATCGGTTCGCCAAGCCTGGTGGGGGTGGTCAGTCCGGATGTGGTCACACTGAACACAAGCGGCGTCACGGCTGTTTTTGCGGACAGAAATGTGGGCGTGGGAAAAACAGTCACTATCTCGGGTTTGACCCTCGGCGGTTCGGGCGCGGGCAACTATACGCTGGTACAGCCCACCCGCACAGCCAATATAACGGCACGTCCCATTACCATCACTGCGGTGACAGACACGAAGGAATATGATGGGACCAATTCCTCAGCCGGAGTCCCCGCTTTGACCTCCGGAACGATCGCAAGTGGTGATAGCGCGGGGGTGTGGACACAAACATTCAACAGCAAACATGCGGGCGCCGGCAAGATCCTCACACCTGCCGGGCTGGTGAACGACGGCAACAGCGGCAGCAATTACTCCTACACCTATGCAACCGCTGCCGGCATCATCACCAAAAAGCCCATCACGATCACTGCAGTGAGTGATTCCAAAACCTATGACGGCAACGTCTCATCGATAGGCGTTCCCCTTCTTTCGGCTGGTACACCCCTTGCCCCCGGCGACAGCGAGCCGGTCTGGATGCAAACCTTCGCGAATAAAAATGCAGGCACGGGTAAAACCATCAACCCCGCCGGCGCGGTGGTGGACGGCAACAACGGTGCAAACTATTCCTACAACTTCGTCCCCAATACCACCGGCATTATTACGCAACTGGCGATCACCGTCACAGCGCAGACCGATACCGTCAAAATATATGACGGCACGACCTCTTCGAGTATTTCACCCAGCATTGCTCCGGACCTGGTTGGGACGGATACTTCCGCCTTCATCCAAACCTTTGATACACCGGACGCAGGGATAAACAAGACCCTCACCCCTTCCGGCACGGTCAATGACGGCAATTCGGGTTTGAACTATTCCATCAGCTTTGCCCCTCCGATCACCAGCGGTGTGATCAACAAGGCGAATCCCACGCTGACCATAACGAATCCGCGTGTGCCTTATACCGGCGCGGCTCAATCCGCGGCGATCAGTTCCGGAACCGTGACGGGGTCTGTGTCAAACGTCCTCTACAACGGCTCATCTGCATTGCCGATCAATGCCGGCACCTACGTGGTCACCGCCGACTTCACCAGCAGCAATCCAAATTACAATGACCTGGCAGGTGCTGCAGCCGGGAATTTCATCATCACCAGGGAACGGACTCTGAACGGCGGTTTCAATACATACATCGGCTCATCCATGATCCCAAGATCATGGACAATGACCAACTTCTCAGGAAGCGATGGTAAAGATACCGGCACAAAGAAGGAGGGAAGCGCGTCTGTCAAGGTCACCGGCGCGGCTGGTAAAACAAAAATGCTGACGCAGACCATCAACCTCGGCGGCAAGGCAGGCGACCTGTTCAACTTCTCCTTCTGGATAAAGACAAATTCTGTTCCAACTGCCGGCTTATGCCAGGCGCAGGTGTTTTTCTACAACGGAACAGCGCTGAAGGGCACAAAGCTCTTGAAATGCCCCGCGGGCGCGACCTATAATTGGAAACAGGCAAGATTGAATTTCATCGCACCCGCAGTGTACACAAAGGTCGTAATTAAGTTCACATTCAGCAAGTCGAGCGGCACAGTCTGGTGGGACCTGGTGAGTCTGATCAAGTGAGATGATAACGGGAAACTCCGGGAAAACCCCGGAGTTTTTTGTTTTTTGCGGCGATCTGAACAGGATCTGGAACCCATCTTAAAAATGGCTTCGTGGAAAGATCATCCTCCAACTTGATCAAACCCCGCCAGGGAGGAGTGTAAATAGACTATGGGTATGCAAATTATCTTTATAGAAACATTACATTCCCTTCACACCCACCTTACCATGCTGGTGCATAATTTGAACATCCATACTATTCAAAGGTAAGTTTCTTTAATAAGGAGAAAAAAATGGATAAAACCATTCGCAATACACTGATCGTGCTCGCCATCCTGATCCTCGCCGGTAGTCTCTTTTTTGCCGGCAGCATGTTCGCCCGCTTCCGCTCATTCGCCTTTGGCGGGATGATGGGGAATTACGGCTGGAACACCACGAACAATGGGACATACGGTCCGGGCATGATGGGTAATTACGGTCGGAACACAGGAACAATGGCGCCTACGGTCCGGGCATGATGGGAGGCGGCAGGGGCATGATGGGAGGCAACGGTTACAACACCGCCAACGCCGCCCCGCTCACACTGGATGAAGCGAAAGCCGCAGCCGAGACCTACCTTGGCACGCTTAACAATTCCGACCTGGTGATCTCAGAGATCATGGTCTTCGACAACAATGCCTACGTGGTGGTGACCGAGAAGAGCACCGGGTTGGGAGCATTCGAATTGCTGGTGGATCCGTCCTCGCATGTCGCCTACCCTGAATATGGACCCAATATGATGTGGAACCTCAAGTACGGCAGCCTGAACCACCAGAACATGATGGGCGGGCGCAACGGGATGATGGGTGGAGGCATGATGGGCGGCTACGGCTTCCCCGGCAGCCTCCCTGCGGACGTCTCTGCAGACATGACGATCACCCCCGAACAAGCCATCCAGGCTGCCCAGGCGTACCTGGATGCCAACCTGTCAGGCGCGTCCGCCGCGATGGATCCGATCCAGTTCCATGGCTACTATACGCTGGATTTCGAACGGGATGGCGTGGTGGTTGGAATGCTCTCCGTCAACGGGTTCAGCGGTCAGGTCTTCCTGCATACCTGGCACGGGACATTCATCGAAGAGCAGGAATATTGATCCAGGCTGATTTCGAAAGCAAAGAGGATGGGATAACCCATCCTCTTTTTTTTATCCGCGATGAAGGCGGGGAATTCTTTTACCAAGAAGGGGCACAAAGGAAATGCGGATATGGTGAAAAAGGTCCCGAAGGTTTATGGAACCTTCAGGACCTTCATTACACCAATCCTAATCCCCTGCCTTGTTCACAGAACCCGCACCGCTCACCTGGCGGGTGACCTCGGGGTCGCCATAGTAGCTCACCGAGCCCGCCCCGCTGATCTGCGCGTACAGGGTCTGCTCCACGCGCAGGCTCGCGTTGCCTGCCCCGCTGATCTCCACACGGGCAACCTGGCTGGTGAGAGCCTTGCCGTCAAAATTGCCAATTCCGCTGATGTTGATGTTCACCTCGCCCGCCTCGCCATCCGCCTTGACATTACCGGCACCGCTCACATCCACGGTCAATTTATCCGCCTTCAGGTCCGAGAGGGTCACTTCGCCCGCCCCGCTCAGGGAGATGTACAGTTCATCCGTGGTCAGTTTTTCCACGGTCAGGGTGCCTGCGGAAGGGACGCGGATCTCGCCCAGGTCCTTCACAACGATCTTGATCACGACATCCGCTTTCGGGTTGACACGCTTTGACCAGCTGCGTTTCGCTGTTTTCGATCACCAGCGTCCCGGACTTGACCGTGGTCGCCAGCTGGGGCAGAAGATTGTCATCGGCTTCGATCGTCAGGGATTCCACACTTCCCTGGGTGATCGTCACCTCCGCCGGGAAGCGGATCTGGATGGCGTCAAAACCGGAAACTTTGCGGGTCTCCCTGGCGGTGACGCCCGAGCCTTTCAGCGCCCCGCCGGCATTACTGTTGTTAATGCTCCAATCCCAGTCCGGCGCATCCGCCCAATTCAACTGGGGAGCGAACAGCACAGCGCCCAGCGCGCCCAGCACCACCAGGGCGGTGATGATCGCGCCAAAGGGTTTCCAGAAACTGCGCAGGATCAACCCCAGACCCAGTGCGATCAACAGGTATGGCCAGATGTGGGTCAATGCCCAGAGGTTCGCTGCGGGGATCTTGTCCATGCTGATCAGCAGCCAGACGATGCCTGCCGCAATTAAGGTCAGCGGCCAGAAGTACGAACGTGTTTCTTTCATTTTTCCTCGAATTGAATTATACGGATGGACCCTGGGGCTGGTCACCGGATTGCTTGCCGGAGAACAGTCCGGACCGCTTGAGCACCAGGTACAGACCGAGCAGGATCAAACCGGCGGGGAAGATGTAATCCCCGAGCGAGGAGGATCTGAAGAGCATCTCGAAGAACGCGCCGAAGATCAGGAACAGGATCAGCCCGATCCGCATCACGACCCAGCCGCCCCTGCGCTGACCGGGGTCGCTCCCCCACCAGCCCATGATGAAAATGCCCAGACCGACCAGGATGATGATGACTGCCCAGCTGTACGCCCAGCTTTCATAATAACCGGTCAGGTTCTGAACGAGCAGCATCAACCCGAGACCGGTGATAATGGTGCCCGGGATGGCAAGCCCGGAGACGGATTTCCCGCCCGCGAACATGCCAACGAAGAACATGGCGCCCGCCGCGATGATGATGAATGGCCAGAAATTCCCCCAGAAGTCAAAGCCCTTGAATAGCTGCGATGCCAGTGCCAGCAGACCGAACAGCACCAACAGGGCTCCGCCCACCAGGGAACCGGCATTTCGTGTTTTGGTTTCCATTGTTTATTCTCCTTTCAGTTTGTATACATTATTTTACGCATTTTTGGCGTTAAAGTTTCCCGAATTTCCCCCAAATCAGCCGATTGTTTTTAAAAGACAGGCTCAAATACCCTTTGCCCCTACCCACTCCTCACTGTTCTCCGATCTCCACCCGCTAATCTCAGGTTTCCCACCTTCAACTTTCAACCTTCAATGATCAACCCATGCCATTCACGATCATCAACGCCATGCCCGCCAGTACCAGCGACGAGACAAAGCTGAACAGCACACCCGTCAGGAAGCCGCGGAAATGGAAGCGATAATCCTTGTATCCAGGCAATCCCTCGGTGCCCGGCAGGATGATGAACTTCGGCTGGAGCGTGTTGAACACCAGCCAGTCGATCAGCAGCAGGTCCCACACGTTGAAAGCGAGTATCTCGACCAGGATCAGGGCGAAGAGCGGCAAAAAGGTCAGCGGCTCGGATAAATTGCGGGAAGTGCTGACCACCGACCATGCGATCGTGCCAAAGAGCGCACCCAGGAACAGCAGGGTGAAAATGCGCCTCTGCCCGCGCGTTTTCGGATCCTTCTCCCCGCCGTAGGCTTTCTTCACGTCCGGCGGGTAATCGTTCAGCATGATCTCCCCGTTAAGATAAACAGCCCCGAGAAATACAAATGTTAACAGCAGGCTCAACACGAATCCATAAAGGAGCCCGTGTCCGAGTATGAAGGCAAAATCCATTTATCCAGTTTCTCCAGGCTTGTTGAATTCTTCCTTGCGCAGGGTGGGGAACAGCAGCACCTCGCGGATGTGGTGCTTGTCCAGCATCAGCATGATCAACCGGTCGATGCCCATGCCAAACCCGCCGCAGGGAGGCATGCCATAACGCATGGCGCGCAGGTAGTCCTCGTCCAGCGGGTGGCGCTCCTCGTCGTCCGCCCTGTAATCGCGCCCCATCTCCACGAAGCGGCTCTCCTGGTCCAGCGGGTCGTTCAACTCGGTGAAGGCGTTGCACAGCTCAAAACCTGCCAGGTAGCCCTCGAAGCGCTCCACGGTCAGCGGGTCGTTCGGGCGCGATTTTGCCAGCGGGGAGACATCCCGCGGGTAATCGAAGAGGAAGGTCGGCTGGATCAGCTTCGGTTCCAGGTGCTCGCTCACCATCCAGTCGATCAGCTTGCCGCGCGTCACGCCCTCGGGCGGGGTCAGCCCCTTCAATTTAAGCGCGGCGTAGAGCGACTGCGCGTCGGTGTGAGAATCGATGTCCACCCCGGTCACTTCCAACAGACCCTGCCGCATCGAAAGCCTGCGCCAGGGAGGCGTCAGGTCCATCTCGTGCTCGCGGTACCTGATCTTCATGGTACCCAGCACCTCCTGCGCGGCGGTGGAGATCATCTGCTCGGTCATCTCCATCACCTGCAGGTAATCCGCGTACGCCCAGTAGAATTCGAGCTGGGTGAACTCGGGGTTGTGCTTAAAGGACACGCCCTCGTTTCGGAAGTCGCGCCCGATCTCGTAGACCTTCTCCAGGTTGCCCACCAGCAGGCGCTTCAGGTAAAGCTCGAACGAGATGCGCAGGTACATGTCCTGCTCCAGCTCGTTGTGGTGCGTGGTGAATGGACGCGCCGCCGCCCCGCCATACACAGGCTGGAGGATGGGCGTCTCGACTTCGAGAAAGCCCCGGCTGTCCAGGAAATTGCGCAGCGACTTGATGATGGCAGCGCGCTTGCGAAAGGTCTCGCGCACCTCGGCGTTCACCGCCAGGTCCGCGTAACGCTGGCGGGCGCGCAGTTCCGGGTCCTCCAGCGCGGCGTGCCGCACCACCGTGCCGTCCTCCAGGGTCTCATCCTTGGCGGCGGGCAGCGGGCTGACGGATTTCGCCAGCATGCGGAACTCGTGCACCAGCAGCGTCACCTCACCGGTCTTCGTGCGGATCATGACCCCGCCTGCCTGGATGAAGTCGCCGATGTCGAACATGCGGTTGAAGAGGTCCACCCCCTCCTGCTTCAGCTCGTTGATGCGGAAGAACAACTGGATCCTGCCAGCACCGTCCTCGATGTGCGCAAAGGAGAGCTTGCCCATGGCGCGCGTGGCTCGCACCCGCCCCGCCAGGGTGGCTTTGAGCTCGCGGTTCTCCTTCTCGGCTTCGAGGAATTCCGCGATCGCCTGGGCACTGGTGTGCGTGCGCTGGGCACGCGTGGGGAAAGGCTCGATCCCCTCAGCGCGCAGTTCCTCCAGTTTCTGGAGGCGGATCTTTTCGAGGGAGGAAAATTCGGTCATGTCTGGGGACCTTTCTGGAATAGGCTGGTGCGGGAGAAAAAAGCCCCGCGCAAACGCGTTGCGCGGGGCTGCGGGATGAACGGAGCCCCTATGTCACTTCACCTTCAGGATCTTGACCTTGAAATGACCGCCCGGCGCCTCGACCACAAGGGTCTCGCCGGCTTTATGCCCGATCACAGCCTTGCCGATCGGCGATTTGTTCGAGATCTTGCCCTCCCGGGGGTTGGCTTCCGCCGCGCCCACGATGGTGAAGGTCTCGGCTTTGTTGCCTTCCTCTTCCATGGTGATGGTGGAGCCGACCTGGATCAAGCCTTCCTTGCTCTTGCCGTTCTCTTCAATGATGCGCGCGGTCGCCAGGATCATATCCAGCTCCTGGATACGCCCTTCCACGAAAGCCTGCTCGTTCTTGGCAGCCTCATATTCGGCATTTTCGATCAGTTCGCCGCCTTCCATTGCCTCGTGCAGGCGGTCAGCGACTTCCTGACGCTTGACAGTGCGCAGGTGATCCAGTTCTTCTTGCAGCTTCTGGAAGCCTTCTTTTGTCAGGAATGTAACAGTCATCAGAGTGTTCCCTTTATAATAAAGTTGCATCTCCTATGGAGATGCATTGATACGCCCATATGGGTTGTGAAAACGGGCATACTATATCACGAAATCCGGAGCTTATCAAGTCCAGCTTTGTCAACCCGGGTTGTACAGACGGATTCCCTCCCGGGCGTACTTTTCGATGGCTTCCTTCAGCTTATCCGGGGATTTCAAAGAGCGTGGAAAGCTGGGATTGGTAGCACCCCACCCCTTTCAGCCAGGCGGCGATGCCCGCCTCCGAGACCGGGTGCGTCTCAGCCTTCATGGACCGGGTGGCAGGCTCCAGTTCCTCCGGGTGGTTCAACACGTAGGGCACATCCACGAAATAAAGCAGCGGGCGTCCCAGCCCTTCCACCGCCTGCCGTACGATGCGATGGTCCACATGACCGCCGATCGCCAGCGGGCAGACCAGGATGTCGTCCGGATGGACCAGTTTTGCGAGCGCCTCGGTCATTTTTCCGGGAAGGTCCGCCTCCGCAGGGTGCGGTTCCGCGAAGACATCCATGGGGTAAAGCGGCTGACCGGCGCTGTCCCGGCGGTAGATGCAATCCGGGAAGCCTTCAAAGTGCAGGAACCAGGCTTGAACATGCATGGATGCAAACTCATCCTCCTGCCGGCGCTTGTGGACGGTCTCCTCCGCGGAGGAAAACCCCCACTGGAAGTGGAGCACCTGCGCCAGCGGGCTGGGCTCCACATCGGGCGGGAACCCGCAAACCACGGTCCAGATCTCGACATGCACTCCCGCCCGCGACTGGTCGTGGATCAACCCGCCGGCGGAGAGGACGCCATCATCCAAATGAGGGGAAATGTATATCCAGCGCATGGCACGATTAAACCACATAAGCATGGAAATGTGTTTGACAGCTGGCGAAATTGGGATGGATTGGTTCCTATGTACCAAATCCAGCCCGGACGTTTTGCTGTATACTGGGAGTGGAGGCGTCATGAATGAAAGGCGAAAGCTCCCGCGCAAGTACCTGCTCATCTACTCCCGCGTATTCGACCAGACGCTGGGGAAACTGCTCGGCTACCTTTCGGACCTCAGCGAGAGGGGCGCCATGATCATCGCGGACGAATCGTTGAACGTGGGCACCGTCCTGCCCCTGCGCTTCGACCTCCCCGACCCCAGGATGTTCAATAACGCGCACAACCTGATGATCACCGCCCGGGTTATGCATTGCAGCACGGATATCAGCCCGGATTACTTTGACATCGGGCTGGAATTCCTGGAGGTGAGCTCCGAGCAGAGAGACATTCTCCAGAAGATGATGGAAGTATACGAGTTCCACCGCATAAGCGAGAGCCAGGGGACGTAAAAATTCGGAAAATTCCCCATATTTCAGTATCCTTCTCATATTTCTCCTCGAAAAATGACTATCCGCAGAATCTTGACGTCATAGAAAGGATGTGCTACTATCATTTATAATCAATTGCACGAGGAGAAATGTATGCCTTACAAAAAGATCTTGATGGTGATCGTAATCGGGACGCTGGTGCTGTCTGCATGCACGATGTCCTATCCCGGTGCCAAAGCGACCGCCATCCCAACCAACCCATTCACCAAACCGCTGGCGACCAACCAGATGTCGGACCTGCAGAAATATGCCACCGGCACCGCTGCTGAAAAGACTGCCATTGCAGAGGGCAAGCCCAGCTCGACCCCAAACCCGGCAGGCACCGAGGCGGTTGACGTCACCCCGTCCATCACCCCCACCCCCGGCGCATTCGTGGTGATATCCCACCGCGACCAATACCCCCGGGCGGATCCATCGTCCCCACCAACACCACCTTCGGGGGTTCCGGTACAGGCACCACACCGACCTCCACCAAGGTCCCTGTGACAGGTCGCCCGGCGCAGTACACCCTCCAGTCAGGGGAATTCCCCTACTGCATCGCGCGCCGCTTCAATGTCAACCCGGAGGATCTCCTGAGCCTGAACGGTCTGAATGATGGAAGCCTGTTCATGCCCGGCACGACATTGCAGATCCCTCAGACCGGCACCTTCCCCGGTGAACGAGCCCTGCGCGCCCATCCCACCACCTACACCGTCTCCTCCTCGAGCGAGACCTTCTACAGCATCGCCTGCCTGTTCGGTGATGTGGATCCCGCCCAGATCGCCGCGGCGAACGGGATCGCCCTGGGCACCCTCCTGTCAGCGGGAAAGGTGTTGAATATCCCGTAAACCTGATCGATGAAATGACCGAAACGCCCAGGTGATGAGCCTGGGCGTTTTTGAAACCCGTTCGCATCTGCCAGAGGTAGGCAACCATGCCATTTGAACTGATCAAATCCGAGACCCTGCTGAAAGGCCGCGCCTTTGCCATCCGCCGCGATTGGCTGAAGACACCCGACGGGCGCGAGGCAAAGTATGACATCATCGAGCACACCGGTTCCGCAGTGATCATCCCGCTGGATGCGGAGGGGAACCTGCTTTTCGTCCGGCAGTACCGGCATGCGGCAGGGGCGGACCTGCTCGAACTCCCGGCGGGGACGCTGGATGAGGGCGAGGACCCGGATGTCTGCGCAGCGCGCGAGATCCGTGAGGAGACCGGTTTCGCGGCGGGGAAACTGGAGAGGATCGGCGAGTTCTACCTGGCACCCGGTTATTCCACGGAATTCATGGTGGTGTACTTTGCCACTGATCTGAGATATGATCCCCTGCAGGCGGACGCGGATGAATTTCTGAGCGTGGAGAAGATCCCCGTGAAGAAAGCCCTGGAGATGTGTGAAAGCGGCGCGGTGCCGGACGCCAAATCACTGGCAGCCATCCTGCTGGCACGCTCGCGATTGAGCAAGATATAGTATTCCTTCGATGCCATGCGGGTGGAATACAGCAACGATCAGCATCTCCAGCTCTGGAGGCGGACTCGACATCACCATCGAATTGAAGTCCCATTAAATCCCATGGGACTTGAACCGGGAGAAAAGAAAGTCGCGCTCGAGGCGGCTTTTTTCTTTGCGAGGGCAGGGCAAAGGTTTGAAATCATTTTGGTCAGAACAGGATCCAACTCACCGGCTGAATCCGCAAAGCATGAACAGATTTCAATAAATGTTACAAATCTCATCCAAAATATGACAAGTCACATCAGAATACATGTAATAAAGTACTAACGTCCAGCGTTGGGGGAAGATACACTTTTCAAGAAGATAAAGCATGCCGCATGTGTGCTAAAATTCACAGTAAGGAAAGCAATTTAAGGCTGTTCAGCCTTTTCCACAAGGAGTAACCATGAAACGTAATATCGTCACCATTGACGGGAATGAAGCCACCGCGTCGGTGGCACATCGCACCAACGAAGTGATCGCCATTTACCCCATCACCCCCTCCTCAGCGATGGGTGAATTCGCGGACGAATGGTCATCCAAGCACCGCAAGAACATCTGGGGCACCACGCCTCTTGTCATCGAGATGCAATCCGAGGGCGGCGCGGCAGGCGCGGTGCACGGCGCACTGCAAACCGGCGCGTTGACCACCACCTTCACCGCCTCGCAGGGTCTGCTGCTGATGATCCCCAACATGTACAAGATCGCGGGTGAACTCACCAGCACGGTCTTCCACGTGGCGGCGCGCGCCATCGCAGCCCATGCGCTGTCCATTTACGGCGACCACCAGGATGTGATGGCTGTCCGCCAGACCGGCTGGGGGTTGTTCTCCTCCGGGTCGGTGCAGGAGGCGCATGATTTTGCCCTCATCGCCCAGGCCGCGACACTGAAGTCGCGCATCCCCTTCGTGCATTTCTTCGACGGTTTCCGCACCTCGCACGAGGTGACCAAGATCGAGGAACTGACCGACGAGGACCTGCAGTCCATGCTCGATGCGGACCTGATCCGCGCGCACCGGGCGCGCGGTCTCACACCTGAGCACCCCGTCCTGCGCGGTTCCGCGCAAAACCCGGATGTCTACTTCCAGATGCGTGAAGCGGTCAACCCGTACTACGCGGCGGTACCCGGCATCCTGCAGGACGAGATGGACAAATTCGCCAAGCTGACCGGGCGCCAATATCACCTGTTCGATTACTTCGGTCATCCCGAGGCGGAACGCGTGATCATTCTCATGGGCTCGGGCGGCGAGACTGCCGAGGAGACCGTAAATTACCTGGCGGCGAAAGGCGAGAAGGTCGGCGCCATCCGCGTGCGGCTCTACCGCCCGTTCTCGATCGAACACTTCCTCAAGGCGCTCCCGAAGAGCGTCAAATCCATCGCAGCCATGGACCGCACCAAGGAACCCGGCGCGCTGGGCGAACCGCTTTACATGGATGTGGTCAATGCATTGACTGAGGGCGGCAGGACGAACATCAATGTCATCCGGCGGACGCTATGGCTTGTCCTCCAAGGAATACACACCGGCGATGGTCAAGGCTGCGCTGGATGAATTGAAGAAGAAGGAACCGAAGATCCACTTCACGGTGGGCATCCGGGATGATGTCGCGCATACCAGCCTGGAAGTGGATGAGACCTTCCAGATCGAGCACGAAGAGACCAAGCGCTGTGTGTTCATCGGTCTCGGCTCGGATGGAACGGTGGGCGCGAACAAGAACTCGATCAAGATCATCGGCGAGGAGACCAACAACTACGCCCAGGGTTACTTCTATTACGACTCGAAGAAGTCCGGGACGGTCACCCTCTCGCACCTGCGCTTTGGACCGAAACCCATCCGCGCGCCGTACCTGATCGAAGCGAACCAGGCGAATTTTGTGGCATGCCACCAGTTCACCTTCCTGGAACGCGTGGACATGCTCAAGTATGCCAAGCCGGGCGGCATGTTCCTCCTGAACAGTATGTACGACAAGGAAGAGGTCTGGGATAACATCCCCGCGAGGTCCAGCAGGACATCATCGACAAGAAACTCAAATTCTACGTCATCAACGGTTACGAAGTGGCTGAAAAGACCGGCATGGGCGGGCGCATGAACACCATCATGCAGACCGCCTTCTTTGCCATCAGCGGCGTGCTGCCGCGTGAGCAGGCGATCGAGGAGATCAAGCACGCCATCCAGAAGACCTATGGCAAACGCGGTGAAGCCGTCGTCCAGCAGAACTACGAGGCGGTGGACGCGACCATCAGCGAACTGCACGAGATCAAGGTCCCTGCCACGGCGACCTCCAAGCTGACCCGCCGCCTGACGGTGGCGAAGGAGGCGCCCGATTTCGCCCGGAATGTGATCGCCCCCATCCTCGAGTTCAAAGGCGATGACCTGCCCGTCTCCGCGTTCCCGATCGACGGCACCTTCCCGACCGGCACCACGCAGTGGGAAAAACGCAACCTGGCGCTGGAGATTCCCGTCTGGGAGCCGGACCTCTGCATCCAATGCGGCAAATGCATGTTCGTCTGCCCGCACGCGGTGATCCGGCACAAGGTGTACGATGAAAAATTGCTGGCGAATGCCCCGCAGAGTTTCAAACACATGCCATCCAAGTTCAAGGAATTCTCCCAGGGCATGGCATATACGGTCCAGGTGGCGCCCGAGGACTGCACAGGCTGTACCCTGTGCGTGGATGCCTGCCCGGTGAAGGACAAGACCCAGGTGGGACGCAAGGCGATCAACATGGCACCCCAGCCCGCCCTGCGCGAACAGGAAGCCGTGAATTGGGACTTCTTCATGTCCCTTCCCGACCCGGACCGGAAACTGATCAACCCCGGCACGATCAAGAACTCGCAGCTCCTGCGCCCGTTGTTCGAATTCAGCGGTGCCTGCGCAGGCTGCGGTGAAACGCCCTATATCAAGCTGGTCTCGCAGCTCTTTGGCGACCGAGCCATCATTGCGAATGCCACCGGCTGTTCCTCCATTTATGGCGGCAACCTGCCCACCACCCCGTGGGCATTCAATAACGAGGGACGCGGTCCCGCCTGGTCCAACTCCCTGTTCGAGGACAACGCGGAATTCGGTCTTGGCATGCGGCTGACGCTGGACAAGCAGAACGAATATGCCCGCGAACTCCTGCCTGCGTTCGCATCCGAACTGGGGCAGGTCCTCGTGGACGGACTGCTCAACGCCAACCAGGGCACCGAGCAGGGCATCGCGGACCAGCGCGAGCGCGTTGCGACCCTGAAGGAGAAACTTGGAAAGAGCAAGGATGCGCGCGCCCGCGAGCTCGTCTCGATCGCGGACAGCCTGGTCAAGAGATCGGTCTGGATCATGGGCGGCGACGGCTGGGCGTATGACATCGGCTACGGCGGTCTGGACCACGTGCTTGCCAGCGGACGCAATGTCAACGTTCTCGTCCTGGACACGGAGGTCTATTCCAACACCGGCGGACAGGCATCCAAATCCACACCCATCGCGGCGGTCGCGAAGTTCGCGATGAGCGGCAAGGGACTCCCCAAGAAGGATATGGGCTTGATCGCCATGGCATACGGTTACGTCTACGTGGCGCGCGTGGCGATGGGATACAACGACCAGCAGACGCTGAGAGCCATCATCGATGCCGAATCCTACGACGGTCCATCGCTGATCATCGCCTACAGTCACTGCATCGCGCATGGCTACGACCTGGCACGCGGTCTGGAACAGCAGAAGACTGGCAGTCCAGTCCGGCACGTGGCCCATCTACCGCTACGATCCAAGGCTGGCAGCTGCCAACCAGAACCCGCTTACCATCGAGTGCAAGGAACCCACCGTGCGTTGGGAGGATTACGCCTACAAGGAAACACGCTACAAGATGCTCACGCTGAGCGATGAGGAACGCGCTGAAATGCTGATGAAGAAAGCCAGCGAGGGCATCAAGAGCCGCTGGGACCTCTACCAGCAGATGGCTGCCATGCACTACGGAAACGACAAAAAGGAATAGCACCTTCCCCTCACCATTTTCCCTCTCCCCTGGCGGGGAGAGGGACCGGAGGAAACCACATGGACCTGTCAACCACCTACCTTGGCTTGAAACTGAAAAACCCGCTGGTTGCATCCGCATCACCCCTGTCGAAAAAAGTTGAGCAGGCGCAGAAACTCGAAGAGGCTGGCATCGCGGCGATCGTGATGTACTCGCTGTTCGAGGAGCAGATCCTGCACGAAAGCCTCGAACTGGACCATTTCCTGACGCGCGGCACCAATTCCTCCGCGGAGGCGCTCAGCTACCTGCCGGATTCGGGCACGTACGCGCTCGGACCCAAAAAATACCTCGAACACCTGGAGGCGCTGAAGAAGGCACTGGGCATCCCCGTCATCGCAAGCCTGAACGGCGTCTCGAAGGGCGGATGGGTGGAATATGCCCATCTCATCCAGGAGAGCGGCGCGGACGCGCTGGAACTGAACCTGTATTACATCCCCACCGATACCGCACTCTCCACCGCCGAGGTGGAGAATGCACAGGTTGAACTGGTGGCGGCGGTCAAGGCGAAACTATCCATCCCGCTGGCGGTGAAACTCAGCCCGTATTACACCTCCCTGCCGCATTTCGCAAAACGGTTGAGCCTGGCGGGCGCGGATGGGCTGGTGCTGTTCAACCGCTTCTACCAGCCTGATTTCGATCTCGACGCGCTGGAGGTGATCCCCAACCTGGATCTGAGCACCTCCTCCGACCTGCGCCTGCCCCTGCGCTGGATCTCGATCCTGCACGGACAGGTGAAGGCGGACCTGGCGCTGACGGGCGGCGTGCACACTGCCCAGGATGCGATCAAGGCGATGATGGCGGGGGCAAAGGTCGCCATGATGGCATCCAACCTGCTGCATAACGGTCCGCAAGCCGTCCCGTCCATGTTGAATGAACTGGGCTGGTGGATGCAGAGACATGAGTATGAATCCGTCCAGCAGATGCAGGGCAGCATGAGCCGCAAGTCGGTGGCGGAACCCGCCGCCTTTGAACGCGCGAACTACATGCGGGTGCTGAACTCCTGGCGTGAGCTTCCATAAACAGATCCGTTAATCCTGCATGCATGGAAACGCCCTTGAATAAGGGCGTTTCTTTTTTTCATCAGCAGGATGGTCGGGTTTCTTCCGCCGCCTTATGCTATACTGAAAAAAAATACGCACCGGCACAACAAAGCAGAGGCATCATGGACCGCCAGAGAGTTGAACCCTACGAAGAACTCGCCACCCGCATTCCGGCAAAGGAACTGTCAACTCTTCTCAGGGTGAGCAGTTCGCTTGCCTCCACGCTGGACCTTTCCAGGGTGCTTCAGATCGCCATCGAGAGCACCACCGACCTGCTCGGGCTGGGAACCGGCGCGATCTACACTCTGACCGAGGGGGGACTTTACCTGGGTGCGACCACTCCGCCATTACCGCCAAACTTTCCCGAGGAATTGCGCTTTGCGTACATCCAGGATCACCCGCATATCCAGCGCGCACTCAGCGGGAAGATACCGGTCTACCTGGAGGATGCAAGGACCGCCGCGCTGACACCCGCCGAGAAGACCGTGGTCGATTTAAGACAGCTCGTCTCCATCCTGTATTTCCCTTTACATCTGCATGATGAAGCCATCGGTGTTTTCATCCTCGGGACCACCGAAGAGGTGCGGCAGTTCACCCCCAGCGAGATCAACCTTTGTCATGTCCTCTCCTACCAGGTATCGCTGGCGGTCTCCAATGCGCTGCTACACAGGGAAGCCCGGCTTGCCCTGGAGCAGCTGACCAGGAGTTATGATGCGGCACTGGAAGGCTGGTCACGCCTGCTGGAGATGCGCGACCATGGAACCGACGCCCACACCCACCGCGTGGTGGACCTGACCATGCTGCTGACGGAGAGGATGGGCATCACCGGAACCGAGCTTGGGCACATCCGCAGGGGCGCATTGCTGCATGATATCGGGAAGATGGGCATCCCGGATTCCATCCTGCAGAAACCGGACAAACTGACCGAAGCCGAAATGGAGATCATGCGAACCCACCCGGAAAAGGCTTACCGGCTCATCTCGGAGATCGACTATCTCATCCCGGCGGTGGACATCCCCTACTGCCATCATGAGAAGTGGGATGGAAGCGGTTATCCCCGCGGGTTGAAAGGCGAGGAGATTCCCCTGGTGGCTCTCATCTTTGCCGTGGTGGATGCCTTCGATGCCATGACCTCCGACCGCCCCTACCGCAGCGCCTTGAGCAAGAAGGAAGCCCTGGAATACATCCGCGAGCAGTCGGGCAGGCACTTTTTCCCGGAGGTGGTGGATGCTTTTCTTAATATGGTCGGGGAGTAAAACCGGTTAATGTAAAAGACCCCCGGAAGGGGGTCTTGATTTTCCATAAGGAAAAAGTGAATGGCTATACGGCAGCCGGGGGAGTTTCCGAGATCTTGCGCTGCCGGAAGGTAATGCGCCCGCGGGAGAGATCATACGGGGACATTTCCACGGACACCCGGTCACCGAGCAGGATGCGGATGTAGTACTTGCGCATCTTGCCGGAAAGGTAAGCCAGGACCTCGTGCCCATTGTCCAACCGTACACGGAACTGGGTGCCGGGCAGTGCCTCAAAGACCACCCCGTCCATTTTGATCTTGCCTTCCTTGCTACCGCTTTCTTCCTTTGCCATACACACCTCCTGAAACCAGCGACGCCAAACTACTCGACATCCTTGAACTGGCGCCGCTTAATGCGGCGAATGGCCTTTTTCTTTTCCATGCGGCGCTGTTCACTCTTGGAGACGAACCAGCGCTTGCGGCGAACCGTGCTCAAAACACCGCTCTTGACGACCTTCTTGCGAAAGCGCTTGAGCAGGGAGTCCTGGGATTCACCGGAGCGTAGATTTACTGCTGCCAAAAAATTCACCTCCTTCCGCATGGAAGTTGAAATGCTGCCAAGAAAAAACCCTCGGCACACACCAAGCCGAGGGGCATCAAACAGTCAGAACCAGTGAATATGATCAGATGATCACTTCCATCAGGACGATTGCATCTCCTCGACCATGTTAATGCAGGGCTGGGAAGCCCCGCGAAAACTGCGTGCAGGATTGTACTACACGACAGTGTGCTTGTAAAGAAAAGCCCCTTGGCAATGACCTACTCTCCCGGGAGGCTACCCTCCAAGTACCATCGGCGCTGACGGGCTTAACTTCCGGGTTCGGGATGTTACCGGGTGTACCCCCGTCGCTCAAATCACCAAGGGACGTTTTCACAAACGTTAGGCTGAATAGTAATTTCTGGATGACGTAGTTTCGAAAAGAGTACCAAGTTCTCCGCACCACGGGATTAGCCCTCGACCATTAGTACAGCTTAGCTCAATACATTACTGTACGTACACTTGCTGCCTATATACCAGGTAGTCTACCTGGGGTCTTACTCCATTAACTGGAATACAGGGATCTATTCTTGAGGCGAGTTTCCCACTTAGATGCTTTCAGCGGTTATCTCTGCCCGACATAGCTACCCAGCGATGCCATTGGCATGACAACTGGCACACCAGAGGTCAGTCCACTCCGGTCCTCTCGTACTAGGAGCAGCTCCTCTCAAATCCCTTACGCCCACAGCGGATAGAGACCGACCTGTCTCACGACGGTCTGAACCCAGCTCGCGTACCGCTTTAACGGGCGAACAGCCCGACCCTTGGGACCTTGTACAGCCCCAGGATGCGATGAGCCGACATCGAGGTGCCGAGCGAAGTCGTCGATATGGACTCTTGGACTTCACCAGCCTGTTATCCCCGGGGTAGCTTTTATCCGGTAAGCTACGGCCCTTCCACTCAGAACCGTAGGATCACTAAGCCCGACTTTCGTCTCTGTTCGGCGCGTTGGCCTTACAGTCAAGCTCCCTTATGCCTTTACACTCTTTGGCAGGTTTCCATTCTGCCTGAGGGAACCTTTGGGCGCCTCCGTTACATTTTAGGAGGCGACCGCCCCAGTCAAACTGCCCACCTGGCACGGTTCCCCGCCCGGATCACGGTGCGGGGTTAGAGTCTAGGTATAATCAGGGTGGTATTTCACTGGAGGCTCCACCGACGCTAGCGCGCCAGCTTCAAAGCCTCCCACCTATGCTACACAGATCATACCCAAACGCAATGCCAAGTTACAGTAAAGCTCCACGGGGTCTTTTTGTCCTGCTGCGGGTAGGCCGCATCTTCACAGCCATTTCAATTTCACCGGGTCCCTCGTTGAGACACCGTTCTAGTTGTTACGCGGTTCGTGCGGGTCGGAACTTACCCGACAAGGAATTTCGCTACCTTAGGACCGTTATAGTTACGGCCGCCGTTCACCGGGGCTTCAGTTCAAAGCTTCGACTTGCGTCTAACCTCTCCCTTTAACCTTCCGGCACTGGGCACGCGTCAGCCCCTATACATCGCCTTACGGCTTAGCAGAGACCTGTGGTTTTGTTAACCAGTCACTAGAACCAATTTACTGCGGCCCTCCAGGGCTTTAACACCTTAGAGGGCGCCCCTTCTCCCGAAGTTACGGGGCCATTTTGCCTAGTTCCTTAACGAGGGTTCTCCCGATCGCCTTGGTGCATTTACACCCGTCTACCAGTGTCGGTTTGCGGTACGGGCATTCAGATATCAATGCTTAGAGGATTTTCTCGGCAGCAAGGCTCAACCACTTATGCCTTAAAGGCTCGTTTTATACCTCAGCTCAACCGGTGGATTTGCCTGCCGGTCTCAACGCCTGACGTATATCACACCACCACAACCAACCGGTGGCTGGCCTACCTCGCTGCGTCCCCCCATCGCTCCATCTGAACGGTTCCGGAATGTTGACCGGATGTCCATCACCTACGCCTCACGGCCTCGGCTAAGGACCCGACTAACCCGACGCGGAATGACCTGGCGTCGGAAACCTTAGACTTACGGCGAACACGGTTCTCACGTGTTTGTACGCTACTCATGCCTGCATTCTCACTTCCACCCGCTCCAGCCGCCCTTACCGGTCGACCTTCACTGCTGGTGGAACGCTCCCCTACCGCCCCAGCTTGCGCTGAGACTCATGGCTTCGGTACCAAGCTTAAGCCCCGTTAAGTTTTCCGCGCAAGGTCACTAGACCAGTAAGCTATTACGCACTTTTTAAAGGGTGGCTGCTTCTAAGCCAACCTCCTGGTTGTTCCAGTAACCTCACCTCGTTTCCCACTTAGCTTGAATTTGAGGACCTTAGCCGATGATCTGGGCTGTTTCCCTTTCGACCCCGAAACTCATCTCCCGGAGTCCGACTGCCATGCTATGGAGTACTGGCATTCCGAGTTTGATTGGGTTCAGTAAGCTATAAGCCCCTTAGCCCATTCAGTGCTGTACCTCCAGTACTAAACACATGACGCTAGTCCTAAAACTATTTCGGGGAGAACAAGCTATATCCAAGTTCGTTTGGCATATCACCTCTACCCACAGCTCATCCCCTAATTTTGCAACATTAGTAGGTTCGGGCCTCCACGAGCGTTTAGACTCGCTTCACCCTGGCCATGGGTAGCTCACCTGGTTTCGTGTCTAATCCCAGCGACTATACGCCCTATTAAGACTCGCTTTCGCTACGGCTTCGGGTGTAACTCCCTTAACCTTGCCACTGAGATTAACTCGCAGGCTCATTCTCCAAGAGGCACGCCGTCAGGCATAGCGCCGCGCACAGGCTTTCGCCATAGCACCGACACGCTGTTAGCCCTTCGACTGATTGTAAGCTTACGGTTTCAGGTTCTATTTCACTCCCCTAACAGGGGGACTTTTCACCTTTCCCTCACGGTACTTGTTCACTATCGGTCGCCAAGTGTATTTAGCCTTGGAGAGTGGACTCCCCAGCTTCCTGCCGTATTAGCGTGCACGGCAGTACTCAGGTATCCGGCGGGAGACAATCAGTTTTTACATACGGGGCTGTTACCCACTGTGGCAGGCTTTCCCACACCTTTTTGCTAACTGTTTGTTTTGTGACTCCCATGTGCCAGACCCTACAACCCCGTCCCTGCAAGCAGGCACGGTTTGGGCTGATCCCCGTTCGCTCGCCACTACTAGGGGAATAATTTCTTTTCCTCTGGGTACTTAGATGTTTCAGTTCCCCAGGTTCCCATAAACCGGTCTATAGATTCAACCGGCTACGCTGCAGGTTCGCTGCAGCTGGTTTCCCAATTCGGAAATCCCCGGATCAAAGCCTGTACACGGCTCCCCGAGGCTTATCGCAGTGTCCCACGTCCTTCTTCGGCACTTGGCGCCAAGGCATCCTCCGTAAGCTCTTAGTAGCATCTCCACGTGATGCGGAGAAATTGATACTCTTTCTTTTGTTTTGGCCTACATCATCAGATTACTATTCAGTTATTAAGGTACTGGTTCACCGTTGACCGGTGAACGATGCTCTCAACTTGCGTCCAGGGCATCGGTCACCCTTCAAACTATTCACTTAGAGACAAATCGACCCGGCATCACCGCCGGGTCTTTTCAAGACCGGGTTGGCGGTTGGATCCTTTTCTTACACCAGCGTGCTGTTGAACAAAATTTTGTCTCACTCCTTCAACATCGTACCAGGCGAACCCAGTGGAGATGGCGGGATTTGAACCCGCGACCTTCGCCTTGCAAAGGCGCTGCTCTCCCGCTGAGCTACATCCCCAGTCGTACAGAGTGGGCTTGACAGGATTCGAACCTGTGACCCCAGTCTTATCAGGACTGTGCTCTAACCAACTGAGCTACAAGCCCGCAGGAGACCTCAACAACTGAGAAGTGACAGGAAGATTTTAGATCGGTCTTGACCAGACGCTCCAACACCGTGTTAGAGCGAATTTTTTGGAAGTAGAGCGCAGGCTCGTGAGAAGAGCCAGGCTCAAGTTTATCTAGAAAGGAGGTGATCCAGGCGCACGTTCCCGTACACCTACCTTGTTACGACTTCATCCCAGTCACCAGCACCACCTTCGACAGCGCCCTCCGTGAGGTTAGGCTACCGGCTTCAGGTGTTACCAGCTCCCATGATGTGACGGGCGGTGTGTACAAGGCCCGAGAACGTATTCAACGCACTATAGCTGACGCGCGTTTACTAGCAACTCCAGCTTCATGCAGGCGAGTTGCAGCCTGCAATCTGAACTGAGACCGGCTTTGGGGGATTGGCTCCGCCTCGCGGCTTAGCAACCCATTGTACCGGCCATTGTAGCGTGTGTGTAGCCCCGGATATAAAGGCCATGCTGACTTGACGTCATCCCCACCTTCCTCCGGCTTGATACCGGCGGTCCCGCGTGACACTTGTAACACGCGGCGAGGGTTGCGCTCGTTAGCGGACTTAACCGAACATCTCACGACACGAGCTGACGACAGCCATGCAACACCTGTTCAGGCTCCCTTGCGGGTCGGTCACCTTTCGGATTCCTACCACCTGTATGTCAAACCCGGGTAAGGTTCTTCGTGTAGCATCGAATTAAACCACACGCTCCGCTGCTTGTGCGGGCCCCCGTCAATTCCTTTGAGTTTTAACCTTGCGGCCGTAGTCCCCAGGCGGTGAACTTATCGCGTTAGCTTCGGCACTGATGGAGTTTAAGCCACCAACGCCAAGTTCACATCGTTTACAGCTAGGACTACCGGGGTCTCTAATCCCGTTTGCTACCCTAGCTTTCGCGTCTGAGCGTCAGAAACGATCCAGAAAATCGCTTTCGCCACTGGTGTTCCTCCCGATATCTACGCATTTCACCACTACACCGGGAATTCCATTTTCCTCTATCGCTCTCAAGTTCGGTAGTATTGGACGACCCCTCCCAGTTGAGCCGGGAGATTTCACGCCCAACTTACCGAACCGCCTGCACGCGCTTTACGCCCAGTAAATCCGGATAACGCTCGCCTCCTACGTGTTACCGCGGCTGCTGGCACGTAGTTAGCCGAGACTTATTCCTGGGATACTGTCCTTTCTCATCTCCCAGAAAAGAGCTTTACGACCCGAAGGCCTTCATCGCTCACGCGGCGTTGCTGCATCAGGCTTTCGCCCATTGTGCAATATTCCCTACTGCTGCCACCCGTAGGTGTATGGACCGTGTTTCAGTTCCATTGTGGGGGGCCACCCTCTCAGGCCCCCTACCCGTCGTAGCCTTGGTGGGCCGTTACCTCACCAACTAGCTGATGGGACGCAGGTCCCTCCCAAAGCGCATTACTGCTTTAGTCATCGGTTTCTAAATCCAACGACCACATGCGGTATTAGCAATCCTTTCGAACTGTTATCCCACACTTTGGGGCAGGTCACCAACGCGTTACTCACCCGTTCGCCACTAGGATACTCTCGTATTGCTACAAAAGCACCTCGTTCGACTTGCATGTATTAGGCACGCCGCCAGCGTTCATCCTGAGCCAGGATCAAACTCTCCGCAAAACATCCCTTGCGGGATGAAAGGTACGGAGGAATTAACTGGTTTTGACTTTCACTGCTGTCTTCCTATCACTTTTCAGTTGTTAAGGTGCTGTGCCATTGTCTTGCCAAGCCCATACAGACGAAAGCGCCGATGCCTTCTTCCACATCGGCTTGTCAGACTGCAATCCATCAGGCTTGTGTCTCTGACTTGGAGACTACTTCTCAGTTGTCAACGATCTGTCTGGGGGGACGAGATCAAACTTGCTTGTACTGGCGAATGGTGATTATATGCTTTTCTCTTACTTTGTCAAGGAAAAACCGGCTCTTTTTCGATGTTTGAACCTTAAAATTTTGTTCCTTTTTTCACCTGCCAACCGCAGGATTTTACCACACGAATTGCCCTTCCCACCCCGTCCTCATTTTGGATGGCGCGGCCAATTTCGCGGCATCTTTTTTGGAGCGAGGGCGTCATCCACCTCCGCCAGCGCACTCACAAGCCGGGCTGTCGTTAAGCTTCCAACATTGATCGGTCGCGGACCTGCTCCGATGGCATGGACGCGCCTGCCCCAGAACGCCTGGTCACCGCCGAAGGGGATCACGATGTTCGGGATCGCGGCGCGCAGACCGGCAGCGGTCGTCCCCGCGCCACCGTGATGGATGACCGCCTTGCAGCGCGGCAGCAACCAGTCATGCGGCGCAGACTCAAGGAAGAGCACCTCCTCCGACGATTCCCTGCCTCTCCAGCCATTCCAACCCCTGAGAATGATCGCGCGCTGACCGCTGAGCCGGATCGCATCCAGCACCGACTTCTCAATGTCCTCCGGGGCTTGATGGATCATGCTGCCGAAGGTGACACAGATGGGAGCCGGTCCCGCTTCAAGGAAGCGCGCCAGTTCAGGGGCAGGCTGAAAGTCCGAAGGAGAATCAAGGAAGAAGTAACCGGTCACATCCACGTGAGCAGCGAAATCGCTCGCGGGCGGAAGAACGGTTGGAGAAACGGCGAAGAGCAGCGGGGTGACCGGGCGCGGCGGCTTTTCCTTGAACGGCCAATGCAGATCGAAGGAAAAAACATCCGGATGCTGTTTTCGCAGCTGCTTATAACCGCTGTTGCCGCCATGCCAGAAGACCTGCGTATTCAGCCAGTGACCGAAGTAACTCAACGGACCCGGGGGCAGCGAGGCGAGCGCCGCGGGCGGATAGGCACGCGTGGGTGCGAAGACCGGGAAGGTCTGGATGGAGACATCCGGGATGCCGCGTGCATAAGCCAGCGAATGCCCGCCGGTGGTGAATAAAAACGAATGGATGATCAACTCCGCATCCTCGCAGGCGGAAGTCGCTCCACGCATGACATCCAGGGCGATGCTGATGACGTAATCACGAAGAGCCCGCACCATCTTCACGGGATTGTGCCCCGCCTCCGTGAAACGCCGGCTGATCTCCTCCGGGTCACCCGCCAGGGGCGCGAACGGGACGCCCTGCTCCGCGGCAAAGTCCGCAAAGCGGTGCGGCGCAGCCAATGTGACCCGATGACCGTTCCCCTGGAGCCCGCGGGATAATGCAACGAACGGCTGGACATCGCCGCGCGAGCCATAGGCAAGGATGGTAATATTCATGTTGTGATTCTACACGACCTGGAGAAATAACTTATGAACATCGGCATTCTTCACCCCGGGGAAATGGGTATATCGATCGCCGCCTCCGCCTTGAAGGGCGGGCATGCAGTGCATTGGGCATCCGAAGGGCGCAGCGATAAGACGCGCGATCGCGCCGGAAAGCATGGGTTGATCGACGCGGGCACGCTCAAGGAATTATGCCGAATCTGCCAGGTGGTTCTATGTGTCTGCCCGCCTCACGCCGCGGAAGAGGTGGCACAACAAGTGATCGAGGCTGGCTTCAAAGGTCTCTACCTGGATGCGAATGCCATCTCCCCGCAGCGCAGCAGATCGATCGGCGCGGGGATGCAGGCGGCAGGGATCCATTACGTGGATGGAGGCATCATCGGCGGACCAGCCTGGGAACCAAAAAGCACCTGGTTGTACCTGTCAGGGGAACACGCCGGGGATATCGCTGACTGTTTTTCACAGGGACCCCTGGAGACCAGGGTGATCGGAGAGCAGGTCGGAAAAGCCTCCGCGCTGAAGATGTGCTATGCTGCCTTGACCAAGGGCACCACCGCCTTGTTATGCGCGGTGCTTGCTACCGCGGATGAGCTCCATGTTGAACAGGAACTTTTTGATCAATGGGAGTTGGACGAGCCGGGCTCTGCGGAACAGGCGAGGCGCCGCGTCAGGCGCGTGACCGCCAAAGCCTGGCGCTTTGCAGGGGAAATGGAGGAGATCGCCGCCACCTTCGCCTCGGCGGGACTCCCCTCCGGGTTCCATGAATCGGCTGCCGAGCTTTACCACCGGATGGAGGGGTTCAAAGGTGCCCCGGCACTGCCGGAATTAAATGAAGTGCTGGCGAGCCTGCAGAAAAAGAAGCACCCCGCTGGTTAAGCGGGGTGTCCACCTTTGACAACTACCAAACTAATAACCAAACTACATACTTCATCTCCTGCCGCCCCTGCAGGGCGCGCAGCAGGGTGCTTTGATCGGCGTACTCCAGGTCGCCGCCCATCGGCAGACCGCGCGCCAGGCGCGTGACCTGCACACCCAGTGATGCCAGGCGCTGGGATATGTACAGGGCGGTGGCATCGCCCTCCATGCTGGGATTGGTGGCAAGGATCACCTCGCGGATTCCGCCGCGCGCCACGCGTTCGATCAGCGGTTTGATCTTGATGTCATCGGGACCGATGCCCTCGATGGGATTCAAGACTCCCTGCAGGACGTGATACTTCCCGGTGAATGCCCCCATGCGCTCGAGCGCCAGTACGTCCAGCGCATCCTCCAGCACGCAGATGACCGAACCATCCCGCTTGGGATTCTCGCAGATCTCGCAGCGCTCCCGTCCCGCCTCCGTGATGTTGAAGCACTCCGAGCAATAGCCGATCTTCTGCTTGATGCCGGTCAACGCCTCCGCCAGTTCGGTCGAGAGCGACTCGTCCGCCCGCAGGAAATGGAACGCCAGCCGCGAGGCGGACTTGGGACCAATGCCCGGCAGGCGTTCAAGGGCGTTGATCAGGTTCTGGATGGGTTCAGGAAGGATCATATTGTTATTCTGGTTGGGGCACAGCATGACCATTCATTGATCAAGGCCATTCAAACGGCCTCGCTATGCCCCTACTGTTCCATTAAAACGGAAAACCGCCCGCCAGCGGACCCATCTTCTGGGCGGCAAGTTCGCGGGATTGATCGAGCGCCATGTTGACAGCCGACAGGACCAGGTCCTGCAGCATTTCTGCGTCCAGATCCTTCAACAGGTCGGGGTTGATCTCGACCGACTTGCATTTCTGGTCGCCGGTCATGGTGACCTTGATCGCGCCGCCGCCCGCGCTGGCAGTGACGGTCTCCAGCGCAAGCTGTGCCTGCGCTTCCTCCATCTGCTGCTGCAGGCGCTGGATCTGCGCCATCATGCCGCCCTGTCCCCCACCCGCACCAGCGGGACGATTGAATCCTTTAGCCATGAGATACTCCTCTTATCAAATATAAGACTAACCAGCAAAATTGTTAATGTGGTGCTCAACTCCAGATCTGATCAGATCCACAAGACTCTTCATCCATGTATTCATATTCATCTGGAATGTCCAGGGATTCAATGGGAGGAAGATCCAGGTCTCTAAACAAACCCATAAGCCTTCCTTTATACCTTCTCTCCATAACCAAAACCAGATCTGCCCATTCAAGATCAGAATTTGAAATTGGATGAGGACTTTTCCCACTCATCCCTGCTGATCTCACATCCACTCTCGGATCGTTTCGATAGATTCTTGCGGCAGTCGGACTTCTCCATTTATTTCGACCACAGACAAACAGTATTTTCGGCTTCATCACAAAAACAAGGGAACCTGTTCAAGTTACCCTACATATCCACGATCTCCCCGCCCTGGTGGATGGCGGTCGCGACCATGCCGTCCTGCTGGAGGTGGGGTGGGACCTTGCCTTTGGCATTCGTTATTTCGCAACGGATCTCGAGGGTTACGCCGAGGGCGTCAGCGATCAATTGGATCGTGCGCGCCATGAACTCCGGTTTCATCTTGGACATCAGCACATCACTGGCATATCCCAGCACCAGCGTGCTGCCCTGTACATCCACGGAGGAGACCGAATTGAGCAGGGCTGCCAGGTTGTCAGCCTTCTCTTTTTTCAATGTGGTCTGAAGTTGTTTCCAGATCTTGATGACCTCCGCGGCTGATATGGCAGGAGGCGTGGAAGCTCCCTTCTCACTCTTTACCGCGGCAGGAACGGGGTCCGCCTTCTTCGTGGCAGGTGGTTTCGCAGGGGTCTTCGGCGTGGAGTTTGCCGCGGGCGCGGTCTCGGCGGGCGGTTCGAGCACTTCCGCGAAGGCAAGCTCCAGGGAGAGCGATGGCTGCCAGCCGCCGCGTGTATCCGCCGCAGCCTCATTGAAGGCGCGCATCATCCGCAGCACTTCAGCGGACGTGAACGCAGCCGCATGCCCTGTCATCTTTTCCCGGACATCCTTCGTCGTCTCCACTTGATCCCCGTTGCCCATCTGGATCAACATCAGCCCGCGCAGGTAGTCCACGATCTGCCGCGCCAGCGAGCGTGGGTCGGCACCGCTGTCGAGCGCCTTGTGGATCTCCGCCAGACCATGACCCGCTTCCCGCTCGATGATCGCATCGACCATGTTCAGCACCGTCAGCGAGGTGGCGGTCCCCAGCACCCTCTGGGCGAGTTCCAGCGTGATGCGGTCGCCGGTGGAGGAGAGCTGGTCGAGCAGCGAGATGGCATCCCGCATCCCGCCCGCGGACTGGCGCGCGATCAATGCCAGCGCATCCTCGTCAGCCTTGAGGTTTTCTCCGGCAACAATGGTCTTGAGTTGACCGATGATCGCATCCAGAGGCACCCGGCGGAATTCATGCCGCTGGCAGCGCGAAAGCACCGTGGGGGGGATCTTGTGAATTTCCGTGGTGGCTAACACGAAGATGGCGTGCGGCGGTGGTTCCTCCAGGGTCTTGAGCAGCGCGTTGAAGGCTCCGCCGGACATCATGTGCACTTCGTCAATGATGTAAACTTTGTACTTTCCCTGTGAGGGGGCAAAATTGATCTTGTCCCGCAGGTCGCGCACATCATCCACGCCGTTGTTGGAGGCTGCGTCGATCTCGATCAGGTCGAGGAAACGGTTCTCGTTGACCGCCCGGCAGAACTGGCAGGTGTTGTCGGGGCGCGCCGCCCGGTCCTCGTTCTGGCAGTTGACCGCTTTTGCAAGCAGGCGCGCCAGCGTGGTCTTGCCCGTCCCGCGCGGACCCGCGAACAGGTAGGCATGACCGACGCGGTCCGCCTGGATGGCATTGCGCAGGGTCTGCACCACGTGATCCTGCCCGACGACTTCGGACCAACCTTGGGGGCGATATTTTCGATAGAGGGCTTGTGACATTTTAGTTTGGGTAGTTTGGTAGTTATGCAGTTTGAAGAAGAAAGCTTTCCATTAAAGAAGAACGACCGCTGATGGAACTACGGCACTTTATACGATTCGATCAATTTTCCGCTGGCGTCATACAGGCTCGCCGTTTCACCGGATTCCCAGATGGGCGCGGTCATGTTCCAATACAGGTCCACCACCGTGTTGGTGCCCGCGCTGGTGTGGATCTGCACTGCGCCGCCTTTGACGAGCGCAATGGACGGGAATAAAAAGGTGTTGCCGTCCTCATCCCTGATCTGCCAGTTGCCAAGGTCCACCTGCCCTTCGCCCAGGTAGCGCAGGATGATGACCTCCGCCCCCAGGTTGTCCGCGCCCACCACGCTGACGATCTGTATCTCGCCGCTGGAAGCCGGATTTCCTCCGCTGGTGGATGAGCCGGGTTCCTGTTGAGAGTTGGGCACGAAGACCGTCACCGGGGAGGTCGCCCGGATGTTGCGGTCATAGTAGAACAGGATCGTGCCCGTCACGCATGCGGAGACGATCACGTTCAACAAGAGGAACAGGAGCATCCGGCGGCGATCCATGCCTCAAATCATAGCACAAATTGATGGAAGGGGATGAAAGTTTAATCTCTGCGGCAGGCAAGCGCGACCCAATCCCCCATCTGGCGCCGCCCGGTCAGCCCCAGTTTTTTCGCCTGGGCGGTTTCAATGACCCTCTCCGCCTGTTCAGCCAGGATCCCGCTCAGGATGAGGCTGCCTCCCGGCTCGACCAGCTCCGCCAGCCCCGCCTCGAACAGGCGGATGATGACCGGCGCCAGGATGTTCGCCACCACCAGCGGCGCGGAGCGGAATGCGAATTGCCCCGCCAGCACCTCCGCCACCGATCCCTGCCCGATGATGAACTCATCGCCGATGCCATTCGTGTCGGCGTTCTCGCGCGAGTTGCGGACGGATTCAATGTCGATATCCACGCCGAGGGCGGTCTGCGCGCCCAGCTTCAGCGCCGCGATGGAGAGGATGCCGGAACCGCACCCGATGTCAATTACAGTTGCAGGTGGAAGGTTGAAAGTTGAAGGTTCCTTGATGTAATTTGTTTCGATGAGTTCCAGGCACAACTGCGTGGTCGGATGGGTTCCCGTCCCAAATGCCATGCCCGGGTCGATCCGGATCGGGATGCGCGCCGGTTCGGGTGATTCCATCCAGGCGGGCACGATCATCAGTCGCTTGCCGATCGGGATGGGCTTGTAGTGTTCCTTCCAGGCTTCCATCCAGTTCCGGTCAGCGATCTGTTTGTAGACCGGTGCGGGCAGAGGCTGGATCATGCCCAGGTAGAACAGTGCCTCTTCAAGTTTCTGGCGCGTCTCTTCGAGCTGGTCATTGACCTCCAGGTAGGCGCGCACGCTGATGGGTCCCACCGTGACGCCCTCGTTCTCCTCGTCCAGGTATTTGACGCCCGTGCTTTCGGTGACCACGCCATTGGGAGCGAAGCGCGCCAGCACATCTGCCACCGCTTCCGCCAGTTCGCCATTCACGAGCAGGGAAACTTCAAGCCAGTTTGTGTCAGTCATTGATTTTCGGTATCCAGTTTTGAGTTATTTTTCAAAGCGATGGAATTTGACCTGTGCCTTTTCCATTGTAACCAATCCCGCCTTGATATGCAGCTCGATCAAATCACGGAATTTTTCGAGATTTGCCTGCGTACTACAGAATATAGTAAGCAGACATCGCGACCACAGATAATGCAATCATCATTTGCACCCAACCAACGATTTTCACCAAATGGATTCTTCCCAGTTTATTCCTGTACTGCATAAAAGTAATTTTGCGAGCGCGTTATACTCAGGCAAAATCTCGTACGCTATTTCAAAAAAAGCCTCCAAAACTATCCGGAGCGAAACAACAAGAGTGATGATAAACAAATTTGCCGTTTGTAGTATGGCTAGAACAATTATGCATGCAAAGAAGAAAGCATCCATGTCTTGTGTAAAAAATTAAGATTCTTTATATTTTTGCGTGATGATAACCCAGTTCAGACGCAGTTAACTTCCCCTGTCTATTCCGCCTAAAAACGATTTCCGACAATAAGCCTGCAACGAGTATGCATCCACTCAAAGTACAGGAAAGTCGTGAGATTTTCCTCCACAACTATCGCCTCAACTGGATTATAAAACACAGTGAGCGGATTTCCATCCGCTCACTGATTACTGATCACTGAACACTGGCACCACTATCCCCCCAGTGCATCATTCAGCCAGTCGATGAATCCCTTTTCCTTCGGCTTGACCGTCGTACCCAGCGTCTCCGCCAGTTTCTCCATCAACTCGCGCTGTTCCTTCGTAAGTTTGGTCGGCACTTCCACGTTGACGATCACCTTCTGGTCGCCGCGCCCGCTGCGCCGTATATGCGGGACGCCCTTGCCCTTCATATTAAAGATCTTGCCGGGTTGTGTACCGGCGGGTATCTTCAGACTTTCATCCCCGTCAACGGTCGGCACCTTGATCTCCGCGCCCAGTGCCGCCTGTGCCATGTTGATATCCAGGTTGAGCAGGATGTCATTCTCGCGGCGCTTGAAATACTTGTGCGGTTGGACGTTGAGCACCAGGAACAGGTTGCCCATCGGTCCGCCATTGGCGCCGGGACCGCCCTCCCCCGCCAGGCGGATCTGCGTGCCATGGTCCACGCCCGCCGGGATCTGCACCGACTTTTTTACCTTCTTGTGTTCCAGCCCGCCGCCGTGGCAGGTCTTGCACGGGTTGACGATCACTTCGCCGCGCCCCTGGCAGGCGGGACAGACCGAGGTCTGCATCATCTGCCCGAGGAAGGTCTGGCGCACCGTGCGCACCTCCCCCTGTCCTCCGCAGGTGGAACATTTCGTGGGGGTGGTGCCGGGCTCCGCACCCGACCCCCCGCAGGTGGAGCAGGTCTCGTCGCGCGAGAACTCGATCTCCTTATCCACGCCGAAGACGGCTTCCTCGAACTTCAGGCTGACCTCCATCTGCAGGTCACGCCCGCGCCGCGGTGTTTTGCGCCCGCCGCGCCGGCTGCCGCCCATGCCGAAGCCGAACTGCCCAAAGAGCTCCTCGAACAGGTCGCCGAAATCCGCGCTGTAATCGTGGAATCCGCCGCCCATGTTGCCGAGACCTTCCTTGCCAAAGCGGTCATAGCGGGCGCGCTTGTCGGCGTCCGAGAGCACACCGTACGCCTCGTTGATCTCCTTGAACTTTTCCTCGGCGTCCGGTTCCTTGCTCACGTCCGGGTGATACTGGCGCGCCAGTTTTCGGAAGGCTGTCTTGATCTCATCTTCCGAGGCATTCCGTCCGACACCGAGGATTTCGTAATAATCGCGATTGGTCATAATTTAGAGAGTAGAGAGCAGATGATTAGAGAGTAGGACTGTTCTCTACTCTCTAATTTCCATTCTCTTCACTATTCCTTTACTTCCCCATCCACCACGTCCGGTCCCGCGTTGGGATTCGGATTGGGGTTGGCTTCCGTCCCGCCCGCGTTGGGCTGCTGGTAAACGCTCGCGCCGATCTTCTGGATGACCTGTCCGAGCGCCTCGGTGGCGGACTTGATGGCATCCACATTATCGGACTCGGCGGCTTTCTTCACCTCCGCGGATTTCGCCTCGACCTCGCTCTTCACCTCCGCCGGCACCTTGTCGCCGAACTCGCGCAAGGCTTTCTCCGCGGTATAGACGGTGTTATCCGCCTGGTTGCGCGCTTCGATCAACTCCTTGCGCTTGCGGTCGTCCTCGGCATGCGCCTCCGCGTCCTTGCGCATCTTCTCCACTTCCGATTCGCTCAAGCCGGAGGAGGCGGTGATGGTGATGTGCTGCGTGCGCCCGGTCGCCTTGTCCTTGGCGGTCACCTTCAGGATGCCGTTGGCATCGATGTCAAAGGTCACCTCGATCTGCGGCACGCCGCGCGGCGCGGGCGGGATGCCGTCCAGGACGAACTTGCCCAGGGTCTTGTTGTCCAGCGCCATGGGACGCTCGCCCTGCAGGACGTGGATCTCGACCTGTGTCTGGCTTTCCGAGGCGGTGGAGAAGACCTGGCTCTTGCGCGTCGGGATGGTCGTGTTCCGTTCGATCTGCGGGGTGGAAACTCCGCCCAGGGTCTCGATGGAAAGCGTCAGAGGCGTCACGTCCAGCAGGAGGATGTCCTTCACCTCCCCGCCCAGCACGCCCGCCTGGATCGCTGCACCGACCGCCACCACCTCATCCGGGTTGACGCCCTTGTGCGGTTCCTTGCCGAAGAACTTGCGCACCACTTCCTGGACAGCCGGCATGCGCGTCATTCCGCCGACCAGCACGATCTCGTGGATCTCCCCGGCGGTCTTGCCTGCATCGGACAATGCCTGCTTGATGGGACCCACTGTCCGTTCGATCAGGTCGCCGGTCAGCTGCTCCAGCTTGGCACGCGTCAGGGTCATCACCAGGTGCTTCGGACCGGAGGCATCCGCGGTGATGTAAGGCAGGTTGATCTCGGTCTGCATGGTGGTCGATAGTTCGATCTTGGCTTTTTCCGAGGCTTCCTTCAGGCGCTGCAATGCCTGGCGGTCGTTCCGCAGGTCGATGCTGTTATCGCGCTTGAACTGGTCCGCCAGGTGATCCATGATGCGCAGATCGAAATCGTCACCGCCCAGGAAGGTATCGCCGCTGGTGGATTTGACCTCGAACACGCCGTCGCCCACCTCCAGCACGGAGACGTCGAATGTGCCGCCGCCCAGGTCATAGACGATGATGGTCTCGTTCTTCTTCTTATCCAGTCCATAAGCCAGCGAGGAGGCGGTCGGCTCGTTGATGATGCGCAGCACTTCCAGTCCCGCGATCTTGCCGGCATCCTTGGTCGCGTTGCGCTGGGCATCGTTGAAATACGCCGGCACCGTGATGACCGCCTGCGTGATGGGTTCGCCCAGGTATGCCTCCGCGTCCGCCTTGATCTTGGAAAGGATCATCGCCGAGACCTCGGGCGCGCTGTAATCGCGGTCGCCCATTTTCACGAGGATGTCGTTGTTCGCGGCGCCGGTCACCTCGTAGGGCACCAGGCTCTTGGCGCGGCGCACCTCGGGATCGTCCACCTTGCGTCCCATGAAACGCTTGATCGAGAAGACGGTGTTGGTCGGGTTGGTGATCGCCTGGTTGCGCGCCACGCGCCCGACCAGACGTTCGCCGTTCTTGTTGATCGCGACGACCGATGGGACGAGCCGCTCCCCCTCCGCGGAGGGGATCACGACCGGTTCGCCGCCCTGCATGAAAGCCGCAGCCGAGTTGGTGGTGCCGAGGTCAATTCCGATGATCTTTGCCATGAATAATTTCTCCTGTCGTTTCTGATAAGGGCACAGCGGGACGACCCAACTTCATGATCGAAGCGGTCCCGCTGTGCCCCTGTATATATTATTATTTATTGCGCCACCCTGACCAGTGCAGGTCGGATGACTCTGTCGCCCAGCATGTATCCATTCTGGGTCACGGCAATGACATGCCCGCTTTCCACTTCCTCATTTGGTTCGTGCGAGATGGCTTCATGGAAGTTCGGGTCGAAGGGTTTCCCTTCCGCCTCGATGCGCGTTACGCCTTCCGATTCCAGGATGGACAGGAATTTGCGCGCGATCAACTCGATGCCATCCGCCCAGGGTTCATCCGCGGGACGGTTCTGCAGGGCGCGCTCCAGGTCATCCAGCACGGGCAGGATCCTCTTCACGATGTCGCCCTTCATGCTGGAACGCTGGAACTCGTGGTCGCGCGCGATGCGGCTCTTGTAGTTGACAAATTCCGCCTGGGCGCGCTGCCAGCCATCCAGGTGTTCGGCGGCTTTGGCTTCCGCCTCCTCAAGTCGCTTCAGCAGGGCTTCAACATCCACCTGGGTATCGCTCCGTGTCTGTGGGTGTTTCCACCGCTTCCGCGGGTGCTTCGGTCTCTTCTTCGTATCTGGGTTGTTTATGTTTTTTGTCTGTCATAGTTCATCACTATGGAGTATTTTTACAGTTCGTAGACGCACTCCAAATCATTCCTCTCCGGCAATATTTTCATTCACAAGGTCGCTCAGCAATCCGGCGACAAATCGCACCGTGGGGATGGTGCGCGCATAGGACATTCGCATGGGACCCAGCACGCCGAGCATGCCGGTTGCCAGCCCGGGCACGCCGTAACGTGCCAGCACCATCGAGCACTGGCGCAGTTCCTCCCAGCCGCCCTCCCCGCCGATCAACACCTGCAGCCCGCCCACGCTGGAACCTGTGGAGGTGCGTGCCAGCAGGTCCTGCAGGGTACTGCGTTCCTCAAAAAGCCGCAGGGCGCGGCGGGCGTCATCCGACTCGGCGAATTCAGGCTCAGCCAGCAGGTTGGTCTGACCATCGGTGTATATCTGCCCGCTGACGTGGTCATCGGCGCGGCGCATGTCGGAGATGATCAGGCTCAGGATATCCTGCTCGAGCGGATCAGCCCTGCCCGGGATGGCGGCGATCTCCTCCAGGCTGTGTCCGGACAGGATCGGCGAGAGCCGCGCCGCGATCTGGCTGAGGCGTTCCTGGGGCACAGGTTCCGCCAGCGTCAGGATCTGCTGCGAGACCTCCCCACCAGTCATCACCATCACCATCAGCACCTGCCGCCCCTGGGTCGAGATGAGCTCCACGTGCTTGAAGCGCGCCCGCTCGGGGTGCGGCGCGGTGACCAGCGAGACGCCCTGCGACTGGTGCGCCAGCACCGAGGCTGCCAGGGTCATCCACTGTTCC
Organism: uncultured Chloroflexia bacterium; assembly: GCA_963823545.1. Classification (GTDB taxonomy): domain Bacteria; phylum Chloroflexota; class Anaerolineae; order Anaerolineales; family Villigracilaceae; genus Denitrolinea. The sequence continues at coordinate 47,159 of CAWGMC010000027.1, read as the reverse complement.
ACGTCGGGACGGGACTGGTAGAACTGGTGCGAGATGGTCTGCTGGACCGTATCGGGCAGTTCCGCCTGGTTCATCATCTGACCGACAAAGACGCGGTAACCCTCCTCGGTGGGGACCCGTCCGGCTGACGTGTGAGGCTGGCGCAGGTAACCCATCTCGGTCAGCGCTGCCATCTCATTGCGGATGGTGGCTGAACTGAGGTCCAGATGGTAACGTTCCACCAGCCGCTTCGAGCCGACGGGTTGCGCGGTCTCGATGTAATCGCGGATGACGAGCAGGAGCAGGGTTTGCTGGCGGTCGGATAGATTAGGCATGAGTTGTTATTAGCAGTCGCAGAACGAGAGTGCTAATCAAGCGAGTGTAATGATAACATGCGGAGGAAACGGGCGTCAATAAGAGAAGCGTAAGAAATTCCCTTTAAATGGAAGACAGCCACCCTTTGGCGGCTGTCTTGGGCTAATTCGATGATTTCCCTAAGGTGCTTGCATCGGACGCCAGGCTGGGTCGAAATCCACACCGGGATCCAGGGTAAGACGGGTGACGAATTCGCCGTCCGGGGACATCATGTAAATATCGCGGTTCTCCTCGACCAGTCCTTCGAAAATGAGCCACAACCCATCCGGTGAGTATTGAATGTCCTCGATCCAGGGCGGGCTGAAGGACAGGCGCCTGGCGGTCATCAACTCCCGCTCCTCATATACAAGCTCCTGGAGCCATACGCCCGATGGTCCCACCAAACGCTGGCTGAAGCGGACCATCAGCCCATCCGGTGACCAGACGGGATCAAAGTCGATGTTTTCCAGGCTGGTGTACACCAGTTGGATCAGGCTTTTTCCGGTATCGGTCATTGCCCAGATCTCGGAGACACCGCGGTTCGCGACAAAGAGTATCTGGTTGTTGGAAGGCGACCAGACCGGGCTTCTCGCTTCCATGAAATTGCCCGTGGCTTCGAACAGGAGCGTGACCGCATTGCTTTCAACATCCAGCACATAGATGGATGGGCGCCCGCTGCGGCGGGAGGTGAAAGCGATCCTGGTTCCATCCGGTGACCAGGCTGGATCGTAATCGCCGCCCGGTTCAGCCAGCAGTGGGGACATGCCTGTGCCATCCACATAAATGATGTACAGGCTGGAATTTTCGAATTCATCCTCCGGTCCGCTGCACGGGGAGGTGAACACCAGTTGCATCCCATCCGGTGACCATGCCGGCTGGCATGCTCCTTCCGGCATGTTCGTCAGGGCAGCCGGGTTGCTGCCATCCCCATTCATCAAATAGATCTGCGGGATGCCTGAACGGTCGGACGCAAAGGCAAATTGCCCATACCCTCCTCCCAGCGGAGTGGGCTGCGGCGTGGGGGTGAACGTGGGCGTGGGGGTGAAGGCACGTGTGGAGGTTGCCGCGGGCGTAAAGGTCAGCGTGGGCTCCGGTGTGTTCGTTTCCGTGGAGAGCGGCACATCGGTCGCAGGCGGGATCCTGGTTGGAAGTCGCGAGACGACCATCCCGCGCAGCTCGGAGACCCAGGCATCCACCTGTCCCTGCATGCCCGGCACATAATTCCATGCCAGGTATGCAGCCCCCGCAATGAGCAGGAGCAGCAGGATGCGCGCCAGGCATCCGCCTTTCTTCGGTTTTTTCAGCGGTTTGAAGGGCTTGTCATCGCCGTTATCCTCCGGGGGATATGGCGGACCGCCGCCGTGGGGGGTGCTGGCTTTCGGTTTTGACGGAGGCGGCGCACCTTCCTCCACGGGCGGCGGCGGGTCGACCGTGTAGGCGCCGGTCAACTGCTGGGTCTTCGATTTGGAGGCGAGCAGAGCCCTCTGGAATTCCTCGGCAGTCTGGTAACGTTCATCGGGATCGACCGACATGGCTTTTTCAATTGCCGCAGCCAGGCGTTTGGTGATCTTCGGGTTGCGCTTGCGGAGCGGGGTCAACTGGGCGTTGTCCATTGCGCGCGCCAGTCCATCCTCCGGGATGATGCCGCATAACGCCGCGTACAGGGTCGCGCCGAGCGAATAAATGTCCGTGCGGGGATCGGTGCGCGCCGTGCCGTATTGTTCAGGAGGGGAATACCCGGGCGTCATGGCACGCGCGCCCGTGGTGGTCGCCTGGGACCCCTGCACCACTTTTGCCAGTCCAAAGTCCACCAGGAAGATGTGACCGTCGGGCGTGATCTTGACGTTGCCCGGTTTCAGGTCGCGGTGCAGGATCGGGGGCTTGCGGGTGTGCAGGTAGCTGAGCGCGTCGCACATCGCCGCGCCGACGTACACGCTCTCCTCTTCACTGATCATCCCCACACGTTCCATGCGCTGGCGCAGGTCCTCCCCCTCGATGTAATCCATCACCAGGTACTGCCCCTGGTCGCCGACCACAAAATGATCGGAGACGCGCGGCAGGTTGGGATGCCGCAGGTTTGCCAGGATCACCGCTTCGAGGCGGAACTGGCGTGAGTACTCATCCGTTGTAAAGAGGTTTTCCTTTAGGGCGATGTCCACCCCCAGGTTCTCATCCACCGCGCGATAGACCGACCCCATGCCGCCCTGGCCAAGGATCTCAACAATACGATAGCGTTTGTGCAGCAGCGTGCCGCGTTCAAGAGTCATGAGATGATTAATCCCTGAGCGTGGTGATTATATCAGAACCGCTCCCCTCACCGGGGAGTATCTGCAAGACCGATTTTTGAGAAGACCCAGGGAGCGCCCGCGGATGTCCAGGCGCCGACCAGCGTGTAACGGATGTACCGGAAAATGAGAGCCACCAGGTCCTCCCCATCCGGGAAGATCATTTTCAGACCCAGGTAGAAAACAGCCACCCCCACCAGTCCGACCACGTATCGCAGTGCCCGCTTCCAGGCGGGACCCGCAGCGCTGTACCCGCCGCGCGGCGTGATCCACGCCACCCCCGCCAGCAGACCGAACAGGGTCCCCATGGAGGTGACAATGCCCGCCAGCGAGAACGGGTTGGGAGCCTCACCTCCGTCGCGCGTGGCATTCGCGATCCAATCCGCGGGGATGACAAAATCACGCGTCAGGAAAACAATGAAGACAGCCAGCAGGATCATCGTCAGCGAGATCGCAAAGGCGAGCAGGATCTGCCTGCCCATGCCCATCTTTTTCAGCTTTGCCGCAATGGGATCCCAGAGCTTGATAAATGCCCAGAGCGTCAGTCCGCCCAGGAACCAGCCCAGCAGGACATCATGCAGAAAATGAACACCCAGGTAGATGCGTGAGAGCCCGATGAGAAGGATCACCAGCACCGCCGCGACCCATGCCCATGCCCGCTTGATGCCAGCCGCCGCCACGCCCCACATCCCGGCTGCCGTCTGCGAGTGACCGGAAGGAGCGCCAAATCCCGTTTCGGAGGCCAGCCCTTTTACCCCGGCATCCACCCAGTACGGTCGCGGTCCGCGCATCGCCATCTTGACCAGCCCGTTCAGCCCGTTGCTCGCCAGCAGCATCACCCCCAGCTTCAAACCCAGCGCCGAATCCAGGCACCAGTACACCAGTGGCAGGGCGAGCAGGAAAAAATCCTCCGAGCCGAGGAACGAAAAGAACTCCATCGGTGCGGTCAGCCAGTCCCCCAATCCCTGGAAGGCGGAATTGACCGTGCTTCCCAACAAGCTGAAAATATCCATGCGTGGCTCCTTTTGGATTTGACGTAGATGGTTCTTCCATTGTACACTCAGAGCATGGAAAAGTCACCGTCCCGCTGGTGGGACCTGCCCACCGCCGCCCTGTTCATGCTTGCCATCCTGGTCTCGGTCTGGCGCCTGACCATCACCCAATGGACGGATGATCTTGGATATGTGATCAACCTGGCGGTCATCGCGACCCTCGTGGGATTGGCGCTCGGCGCCAGCCGCTTCGGGAAACGGGCGGTCTTCTGGTTGGCGCTCGGATACACGCTGGTCTTCATCCCGAACCAATTGATCGCGTTCTACGACAACGATATTTACCTGGGGGAACGGCTGGCAAGTGTTGGCGGCAGGCTGCTGACTTCCATCTCCCTGTTCTTTGCCGACAAACCTGTCAAGGATCCACTTGTTCTTCATCGCCTTGATGGGCATTCTTTACTGGTTCGTCGCGCTCGTGCCGGGTTATCAGCTGGCGCGCTACAACCGCACATTGACAGCCATCCTGCCCGCCGGGCTGGTGATGCTCGTCATCCACCTGTACGACCGGGCTGGACCGGGGCGCATCTGGCTGATCGCCCTGTACCTCTTCGTCGCCTTGACCCTCATAGGGCGCAGCAAATATCTGCGCGACCGGAAGGGTTGGGCGGAGCGCGGCATCCAGGTCGCACCTGAGGCCGGTCCTGACCTGAGCGTGGGCGCGCTGGTGAGTGCCGCCTTCTTGATCTTGCTGGCGTGGAACCTGCCGCTCAACCTGACCGGCGCGCCCGCGCTGGAGGAGAAATGGCTGGAGGTCACCCGTCCCTGGCGCGCCACCCGCGACCGTCTTGGACGCGCCTTTGATGCACTCGAGGGGGAAGGCGCCGCGGAACGCGTGGAGACCTTCCGCAGTTCCATGGGTCTGGGCAGCCGCGCCGCAACCGGCGATGCCACCATGTTCAAGATCAGCGTGCCCCCCGAGGCTACGGAACTGCCGCGCCTCTACTGGCGCGCCCGCGTCTATGACCAATATGAGAACGGCGCCTGGACAAGCTCCCCCGCCACCACCCTGGAATTCTCCCCGACCGGGGAGATCCTTGTCCATCCCGGATCCTGAGAATCGCACGGAATACGAATTCACCATCACCTCCTTCACGGAGGACCAGGCGATGTTGAGCCTGCCTGTCCAGCCTTTGTGGATCAGCCGCCCCGCGGATGTGACCTCATTCCCGTTGCCGGATGGCACCCGGGATGTGCTCTATCTCCAGACCTTCCCGTTCCTCGAACCCGGCGAGACCTTCCGCGTGCGCGCAGCCATGCTGAATCCCTCCATCCAGGAACTGCGGGAAGCCGGCGGGGAATACCCGGAGTGGGTGCAGCGCTACCTGCAGTTGCCCGAAAATTTCTCCCCGCGCGTGCGCAACTTCGCTTCGCAGATCACCTTCGGGTTGACCAACCCGTATGAAAAGGTCCAGACCGTCACCACCGTCCTGCGCGCCCAGATCACGTACAGCTCCAAGCTGACCCTGCCGTCCAAAGGCACCGATCTGATCGAATGGTTCCTGTTCGAGGGCAAACAGGGCTATTGCAACTATTACGCCACCGCCGAGGTTCTCATGCTCCGTTCCCTCGGGATTCCCGCCCGCATGGCAATGGGCTTCGCACAGGGCGAAGCGATGGAACGCATGCAAAGACCCGGCGAGACCGAGGCCACCGAGCGGGTCTATAACATTTACAGAAAAAACATGCACGCCTGGCCCGAGGTCTATTTCCCCGGCATCGGCTGGGTGGAATTTGAACCGACCAGCAGCGAGGCTCCACTCATCCGTCCGGCCTCGCCGCAATCCGGGCTTCAACCTGCCGTCCTCCCCGAAGCGCCCGGAGAGGAACCCGCGCAGATTCCCCCGGTCACGCCTGCCCGTGGAAACGGGAACGCCTGCCGCCGTTACACCGACTCCCTGGTTGAGCCTGGTCCTCTGGGCTGCCGTCCTCCTGTTGCTTGCATTTTTCTTCCAGGCGCTGAACAGGCAGTTTGCCCTGGCAACCCGCGCCGCGGAATATGTCCTGGCTGTCTCCGAACGGCGCGGTGACAAGGGTCCCGCCTGGATTCGGAATGCGGCTCTCTTCATCCTCGCCGATCCGTTCGAGCGCGCCTTCCATGCCATCAACCTGAACCTGCGCTGGCAGGGACAGCCGCCCGAGTCTCACTTTACGCCCGCCGAGCGCGCCAGGGCATTGAAGGAACTGATGCCCGGTCAGGCGGAAGAGATCGAACTCATTATTAAAGGAATATCACGCCTCCCAGTATTCACCCCGGGGCGGTGATCTCTCCCTGGCGCGCCGCGCCAGCCGCCATCTGTTCTGGTTGGGACTGCGCACGATTCCTCGACCGCCTGGGATGATAGAATAGTTCAAACACCTCTTTGAAGACAGCCTTTGGGAACCGAGGCACCTCTCATGACCTTCGATAAAACCCGACCAGCCGCCCTTGCAGAGCAGCTCACCTCCCTGCGCCAGGTCGTCCAGAAAACGACCGGCGCGTTGCAAGCCGCAGGCATCAAATTCCCGGGCGGCACCCTGGAGGGACTCAACCAGGTTGACAGCGAACTCGACCGCCTGACCAGGTTGATCGCCAACACCGAATCGCAGTTCCGCAACACCCTGGCATTGACCGAGATCGGCAAGGTGATCAACTCCACCCTGGAACTGGATGAGGTCCTGCGCATCGTGATGGATAACATCGTCGGGCTTTCGCGTGCCGAGCGCGGCTTCCTCATGCTCAAGGATGAGACCGGCAAACTGGTCGCGCACGTTGCCCGCAACTGGGAAAAGACCTCCATCAATTCATCCGAATCAGCCGTCAGCCGCACCGTCGTCCAGAAGGTGGTCGAACTCGGGCGAAGCCATCCTCACCACCAATGCCCAGCAGGACCCGCGCCTGAGCGGGCAGGAAAGCATCATCGCCTTCAACCTGCGCTCCATCCTGTGCGTCCCGCTCAAGGTCAAGAACGACCTGATCGGTGTCATCTATGCCGACAACCGCATCCGTTCGGGCATCTTCACCGAGACGGAACGCGACCTGCTGTCCGCATTCGCCAACCAGGCTGCCGTTGCCATCGAGAACGCCCGCCTCTTCTCCTCGCTCAAACGCTCCCTGGCGGAAGTGACCGCGCTGAAGAACCTGATGGAGAACGTCTTCGCCTCCATCACCAGCGGCGTCATCACCACGGATGTGCAGGACCAGGTGACGCTTGCCAACCGGGCCGCCGTGCAGATTCTGGGGCGGGCTGCGCAGGACATCCTCGGTCAGCGTCTGGAGGATGTGCTCGCTCCGGTCTCGGAGGGCATCCACCCGCACCTGATCTCCGTCCGCGAGACCGACAAGGCGGTGGTGGACCTGGAGTTCAGCCCCACCCTGCCGTCGCGCGGTTCCGTGGACTGGCATTTCAACCTGTCCCCGCTTAAAGATGAAGCCAGCAAGACCCAGGGCATCGCCATCGTGCTGGATGACCTGACCGAGCGCAAGCGCCTGGAAGCCCAGCGCAGGCTCTTCGAGCGCATGGTCTCCCCCGCCGTCATCAACCAGCTCGACCCGGACAAGCTCCGCCTGGGCGGCAAGCGCGTCGATATCACCACCATCTTCGCCGACATCCGCGGCTTCACCACCTTCAGCGAGAAACAGAAATCTCCTGAAAAACTGGTCGCCATCCTGAACCGTTACCTGGCAGCCATGGCGGAAGCCGTGCTTGCACAGGAGGGGACGATCGACAAGTTCATGGGCGATGCCATCATGGCATGGTTCAACGCCCCCATCCCCCAGCCCGACCATACCCTGCGCGCGGTCAAAGCCGCCCTTGCCATCCGCGCCTCCGTCGAAAATCTTTACAAGGAACTGCCTCCCGAGGAACAGCTGGCTTTCGGCGCCGGCATCCATTACGGCGAGGCGGTGCTCGGCTTGATCGGCACGGAGAAGCGTCTGGAATACACCGCCATCAGCGACAGCGTCAACACCGCCAAGCGCATCCAGGAGAATTCAGCCCGCAACCAGATCCTGCTCAGCCGCGACGCATACGAGCGCGTCAAGAAGCAGGTCGAGGTAAATCCGGTCGCGCCCATGACGGTCAAGGGCAAAGCCAAGCCGTTGGAAGTATTCGAAGTGGTGGGATTGAAATAATTATTGCCCTGCCGCCATCGCCTCGGCGGCAGTCAATACCAGGTCATCCGTGGAAAGCACGGTCGTTTCGTCAATGGGAACGCGCACCGTCAGCGGCACGCCCTGCCCCTCCAGCAGGATCTCCCCATCCGGGGAAACGAACCGCCCGGTGGGAACCTGCAGTGAGAATCCTTCGGGCAGCAGGAACTGCCCGCCGGTCACATCCGAAAGCACGCCCGCCGAGGGGGTCTGCCCGGCGATGATCACGCCGGGGATCTGTGCCAGCGCATAAGCTTCCAGTTCACAGGCATTTGAACAGCCGTGACCGATCAGCACCACGACTTTGGAAAATTGATATCGGCTTGACCGCGGCTGGACCGCTTGCAGTTCGCCCCGCGCTTCGAATTTCCCCGTTGTCCCATTGAAATATTGGAACTGCCCGAGCGGGATCTCCCGGTCGGTGAAGTATCCCGCCAGCCCGATTAAAGGAAGGTCCGGTTCCGTGGTCAGGTTCACGACTACGCGCAGGTCGATGATCAAACCGGTGACCCCTGCTGTTCGAAAATCTTCGAGTGCGCTCTCGAACAGGCTTTGGATTTTCTCCCGGTCATCCGATGTGGAACTCACCTTGATATACCCGACGCCCGAGGGCAGTATCTTGGATTCCACCGGCAGTGCCTGCGCGTTGTAGTTCAAAAAGACCGAGCTGACCGCAAAGGATTCATTTTCCTCGATATTCGTCAACGTCACCGTCCCGGCTTCACTCCCCGGGTTTGCATAAGTGACTCTCGCCTGCGAACCGAGCGGCGCGCGCAGCAGGTAACGGGATCTCTGCAGGCGCATCAGGCTTTCCGTGGAGGGCGGCGCGCCCCAGATGGAAACCGCCTCGATCGCTGTTGAGACCGGTTGGTCGTTGAACTCCAGCACCTGCGCACCCACCTGCATGCCTGCCTGCGCGGCAGGACCCCCCGGCGTCACGTAGGTGACCAATACGCGCCCATCGTCCAATTCCCGGATCGCGAATCCATACCCTCCCTGGATGGCAGCCTGGAACAGTGCCACCTGCATGTCTCCCCCGCCCAGGTTCACATGCCCGTCCCTGAACGCCAGCGTGAGACTCGCGCAATGCAAGGAAGTACGCCTGCGCATCGCCAGCCTGCTCCGCCATGCTCAACGCGCGGGCGGATCTCCGCGTACAGCGCCTCCCAATCCGGTTCCTTGCCCGCCACCCCGTTGAAGGCATAATCCCGGCGGATGACCGCGAACATTTCATCGAACGCCTGTGTATAGCTCAGGCTGGAAAGGTCGGTTCCCGGGGTCGGTGTTGCGGTTGCGCCGGGACTGCCAGGCGCTTCCCCCGTCCCGACCGTGCTCACCGCTGATCCGGATTTTCCGCATGCGCTCAGCAGCAGGACCAAAATGATTAACAGACCGGGCAGGCTGGATGTTCTTTTCATGGCTGCTGTTTCCTCACAGGCATTATACCCACAACAAAAAACAGGGATGGCTCTTTTGCCATCCCTGTTCATTTTCGCCTGTCATTGCGAGGAGGGTGATTCCCGACGATTGCGCAGCATCCTGCAAGGAAGCAATCTCCTCGCCGACTCGTCAAACCCCTAGCTCTTCCTCGCAACCAGGTGGAACAGCGCCCGCGCCACGGTCACGATCAGCAGGATGATCGACATCGTCCCGCCGACGGCAATGACCAGCGAGCGCCATGACGCGATCCGTTCCGCGATCAGGCGCGGGTCCGGCATGTGCACCCGGGAGCGCAGGCGTTGGACGAAATCCCCCGGCGGCGTCACCGGTCTCAAGGTGCCAGCCAGGTGCGCTTCCAGGTCGTCGAAATTCGTCATGGAGGGGTGTGTTGTTCGGCTGCGAGGCATGCGTCTGTTACTACTCCGCGGGATACAGGATCAACCCCACCGTCCCCGGACCAAAGTTCACAGCCAGGGAGATGGCGAGATCGGTCATCTCTGCATCCTTTACATTGAGGTGTTTTTTGGCTTCCATCATCAGGGCATTTCCCGATTCCACGTCACGGGCATGCATCACGCCGATCGAGACCGGGCGGTTGCCAAAGGCTTCCTTGCCCATTTCGACCACGCGCTCCAGCGATGCCTTGCGGGTGCGCACCTTCTCCACCATGTGCACCACCCCGTCCTGCAGGCGGGCGATCGGCTTGACGTTCAGCACGGATGCCAGCGCCGCGGACAGGGCTCCAACGCGCCCGCTGCGCTTGGCGAATTCCAGCGTATCCAGCGTGAGTATGATCGACACCTGCCCGCGCAGTGCTTCCAATGCCTTGACGATCTCGTCCACGCTCTTCCCTGCGCGTTCCATCTTGCGGGCGGTCCGGCACAGGAAGGCGATGCCCATCGATCCGCCCTGCGAATCGAAGGGGATGACGTTGTACTCGCCCTTCAGTTCCTTGGCTGCCGCCACGCAGGAGGCATACGTGCCGGATAGCTTGCTGGTGACGTGGATGGATAGGATGGTGTCGCCCTTCTCGAAGTTGTTCCTGTAAAATTCCACGAACTGGTGCGGGGAGGGCTGGGAGGTCTTCGGGAAGGTCTTGTTGTGTTCCACTTCCCGGTAGAACCCTTCCGTGTCCATGTCCACGTTCTGGATGAAGGTCTTCTCTCCAAAATGGATGTTGATGGGAATGACCTTCAGGTCGTATTCCTTTTCCCATCCGGCGGGGATGTCTGCTGCGCCATCGGTTGCAATTCTTAACATGTCTCAATCTCCAGTAAATAGGGTTTGGCTGCCAATCTCATCACGCAGTGCCAGCAGGGTGCGGTGGTACAGGCTCTTGATCGCACCCTCGCTGCGCCCCATGATCTGCCCGACCTCCGCATTGGACAGGTCGTCGACGAACTTGAGGATCAGCAGGGTCTGCCGTTCCGCTGGCAGGCGGCGGATCAGTCGCAGGAGTGCATCCTGGTCCTCGGTGCGCACGACGGTCGCCTCCGGGTGATCGCCCCGGGCGGGCAGCACGGGCAGGTCGTCGATCGGGATCTCCTGCTTGCGCCCCCGGTCGCGGTGCCAGTTGGCGATCAGGTTGTGGGCGATGCGGTACAACCATGCCGAGAACGGGATGCCCCGGTCGGTGTACTTGCGGATGTGGTTCATCGCCCGCTGGAAGACCCGCGCCGTCAGGTCCTCCGCGTCGTGCACATTCCCCGTCCGGTAGTAGATATAGTTGAAGATGCGCTCGGCGTAATGCTCGTACAGCTCACCAAAGGCATCCTTGTCGCCCTGGGAGGCACGCACCAGTATCACATCTTCCCTGTATTCCAGATCCGGCAAATTCCATAATCCCACCGGCGGGGTTAACAAACATAACCCCGCCGGATTTAAGAAGTTGCATCAGTATAACCCGAAATCGGACTGAAGTGGTTGGTATAATACAGGATTGCGCTAAAAAGTACATTGATTTTTGAAACATTTGTGCTATAATCGAGACGTCCCATAAGGAGTCCCATGTCTGCCAATGTCATCCGCGTTGTGGGCGCGCGCGTCCACAACCTGAAGAATATCACCGTGGAGATCCCCCGCGACAAGCTCGTGGTCATCACGGGTCTCTCCGGTTCGGGCAAATCCTCGCTCGCCTTCGACACCATCTTCGCCGAGGGACAGCGCCGCTACGTGGAATTGCTTTCCGCCTACGCCCGCCAGTTCATCGGGCAGATGGACAAGCCGGATGTGGATTACATCGACGGGCTTTCCCCTGCCGTCTCCATCGACCAGAAGTCCACCAGCCACAACCCGCGCTCCACGGTCGGCACCGTCACCGAGATCTACGATTACCTGCGCCTGCTCTATGCCCGCATCGGCATCCCCCACTGCCCGGTCTGCGGGCGCGAGGTGGTCAAGCAGTCCGCCCAGGAGATCGTCGACGCCGTCGAGGCGCTGCCCGAGGGCACCCGCATCCTGCTCCTGTCGCCGGTCGTGCGCGGGCGCAAGGGCACCTACCAGGCGGTCTTCGAGGAGATCCGCAAGGCGGGTTTCGTGCGCGCCCGTGTGGATGGCGATGTCCATTCCCTCGACGATGAGATCAACCTCGACCGCTACAAGATCCACACCATCGAGGCGGTCGTCGACCGCCTGGTCATCGCCCAGCCAAAGGATGCGGAGGATAAAAAATCCAACCGCACCCGCCTGACCGACTCCATCGAGACCGCCCTCAAGTTCGGCGATGGCTACGTGACGGTCAACCTGGTCGATAAGAAGGAGGACCTTGCCTTCTCCGAGCATCTCGCCTGCCCCGAACACGGCATCTCCCTGCCCGAGATCGAGCCGCGCACCTTTTCCTTTAATACGCCCCACGGCGCCTGCCCGGACTGCCAGGGGCTTGGCACCCGTCTCGAGATCGACCCCGACCGCATCCTCCCCGACCGCGAACGCTCGCTCATCGATGGCGCCATCGTCAGCCTCGAGTGGAGCGGTCCCAAGGAGGAGGGCGGTTATTACTGGCAGAGCCTGGAGGGCGCCGCCCGCGCCTACCACATCGACCTCAACAAGCCCGTCAAGGACCTGACCCCCGAACAGTTGAACATCATCCTGTATGGCACGCAGGGCAAAGAAGTCCAGATGGTGTACAACAACCAGAGGGGCAACGAGTTCAAGTTCTCGCGTGCCTTCGAGGGCGTCATCACCAACCTCGAGCGCCGCTATCGCGATACGCAATCCGAATGGATCCGCGCCAAGATCAGCGAGTACATGTCGAACAAGCCCTGCCCCACCTGCGGCGGCAAACGCCTGCGCCCCGAGGCCATCGCCGTCACCGTGAACGAGGCCAACATCATCGATGTCACCGGCTGGCCTGTCAACCGCACGCTGGAATGGGCGCAGAAACTATCGAAAAAATTGACCTCCCGCCAGAAAGCCATCTCCGAGCGCATCATGAAGGAGATCGTCGAACGGCTCAATTTCCTCGTCAACGTGGGTCTCGACTACCTGACCCTCAACCGCTCCTCCGCCACGCTTTCGGGCGGCGAAGCCCAGCGCATCCGCCTCGCCACCCAGGTGGGCTCGCGGCTGGTGGGTGTCCTCTACGTTCTGGACGAACCCTCCATCGGTCTGCATGCCCGCGACAACGCGCGCCTGCTGGATACCCTCAAGGGTCTGCGCGACCTCGGCAATACTGTCCTGATCGTGGAACATGATTTTGAAACGATCATGACCGCCGACTGGATCGTCGACCTCGGTCCTGCCGCGGGTGAGCACGGCGGTCAGGTCGTCGCCGAGGGCACCCCCAAACAGATTCTCGCGCACCCCAAATCCCTGACCGGCGCCTACCTTTCGGGGCGCAAAAAGATCGACGTGCCGAAGAAGCGCCGCACCGGCAACGGCAAACACCTGAACATCGTCGGCGCCCGCGCCAACAATCTCAAGGGCATCGACGTCACCCTCCCGCTCGGGAAACTGGTCTGCATCACGGGCGTCAGCGGCTCCGGCAAGTCCACGCTGATGAACGATGTTCTATATGAAGCGCTGGCGGAGAAACTGATGGGCGCCCGCACCATGCCCGGCGAACACGAGCGCATCGAAGGGATTGAGCTCCTCGACAAGATCATCAACATCGATCAGTCGCCCATCGGGCGTACGCCGCGCTCCAACCCCGCCACCTACACCGGGCTGTGGGATGAGATTCGCAAACTTTACTCGGAACTCCCCGAAAGCAAGGTGCGCGGCTACAAGCCCGGGCGCTTCTCCTTTAATGTCCACGGCGGGCGCTGCGAAGCCTGCCAGGGACAGGGCGAACTGCGCATCGAGATGCAGTTCCTGCCGGATGTGTATGTTCCCTGCGACGTCTGTCACGGCAAGCGCTTCAACCGCGAGACCCTCCAGGTGCATTTCAAGGACAACTCCATCGCGGATGTCATGGCGATGACGGTGGACCATGCGCTGGGTGTCTTCGGCGCCTTCCCGCACATGATGAACCGCTTGAAGCTGTTGCAGGAGGTCGGGCTGGGCTACGTGCGCGTCGGTCAACCCGGCAACACCCTCTCGGGCGGCGAAGCCCAGCGCGTCAAGCTTGCCAAGGAACTCGCCCGCCGCGCCACCGGGCGCACCCTCTACGTTCTCGATGAACCCTCCGTCGGTCTGCATGCCGCGGATGTGCACAAGCTCATCGAGGTGCTCCAGCGCCTGGTCGATGCGGGCAACTCGGTCCTGATCATCGAGCACAACCTCGACATCATCAAGATCGCCGACTGGATCATCGACCTCGGTCCCGAGGGCGGCGACCGCGGCGGCGAACTCATCGCCGAGGGCACCCCGGAACAGGTCCTGAAGGTGAAAGCCTCCTACACCGGTCAATTCCTCAAGTCCCACATGAAATAACGATCATTGTCATCATGCGTAGGGGCGGGGTCCCCCCGCCCCGCGTGTCACACCTGCACTTGCACGCAGGTGCAAGTGTTGCGAGGAGGGCGCTCTCCCCGACCCCGGTGTCATTGCGAGGAAGGCGGTGCTCTCCCGCCTGACGAAGCAATCTTCGCCTGTTCACCGACCTATCACTGCGCAGCGATGTCACCCGCCTGCACGCAGGTGCAAGTGTTGCGAGGAAGGCGGTGCTCTTCCGCCTGACGAAGCAATCTCCTGTTACCACCTGTCATTGCGAGGAGGGTGTCTCCCCGCATCGCGAAGTCATGCTGTAAGCGCAGCGAAGCAATCTCCTGTCCCCGGGCGACCAACTCAAGTATGATTAACCCATCGCACACCCTCCCGGACAAAAACCATGCACAACCACGAACCCGACGGTTACCTCTGCCCCTTCTGCCGGATCATCGCCGGCGCAAAAGATTCCCTCGAAGGCACGGATGTCATCCACCAGGATGAGACCGTCACCGCCCTCCTCAGTTTTTACCGCTGGGAGAAGAATCCGCTTGATATCCTGGTCGTCCCCAATCAACACTTTGAAAACCTCTACGACCTCCCCCTGGAACTTGCCCCCGCCCTCCATCGGGTCACCAGGGCAATGGCATTGGCGCTAAAGGGATATACCCGCTGCGAAGGAGTCTCCACCCGCCAGCACAATGAACCTGCCGGAAACCAGGATGTCTGGCATTACCACGTGCACATCATCCCGCGCTTCGAAGGCGACCGCTTCTACGAGGACCGCAAACGCCCCTTCCCCGCACCGGAACGCCTCGCCATCGCAAAAGAACTCCGGGATTACTTAAGAAACCAGGTTCTTGAGAAACCTGGTTTCTGTATCCCTCCCTCGGCGATGTTACCCCCTGAATGCACGTAGGGCGGATCAGCTCCGCCCATGGACGCATAGAGGCGGATTTCGCCCACCCTCTCCTCGAACCTGATATGTCTCATCCGCCTCATAACGATCCAGGACATCCTCGATCAGAACCATGACTCCTTTTTGCTTTTCCTCGTGACCCTTCGTGGTAAATCCAGATTTGCATTCCCCCCTCATCAACACCTATATACATGACATGTCTTATCAGAAACCTTGTCATCATTAATCCCGAGTTCAGAGGCGAGGCATCGATCGTCAAGCTGCTCCGGAGACATGTCATGTTTTGTCACTCCCTTCAATCTAAAATCCCCTCCTTGACAACTTAGAACATCTGTGCTAAATTCAATGTCGTCACAACCCGCCCACTCGCAGTCGGGCACAAGGAGGGTTCACATTGATTCTTGCACCCAAAAAATATCCGGTCTTCATCCAAATGGCTCCTGGAACTTCCTCAACAGCCACCCTCTTCACCTTGCCGTACTACACTTCGCGTAGTTGTCAAATAATTGAACCTCAATTGAACCGAGGTTCAATTCGATCCCCAGACCAGAGGGTATTCGTTTGGATTTATTTTAAAAAATCGACGCGTTATCATGTTTCTCATCTTTCGTGACACTGTCATTGCGAGGGTAACTTGCACCGACTGCTGGCAATCTCCCGGCAATACCCGACCAGCCATTTCCAGGATCCCGCCTCCTCAGACGAAACATCATCACCTTTTAAAACTCTGCCTTGGAGTTCCTCCAACCAAAATGTTGTAGTATTTCTTCATGGCACGCCAGTCTCCCATCCAGACAATCGGACATCTGAATCTCTCAAGGAACTGTTCTCGTTTCGAATGCTTTTTTACGAAGGGATTTTATTCGACTCGTTCCAATGCCCGTTTCAAGAGAGAACCTATTCGAACCTCTTTTCCCCCTCTGCCGTGCGGTCACCTTCGACACCCGAACTCTTTCGCATCTCTTCGACTTTCGACCTTCGACCATTCCCATTCACCATTCCCCATTCCCTATTCTCTACTCTCTACTCTCACTATCCTCCCCCTCCCCTTCCTGAAATACACATGAGAAACATGGTTTCACTAATCACCCAACTTCAGGTAGAATAACCTTTACTCCGGGGAGGGACTTCCCCTGCCTGGATGTAAAAGGAAAAACGCTCATGAACAAACCTGGAACACCTTCCGTTTTCAAACCGCTCTCCACGCGCCAAAAGGGACCGCGGCTCAGCCCGCGCATCTTCACCATCGGCGCCATCCTGCTGGTCGTCATCGGTCTGGTCGCCATCGGCACCACCCTCATCGGACCCGGCAAGCCCGTCAGCAACCTCTTCGCCACGGACACCCCCACCCCGACCCTCACCTTCACCCCCACCAATACCGCCACCCCCACCTCCACCTCCACGATTACCAGCACTCCCACCGTCACCAACACCGCCACGCCCTCCGCCCCCTTCCAGTACACCATCCTCGAAGGCGACAACCTCTTCGTCATCGCCGAGAAATTCCAGCTCGCCGAGGACGGCATCCTGTTGATCCTGGATCTCAACCCGACCATCGCGGAGAACAAGGGCGTCATCTACCCCGGGCAGGTTCTCTGGATCCCCAACCCGTCCATGCGCCGGTCGACTGCCACCCCGCTCCCCGCGGATATCGGGCGCGGCACCCTTCTCACCTATACCATCCTTCCCGGCGACACCCTGGCTGGCATCGCCGCCAAGTTCAACAGCACCGTGGAGGCGATCGTGGCTCAAAATGACATCGAGGATCCCAATGCCCTGATCGCCTACGAGACGCTCATCATCCCGGTCAACATGATCACCGCCACCCCCACCCGCCCGCCCACCTCCACCCCGATTACACCCACTCCGTAGTTCACACTGACCGGCACCAATACACTGTAAATGCTGGACAAATCCGCACTTCTCACGTAAAATCCGCCTTCGCACAGCAAGTCATTATTCGGAGGAACGACCCTTGGCTAACATCAAGTCCCAGATCAAACGCAATAAGCAGAACGAAAAGCGCCGCCTGCGCAACCGCACCATGCGCGGCGCTGCACGCACCGCCGTCAAGACCGCCCAGAAGGCGATGACCACCGGCGAGGAAACACAGGCTTCCCTCCTGTCCGCCATCAGCACCCTCGACAAGGCTGCCGAAAAGGGTGTCATCCACCCGAAGAACGCCGCGCGCCGCAAGTCCCGCCTGATGAAGGCTGCCCAAAAAGCTGCCAGCGCGCCCGCCCCTGTCGTGGATGAAAAGAAGAAGAAAGCCCCCGCCAAAAAAGCCGCCCCCAAGGCGAAGGCGGAAAAAAAGTAGGTTGACAAGTGCAACCCTGCGGGAGTTCTCACGACTCCCGCTTTTTTATCCCCCTCCCCCAAAAAAGGCGGGAGGGACCAGATGATATAATTTCGCCCATGACCGATCCGCTCCAGCAAGGCATCCAGGAAAAAATACAAGCCCATTGCCAGGCAGAGGGCATTCCCCTCGCGCCGCTCAAGTGGATGCCCATCCCCTTCAGCGGGGAATGGGGCATCTCCACCTCCTTCTTCCAGACCGCCGCGGATGAAGCGCGCGCCGGAAAAGGCGCGGGGAAACCCGTCCCGCAAAGGGCACAGGAACTGGCGGAGCAGATCGGATCCCGGCTGGGCGACATGCCGGGAGTGAGCCGCGTCGAAGCGGTCAAGGGTTACCTCAACATCTATTTCAAGACAGCCGATTACGCCCGGCGCGTCGTCGAGGAAGTGCTCTCCCGTGGAGAGAAGTATGGCATGGGCGCCCCCAAGGGGCAGCGCCTGATGGTGGAGTTCTCCCAGCCCAACACGCATAAAGCCTTCCACGTCGGGCACCTGCGCTCCGCCATCCTCGGGGATTCGCTCGCGCGCATCGTGGAGTTCGCCGGCTACGACACCGTCCGCTCGAACTACCCCGGCGACATGGGGCTGCACGTCGTCCGCTGGTTGTGGGCATACCTGAAGTTCCACAACGGCGAGGAACCCGAGACGGACATCACCAACTGGATGGGCATGGTCTACGCGGATGCCACCAAGCGCCTCGAGCAGGATCCCGAACTCGAAGCCGAGGTGCGCGCCCTCTACGCCCGCTGGGACCGCCGCGACCCGGACGTGGTGGATCTATGGACGAAGACCCGCCAGTGGTCGCTGGACGGTTTCAACCAGATGTACGACATGCTGGATATCCGCTTCGACAAGTATTACTTTAACAGCGAAGAGGAACAGCCCGGCAAGGAGGTCGTCGCGGACCTGGTGAAGCGCGGCATCGCGGTGGACGAACGCCCCGAGGGTCCCGTCATCGTCAAGCTGGATGAACTGCTCGGCAACCAGAAGGAGAAGTTCCGCGTGCTGGTCGTCCTGCGCTCGGACGGCACCGCGCTCTACGCCACCGAGGACCTCGCTCTCGCCCTGCACAAGTTCCGCGATTACCCCGACATGGTCAAATCCATTTACGTGGTGGATGTGCGCCAGTCCCTGCATTTCACCCAGGTCTTCAAGACCCTCGAACTGGCAGGCTATGAACAGGCGAAGAAATGCGTCCACGTGGCTTACGAGCTGGTGACCCTGCCGGGCAACGTGGTCATGTCCTCCCGCGAGGGCACGGTCGTCCTGCTGGAGAACCTGATTCGTGAGGCGATCGACCGCGCCAAAGAGGAAGCCAAAAAGAAGAATCCCAGCCTGAACGAGGCGCAGCTGGATGCGGTCGCGCAGGCGGTCGGGCTTGGCGCCCTCAAGTATCCCCTGCTGGCGCGCGAGAATGCCAAGATCGTCACCTTCGACTGGCAGTCCGCGCTGGACTTCAACGGGCAGGCGGCGCCCTACATCCAATATGCGCACGTGCGCTGCAATTCCATCCTGCGCAGGGCGGAGGTGACCTCCCCCGACGACGTGTCCGCCACCTTCGACCACCCGCTCGACCCCTCCGAGATCGAACTGATCGAAGCCATCTCGCGCCTGCCCGCCCAGGTGCAGCAAGCCGCCGAGGAGTACAAGCCGCTCATCATCGCCAGCCTCGGCTATGAGATCGCCAAAGCCTTTGCCTCGTTCTACGATAAATGCCCGGTCATCCAGGCTGAACCGAAAATTCGCGAGGCGCGCCTGGGCATCGTGATGGCTGCCAGGCAGGCGCTGGCGAATGCCCTCCACCTGCTGGGCATCCAGGCTCCGGAGGTAATGTAAACAAACAGGCGGAATGCTTTGCGCATTTCGCCTGTTCCATTTAGAATACAGCCACCCGGCGGTCCTTTTAGTGGTAACCAGACCGCCATCGACATTTGTTATCATGTCGCGCCGGGTAAAAACGAAGCGGCTCAAAACCAAAGCCGGGTCGCTTCGGACACTGTCCCCGGCGGGACTGAGAAAATAGGAGAAAACCTATGGCAATCAAAACTCTCATCATGGGCGCGGCAGGGCGTGATTTTCACAACTTCAACACGTTCTTCCGCGGCAACAAGGACTACGAGGTCGTCGCCTTCACCGCGACCCAGATCCCCGACATCGAGGGACGCGTCTACCCGAAGGAACTGGCGGGCAGCCTGTACCCGAAGGGCATCCCGATCCGCGCCGAGGAGGAACTGGTCGACCTGATCAAAAAGCACGGCGTGCAGCAGGTCATCTTTGCCTACTCGGACGTGCCGCATGAGGTCGTGATGCACAAAGCCAGCATCGTCAACGCCGCAGGCGCGGACTTCCGCATGATGGGCACCAAGTACACCCAGATCAAATCCACCAAGCCGGTCATCTCCATCAGCGCCGTGCGCACCGGTTCCGGCAAGAGCCAGACCACCCGGCGCGTCTCCCTGATCCTGCGCGAGATGGGCTACAAGGTCGCGGCGATCCGCCACCCGATGCCCTACGGCAACCTGGTCAAGCAGGAAGTTCAGCGCTTCGCGAATTACAAGGACCTGGTCAAGCACGAATGCACCATCGAGGAGCGCGAGGAATACGAACCGCACATCGACAACGGCGTGATCGTGTATGCCGGCGTGGATTACGAGAAGATCGTCCGCCAGGCTGAGAAGGAAGTGGACATCGTCCTGTGGGACGGCGGCAACAACGACTTCCCCTTCTACGTTCCCGATTACCAGATCGTGGTCGCCGACCCGCACCGCCCCGGTCACGAGTCCACCTACTACCCCGGCGAGACCAACGTCCGCATGGCGGATGTGTTCGTCATCAACAAGGTGGATACCGCCAACCCGGATGCGGTGATCGCAGTGCGCGAATCGCTTCGCAAGTTGAATCCGAAAGCCATCCAGATCGAAGCCGCCTCCCCGCTCTTCGTGGACAATCCCGCCGCCATCCAGGGCAAGCGCGTCCTGGTCGTGGAGGACGGTCCGACCCTCACCCACGGCGAGATGGCATACGGCGCCGGTTATGTCGCCGCCCGCCGCTTCGGCGCGAAGGAGATCGTCGATCCCCGCCCGTTCGCGGTCAGGTCCATCGCCGCGACCTACGCCAAGTATCCCAAGACCGGTCCCATCCTGCCCGCCATGGGTTACGGCGCCAAGCAGACCAAGGACCTGGAAGACCACCATCAACAAATCCGATGTGGATCTGGTCATCATCGGCACCCCCATCGACCTGACGCGTGTCCTCAAGATCAACAAGCCGTACCAGCGCGTCCGCTACGAACTGCAGGAGATCGGTCAGCCGACTCTGCAGGACCTGCTGATGAAGAAGTTTGGAAAGAAAAAGTAGGCAGTCCTGAAACGGCAAACGGGCGACTCCATTTCATGCGGGTCGCCCGTTTTTTTCAATTACTTGATCACTGTATCTCGAAGGCTTTCTCCACGAACTGCACCAGCGCCTCCATCCCCCTCCCCACAGGTTCCACATCCATATACTCGCCGGTCGTGTGTGCGCCGCCACCCTTCGTCACGCCCATCACCAGGGCGGGCAGACCGCGGCTGAGCGGCACATTCGCATCCGTTGAGCCACCGATCAGGCTGGGTTCGACGCCCTGCATGCTGGTGCAAGCGAGCGCCAGTTTGACCAGCGGGTGATCGGCGGGGATGCTCCCGCCCGGGCGCTGCCCGATCGACTCAGACTGGACGTGAACCCCGGGCTTGTTCGCGGATTGGATCAACCCATCCACCGTTGCCACCAGCTCTTCCAGCGCCGTGGGGGACTCGGAGCGCATGTCCAGTTCCAGCGAAGCCTCCGCCGCGACCGTGTTGATGGAGGTGCCGCCCGAGATCTTCCCCACGTTAAGCGTGGTGCGCGGCGATTGAGGCAGCACCAGCGAGGCGATCTGCGCGGTCAGCGCCGCCAGTTCATGCACCGCCGAGGGCAGTCCGTAATCCGACCAGGCATGCCCGCCCGCCGTCTGTGTGGAGATGCGGTAACGCTGCACCCCGATGGCTCGGTGATAAATGTGCCCCAGTGCGGCGCCTTCAATGACAAGATAACCGGTCACCTGTGAGCCGAAATGCTCCACCACTGTTTTCATGCCGAGCAGGTCCCCCAGCCCTTCCTCACAGGTGTTCGCGACCAACCAGAGATCGCCCGGCAGCTTGAGGCCGCGTTCGCGCAGGGTCCATAACACACCAAACAATGCCGCCAGCCCCATCGAGTTGTCACCGATACCCGGTCCATAAAACCTGCCTGCCTCGCGCTTCAGGCTCAGGTCGGTCCCGCGTGGGAAGACCGTATCGAGATGCGCGCTCACGATCAGGGGAAGCGCATCCCCGCCCGGCAGGCACCCCAGGACATTGCCCGCCTCATCCATGCCGACCGCCTGCAGTCCCTCCTCCAGGAAATGCTCCCTGACGAACCTGGCACGTTCGCCCTCCTCGAACGTGGGCGAAGGAATCTGTTGAATGGCAATTGCCAAATCCAGGATGCGCTCGAGGATGTTCTTTTCCATCCCTAGATCTCCCTCACCATGCCGCGCAGTGCCTCCAGGCGCGCCTCCGCCAGACCGGGGGTCACATCCATTGCATGGAACGGACCCGACCCTTCGATGGCAAGCGAGGCGGAGACATTGCCATACAGCACACCCTCCAGTGGGTCATAATTCTTGCGATAGCCCGCCAGGAAACCGCCGCAAAAGGCATCCCCCGCCCCGGTGGGATCAGCAAGCCGCGCCGGGTAGGCGGGTATCTCCCAACGCCGCCGGTTGCCAGCGTCATAAAGCAGCTGGCCGCGCGCGCCGCATTTGATGACCACGTACTCGCAGTCGATCTCCCCGATCCCCGCCGCCATCTCCCATGGATCATGGGTCTGCCCCCAAAAGAAGGAGGTGATCTCCTCCAGGGAGGGCAGAAAGGCGGTCAATCCGTGCACGAGGCCGCGCACTTCGCGCTGGAAGGCGGGCGCCATGATGACCGGGCTCGGGTCGAGCGTCAGGACGCGCATCGCCCCGCGCAGGCTGTCCAGGAACTGCTGGTGTGCCGCAAGTTCCATCGGGCAAAGATGCAGGGTGCCCGCGTCCAGGTAACTCGAAGGGATGTCAGAGATGGATGGGAGGGCAGGATCGGTCTTGCCGTGTGCCGGCTTGGAATCGGAACGCGGCTGGTAACCGAGCAGTGCCTTGGGAAACGGTATGCCGCGCTTGGCAAAGTGGGAAACCGGGTTGATGCGGCTCAGCTCAAAATCCCCGGAATATGCCAGGAAATTGCGCTGGTCGAGCATCCCGGGCTGGATGCGTATGCCCGTGACATCCCAGCCGCGCTGCTCCATGTCCTTCAGCCAGCGGCGGGGATAATCCTCACCCACGCGGCCGACCAGACCGGGATGTCCCCCCCAGACCGCATATCCGCCCGCGGCGTACAACAGGTTCCCGCCGGGCGAATCAAGCAGGGGCTGCCCGGTTGGCGGGAACAGGTAATCACGCGTAAGTTGACCGGCAAAAATAAAGGAGGGTTCCATTAAGGGATGGATTTGTTCAGACCCGGAACACCTTGTCCGCGGCACTGGCTTGCATGGCATTCACAGGCAGGATGAAGGTGAAACGGCTGCCCTTGCCCTCCACGCTCTCCGCCCAGACGCGCCCGCCATGCATATCGATCATGGCTTTCACCACGGAAAGACCCAGACCCATGCCGCTGTGCTTGCGCGTCAGGTGTGCCTCCACCTGGTAGAACCGTTCGAAGATGCGGGAGAGGTCCTTCTGAGGGATGCCGATCCCATCATCAGTGACAGTTACCTTGACGTAACCGGGAACCGTCTCCCCCGTGACCAGTACATGCCCGCCGGAATCAGTGAAGGTGATGGCATTCCTGACCAGGTGGCTCAAGGCGATCTCAAGCTTTGCCGCATCCCCTTCGATCGTAAGCGGCGTTGTCCCGGTGTCAAAGCTGATCGACAACCCTTTGCGCTGCGCCTCCTCGTGGAAGGATTCCACGACATCCCGCACCAGGCTCGACATGGAGACCTCGCGCTGGCGAACGCGCGCCGCGCCGGCCTCGTAGTTGTCCACGCGCGCCAGGTTTTCCACGATCTCCTTCAGCCGCGTTGCGTTGCGGATGATGAGGTCCAGCTGGTCGTGATATTGCTTTCCCACCAGTTCCCGCAGGAAGGTCGCGTGACCAAGGATCAAACCAAGCGGGGTTCGCAATTCATGGGAGGTGATGGCGACGAAGTCCGCTTTCAGGGTGTCGAGTTTCTTCACCTCCCTGGAGGCCTGTTCCACCTGCTCCTTTAGATCATGGTCACGCAGGACAAAGGCTGCCAGCGAGGCAAGGCTCTCCAGGATGACAACATCCTCCTCGGTATACTCTGCTTCGTCTTTTTTGTTGACCGCCTCGATCACCCCCATCGGTCCGCCGTGAAACATGACGGGGGCTGCCACGAGAGAGCGGGTTTTGGAACCGGTCAGGTTGTCCACTTCCTTGAAATGTCTCAGGTCATTGGTTGCATTCTGCACGATCAGCGGTTCGGCGTGACGGAAGGTCCAGCCGGCAACGCTGCCTTCGAGCGGGACGCGCACCTGGCGCAGGAATTCGCGCTGGCTGGCGGTGGCGGCAACAAAGGAAAGGACATCCGCCGCCGCATCGTAACGCTGGATGGAAGCCAATTCACTGCCCGTCAATTCACAGGCGGCATCCGCGATCTTCTGAAGAGTTATCTCGAAATCCCCGGAGGCATTCACTTCACGAATTACATCCTGCAGCTGCAGCAGGCGTATCACCAATTCTGTTTCCATGTTTGCACCAGCGTGGATTATACTTTAGCGGCGGCTGGAATTGAAATATCCAGGACAACCAACCCGCTGTGAACCGGACCAAGGAGAACCCTCATGCCCAATAAAAAAGTACGCGTTGCAATTATCGGTGTCGGCAATTGCGCCTCCTCCCTCATCCAGGGGGTGGAATACTACAAGAACACGAAGGACAATGAAACCGTCCCGGGATTGATGCACGTGCGCCTGGGCGGGTATCACGTCCGTGACATCGAGTTCACCCTCGGCATTGACATCAATGCCACCAAGGTCGGCAAGGACCTCTCCCAGGCGATCCTGGCGGAGCCGAACAACACCATCAAGTTCGCGGATGTTCCCAATCTGAACGTCCCGGTGGTGCGCGGCATGACCCACGATGGTCTCGGTAAATACCTGTCCCAGGTCATCACCAAGGCGCCCGGTCCCACGGCGGATATCGTCAAACTGCTCAAGGACACGAAGACCGACGTGGTCGTCAACTTCCTGCCGGTCGGCTCGGAGATGGCAACCAAGTGGTACGTGGAGCAGATCATCGAGGCGGGCTGCGCCTTTGTGAACGGCATCCCCGTCTTTATCGCCTCCTCCGAATACTGGGGCAAGCGCTTCCGCGATGCCGGGCTGCCCATCCTGGGCGATGACATCAAGTCCCAGGTTGGCGCGACCATCCTGCACCGCGTCCTCACCACCCTGTTCGTGGACCGCGGCGTGCGCCTTGACCACACCTACCAACTAAACTTTGGCGGCAACACCGACTTCCTCAACATGCTCGAACGCGAGCGCCTGGAAAGCAAAAAGATCTCCAAGACGGGTGCGGTGACCTCCATGCTTCCCTACAAGATGGACCCGAACGATGTCCATGTCGGTCCCTCGGATCATGTCCCGTGGCTGACCGACCGCAAGTGGTGCTACATGCGCATGGAAGGCACCACCTTCGGGAATGTCCCGCTCAACCTGGAAGCCAAACTGGAGGTCTGGGACAGCCCCAACTCCGCGGGCGTGATGATCGACGCCGTCCGCTGCGCAAAAATCGCCCTCGATCGCGGCTTGAGCGGTCCGATCATCGGTCCCTCCTCCTATTTCTTCAAGACCCCGCCCAAGCAGTTCCGCGACTCGGTTTGCCGGGATATGACGGAAGCGTATATCAAGGGCGAAAGCAACGAGTAAGGAGCCTGAGCATTGCATAAGAAGGCGCGTCGTCCGGCGCGCCTTCTGTTATCATTCAATCAACACCCATGAGCAAACACTCTCTTCATTAAGCTCGATATCATCGCTTCTCACCATCTTTAGCGTGCTTGTCATCCTGCTGGCAGCCTGCTCCCCCGGACCGATCACCGGCGCAACTCCAAACACAGATGGAGCCATGACCCTCGCCTTTGCCACGGTCAACGCCGCGCTGACCGCGACCGCCCAATCCATCCTGCCGACCGAAACACCGGTCCCCACCGCGACCGTGCCGCGCACGCCTCCCGCACTGCCCCCCACCTTCCAGACCAGCGCGCTCAATCCGCTCGACACCCCACACACCTACATCACCGACACCTGCCAGTATCTCAAGGCAAAATGGGACCCGAACAATGCCGCGCCCGGCACCATCGTGATGGTCATCATGTTCCACAGCATTGAAAAAGGGGCGGAGACCGCCAGCAACCCGATGCACGTGGGTTCCGGTGATTTCAAGAGATTGATGAAAAGCCTGCACGACATGGGCTTCCAGGCGATCAACGCGGAGCAACTGGCGGATTTCCTTGACACCAATTCAAAGATTCCCAGCCGCTCCGTGGTGTTGATCCAGGACGACCGCCATGCCGCAGAGAACTACAACGACTGGTTCCGTCCCTACTGGCAGGAGTGGGGCTGGCCGGTGGTCAATGCCTGGATCAGTTTCGACGACAGCATCCGCACCCGGATACTGCAGGAGAACATCGCGCTGGGTGCCGAGGGATTCGTGGATTACCAGTCCCATGGCACCATCCACAACATCAACATGACCGACGCCTCCACGGATGAGTACATCCGCAGTGAATTCCAGGGCTCGATCAGTGACCTGCAGCAAAACTTCGGCAAGACCCCGGTCGCCATCATCTGGCCCGGCGGCGGGTTTGGCGTGCGCCCGGTGCAGATAGCCCGTGAATTTGGCTACCGGATCGGTTTCACCACCCACCCGCGCGGTCCCATCATGTTCAACTGGATCCCCCTGGCGGATGCGAATGACCCCGGGCGCCCCGCGTACGTGGCAGAGGGATATGTGAACGACCCGCGCATGGTCCTGCCGCGTTACTGGCCTTCCCAGGTGCTTGAAAACCTGGATACCATCCGCATCATGGGCGAGGAAGCCGCTGCCTATGCCGAACAGAACAAGGCGACCGAGCTGGAATACTATGACATTATTTGCTCGCCAACGCTGGGACCAATTCCCACCCTCGCCCCTTAGGCGGATGGCGGGCGCGGTCTTAAGGGCATATTACAACATGGGTGACTGCATCTTTTGCAAGATCGTGGAGGGGACATCAAAAGCGGAGGTGGTCTTTCGCGATGAACAGGTGACCGCCTTCCGCGACATCCACCCCGCCGCGCCGAAACACATCCTGGTCGTGCCAAACAGGCACATCCCCTCCATGAACGAGATCACGCCGGGGGATGAAGCGCTGATCGGGCACCTGTTCTCCGCTGCCAGGCAGATCGCTGAAGAGCAGGGCATCGCCGGGGAAGGTTACCGCCTGGTCATCAACACCGGCACTTATGCCGGGCAGGTGGTCCCGCATTTACATTTGCACATCCTTGGTGGAGCAGACCTGCGTCATCGAACGAGGTAGTTTGAGAGCGGTCCCCCGGATAAATCGTAGAGCGGGATATAATCCCGCTCTACTTTTATTTGTTCAACAATCCCCTGCCGCCGCCCAATTTACCGGATGGCTTTCTCAACCGCAGCGCATACCAGCCCATTCCAAGCCCACCCAACAGCAGGACAGCGCCAAGAATGCCCATCCATGGCAATTTCGCCCCCTGTTCGGGTTCATCCGGAACCACAGCCTGCACAGTTTTTGACTGCGCGCCAAAAGGCAGGAAGGCAATATCTCCGGCTTTGACATCCAGCCGGTATGTGATCTGCGTCGTGGCGTTGTACCCTTCCGGGATGGCTACACTGACATTGAAGGTGCCTTCCGGTACATCACTAAAACACGTCCGGATGGGTTCTTCCGTGTCAGGATCAATGGTACTGACTGTGCTTTCGGTTTTCGAGTAGGCGCCGTTGACATCGGTGACGCTGACCTGACCGCCAGCCAGCCCGAATTCCGTCTCCTCGCGCAGCCCGTTGCCGTTGAAATCATCGAAGAGCAGGACACAGATCTCGGTCGTCCCGGCAAAAGGCGTGGGTGTGGGCGGGATGGTGGTGGGGGTGGGCGAAGGTCCCGGCGTGGGGGTGTAGGCTGCCGGACCGCCCAATCCCAGCAGGAGCTGCATGCCCGCCACCAGGTTCGAACAGTCTGTATTCAGGGCGGGATTCTGCCCATACAACTGCTCCAGCGAGAGCCCGGTCTTGAGCGCAATACTGATGCAGTTATCGCCTTCCTGGACGATGTAGATAATGCGTCCATCAGGCTGGGGAGTGGGGGTGGCATATTGCGCCAGTTGCGGAGTGGGCGAAGCCTGCGCCGGAAGCGCCAGCCCGAAAATGACCAGGCTGACGGCGAGCAGGCTGATAAATGACAGATGGCGTCGGTTCATTTTCAGGATTATACCAGTCCGGAAGGGGTTGACCATCCAACCTTTGAAACCTTAAAAAGTGAAGTTGTCTACTCTTGCAGGCTGTATTTCACTCCCTCTGATATAATTAAATCACCCCAGGAGGTCGTATGTCCTTAAACATCGTCATCGGCGCCCAGTGGGGTGATGAAGGCAAAGGGCGCATAGTGGATTATCTGGCTGCGGGGGCTGATTTTGTTGCCCGTTACAACGGGGGTGATAACGCCGGTCATACGGTCAATGTAGGAAGCAGGATCTTCAAACTGCATCTGGTTCCGTCGGGTATTGTCCACCCGCATACCACCGCCATCATGGGCAACGGGATGGTCATCAACCCGCGTACCCTGATCGAAGAGATGACCGCCCTGCGGGCGGCGGGTGTTTCGATCGCTCCGCAGCGGTTGCATATCTCACCTGCCGCGCATCTCATCACCCCCGCCCATCGCGCCCTGGATAACGCCTGGGAGGCTGCGCGCGGCAAGAAACAGCTCGGCACCACCGGGCGCGGCATCGGTCCCGCCTACCGGGACAAGGCTTCGCGCCATGGGTTGCGGATGGCTGACCTGCTGGCGAAGGACTTCCGGGAGCGCCTTCAGGCGCACCTGCTGGAAGCCAATCAAAACCTGAAGATGCTCTCCGCCCCCGAATTGGAAGTGGAAGCAGAGATCGAATCCTACCTGAACCAGACCTCCCGCCTGGCGCTTTACATCCGCGACATTGCAACCGAATTATCGCTCGCCCTCAAGCAGGGACAGAGCGTGCTCGCCGAAGGCGCCCAGGGGACATTGCTCGACCTTGACCACGGCACCTATCCTTTCGTGACCAGTTCCACCACCGTTGCCCCCGCCGCGCTGACCGGGCTGGGTCTCGGCATCACCGCCGCCCGGGACGCACGCGTCATGGGCGTGACCAAAGCCTTCCAGACGCGCGTTGGGGCGGGTCCCTTCCCCACGGAGATCAAGGGCAAGACATCCGAGCGCCTGCGCGGCACCGGCGCCAACCCGTGGGATGAATTTGGCACCACCACCGGACGCCCGCGCCGTGTCGGCTGGCTGGATGGTGTCCTGCTGCGCTATGCGGTCCGCCTGAACGGCATGACCGACCTGATCATCACCAAGCTGGACATTCTTTCCGGCAAGGGCAGGATCAAATTCTGCACGGGCTATATGGTGAACAACACCCTGGTGCATGATCTACCGGGTGGCGCAGATGGGATCTCAGTTTGCAAACCTGTTTACGAGGAGATTCCCGGCTGGACGGAGGATATCAGCCATGTCCGGCGTTGGAAGGATCTGCCGAAGAACGCCCAGAAGTACCTGGAGCGCATCAGCGCGGTGGCAGAGACGCCCATCAAACTGGTTTCGCTCGGTCCGGAGAGGGAACAGATATTGGAGTTATGAACCAGGTGTATCGATCACGCCAATCAAATAGACCGCCTATCCAGGCGGTCTATTTTTCATCTACCAACTAAAGATCACCAAACCATCCAACTTCCCAACCACCTTACTTACTTCCCATATCTCTTCCGTATCTCCGGCAGGAAATACTCTTCAAAGAATTTGTCCTCATCGTAATCAGGCTTCCAGCCCCATTCCTTGCGGGCGCGCGAGTCATCCACATCCTCAGGCCACGAGTCGACGATGCCCTGGCGGCGCGGGTTCGGCTCGAAGGTGATCTTTGCACCGGGAAAAGCCTTCACAGCCCGGTCACGGAACTCGCCCGCGGTGATGGCAAACGCCGCAATGTTATACACCTGCTGCGATAGTTTCTCGCGCGGCACATCCGTCAGCATGAACAGGGATTTGATCGCATCCGGCATCGCCATGAAGGAGATCTTCGTGTCCTCGCGGACGAAACAGGCATAGGGTTTGCCCTGCGCGGCAGCATGGAGCATCTCCGGACCGTAGTCGCTTGTCCCGCCGCTGGGAAGCGTAAAAGCGGAGATCAAGCCCGGGAAGCGGATCGCCCGGAAGTCCAGCATGACCGGGGGATTGGGATCCAGATGCTTTTGACCATAATATCGGCTGTAATAGATGCCCAGTTTTTCGCAATAAAGTTTATTGCATCCGTACATCGTATGGGGAGCATTCCACTCCTCCTCCTTCACACTGCCCTGCCTTCCTTTTCGCCGCCAGGTCCGGCATGCCGTAGGCGGCGATGGAGCTGGGGAAGAGGAACTTGACCGACTTCTGTATTTCTCGGATCTATATGCCGCCAGCATCAGCAATTGCATCGTCCCTTCCACGTTGATGCGGTGCGCCTCCTCGGTCGCCACCTCCGCCTTCGATGAAAGCGAAGCAGCCAGGTGAAAGATGATGTCAAAATCGTAATCGTAGAACTGCTTGATGCGGTTAACCAGGTCCCCCTGGACGTGCTCGGCGGAAAATGCCTGGATCGAATCCGGAAGGGGGGCGAGGTCCGCTGTAACGATGCGATATCCGCCCCGCTCCGCCATCCCCTGGACAAGCGCCTGCCCGATCTCACCACACGCACCTGTCACCAGCACAGACTTTTCGGTCATGAGAATCTCCTGAGCAAATAGTAGCGCATGAACCCATCTTGCGCCACTCTATTGTACAATACCTCCTGTTTTTAGGCACCGCTTTTTTGTCCAGAGATTTTGGATGAAACTCACTATTAACCGCCCCATCCTGCTGCTTTGCCTGCTCCTGACCGCCTGTTCCACGCTGACCAGGCCGGATCTCGGGACTGCCACGCCGCGCCCCCCCACCGCCACCCCGTTCCTATCCCCGACCGTGGTCTGGTTCCCGCCCACCGGGACTCCCACCCCGTCCTCATTGACCGAACCTGCCACCGCCACGCCCGATTACATGCCCGGACTGGGAAAGACCCTCTATACTGACGATTTCACCGACCCTGACCTCTGGTCGGACCTGGGCACGGACTACATCCGCGATGGGCGCCTGACACTGGCTGCCTCGGACGGCGCGTACCTGGTCAGTTTGAACCAGGAACTGTTCATCAGCGATTTTTACGCCGAGGTGCTCGTGCATCTCAACCTGTGCCGGGATACGGATGAATATGGGATATTGGTGCGCGCCACCCCTGCCTCCTATTACCGCTTCACACTGACCTGCAACGGGCAGGTCCAGGCAGACCGCATCGTCAACCGGGCACGCACCCCCCTCAAGTCCCCGTACCCGACCATGGATGCACCGCGCGGCAGCCCATCCGGGATCAAGATCGCCATCTGGGCAGTGGGATCAGAGATGCGTTTTTTCATCAATGACCTCTACCAGTTCAGCGTGAGCGATCCGGTCATGCCAAACGGCTCATTGGGCTTTTTCGTACGCGCCTCGGAGGATACTCCCATCACCATCTCCTTCTCCGATCTCATCATCCGCGGGGTGAGCGCGAACCAAACATCGCTCGTGCCGTAGGTGCCTCCAAGATATAATCAAAACATGCCCTCCAACAAACTCAATGATCTTGAACCAAAAACCTGGCTGAAATTCCAGAAATCCTGGTTCATCCACAATCCCCCGCCCCGCAAGAAGGGCGTGCTGGTGCATCCTGCCAAATTCCCGGAGACAATGGCGCAGGAGTTCATTGAGTTCTTCACCAAGAAGGGACAGACCGTCCTCGACCCGATGTGCGGGACAGGCTCAACCCTGGTCGCCGCTCTGCGCGCGGGTCGCAATTCCCATGGCATCGAGCTGAATCCCAAATACGCGGAGATCGCAAAACAAATTATCGCCGAAGAACGAGAAGCTCTCGGTGGTTCAATTGAAAATCTGAAATCGGAGATCGTAAATGGTGATGCGACCCGGGCTGCGGACTACGGATTCCCAACCATCGACTACGTGTTAACCTCCCCGCCCTACTGGGACATGCTGCACGCCAGGGGCGCCAGCACGCAAAAGAAACGCCGTGATTCCACGGACCTGGATGTCTTCTACTCGGATGATCCCAACGACCTGGGCAACGTGGAGGATTACGATGCCTTCCTCGCCAAGCTGGTGGATATCTACACGGGTCTGAAACCCCTCCTGCGCGAGAAAGCCTATCTGACCATCATCGTCAAGAACGTGAAGAAGGGCGGAAGGATCTATCCGCTGGCGTGGGACCTCGGCCGCGAACTCGGAAAAACCTATACCCTCAAGGATGAAAAGATCTGGCTGCAGGATAACCAGTCCCTCGCGCCGTATGGACTCGGTTCCGCCTGGGTCAGCAATACCTTCCATCATTATTGCCTGCAGTTCAGGAATGAGTAGGAGGCACAGGTGTTCCGCCAACCATATTGGGGTGAGCCTTCAAAGAAACCTCCAAAATCCCGAAAGCCAAAACGGGATCTCACGCCAAAGGAGAAATTGCGCAGTAATATCATTAGTATTTTAGTCATTTTTGTGGTTGTGGCTATATTCTCCTTATTGGGGGTTCTCGTATCCCGTCTCCCATGGAACCAGGCATGGCTGATCGCCTTGTTTGTACCCGGTATATTTCTATTGATATTCGGCTTGGATGCCTGGATTACCAGGATCAATAACTACCTAAAAGCAGACGATCTGGATGAGCCAGAATATCCCGACAAAGAGCAGGAAAACAACGGTATTATGAAACAATAATTAACCTGTTCCAAAGGTCTGAATATTGATCACTGACAACTGATTAATGATGCACTTCGCCGATATCCTCCGCCTGCCTTATTCCAGCGACCTCACGGAAAGCGGGATTGCGTTTGCCAAGCGCTCGCTCTCACGATCAACCCCCCGCTCTGACAGGCATTTGTATGACCATCTCAGGCACACCGTGGCAGGCGCGGCGGTGGAACTTGCCTTCCGGCGTCACCTCACTGAAAGCAGGATTCCCTTCAAAGTAAAAAACGCAGCTGCCTTCTCCGACCCGAACCGCTATGATGTTTCCCTGGGTGGGCACCGCTGTGACCTGAGATCGTTCCTCATCTCCCGCCGAAACCAGATCCGGGACATCCATCACGACCCCGGCATCCTGCTGGATGCACCGGCGCTCGTCCCGATGGACCAGGATGCCGGCGAAGGTCATCACGATGAGGACATCTACCTCTTCGCCTTTGCCACGGGTCTGACCACCAACACTCCGACCAGCCTGAACAAAGCCATCGCGGCGGAACAGCCCATTCACCTGCTCCATGCCCTGCCGCGTGAATGGGCAAACCCGAAGATGTGGACACCACTTGGTCCGCTTGCATTGAAATCCGAATCCGCTTCACAGATCACGGTGGAACTCTCCGGGCAGATCGAAGACCGCGAATTTGCAAGCGAGAGGCTGCTCCTGCCGCCGCTCACGCGTGTACCATCTCAAACGCCGTTCTTCTCGATCAGTTCGATCCACGTGGATGGTCCACCCACTGGAAGAGTGGGGATTCACAGTACTGCCCGAAATGAGACGCATGTCATCCAGACCGGCGAATGGGGCAATATCTGGGTCTACGGCATGGACCTCTATCTTGCCGGCTGGATATCCCGCGTCTGAATTCCGCCAGCGCGCCGCTGTCATCCTGCCCGGCAGCCGCGTCCTTCAATACGACCGGACGCGCGTCAAGAACCTCGCCCTGCCTGTGCGCGAACTCCATTCACTTAATGCATTACTGGAAAAGGTGAGGGCGTGGAAGGGCGGAAAATGAACCCATCCCCGGTTACCAATTAAATACTGTCGACTTCCAACCAGGCGCCAGGGCAAAATGCAGTTGCAACCACCCGGTAAGCGGGGCGGTATAAGCGCTCATATTCGGATGAATGGTGTACAGCAGGATGGCTTTTTTCTTTCATGGAACGGATGAATCCATCCGCCTCATCCGCCGTGAAATGCGTCATACCGGCAGCAATCCGCCAGCCTTTCTCGATCAGGCGCACGTCGCCATGATATTCCTGTGCCGTTCGAAGGAAGGCGGACAGCAGTAATTCCGGGTCAAGCCCGGCGGCGAGATATGGGCGCAAATGGATGCGCGCGATCCCGCCATCAGCCGAGATGGGATCCACCAGCGGTTCAGCAGGTCCATCACCCATCCCCGCCATTTCACGCGTAAGCCATTTCCGCGCCAACTCGGGGTCTGAAACAGCATGCTCACTGCCGAGAGCCCCCTGGTGGAGAAGTTTGTATAGATCCTGCAACTGCAGGGCGGGATAGCGGGAAAGGTGTGAGCGCAGGACTGCTTCGATCATTGGATCAAAATAAGGGGTTGTCTGGTGGGAAAGTACCTGCATTGTAGTAATTGTTCCACCAGGTGTCAATTATTTCCATAAAGTGAAATCTCATTTTTACGTCACTATTTGACATGCCATCTTCACGATAAGTTACCTTCCGGATCTTCGATAAGATAATACATTTAGCCGGATAAAACCATACTTCCCCTCCCGAAGAACTGACTTTCATGGTATGAAGTGGTAATGAAAAGCCCTGGTGATCGCTGCTTCAGAGGAAAAATCCATGCAGAATAAAACTTATAAGATTCCCTACAGCCGCTCAATCCTGGAATTCTCCCTCCCAACCTCCATGTCAGCGAGAGTGGTTGTTTCCCAGCCGGTGGAACCTCTGCAGGATGTGCCGGGGGCGATCAAGAAAGCACTGGATCGACCGGTTGGCACACCACCCCTCAGGGAACTTGCCAAACCAGGTGACCGTGTTTGCATCGTATTCACTGATACCACCCGTGCCACTCCCGAAGATCTCCTTGTGCCCGCCTTGCTGGTCGAATTGGAAAAGGCGGGAGTGAAGGATGAGAACATCACACTGCTGTGCGGCATTGGGATGCACCGCCCTTCGACGCAGCAGGAAAAGGTCACCAGGCTGGGAGCGGATAT
Organism: uncultured Chloroflexia bacterium; assembly: GCA_963823545.1. Lineage (GTDB taxonomy): Bacteria > Chloroflexota > Anaerolineae > Anaerolineales > Villigracilaceae > Denitrolinea. The sequence goes on along the minus strand of CAWGMC010000027.1, from coordinate 12,416 downwards.
CGTCAACCGGTACCGCGTCATCGATAGCGAACCGCAAAATCCGTCCGCGCTGATGGACCTGGGAGTCACTCCCGGCGGTGTGCCGGTCCTGCTCCACCGCTCCGTGGTGGAAGCCGATCTGGTCGTTGCAACAGGCATTGTGGAACCTCACCAGTATGCAGGTTACTCCGGCGGGCGCAAGACCGTTGCCGTGGGAGCAGCCGGGGAAGCCCTGATCGCCCATACACATGCTCCCGCCTTTGTGGATCATCCGGGCACGCGCCTGGGACGGATCGAGGGCAATCCCTTTCACGAGGCAGTGACGGAAGCCGCCCGCCGCGCCAATTTGCGCTTTATCCTGAACGTGGTGCTGGATGATGACAAGCGCCTCCTGCGCGTGACAGCCGGTGCTCCCGAACCCGCCTTCCATGACCTGGTCCAATTTGCCAAATCTGTCTATGAAGTCCCCATTCCCCACCAATATGATATTGCCATCGGCGGTGTTGGTTATCCCAAGGATGTCAACCTTTACCAGGCAAGTCGTGCGCCTTCCTATCTATTCTTCGCACCGACTCCGGTGGTGCGTCCGGGGGGATACTTTATCATCCCCGCGCGCTGTGAGGAAGGTGCCGGCGCAGGGGTGGGAGAGCAGCGCTTTTTGGCTGCCATGCGGGATGCCCCGGATGTGAAAACCATCCTGGAGGATGCCCGAAAAAACGGATATCCTCCCGGTCAGCAGAGGGCATTTGTGATGGCAAAGGTTCTGGAAAAAAACAACGTAGTGATCGTCGGCAGCGAATGCCCGGAACTGGTTGCCGCCTGCAAGATGATTCCCGCCTCCACCATGCAGGAGGCTCTGGAACTCGCCGCTTCCAAACTTGGGGAGCATTGTGATGTTTTGATCGTCCCCCATGCCATGCTCACCCTCCCCGTTGTTCAGAAACAGGAATAACAACCAGGATCCATTTGAACCATGAAGCCCGACCATCCTGGTCGGGCTTCATGTGATATCCGAACTCAACCCTATTTCCCCTATCATTAAATTAGCATACCGGGACTGCACATGGATACGCCGTCCCGGTCTGCGTTCTCATCACTACTTATGGCATTGGCGTCGGTAAATTGGGTTGTGTAATCGATCCGCCGTAGGAACCGGCGTAGTATGGCAGCGACTCGGGCAGTGTTTTAACGCCCAGGGCTTCGGCGATCCGCCCAACCACATCACCGGGAATTTTATTGCGCTCGGTGTTATAGGCTTGGACGGCATCGTTCCAGTCCGCACCGCAGGCATCAATTTTGTTGTACTGCTCGGTGGCGGTGTTCATCGCCGCCAGCACCGGGGCATCACTCACCTGTGCCAGCGGGGCTTCCTGGAAAGCCTGGACGAACAGGGTGAACCCGCCGGCCAACACCATCAGGCAGGGCATTCTGCTGCAACAAAGTGTCCAGGTCCAGCGCGGACGCCGGGAGAGGATTGCCATTGGCATCCTTGTAGTTCGCGAGGACCTCTGCCAGGCGCGCGGCGGAATTATCCAGTGCCTCCCGCCAGACCTTGGCTTTTTCCACATCCGCCTGCTGATAACTCTGCAGGAAGGCAGCCTGGGTATAGATGGCGCCCATGGCGGTGTCCACGCATAAGCTGGAAATTGGAGGCCGTCTTCTGGGCATTCTGGTAGGCTGTGATCAAAGTATGATATTGATCCACCACACCGCCGACGATCCCACAGGCGCTCAGAGCCAGCGACAGGACCACCAGCATATTGATTACCAATCCAATATTTCTTCATTTTTCTCTCCTTTTTGAAGTTGAACTCTGCATGAGCATTGCATTAGCCTGGAATTATTTTACATCAGTCCCTGTGGGCACAGGTTGATGCGTCGTCCATAATAACCGCAGTTCCTCATCCGTGTTGCGCGCGATGGCAACCAGGGCTCCATTGAAGTCGCCTGCGTTGGCATAATTGGCGGCTTCCTGAAGACCATCTGCATACTCGATGGCGGTATACCAGTACAACCAGCGCGATATTTCAATGGAGATGCGTCCTTCATCCGGTTTGACGTCCGGGCGAATCAACCATACCACTGAACGGCTGTCCTGGGCGCTGCCCATCTTTGCCCAGCGCGCCCAATCCCGCAGCCAGATCTTGTCGTCATTGGTCCCGCCTTTATCAACGATCCCCACCTGGCAGATGACCGCCACTTCCGCATCCCATCCAGCCGCAGCCTTTCGAACATCGCATCTGCGATCTTCACCTTTTCCAGGTCAAAATTGCAGCCATTATCGATGATCCAGTATTGTCCGAGCGCAGGGAATGCCGGCTGCCCCGCGCGCGGCATGCCTGCCTGCCATTCCGGCGTGGATGTGGGCGCGGAAGCTGTCAATCCGGGCAGGCTGCAACCCAGACAGGATAGCCATGACCGCACAGCAGAAGGAAAGGATGGCAGTCCGTTTTGGCTTCATGGATTGTTCTCTTCCCTCCTGTCCTGGAACAGACCTGAGACATCAAACCCCTTCCGGCTGCACCCCGCCCTGCCTCCCCCGGCACAGGCGCATGCGCAACCGCTGGACACACAGGCACAGCTCATGCCGCGCCCGCCAAATAATCCACTGCCGCCACCCCTGCGGTTGGAAGTGCCTGATCCCCAACCGCTTGATCCTCCACTTCCGCCCGGCCAATCTCCTGCGGCTGGTATAGCCTCCCAGGTATCCACCGCCCCGGTAGATCCTGCCAACGCTGCCAATGGTCTTGAATATCACGAACAGGATGACCAGGATGAGAATCATGATCATGCACAAACACAGGCAGGATGTCAGCGATAACGATGGAAGCAAGCCGGATGGTTGAACGACCGGAACATTGGTATCTTCATTGGTGTCCGAGGAGGGCGTGGCATTTCCGAAACCCGATGGGCTCGAGGCGGTTGGTGAAGGCAGGTCGACCGGTCCGGTGTTCAAATCAGGGAATGCCGCTTTATCATAAACAACGGTGATCGGATATTTTTCACCCGGTCGCAGATCAGATTCCCAGACTGCCTGGCTTTCATTTTGGCTGGTCGGTTTGGGGTTCAAGGATTTCACCTGGGTTGAGTCAGGCGGCAGATGCCAGGTGACCAGCAAGTGGTCCACCGGGATGTCATTGAACCAGCCGGGAGTGAATTGGAACGAGACCTCACCGGAGGTTTCATCCTGGTAAGCCAGTCCATATTGGTGAACCTGCACCGTGACATTAACACAATCCCCGGCATTCACCTCACGCGGAAGGTTGACCCGGATCTGGTAATCGAACCCTGAATTGTTCGGCATCACCGAGGTGACATCTCCGCTGTAACTGACAACCTGGTATTGCTCCGTGGGCATGCCCACCGTGAACCAGGTCAGCGGTCCGGCGGCATCGGAAATGACGCACCAGTGGATGGCATAGGTATTCACCAGGCTGCCATCCGCCTGCGGGAGAATGTCAATGGCATATTCCTTGATCACATCCGTGCCCGCCGCCATTGCCACATTCCCGGGCACATAAGAAATGACCAGCATGAAAATGACAGCAGGGACGATGATTCTCAGGCGGGTCATTGCCTCACCTCCTGCCCCACGGTCTGATTAAGCGGGCAGCCCTCCTGGGGAATCCGCCGCATCTCTTTGCACCTGGGATGATCCCAGATGCTGTGCCAGGGACTGGTCAGCAAATTACCCAACCCGTTCGGGTCGCTCAGCCACGACTGGCAGGCTGTCACCGCTCCGTTGGGCATGACTGCCATGTTGGACAGGCACGCACCGCAGACCGGATCCGAAAGCCCCAGTTGCTCGATCTGCTCATGCGTCAACCAGCCGGGACTTGTAAAGCGAGATCCAAGCCCAGGGTTTTTGCGGTCTTCACAGCCCGGCGCATCACTTTCATCAAATCTGCATTCGAAAGGGCTGCCCCGGATTTGATCTGATTCCTGGCCGCGCCGGCCGGGAATCAGCCCGGAACAACTGACATACTTTACGCCCAGCCCCTGGATGAATTTGAGTGTTTCCTCATATTTCGAGTTCATGCGGACCAGCGGGGTATTGACGCTCACGCTTAGACCGGCTTTTAGTGCATTCCTGATGCTTTGAACCGTTTTTGACCAGGCGCCCTTCCTGCCGACCAGCGTATCATGTACCGCGGCATCCTGGGAATACAGCGTCACCTGCACGCCATCCAGGTTGGCATCGAACAGCTTTTTTGCATAGGCAAGGGTCAGATTGATGCCGTTGGTATTCAGGCGGGTCACATGCCATTGGGCATAGTCGATCAACTCGACCAGGTCTTCCCGTTCGGTCGGCTCACCGCCGGTAAAGGTCAATTGCGATATGCCGGCGTCGCGGCATTTATCAATGATCGATTTCCATTCCTGCGTCGATAGGGGTTTATCGATCAGCATGGCTGGCTGTCCGGGTGGCATAACAGCCCTTGCAGTGCAGAGGGCAGATCCATTCGCCGGCCTCGATCATCGGTGAAACCAGCAGGTCCATGCGATGCGGGGCTTTCATGTGCTTTGCCAGTTCCTGCCAGGAGACCTCCTGCTGGATCTCTGGCGGCACTTCGGTGCCGTGAGCCACCGCGATGCAGAGCCCCACGATGTCGTTCAGGTCCTCCAGCAGCGTTTCCCTGGGGATCGAAGGATACAGCTCCTGCATCTGTTCCACCACAGCATCCAGGATCGCATCCAGCTCCACCTGGGAGAGCCGCCTGCCCGGCTCTGCTTTTTCATAAAGGACGGTGATGAATGCACGCAAAAGATCCGCCCATGATGGACCGATCAGGAACATATGCCAGCCATTGATCGACACGATGCTTGGAGGGCGTCTGCGCACGCTGGTTCTCAATGGAATCAGGTGGATGCGGGTCACCCCCGGTTTTTTGGGGTCAAAGGTTGCCTGCAAAGGACCGGCATACCGGTCGGATGTATAGCGTTTGATGGGAGAGAGGAGGTCTCTAAGGTTCAAGTCCGGATCCTTTCCTGGATGAACGTTTATGCCGACTGAGGATCCCTCCCCAGATCATGGTGTCGTGAAAATTATATTACTTTTTGGAGTTTATCTGCCGGGGAAATAAGAGAGCTGCAGTACAAAAAATGCCTCCTGTAAAAGGAGGCTCCTTTGATGCATATCTCTGGGGTATTCAGGAAACACCATGGCTATATTTAGGTGACCGACCAGGGAGTCGAACCCTGAACTTGCTGATTAAGCGGCTTAAGGTTTTTCGTCTAATCCCCTATATGTGTCCATTCTGTCCAACGAACCAGGCTATATGGCTGTATTTAGTCCATTCTTTCCACTCTGTTTATTGAGTTTTTTGTGTAAGGTGTACTCAAGGTGTACGGATAGTAGTTGTCATTTCCTGCACTCCCGATCTAGCCCAGGAAACGGGCAGGAGTATCGGCTGGTTTGAACCACGGCTTCCACCACCCGGTCAGGCAGCCATCAGTGAGCGGGTACAGCCTGCGCAGGCGAGAAAACTCGCACAGTTGATAGGTGCAGATAAAGACACACTTCTTATAGGATGTATAAATACTTCAACCATGATAGATTCTCTGAACTAATTTGGTAAACTTGGCGCAACTCCGTTTCACAGGGTTAATCAGAGAATTCACACGCATGTACAGCAATAACAAGATCATCCCAAACCGCAAGATTACCGGCTACTCCGCCATTCTCCTCCCCTTCCGCACCGATGGTTCCGTGGATTGGGATGCTTTTGTCGCCCACGTCGCACGCACTGCCGAGCTAGGACTAACTCCCGCCGTGAACATGGATACGGGTTATGTCAACTTGATCGATGAACCGACTCATGTGGATGTTCTGCGCCGCACGCGCGAGGCACTCATCGGGCGACCCTTCACCGCAGGAGCCTTTATCCACGACCAGGCAGGCGCCTCATTCGACCCCGAAGCGTATGACCACCAAATCGAGTTGATCCAATCTTTCGGCGGAATCCCGACCATCTTCCAATCCTTCGGGCTGACCAGCCTCCCATCCGACCAACTTATCGCTGCCTACTCAAACATCGGACGCCTTGCCCCACAATTCATCGCCTTCGAACTCGGAACCATGTTCGCGCGCTTCGGCAAGATCTATGACCTTGCCACCTACGAAGGTTTGCTCGGAATAAAAGAATGCATCGGCGCAAAACACTCCTCCCTCAGCCGCGAACTTGAATGGAAGCGCCTCGACCTGCGCGACAAAATCCGTCCCGACTTCAAAGTCTTCACTGGCAACGATCTCGCCATTGACATGGTCATGTACGGCTCTGACTACTTGCTCGGCCTCTCTACCTTCGCACCTGATCTTTTCGCCCTGCGCGACCATTACTGGCTGGAAGGCAATCCGCGTTTCTATGAACTGAACGATGTTCTGCAATTCCTCGGCTGTTTCGCTTTCCGCGCACCTATTCCCGCTTACAAACACACTGCCGCCCAATTCCTGAAGTTGCGCGGCTGGATTTCCTGCGATAACACCCATCCCCAAAGTCCCACCCGTCCTGCCACAGACATCCCTATCCTGCAAACCATTCTCGATGGGCTTTCTAAATTCGAGTAAACTCACTAATGTCGTATACACGCATTGCCCAACTCCGCACTCCCGAACAATTCGCCAAGCATATCCAATCACTTGGAATCAAACTTGATTTTGATTCCGAACTACTCCCCGTTCCTGTCTCTCCGCTCGCGCAGCCTTACCAATTACCATTTACCAATTACCACTTCCAACTTTCCAACCGCTGGTGCATTCTCCCCATGGAAGGCTGGGACGGCACAACGGATGGCAAGCCCACCGAGCTTGTCACACGCCGTTGGGAGCGATTCGGTCAAAGCGGCGCGAAACTCATCTGGGGCGGAGAAGCCGTTGCAGTGCGACCTGATGGACGCGCCAATCCGAACCAACTCATCATCAATGAAGCCAATCTTCCAGACATCGCGAAACTGCGCGAGAGTCTTGTCCACACTCACGCCACAGCGCTGGAGCACCAATGACCTATTCATCGGTTTGCAATTGACTCACTCTGGTCGTTTCTGCCGTCCCACTGACAAAGAGCGGCAGGAGCCGCATATTCTTTATTCCCATCCTCTGCTTAACAAAAAGTTCGGCTTGCCCGATAATTATCCCGTCATGAGCGACAACGAGATCGAGCGTATCATCGGAGATTACATCCATGCCGCGAAACTCGTGCAAAAAGCAGGCTTTCACTTTGTGGATGTCAAACACTGCCACGGCTATCTCGGTCACGAATTCCTTAGCGCGGTGGATCGTAAAGGAAAATTCGGCGGCAGTTTCGAGAATCGGACTCGCTTCCTGCGCGAGATCGTGGACGGGATACTCGCCGAAGTTCCTGGGCTGGAGATTGGCGTTCGTCTATCAGCGTTTGATTTCATCCCCTTCAAACCCAGTGCAGATAACATCGGCATTCCAAATAGCCAATTACCAGTTACCAATTACCCCTATGCCTTTGGCGGCGACGGCACCGGAACAGGCATTGACCTGACCGAGCCGCACCAATTCCTTTCATTACTCGAAAGTCTCAACATCAAATTGGTCAACATCACGGCGGGCAGTCCGTATTATGTCCCACACATTCAACGTCCCGCGCTGTTCCCGCCTTCGGACGGATACCAGCCGCCCGAAGATCCGCTTGTCGGCGTGGCGCGTCTCATCAACGTAACTGCGGAGTTAAAAGCAAAGCATCCAAACCTGTGCATCGTCGGGACGGGATATTCCTATTTGCAGGAATGGCTGCCCAATGTTGCGCAAAACGTTGTGCGGACAGGCAAAGCAGATTTCGTCGGGCTGGGGCGCATGGTACTGACCTATCCTGCCATGTGCGCGGACGTGCTCGAAGGCAAGCCGCTCCAGCGCAAACGTATCTGCCGCACATTCAGCGACTGTACCACCGCCCCGCGTCATGGCTTGGTCAGTGGATGCTATCCGCTGGATGAATTTTACAAGGAACGCCCTGAAGCCAGGCAATTGAAGGACGTAAAAACAAAATGAAAAAAATTCTTCTCGTAACAGATGGAATTTTTCACCCAACCTATTTCGGTCGCTTGGCGCTGCGTAAATCATTGAAGCAGATGGAAGGATTTTCTTTCATCCACGTTTCATCGTTGGAAATACTTCCATCCGACTTTGAGTCTTTCTCTGCGCTCGTCCTGTACTTTCATCATAAAATGATTTCAGACCGCGCACTCGAACGATTAGATACTTTCGTGAAAAACGGTGGCGGGATTCTCGCCATCCATGCGGCGACCGCCTCCTTCAAACAGTCCAGACCTTATTTCAAAATTCTTGGCGGGCAATTTACCAGTCACGGGAAAGTGGAAAATTTTGAAGTGACAAAAGTGAGGGATGACGTCTTTACCGGTATTGACAATTTTTATATCAAAGATGAACTTTACATCCACGAACTTGAACCAGGCATCGTAGTCCATTTCACGGCAAAACATGAAGGCAGGGATGTGCCTATGGTCTGGCTGTATCAATATGGCAAAGGTAAAGTCTGCTATGCTGTCCCCGGGCACACATCGGCAACGATGGGAAATCCCGCATATCAGCAAATTTTGCGGCGTGGATTGGAATGGGTGACAATATGAATAAATTAAAACTCGCCGTCGTCGGCTGTGGTGACATTGCTGGATTCACCACGCTGGTCAGCAGACTTGTGTTGCAAGTCATTCTCTCCGCCTGCTGCGATGTCAACGCGGAGCGGGCACAATCGTTTGCAAAACGCCACCGCATCCCACAAGTTTTCACAGATTACACCGAACTCCTGGAGAAATCATCAGCAGACGCGGTTTATCTCGCAGTGCCGCATCATCTTCATTATGAAATGATTCTCGCGGCTGTCGGTGCAGGCAAGCATATCTTCGTGGAGAAACCTATCACGCGGACACTCGATCGAAGGAAAAAAACTCGTCGAAGAAATTGCAGATGCCAAGGTCGGCGTCAATTACCAGTATCGCTACGACAGCGGATGTTATGCGCTGGCGCGCGCAGTCCAATCTGGCGCGCTGGGGAAAATCCATTCCATGCGCATCAACATTCCCTGGCATCGGAAGCAAAGTTATTTTGATGGCGCAACCTGGCACAGGACAATCGCTCAGGCGGGTGGCGGGACGCTAATCACGCAGGGCAGTCACTTTTTGGACGTGGCGCTGTGGGCGTTGGGAGAGATTCCCGTCTCGGCAATGGGCTATGCCAGACTCCGCTCTTCAATGCGGAAGTGGACACACTGGCGCACGGCATCGTCGAAACGGCAGGCGGGACACTCATCAGCGTAGTATCAAGTATGGTCGCGGCGACCGAGCAAAAGGTCACGATCGAAGCGTATGGCGACCGCGGCACGGCGTTGTACACGGATCGTCCGTTTCCGCATGTCAAATTCGTCGGCGCGAAAATCCACAAGGAACTTCCACCCGAACGGGGTGTTCATGCTTTGCAGAGAAGTCTCGCGGGATTTGCTAAATGGATTTCTGGACGATAAGCCGTTTCTCACGCCAGCTGCGAGCACACTATCAGTGCTGGCGGCAGTAGATGGAATATATCGCTCGGCAAGTTCGGGGCAAAAGTCGAAGATCGACAACCCTTCCATTTGACCTTTGACTTTCCCTTTTGACATTCCACAAAGGAGAACAGCATGGAAGTAAAAAGCGAAAAATTGAGTTGGTGGGCAAAAATCGGTTATGGGCTGGGGGATATTTTTGGGGGTGGTTCAGGTGTAGTGATCAGTTTTTATTACCTGATTTTCCTGACCGATGTCGTGCAGATTTCCCCTTCGCTGGCAGGCACGGTAATTCTCATCAGCAAAATCTATGACAGCATCACCGACCCATTTGAAGGGCTGCTATCTGACCGCACCCGCACCCGTTTTGGACGCCGTAACCCTTACCTGCTGCTGGGTATCCCGCTGATTTTTCTGTCCTTCTTTGCTTTGTTTTACCCGTATCGCATGGAATCGAGGCTGCCCGGTTTGTCGCTGTCATCATCAGCTATCTGTTTTTCTCGACGGTGGTCAGTATCGTCATGTTGAACTACAACGCCCTGCACTCCGAAATAACGCTGGATTATCACGAGCGTTCCTCGCTCAGCTCGGTGCGCATTTTCTTCTCCACCATTTCGTCCATTATTGCCGCCCTGCTGCCGCTCGAAATCGTGAAAGCCTTTCCAGATGTCTACACGGGATATATCGTGATGGGACTGGTTTTTGGTGTCTTTTTCGCCCTGCCATTCATTGCCACCGTCGCTGCAGTTAAAGAACGCCCCGAATTTCAAAAGCCGGTAAACCCTTCAACTGGCGGGAGCATTCATTGACCCATTTAAAAACCGGACTTTTGTGTACACACTCGCCATGTACCTGTTTGCCTTCGTCGCCATTGACACGGTCAGCACCATCGTGGTGTATTTTGTCAAGTACTACCTGCGCCTGGGGGACAAGTCAGTTTCGTGAATGGCACCCTGCTGGTTGCCCAGGTGATTTCCCTGCCTTTTTATATCTGGTTTAGCAAACGCACCAGCAAGGTGCGTGCTTATATCCTGGGGTTGGTTATCTGGGTCGTGGCGATGTTTTTCAGTTTCCTGCTCAGCCCGGATGCTGCCTCATTCTGGGTGTATGTCTTTGCCTCCGTGGTCGGGTTGGGAACCGGCGGGATTGTGGTCATGATTTATGCCATCTTCCCCGATATCCCGGATGTGGATGAACTGCCAGCGGGGAACGGCGCGAAGCCATGTACTCCGCCCTGGTGACCTTTATCCGGAAATTCAGTTCAGCACTGGCGATATTTTTTGTTTCCCAGGTCATTGGCTGGGCAGGGTATATTCCTCCCCTGCAGCAAACCGTGGACGGTGCAACCAGCCTGGTGGATCAAACCCAGACTGCCACCTTTATTCTGGTGCTGCGTCTGATTTTCCTTTTATTACCGGTCATCCTGCTGGCGCTGGCACTCATTTTCGCACTACGTTTCCCGCTCACACCTGAACTGCATCGCCGACTGAATGCGGTTCTGTCTCAGAGAAAGAATGAACCGGTTGACGAAGACGAAAACGAAAAAAAAGACCTTAGAGAAACAATTGATTTGTGATGATGAATGACTGTCCATGCCCATCCTGAATACCAGATAATTCCCTCCAGTCCAGCACCGGAAGGGTATCCTCCTGCTGCGGTTCCAGACACATTTTCGGAAACTCCCTTTTTACCGGATTATGAATCCCGCCGGCAGGCTTTCTTGCAGCATATCCTGAAGAATCCCGCCCCCGGAAATACCAAGCCAGCCTGGTATGAATTGGCTCGCTTGGCAGCGGGTGGGGAACCCCATGAAGGGATTTTTTCTGCTGCGTTTGATTTCATCGATGCCCGCATTGATTGTGCTGATTTTGTTTTGCATGGCATTCTGCGCATGCTCTATATGTCCGAAAATGAAAATACTGATCAAACCTATCGTTTGCAGGGATTATCCGATCCTCTTTGAAACGTGCCAGGCATAGCGTGTTAAATTTCAAATACTTCCCCAATGAACCGGGCATTGACTCGCTTTGCACCTGGACTGAAAACCACTACATCCTGTTCTCCTCTGCTGCTTACCTGGCGGGACAGATGTATCCAGATGAGGTATTTTCCAACTCGGGTGAGACCGGCAGGCAAAAGGTCGCACTCAACCGCACCCGCATTTTACGCTGGCTGGACCTGCGCTTTCACACCGGTTTCAGTGAGTGGCTTTCGCATGTGTACTATGACGAGGACATGACCGCCCTGCTTGCCTTATATGATTTTGCCGAAGACGACGAAATCAAGCGCAAAGCCTGCATGGTGCTGGATTTGATCCTTTTGGATATGGCACTCAACTCATTCAAGGGAGTGTTCGGGTCAACCCACGGTCGGGCATACGAGAACACCAAAAAGTGGGCGTCCAATGAAGGAACTACCGATACCTCCAAGTTGATTTTTGGGATGGGTATTTTTTCGCATTTCGACAACATGAGCGCCATTGCGTTCGCCCTCAGTTCCTACCGCATTCCGAAGGTGATTGAAAAAATCGCCAGTCAGGATTTCGTGGAAAATCGTCAGCGCATGGGCATCCGGCTTTCTGAATTGGGGAAATGGAACCTGCACCCGGATAACTTTGAAGACGGCATGCACACCCTGACTCTGGAAGCCTATTTTCATCCCAAAACCATTAGCAATACACTGCGTATGTTTGACACCTGTAACTGGTGGGAAAATGCTTTCCTATCCGCTGTAAAAAACTTCCGGATCCAAGCCGTTGAGGTTCTTTACGTGTTGGCGGGCTGCCTTTGCTGGCAAAATTTGCCGAAAAGGATATCTGCCGCAACACCCGCGAGGAAGTCAATATTTATACGTATAAAACGCCGGATTATATGCTTTCGACTGCCCAGGACTACCGCAAAGGCTATGGCGGCG
>CAWGMC010000026.1:0-42103 GCA_963823545.1 uncultured Chloroflexia bacterium | reverse complement strand
TTGAGAATTTCGGGTTCGGGATATGCCATTAAAGTTCCTATAAATAGATTCCATAGATATCACGTAAACATCGCGCCATTTCTGCAAGAGTTGGTCTTGAGCAAACGATGATCGTCCGGTCAAATGGTGATACCAGCAGGAATGCGACCGTCATAAAAACGAGGAGAACGCATAATCCTACCAGAATGAATGTGAGAGCGAGTACCCACACTCCCGAGCCGCTGCTGCAGTGAGGAAATCATTTCTCCGCCCGGCTTCGGCATACTTAAAGCGGGTCAACACATCCCTGCCAAGTGTGTAAGCGAGCAGGATGCCCACGACACCAATGATCCCCACCTGGAATTTGGGGAAGGGATTGTTTGCAAGCAGGGCGAGGACCAGGGCAAGGAAGGGGACGTCCCGAGTAACACACTTGATCAACCCAGCCTGCTGGAGGAAACGTGATCGGATGCCGGGGAGGTTGTTCATGAGAGTCTCCATAAAAAAAAGAGGCGGGAGTGGATGGGAGTCGAACCCACCGCGGCCCGCAACGCGACCCGCCACAGGTTTTGAAGACCAGGAAGCCCGCCGGGACTTAACCACTCCCAGGGCACAAGGATACCCGAGGGGGGATGGTTTGCAAGTGAAAGAAAAGGCCCTGGCGGTCGGATACATAGAATCACGTCCTCCAGGTGTGCCGGTGGAGGGGCGGTGGTGAACCCAAAATGACGGAGCACCTTTAGGTCCAGGGAAGGTCTTTCTATCGCCTTTTGCGCCAGGGAGAGGGGCGGGTGAGAATGGTTTATTTTCCAGCGCGCGTTTGGCGGGCGCGCTGTCAGGACGACAGGGGGTCATCAACAGGGCGGAGGTCAGGCACCAGGCACAGGTGGCACCGATGACGAAGGGTTCGAGGAAGGTGAGGTAGATGGAGAACAGGATGCCGAAGACCGCCATGCCGAAGAGGGACAAGGCGAGAGGTCGGCGAGGCGCGCTTTGCCGTAACGGGCAATGCCCCAGGCGCCGAGCATGAACAGGTAGCCGATCAGACCGAAGACGCCGATGGGCAGGACGCCGAAGAGCCGCGCATATTCGCTCTGCTGGACGGTGTTGCAGTCCCCGACCGGTCCGCGACCGCCTCGACCTGTTGGGTTTCGACGTAGGCGAGGTAACCCGCCACACCGAGACCGAGCAGGCAGAGGATGGGAATGCCCCAAGCCCACTCGCCCTGCAGGGAAAGCCCCTCCTCGTTACGGAAGAGGGACCAGACCCAGAGGCAGGCGCCAAGCATGACGAGCAGGACGACCACCGCCAGTGCATTCCCGGCAGGGTCGAGGGCAAAGCGTTCGCCGAGGGTGAGCTGCCGCGGGAGGAAAGATCCGAGGCGGGGGATGGCATTACTGCGGAAGGTACCTCCCCATCGGGCAGGAAAGGCTCCAAGCCAGGTACGCGAGGCCAGCCGACCCCACCCTGTTCGAGGTAGTCCTTCAGCATGCCGGGAAAGCGCGCCGGGATATCCTCAGAACCGTAAAGGTAGGTGTCGTCGATGAGGAGGAAGGGGACCCCGGCGGATTCCAGACCCGAAGAACTTGACGGTCTCCACAAAGTAGTTCCAATTCTGCTCCGAGGTGACATCCAGCGAGAGCACCTGGAGGGAATCCCCGTATTTCTGCATGAGGGGCAGGATGGTATCGTTGATGACCAACTGGCAGTGCCCGCAGTCGGGGGAATAGAAGAGGACGGCGTGCACGACGGGTGTGGATTGGGCGCGGGCGGGGGTGGATGGGAGGAGAAGGATGAGCAGGAGGGCGATGAGGGTCCAAAATCGTTTCATTGAATGCTCCGGTGGGAGGTGATGAGGTAATTATATCCGGGTGAGGGATAAGTTAGGAGAACCTGATCGATCTTCCTATAGGAATGGGTAAAAAATTACCAACGGAACTCCCAATCCAATCTGCCATCCACCGATGAGAAACAAGAAAAGAGGAGATTGCCACAGGCGGAAGAACAACGCCTCGCAATGACACAAAAAAAGACCCTGAAGGTTTTGGAAACCTTCAGGGTCTGGAGAGCCCTAACCTTTAACCCCCAGCCCCTTCCCTGAAAGGAAGGGGGGCATGCCCTTTCCGCGAGGTAAAGCACATCCCTAGGTACGTAGACATATCTACGGGACATAATACTCGACGGTCAAGGTCGGACGGGTGGCAAGGGCGGCGTTGCCGCTGTAAAGGCTGAGGTAGTTCGCGATGGTGTTGTTGTTGTCATCCAATTGAAGCGCAGGCGAATCTGCGTCAGACCGCCGGCAGTCGCCAGCTTGTTGAGATAGGCTTTGATGTTCGTCAGGTTGAACTCGTACCAACCGCCAACCAACGCGGGCGTGAAGGGTCCGACGGTCTTGTTTCCGGCTGTCTGGAAATCCGTGAGTTGGAGCGCAGCGGTGCCGAGGGTGCCCTTGCGGATATCGATCATGAAGCCCTGGAATGTCGTGACCGGGTTGCCGCCTCCGATCACACCCTGTCTCTTTACCTTGAGCGTGATCTTTGTGATGACGGCATTGTCCGGCAGACTGGCGGTGGCAAAGGAGAGGATGTCACGGTATTGCTTCTTTGAGGTGTCGTCACCGAGACGCAGTGTCGTCGAGGCGCTGTCCAGGCTGCCTCCCACACTTGTGTTCTCCCCTGATTCAAGGATCCAACCGTCCTGGGTCCCGGTGGACCGGGAAATGAGCACTTTGTAAATGGTGTATGCTTCGTCGCCGGTGTAGGGCAGGGCGGTGAGGGGGTTGCCAGCCAGGTCGATGATGGTGGCGGTCACGGAGACGTCCAGGCGGAGGGTGCCATTGCCTTTGCCGGTTCTGACCGTGACCGTGCGGGTGGCGCCGGTGCCGCTGACCGCTGAGACGTAAGCGCCGGTGATGCCGGTGGGGACGACGGTAAAGTCCGCGGTGTCCACGTTGGTGACCGCTTCCGAGAAGGTGACCGTGAAATTCACAGTGAGACGACTGGATGGATTTGGGCTGGCGCGCAAGCTGGAGCTGACGGTGGGCGCGACAGCTTCCAGGTTCAGACCACCAGGATGGGGTCATGGTCACTGGTGCGGATGGGATCGGAACTGTAGAGGCTGATGATCTGCCCGGCGGTCTTGTACTCTGTGTTGTAATCGAGCACGGAGGGCTCATCGGAATTGATGTGCCATTCGGCAGCCGAGGCAGTCTGCGCGAAGAGACTGGGGGAACCAAGGGCATGATCGAGGTAACCCCACTGACCATCGAAGACATACGAGTAGGCTGCGGCGCCGCCAAAGGCATTGACCATGTCGGTAAATTGTAGGGGGCGGCTTTGAATGCCTGGATGGGATCTTCCATGGCGTAGGAGTTCAGGTCGCCCACGACCAGGATATCGGGGTCACCGGTGCCGGTCGGGTTGGTGGCAAACCAGGCCAGCAGGGCTTGACCGCATTGGTGCGGACGAGATTGCAGTTGCCCTGTCCATCCCCGGCATCCGGGTTGGTGCAGGCGGAGCCCTTGCTCTTCAGGTGGTTGACGTTTAGCAGGAAGCGTTCGCCGTCGGCGGTCTGGAAGGCTTGCAGCAGGGAGGGACGGTTGCGGGCGGCTGCATCGCCGCCGTTGACGAAAGCGGTGGAGTTCAGGACGGCGGTCGTGCCCACCGGGGTGACACGGGCAGGCTTGTAGAGGATGCCGACCTTGATGGCATCCGTGCCGAGGGAGTGCAAGCCATTGGCAGTATCGGGGTTGATGAAGGCATACGTCCCTGCCCCGGCGACGGCATTGAGCTTATTGACCAGGTCCTGGATGGCGCTGGCCGAGTCGTAACCGTCATTCTCCATTTCGGCGATGCCGAGCACATCCGCATCCAGGGCGAGGATGGCGTTGACGAGCTTATCCGACTGGCGGGTGAATTCTGCCGCATCGTTGGCGCCGCGGCAGTCAGAATCTCCGCCGCCGGTACCAGCCCGGGGTGCCGGAATTGCCGTCATCAAAGGTGTTGAAGTAGTTGAGCAGGTTCATGCCCACGACTTTGAGCGTCCCACCCACGACAGGCGGAGCAGCGGGGCGGGCATTGGCGGGCTGAAATTCGGGAGGCTGCCGCCTTGTGCGTCCATCGGGCGGATGCGGTAGGCGTTCGGGCTGTACGTGGAGTTGCCGCCCCAGGTGTAGGTGAAGACACCCACCAGGTTGGCGACCGTGTCGCCGCCGCGCAGGGTGTTGGTGGCAGAGAGCGGGAGCCCGCCGCGACCAAAGACGATCGGGTCGGGGTTCTCGGTGTTCAGTGGCATCGTCGAGGATGATCTTATTCAGGTTGTTGGTGGCCTGCATGGCGATGGCGGGAGCGCCCGGCAGGACGAGGTTGGTCGGCTGGTAGAGTTTGCCGCTGCCGCTGAGGGTGACCTGGCCGAAGCGCCCGAGCAGGTAGATCTCGGTGACATACAGGGTCTGGGGGACGCGCACCAGCATGCCTTCGTACTGCTCCGGTGTCGAGCTGCTGGCGAAGGGCAGGGAGATATCGGTGGGCGTGATGGTATTGCCGGAGGAGATGATATCGATGCCCGTGGCGCTGATCTGGGTCTGACCCTGGTAATCAGAGACCGTGCCGGTCGACGCGCACCAGGTCACCCAGGGCAACATTGTTATTGCTGCTGTTATACACGAACAGGCCGTCGGAGGTGGTGACATTCCCATCACCGGTGGATCCTGGATGTAGAAGCCGCGCATCTGGGGAGAGACGACCGCCCTCGTAGTCACCGACCACGACGCCGGTGGTGGCACGGGTGCCCGGGAGAGGTGTGGTGGGACCGTTGCCCTGGAGGGTGTAGATGGGGGTGAGGACGGGATCGTCATTGGTGATGGTACCGAGACCCTGGGCATCGGTGACGACCGCGCCGGTGACATTGGTCACGTTGACGAAGAAGGACTCGGTCGCTTCATTGGTCCAGTCGCCGTTGATGGTCACATCGAAGGTGTAGGTGGTGAGACCCGAGGCGATGGAGGCGCCGATGACCGACTGCTCCACGTAGTCGTTCCCGGCAACGGTGGCAGTGTTATCGGCGGTGGCGATGTCGAAGGTGACTCCGCCCACGGGCGCGACCGCATCCAGGCTGACCGTGAAGGAGGCGGTGGAGGTGCCGTTATTGCCCTCAGTCAGGGTGACGTTGTTGATGGAGAGGTTGGGCGGGGGGAGATCGTCATTCGTGATCGTGCCGAGACCGGAAGCATCACGCAATGTTCGCGCCGGTGATGTTGGTCACATTGACGTTGAAGGTTTCGTTCGGCCTCGAAGGTCGTGTCGCCGTTGACCGTCACCGTAAAGGTAGGCGGTATCAGCACCCTCGGGGATGGTCACGCCGGTGGCTGAATTCGGAGATAGTCAGCATCGGTGGTCGTGGCGGTGCCATCCTGCGTGCCGATGTCGAAGGTCACGCCGCCCGCCAGGGCAGGGAAGTCCAGGCTGACGGTGAAAGACGGCATCGATCGTGCCGGCATCACCCTCGGTGAGGGTGACATCGTCAATGGACAGGAGAGGAGTGGCGCCATCGTCATTGGTGATGGTGCCCGCAGCCTGGCTATCGGACACGGTGGCACCGGTGACGTTGGAGATGTCGACGAAAAATTTCTCGGTCGATTCGATGGTGGTGTCGCCGTTGACCGTCACAGGGAAATCGTAGGAGGAACTGCCCTCCGGGATGGTGACGGTCGCGAAGGAACTGGCGACGTAGTCGCCATCGGCAACGGTGGCGGTGTCGTCCGCCGTGGTGATGTCGAAAGTGACACCGCCGGGGAGCGCGGGCTTATCCAGGCTGACCACGAAGGCGAAGTTGTATGTGCCGGCATTGCCCTCGTAATGGGTGATGTCCTTGATGCTCAGGACGGGCGGGGCGGGATCGTCGTTCTGGATGGTGCCGAGACCGGTGCCGTCGCCGAGGGCCGTGTTGGTGCTGACGTTGCTGAGGGTGAGGTTGAAGGTCTCGTCCGGCTCGAAGGTCGTATCGCCGTTGACCGGGACGTCGAAGGTGGTGGATGGTGGCGCCCTCGGAGATGGACAAACCGGTGGTGGAATAGGAAGAGTAGTCACTGCCCGCGGTTGCGCTGCCATCCGAGGAGAGGGCATCGAAGGTCACGCCGCCGGCGGGTGCCGCGTAGGAGAGGCTGGCGGTGAAGGTGAAGTTCGTCACGCCGGAGTCACCTTCGGCGGCGCTGACATCATTGATGGAAAGCGCAGGCAGCGCGGGGGTGGGAGTCAGGGAGAAATCGTCGATGCCGAGCGCCTGGGCATTGGTAGTGGTTGTCGCCGGAGGTGACGGAGTAATTCCAGGCGAGGTAGATATCGCTGCCGCTTGGAATGGGAACGGTCAGGACCTGGTTCGAGACAGAGACCGTTTCACCGGGGGCAGTGGCATAGCCGTGGTTTCGTCGTCCGCCGGGAAACTGGTGAGAAAGTTCGGGACCGGCGGAAGTCCAGGTGGAACCATCCAATGAATAATACAACTGGACGCTGAAGCCCGCGGCATTGGTGCCCATGCGGTATTTTTCCACGTTGTACGAGATGGTCAGGGAGGAGAGGTGCGCTGCCCGTGCCGTTATTAAAGAGGGCATACAGGTTGCCACTATATGTCGCACTGCTGGAGGAAAGGAACCCGACGGCACGGTCGGTGGCGGTGGCGGGATCCCCGGCGCCGAAGTTGTAGATGCCGTTGCTGGCAGAGCAGGACATGTTGTCGCCCGCCAGCCTGTTCGTCGTGGTTCCAGCGGTGGCATAGGTGCCGACGGTTTGCGACGACGACAATTTATCGACCTTCCAATCGGCGGGCAGGGTTGCGACAGCATCCGTGCCGATGAGTCGAAATTCTGGGAATAGGTGCTGAAGTCCGTCAGGCTGAGGCTGCGGTAGGCGGCGCGGGCTGGGTGCGCGGGCAGCATGCCCAGGTTGAGCAGGCTGGCGAGCAGCGCGGCAATGGTGAACAGGCGCCACAGTTTTTGGGTTTAAGCATGGGGAATCTCTCCTGGATATCGAGGTGTGTCGAGCTTTTTCCGACAGACCGATAAATGCCCACCAACCGGTAAGAGGTAACATCCATTTTACTTGCAGGATACCCCCTTCACAATATGGAATGACCCTGTTTTTTACGACATATGTAATACCCTGCCGTCAGCACCCGCCTGGAGGTGAGAGAACAAGGGAAGACCCTGAAGGTTTTGGAAACCTTCAGGGTCTGGAGAGTGCCCTACCCCTGCCCCTCCCCAAATTCATTCGAATTTAGGGAGGGGAAAACATGCTACGGGATGTAATATGTGATGGTCAGCGTCGGTCTGGCGGCGGCGGTGGCGTAGTTGCCGCTGAAGAACTTGATGTAGTCGGCGCCAGTTGTCGTTGTTGTCGTCGGTCGTGAAGTAAAGGCGGAATTGGGTGGTGCCGGTCTTGTTGATGTAGGGATAGGCGAGGCTCTTGATGACGGCAGTGTACCAGTTGTTGACCGGCGTGGTGTGGAAGGTGGCCACGATGGTTCTCTGCGGGGCAGCCTGGAAATCACGACCGCCAATGCGGGAGCTGGTACCGAAGTAAGGCTTGCGGGTATCCACGCGCAAAGCGCCCAGGATGGTGAAGGGATCGGTGCCGGACCAGCCCTGCTTGCGGATCTTGAGCATGGCGGTGGTGATGACGGCGTTATCGGGCATGGAACGGTGTTGAAGGACAGGATGGCGCGATACTGTTTATCCGCGGCGTCATCGCCGAGGTTGAAGGTGGTGGCGGTGGTGTTCAGGGTGCCGCCGGTGGTGCTGGTTTCGGTCGATTCGAGGATCCAGCCGTCGTAACCGGCGGTGGCGTTGAGCTTGAGGGTGGTCGGGTCGAGGATGACGGTCCAGGTGAACTCATCTTGGAGGGCTCCGCCCGCCATGCTCGAATTGACCAGGGTGGTGACATCCTTGACCCGCATGGTGAAGGTCTGCAGGGTGGCGTCACCGGGATCGGTGAAGTAGGTGTAACTATTGCCGGTCTCGCCAGGCAGGAGCACGCCGTTCCTGTACCAGCTGACCTGGGAGGTCGGTCCGCCCGTGGGGCTGAGAGGGGTGGCGGAGAAGGTCCGCGAGGCGGGACGGGTGAGATAGACCGTGGCGGAGGCGGGGGACATGCTGCCCGGTTCGATCAGGCTGATGCCCGCGGCGGGGACGCCCCAACCGCCGTTATACAACTTAAGTACATAGGACTGGCTGTAATGGACCCCAAAAGTTGGACAAAAAAAGCCTTCTGCTAAGGGGTGGATAAGGCTCGTGCTCGCCAAAGCGCTTCGAACTCTGCCGGGGTTGCATACTGCAAAGCAGAATGAATGCGCTTGGTCATGTACACATCGTCCAGGAACCGCCCGATTGTTCTCGGGCATCCTCCAGATCATTATATTCGGAAAGTTCCACCTCCTCTTCCTTGATGGTACGCATCAGACGTTCTGCGTATCCGTTTTCTTCGGGTTTTCCCACGCCCGCCATGCTGATTCGAACATGGTGTTCCTGCAACAACTGAACATAGTTCCGAAAGGCATAGTGAATGCCTTGATCACTGTGATGGATATCTGGGCTGGAATGGGACAACCCTTTTTTCAATGCGTTTAAGGTCAGCTCCTGATCCAAACTGCGACTGAGATTCCAACCTCGAATTGCCCGGGTGAACACATCCATCAAGACCGCCAGATAGATAAACCCATTCTTCAAGCGAATGTACGTGATGTCTGCCACCCAAACCTGGTTCGGGTAAGTCACCACCAGGTCTTTCATCAAGTTGTGGAAGCGTGGAAAGCCGTGTTCGCTGTTGGTAGTACGGATCTTTACCCGTTTCACCGGTCGCAGCAGCCTCATGGAGCGCATCAGACGTTAAATCCGCTTCCGTCCCACCTGGTATTGATGCGGAACACGGCGGAGTTCTTGGGTGATGCGACGGGTCCCATACTTTGGATATTGTCCAGCCACAGACTGGATGGCATCCTTCAGGGTATTCTCTTCTTTGGGTTGGGTACGGTAATAGTAACTGCTGCGTGGCAACTCCAGCACACGGCAGACTATTCCGGGGCGAGCGGATTGTTCCTGAAGCAGCATCTGGGCTATTCTCCTCTTGTCTTTCCGATCCAGTTGGAGTAGCCCAAGACTTTTTTTGCCGTGTCCAGTTCCAACGTCAGTTTGCCAACCATGCGCTCCAGTTCGGCAATCCGCATCTCGGCTTGAGGATCCTCTGCTTTTTCACCTTTGAACAATTGGGGAGCCCGTTCCAGAAACTCCTGTTTCCACCAACTCAAAATGGTATCTTTGATCCATAATCTCGACTGGCTTGCATCAGTCCTTTTTGGGCTGTGAGCAATTCCAAAACCACCCGGGTTTTGAACTCGGCTGTGTATTTCTTCCGTTCTGCCATCTCGACACTCCTTGTGGTTAATACCCTTACAGGACTGTCCAGTTTTGTGGGTCCACTACAGACCTTAACCCCAGCCCCTTCCCTTAAGGAAGGGGAGCTTAGGTATTAAGTGACTTCAGGATACCCTGAGACTTCAGCAGGAGGCTGCGTGAGAAAAAATAAAGACCCTAAAGGTTTGTCCGATCCACCTGGTGCATGATCCAGGATGGAAACCTTTAGGGTCTCTGTGGTCATGGTAATGTATGTAATCAATGATGAGGGTCGGGCGGGCGGCGAGGGTGGCATGGTCGCCGCTGAGGAATCGCATGTAGTCGGCGCCGTTGTCGTTATTGTCATCGGTCACGAAGCGCAGGCGGAACTGGGTGGTGCCGGAAGGATTGACGAAGGGGTAACCCGTGGCTTTAAGGACAGCGGTGTACCAGTCGCTGACCGGGGTGGTGCGGAAGGTGGCGACATTGGAGAGGCTTGCGGCAGCCTGGAAATCACCCGCCACCAGTGCATTGCTGGTGCCGAAATAGGGCATGCGGATATCGACCTTCAGCCCACCCAGGATGGTGAAGGGATCGGTGCCCACCACGGCGTTGTAGCGGATCTTCAGTATGACGCGGGTGATGACCGCATCGTCCGGAAGCAGGTCGGTATTGAAGTAAAGGATGGAGCGGTACTGCCGGTCGGAGGCGTCGTCACCGAGGCGAAAGGTGGTGGCGGTGGAGTTGAGCGTGCCGCCCGTGGTGCTGTCCTCGGAATCTCCAGGATCCAGCCATCGCCGATCCCGATGGAGTATTCGGTCAGCCTGCCGGTCTTCAGTTCATAGGAACCGATGTCACAGTGCGCGCCGTAGGTGCGGGTCTCACCGCGCTGGTCGAGACCGTGACCGGAGAGGCGGTGCAGTTGGCGTCATCGCCGGCGTCGATGGCGGGGGAACCGGGGAGCAGGGCAAAGGTGCGGGTGGAGCCGCCGTTGTTCGCCAGCGTGCCCAGCCTGGGTCCGCGCTGGAGACGGGTGTGCCGCAACCCGAGTTGTTCTCGATCAGGTTGTTGGTGTTGGTGCCGATCGCGACATCCGCCTTGCAATCCGTCCCGCCGGCGGTGTTTGCCAGGATGGAATTCTTAGGATCAGCGAGCCGCTGAGCAAGCGGATGCCCCCGCCGCCGGTGACCGTGCTGTTGCCGGAGAAGGTGCTGCTCAGGGCGATCAGGGTGGAGTTGGTATTGGCAATGCCTCCTCCCCAATTGGCGCTGTTGCCGGAGAAGGTGCTGTTCGAGAGGGTCAGGGTGGAAGAATGGTCATTGTGGATCGCCCCCCCGCCGCTTGGGACGCTGTTGTTGATGAAGGTGCTATTGAAATCGAAACCGTGCTGTCGAAGGTCTTGATGCCTCCGCCGTAGATACCGGCGCTGTTGGCACGGAAGGTGCTGTTCTGAATATTCAACGAGCCGCCGGTAACGTAGATCGCTCCGCCATAGTTGGTCGCATAATTTTCGGATAAGCTGCTGTACGAGAGGATCAGCGTACCGTAGTAAACAAAGACGGCACCGCCGCTGGTCGGGGAGTTCCCGTGTTCAATGTTGAACCTGGTGAGCATCAGTGTTTTTCCACTGGCGACGTAAAACACCGGGTAGAGATCGTTCCCGCTGACGGTGACACTCTGCCCGGTGCCGTTGATCGTCAGGCTGTCGGTGATGTTGGGCAGGCTGGAGGCAAGCGTGATCGTCCCGCTGACGGTGAACGTGATCGTATCCGTGCCGACATGCGCATTTGCATCCGTGATCGCCTGGCGCAGGGAACCGGCGCCGGAGTTGTTGAGGTTGGAGACGGTGTAGGTCAGCGCCTGCGCCTGCCGCACAGACACGCCCGCCATCGAAAATGCAAAGACCAGCGCAAGGGCGATCCGCCATGCACTGCCAGGTAGTTTGTTGCGCATGAATACCTCCGGGGGTGGGAAGGATAAAAAAAGCCTGATCACCAAATGCATGGGATGAGGCTGCCTTGCTTCAGGCGGGTTTTCCGCCAGGGTGGTGAATGCCGGATTGTGAAGATCTTCCTAATAAAATATAGCACTTTTTGGGATGAAATACAATCCCGCCAATGATGAAGACCCTGAAGGTCCGGGAAACCTTCAGGGTCTTATTATGAGGAGAGTTGTACGAACTTTACGGGATGTAATATTCAATGGTCAATGTCGGGCGGGCGGAGGCAGTGGCGTAGTTGCCGCTGAAGAACTTCATGTAGTCCGCGGCGTTGTCGTTGTTGTCATCCGTCAGGAAGCGCAGGCGGAACTGGGTGGTGCCGGTCAGGTTGATGTAGGGATACGCCGTGCTGAGGAGGACCGCAGTGTACCAGTTGCTGACCGGCACCGCGCTGAACGTACCGACATTGGGTCTGCCCGGAGCTGCCTGGAAATCGCCTGCCAACAACGCGGCGCTCGTGCCAAAGTACGGCATACGGATATCGACCTTCAGCACACTGAGAATGCGTGAAGGGATCCGACCCAACCACGAGCTGCTTGCGGATCCTGAGCGTGACTTTTGTGATAACCGCATTATCCGGCAGGTCGATCGTGTTGAAAGACAGGATGGAGCGATATTGCCTGT
Organism: uncultured Chloroflexia bacterium; assembly: GCA_963823545.1. Classification (GTDB taxonomy): domain Bacteria; phylum Chloroflexota; class Anaerolineae; order Anaerolineales; family Villigracilaceae; genus Denitrolinea. Next base: position 30,122 of record CAWGMC010000026.1, on the reverse strand, counting down.
TCCCTGCCGCGTCGCCGAGGTTAAACGTGGTGGCAGTTGCATTCAGGATGCCACCCGCGTTCGTGTTCTCGCCGGATTCGAGGATCCAGCCATCGTTGCCAGCAACAGACCTGAATGTGGATGGTATGGTATCCCCGAGTTTGGAAACGAAGATATCGTCGTTCCCGGCACTTACCAGGTTGGCTGTGCCCGCCCCGGGGTCAAAGTCGGCAGTGCCTTGAAAGGAGCCTGTCGTATGAACGTTGCTGCTTGTGTCCAGAGCGATGCCATAGCCGAAATCATCATTCGCCCCGCCCATGCTCCTTGCCCAGACAAAGTTGCCGCTGCCATTTAACCTGGAGACGAAGATATCGGATCCCCCCGCATTGTTCAGGTAGACTATACCCGCGCCGGGGTCAAAGTCGGTGCTGCCTGAATAGAACCCCGTCGTAAAAACATTGCCGCTAAAGTCCACGGCAATGTCATTGCCAGACTCATCGTTTAACCCGCCCATGCGCTTTGCCCAGATATAGCCGCCGTTGCCGGTCAATTTGGACACGAAGATATCGCCGAACCCCGCACTAACCAGGGTGGCTGTGCCTGCGCCTGGATCAAAGTCGGCGCTGCTTTTAAAGTATCCCGTCGTATAAACGTTACCGCCCAGGTCTACCGCGATATCCCAGCCAGCATCAATGCCCGTCCCGCCCATATTTTTTGCCCAGCTGTAGCTGCCGCTGCCGGTCAATTTGGAGACGAAGATGTCCTTGTCTCCCGCACTCACCAGGCTGGCTGTGCCCGCCCCGGGGTCAAAGTCGGCGGTGCCTTTAAAGTACCCCGTCGTAAAGACGTTGTTGAATGGGTCGATGACGATGCCGTAGCCGTAATCTTCGACCGCCCCGCCCATGCTCCTTGCCCAGACGTAGTTTCCGCTGCTGTCCAATTTGGAGACGAAGATATCCCTGCCTCCCGCGCTGGTCAGGTTGACCGTGCCTGCGCCGGGGTCAAAGTCCACGGTGCCTTGATAGGACCCCGTTGTATAAACGTCGCCAGATAAGGGGTCCAGGGCAATGCTTCTGCTGTCATCATAGTTCGTCCCGCCCATGCGCTTTGCCCAAACAAAGTCCCCGTTGCTGTCCAACTTGGATACGAAGATGTCGGATAACCCCGCACTGACCAGGACGGCTGTGCCCGCGCCCGGATCAAAGTCGGCGATGCCTTCAAACCACCCCGTTGTATAAACGTTGCCGCTTGAGTCCACCGCGATGCTGTTACCATGCCCAGTGCCCAGGCTCTTTGCCCAGACGAAGACCCCGCCGGCATCCAGTTTGGAGACAAAGATGCCACCGCCGGTCAAGTTGGCTGTGCCCGCGCCGGGGTCAAAGTCCACGGTGCCGATAAAGTTACCCGTCGTATGGATGCTGCCGCTTGAGTCCACCGTGATGCCACGACCTATATCAGAGCTCGTCCCACCCACCCGCTTTGCCCAAAAGAATTCGCCGCTGGCATCAAGCGGACTGGGTAACGATCCAGCCTGCACGGGTGAGACTCGGCGACATACCGATCAGCAAGACCAGCAAGGTCAGGTATGTAAAGATATGAAACATGGGTTTGGAACGAAGGGATCTCATTTGAATTTCTCCTGAGCCTGGATATACCAGAACCAAATCCCTCCGGGGTTTTATGGGGGAGAAACTCAACTCGGATATATTGGATATATATTGTTACATTGTACCCCTAATCCAAATAACAGCCGGAGCAATGTTCGTCGCTTGTGAAAATAAGGATGGGTGGATGGTTCCTGTTTCATTTTGGGGAGAGATCGTCCTGCCACAACAACCAAAAGCGCCCCTGATCTTTCGGGGGCGCCTGGATTGCCAACTGCGTTGCGGAACGTCATCCTGGAGGGAGTCCGCGATCGCCACGGATGGAAATCCGCCCTGCCGCCAGTAAAGACCCTCAAGGTCTGGCAGAGCTTGAGGGTCTGTGAAATCACGGCAGGGTATATGTGATGACCAGCGTCGGTCTGCGCGGCGGCGGTGGCATGATTGCCGCTGAAGAACTTCATGTAATCCGCGGCGCCGTCATCGTTGTCATCCGTCAGGAAGCGCAGGCGGAACTGGGTGGTGCCGGTCAGGTTGATGTAGGGATATCCTGTCGCGCCGATGACCGCGATGTACCAGTTGTTGACCGGCGTGGTGCGGAAGGTGGCCGCATTGGATCTGCCCGCAGCAGCCTGGAAATCGCCAACCACCAGCCCAACGCCCGTGCCGAAATAGGGCTTGCGGATGTCCACCTTCAACCCGCCCAGGATGGTGAAGGGATCCGTCCCGACCACGCCCTGCTTGCGGATCTTGAGCAGTGACCCGGTGATGACGGCGTTATCGGGCAGCGCGGCGGTATTGAAGGACAGGATGGCGCGGTATTGCTTGTCCGAGCGCGTCATCGCCGAGCTGGAAGGTGGTGGCGGTCGGAATTGAGCGTGCCGCCCGACGTTGGTGTTCTCGCCGGATTCCAGGATCCAGCCGTCGTTGGCACCGACGGAACGTGGCGGTCAGCCTGCCGGTCTTCAGTTCATAGGAACCGATGTCGCAGTGGGCGCCGTAAGTGCGGGTCACGCCGCGCTGGTCGAGACCCGTCGACCGGAGCGGCGGCGCAGTTCGCGTCATCGCCGGCGTCGATGGCGGGGGAACCGGGCAGCAGGGCAAAGGTGCGGGTTGGAACCGCCGTTGTTTGCCAGCGTGCCCAGCTTGGGGTCCGCGCTGGAGACGGGTGTGCCGCAACCCGAATTGTTCTCGATCAGGTTGTTGGTGTTGGTGCCGATCGCAACATCCGCCTTACAATCCGTCCCGCCGCTGGTGTTTGCCAGGATGGAATTCTTCAGGATCAGCGAGCCGCTCAGTAAGCGGATGCCCCCGCCGCCGTGACCGTGCTGTTGCCGGAGAAGGTGCTGCTCAGGACGATCAGGGTGGAGTTGGTATTGGCAATGCCTCCTCCCCAACTGGCGCTGTTGCCGGAGAAGGTGCTGTTCGAGAGGGTCAGTGTTGAAGAATGATCATTGTAGATCGCACCCCCGCCGCTTGGGGTGCTGTTGTTGATGAAGGTGGTTTTGGAGACTGCCACCGTGCTGCTGTAGGTCTTGATGCCTCCGCCGGAGATCATCGGCGCTGTTGGCGCGGAAGGTGCTGTTCGACACATTGACAGAGCCGCTGGTAACGTAGATCGCCCCGCCATAGTTGGTGGCATGATTTTCGGATAAGCTGCTGTACGAGATGATCAGCGTACCGTAGTAAACAAAGACGCGCCGCCGCTGGTCGGGGAGTTCGCGTGTTCAATGTTGAACCTGGTGAGTGTCAGTGTTTTTCCGCTGGCGACGTAAAACACCGGGTAGAGATCGTTCCCGCTGACGGTGACGTTCTGCCCGGTGCCGTTGATCGTCAGGCTGTCGGTGATGTTGGGCAGGGAGGAGGCAAGCGTGATCGTCCCGCTGACGGAGAAGGTGATGGTGTCCGAGCCGGCATGCGCATTCGCATCCGTGATCGCCTGCCGCAGGGAACCGGCTCCGCTGTCGTTGAGATTGGAGACGGTGTAGGTCAGCGCACTGCGCCTGCCTGCGCGGAGATGCCCGCATGGAAAATGCGAAGACCAGCGCCAGGAGATACACGGCAGACGCTGCGAGTATGGAATTTTTACTCATGGGTACCTCCAGGGAAGACGATGAAAAAAAGCAGCCTGATCGCCAAGTGGATGGCAATGAGGCTGCTTGCTCCAGGTGGATCTCCCCACCAGGGTTTTGAACGCCGGGTTATGTATACAACTTTCTTATGTGAAATATAGCACTTTTTGGGATGAAATACAATCCCGCCAATGATGAAAGACCCGAAAGGTCCGGGGAACCTTTGGGGTCTTTGGGTTCATGCCTTCTTCGGCAGGATGAAAGCCGTTATGATGACCAGCAGCACCCCCAGGTAATCCATGTTCGAGAAGAGCCTCAGCAGCCCGGCTGTGGTCTGCATGGCAGGACCTTCCAGAGCATACGCCCTGAATGCATCCTGGAAGGCGAACGCTATAAAGAAGAGAAGCAGGATCAGCACGACCAGGAGGGCGGTCAGCCCGCGACCCCTGCCCTGCGTGCGGACCGCGATCACGCCCAGCAGCGCGGCCAGCAGGAGGCTGAGCAGGCTGCCGACCCAAAAGGCAGTGACCGCTGCCTCCGGCCTGGAGCCCGGGAAGGTGTCTGCCCTGACCGCCGGGATGACCGCCATGATCACCCCGATGGCGGTAACCACGAACAGGGCGGCGCTGATGAGGAGGAAAAGGCGGGATAATTTGAGTTTGTTCATCACTGCTCCAATGTTGTTTTAGGATCCCTTCGGCTGTTTGATTATACCGCCGGACCCCGGGCGCAACCCTTGACACAAGAACATATGTTCTGATATACTGCCCTCACCATGTCCATCCGCAAGCACCTGATGAACTGGCTCGGCTCGAAGAACACTCACAGCCTGCGCACCTATACATTTTCGGAACCCCTTCAACTCAAGCTGACATCGCTGGCTACCCGCGAACAACGTACTGAAGAAGAACTGGCAGAGATGATCTTTGCCGCCGGGCTGAACCAGTACCAAGAGATCCTTCGGTCTCTGGGATAACTGGAGAAGCCTGACGCCGCGCGAACAGCAGGTTGCCGCGCAGGTGTGCCTGGGCTACTCGAACCGCCAGATCGCCGCGCGCCTGTACATCTCGCCGGAGACGGTCAAGTATCACCTGCACAACATCCTGATCAAGTACAAGTTGAAGAGCCGCACGCAGCTACAGCAGACGCTGAAGGAGTGGGATTTCAGCGCCTGGGAGCAGGTGACCTGAACCCCTGCTGACCTAACCCCCAGCCCCTTGCTTACAGCAGTGCTTCGCGAGCCCTACAGGGAAGGGGCGCTTTTTTTTACAACTCTGCCATTGCATCCCATGCGGGGAGGGGATACACTTGGCCGTTAATATCTTCACACCGGAGCACACCATGACCAAAATCGCCTTCATCGGCGCGGGGAGCCTGGGCTTCACCGCCAACCTCGTGCGCGACCTGCTGACCTTTCCCCTGCTGGAGGACGCCACCATCTCGCTGATGGACATCGACGCGGAACGCCTGGAGTGGGCGAAGAAGGGCGTCGAAAAATTGATCGCGGCGGGAAAGCGCAGGGCAAAGGTGGAGGCGACGCTCGACCGCGCGGAAGCACTGAAGGGCGCGGACGTGGTGCTGACCACCATCCTGGCGGGCAGCACCGAGGTCTGGCGGCACGACATCGAGATCCCCAAAAAATACGGCGTGGACATCAACGTCGGCGATACGCGCGGACCCTCGCGGCATCTTCCGCTTCCTGCGCACGATCCACCCGATGCTGGACATCGTGCGCGACATGGAGAGCTACTGCCCGAATGCCGTCCTGCTCAACTACACCAACCCGATGGCGATGCTGTGCGGCGCGCTGCAGCGGCAGACCTTCATCCCGCTGACCGGCCTCTGCCACTCGGTGCAGGGCACGGCGGAGATGCTGGCGGTCTGGATCGGCGCGCCGATGGACGGAGATCAACTACCTGTGCGCGGGCATCAACCACATGGCGTGGTATCTGAAGTACAACTGGAAGGGACAGGACGCCTACCCGCTGATCCACAAGGCCGTCACGGAGAACCCGCAGATCTACAACGAAGAGCAGGTGCGCAACGAGATGTTCCTGGCGCTGGGTTACTATGTCACCGAGTTCGAGCGGGCACAACTCGCGAGTACAACTGGTGGTTCCGCAAGCGCCCCGACCTGATCGAGAAATACTGCACGCACGGCACCGGCTGGAACCCCGGCGAGTATGCCTACATCTTGAAGGAATACCAGAACAACGAAGCCGACCTGGAAGGACCAGCGTGCGGATGGAACTGGCAGACGAAGCTGGACGCCGCAGGACCTGGAACGCGGGCACGAGTACGCCGCCTACATCATCAACGCCCTCGCGGGCGGCGAGCCGTTCAACTTCAACGGCAACGTGCCCAACACGCAGCCTGATCACCAACCTGCCGGAGGGCGCCTGCGTGGAGGTGCCGGTGTGCGGTCGACAAGGCCGGCTTCCACCCGGTGCACGTGGGCGCGCTGCCAGCCCAGTGCGCCCTGCTGACCCAGCTCTCGAGCGGCATCGAGGAGATGGCGATCGAGGCGTCGCTGACCGGCGACCCGACCATGGTCTACCACGCCATCTGCCACGACCCGCTGACCGCCGCGGTGCTCTCGCTGGCGGAGATCCGGCAGATGGCGAACGAGCTCTTCGCGCAGCACAAGGACTACCTGCCGCAGTTCAAGATCCACAAGGTGTGATGCACAGGCGTCGATGAACAAAACCGTCCCATTCTCCTTCAACTTCCTGTTCTACGCGGGCATGGCTTCCATCGTCCCGTACTTTGTGCTGTATTACCAGCAGCTCGGATTTAGCGGCGCGGAGATCAGCATCCTGGCCGGGCTGCCGCCGCTGGTGACGATCTTCTTCTCCCCGTTCTGGACCAACCTGGCGGACCGTACCGGGCGGCACAAGTTGATCATGAGCGTGGGCTGCCTGATGGTGATCGCGGTGGACCTGCTTTTCCCGACGCTAACCTCCTTCAGTGCAGTGCTGTTCGTGGTGCTGCTGATCAACATATTCATCTCACCGGTCTCGCCGCTGGCGGACAGCGCCACGATGCACATGCTGACCGGGCAGAGGGAGATGTACGGGCGCATCCGCATCGGGGGGACGATCGGCTGGGGGGTTGCCTCGCCGATCGCGGGAGCGCTGATTCGCGCTACGGCTTGCACATGGGCTTCTGGGCAAGCGCGGCGGTCTTCGTGCTGGTGCTGGTTCTTTGCCAGGGCTTCACCTTCGGCAAGCCCGAACCAGCGGAGACGCGCGGCAGCATCCGCGACCTGCTGTCGCAACGCGCCTGGGTCTATTTCATGATCTATGCCTTCTTTGGGGGCGTGCTGTTGAACTCGACCTCGAACTTTTTATCACCGTACATCAAGGAACTGGGCGGCAACGAAGTACACGTTGGAATCATCAACCTGGTGGCAGCCTTCAGCGAACTGCCCGCCTTCTTCTTCGGCAACCGCCTGTTGCGCAAGTTCGGGTCGCACCGCCTGATAATCATCTCGCTGGTCATTACGGGCATCCGATCCTTCCTGTTTGCGCTCGCCCCCACCCCGGCGTTCGCGATCCTGGCGCAGGCGCTGAACGGCATGACCTTCGCGGCAATGTGGACGGCGGGGGTGGCATACGCGGATGAGCACGCGCGCGGCGGGATTGAAAGCCACCGGTCAGGGCATGCTGGGCGCGATGACCTTCGGCATTGGCTCGGCGGTGGGAGGTTTCCTGGGCGGGTTCCTGCTGGAGAACATCGGCGGGAGGGGACTGTTCCTGACCTTTGGCGTGATATTGGTTGTGGGGGTGGCGGTCGTGTTGTTTCTGGAGAAGGGCGGGGGGAAAGGCGATCTTAGATTTTAGATTTTAGATTATAGTATAGGGAGAAATGCCACATTAAGCGAATGATCTCCTGGCGAATCACGACCGTCCGACCAATGGAGGAAAAATGACAACCGACCAACCATCCGCCGCGAGACGACCGGCGCTGCCGTTCATCGCGGCGCTGCTGATCACGCTTGTAATGGGTGTGGGCATGACCGCCCTGGATGTTTGGCAGCCTGCGGAACCGAGAACTCTCCATCCTGGCATTCATCCCGGGGCTGGTCAGCATCGCGGTTCTGCTCGCCTCGGGCTCGAACCGGTCCGATCTCTACCTGCGCTTCGGGAAGCTCTCACGACCGGGGTTGATCGCGCTCGCAGTTACCACCATCCTGCTGCTGCCCATCCTGGGCTCCAATACCGGTTGGGGCGGTTGGAAATGGCTGCCCGCCCTGGTCTATGCCCCCGCCTCGGGCATCGCGCAGGAACTCTATTTCCGAAGTTCCCTGTTACCCGCCCTGGAACGGGCGCTGGGGGGTAAAAAAATTCCCGCCCTGCTGCTGCATGGGCTGGTGTTCATCGGTTACCATCTGCGCACCTTCCGCTCGGTGCCGAGCCTGCCGATATCGCTGCTGATCGCGACCGTGCTGTTCGCGGCTGGCTGCGGATGGGGCTGGCAGGTGCAGAAGGACAGGACGGTCGTCTGGGCTATGCTGCAGCACAGCCTGTTCCTGATGATCATGTCGATGTTCGAGTGGGGATGATGACGATTGACGATTGGGGGGGGGTGAATAGTGAATGGTGAGTAGGGAATGGGGGGAGGAAAGCAGTGTTCAGTGATCGGAGGTCGGCGGGAGGGGAGACGCGCTGAAATTGCCCGCGGGGAGCAGACCAAGTTGGGCGCGGAGCGCGGAGTTGTGCGGATAAGTTGGATGATGAAGGGGAAAGCCGGAAGGGAAGGCTTAACGGGCTCTGGGAGGCGGTTGATCTGGCAGGTGTAGCCGTCCTTGAGGACGATGCCGCTTTCGAGATAATTCAGGACGTACTGCCCGCAGTTGCTGCCGATCTCGTTCTCCTCGACCTCGCCGATGCTGACGATGACCTCGTAGCCCGCCTCCAGCAGAGGGCGTGCGCACCGCCTCGCCGGTCTCGGGGCGGGTCGGGTCGATGTGCGAGTCGAGGTGGTTCTGGGCGGCGCGGCTGGTGGGGTTGACGGGGGTCAGCTTGACCAGGTAACGCGCGGGATCGAAATGGCGCAGGAGCACATCCACCTGGATGGGCGAATTCTCCGCGAGCGCGAAATTGAGCGTGATCTTGCGGTCACCCGGCTTGTGGAAGCGTTCCCCATATTCCGCCATGCGCGCGAAGTCCCACTTGCGGACGGGGATCAGGCGGTCGCGCAGGGCTGTGTCGGTGGTGTGGATCGAATACTGGAACTGGAAGCGCCCGCCCGGATAAAGCCTGTCCTTGACCTCGACCAGGCGCTCGAAGAACTCATCCGTACCGAGGGGGGCGATGGTCGAGATGGAGGGCATCAGGTTGGGGTTGCCGTAGCGGCGCGGCAGGGCTTCGAGCACGTCGAGCACCGCCAGGTTCAGGGCGGGTTCGCCCATGCGCGCGAACTGGATCTTGAACTTGGAGGCGGTCACGATGCCGCCCGGAAACCACTCCGCGACCATGTGGTCGATCTGCATCAGGATCTCTTCGCGCGGTGGGTTTGCCGCGATAGCCCCCGCCCGCGTCGCAGAACAGGCATTTGACGGGGCAGCCGTAGAGCGTGGAGACCATCAGGACCCAACGCTCGGCGCGCCCGTGGGGAGGCTGGCACGCCTCCACGAACTCGATCAACCTGCCCTCCCCCATGTCCGCCATGTAGACGGTCGCGAGGTCGGAGTTGCCTGTCCTTGCCAGAATTTTCATGAAGTGTTCCTCAAATGGATCTGCATGGCAGCCCGCAAGCCGTCGCCCGCGGCGATGGCTGCCTGGCGGAACGACCCGTTCTTCACATCACCGATCCAGTACAGCCTGCCCGCCTCGACCAGTTCATTCTCACGCTGCATGATCCCAGCGGACAGAAAATCCAGTGCACGGAACGCGCCCGATGGCGAACAGGAGGTAATCCGCATCCAGCAGGGTTACCCCGGACTGCGCGGATGCGACCCGGAGCTGGAGCCTGCCGCTTTTTTCATCCACCTTGACCTGGCTGAGGGAGACTCCCGACCGGTATTGAATGGAGGGTCCTGCGCGGCGCGCTCGTATAACAATGGAAGGCATTTTATAGCCTCTCCCCGATTGAGAATAGTGACAAAGTTCCTCTTTTTCGAAAGATTCAGCGCGTAATCGAAGGCGGCATCCCCCGCGCCGATGATGACGATCTGCATCCCCTGCACCCCGGTCAGATCCCGCACCTCGGTGAAGACCCTGCCGAGCGCGTCCGGAGGGATGACATCCGGCAGAGGAAGCGACTGCGTCCCGCTGGCGATGACGAGGGTATGCGTGCTGCGCTGCGCCTGCTGCGTGGTGACGAGGAAATGGTCATCCACCCAATCCGCCAGCTGAACCTGCTCGCGCCTGACCTCGACACCCAGGCGTTGCATTTGTGCCTTCATCAAGCCGACGAGCTTGGCGCCGCTCACGCCGTTGGGAAAGCCGGGGTAGTTCTCGACCAGGTCCGCGTTCCAGAGCAGACCGCCCGGTTCGCGCCGGTCGAGCAGGAGGGCGGGCATGCCGTAACGCTTGAGCTGGATGCCCGCCGCGATGCCGGCAGGTCCTGCGCCGATGATGAGGATGGGCTGGTCCACTTTATCCATGCTCCTGAAAAGCGATCTCTTCGCAGAGCACGGGCAGGGCAAAGCCGTGCGCCAGGTTGAGTCCGCGTGGCGGGCGCGCAGGGACGCGACACATCCAGCATGCGCGGATGTCTGCTGAAGGGTTTCAGGTAGTGAAGTCGGTTTCGCGCCACTGGATTATACAGGAGGGGGAATTACGATTACGATTTGACCTGCACTTGCTGCTCAAGTGTTTACGATTGACGATTGGGAGATGGGATGAATCAGGTGCAATAGTGAAGGGGACGGCGGATCACAACATGTGGATTGACACGGAGTCGCGATAGTCAGACGGAACACGGCGACGGTGAAAAAGGCAGGTTAGGTGGGCAGAGTAGTATTCAGTGTCAGCGGGAGGGTATTTAGCAATATGATGAAGATGAATCCGGATCAACCCACAAGCGTCCCGGGATGGATTCATCCCGTCGAACATTTCTGCATCAAGGAGAAAACCATGTGCCTGCTTGTCATTGAGATCCTGTTCTTTATTGCGGGAGTCTGGCTGCTGATCACGGGCAAGATCCCGGGTGGATTGTTTCTGATCATGTTCGGCAAGGGAGACTACCGGTTATCCCCGCTGCATGCGCGGCTATTCGGTCTGCTGCTGGCATCACCGCTGCCGGTCATTTTTGGTGTGGGATTTATTTATGCGCTATTTTTCGGTCAAAGCAATATGGGATTCCTCACGATTTTTGAGATTGTCTATGACTTCATCGTCGCGATCGCGGCGATCATCATCGCGAGGAGGATAAGGTAAAGGGGAGAAGCAGTGGGTAGTGATCAGTTTAGTTTCAGTGGGCAGTGGGCGGTGGGCGCAGTCGAAGGGCGGCGGGAAATGACCCCCGGGGAACAGGGGGCCTGCCCCTAAAGTATGACCGCTTTATGAACAGACCCCCGGGGAATGGGGGTTGTATGCGCGTTCAATTATACCGGGCGTCGAAGTCGCGGGCGGTCTTGCCGGGGTGGAAGAGCAACCAGAAGAACCTGAGGATCCCGTAGAAAAATCCCTCGGAGGCGACGGGGGCAGGGGCGGGTGGAGCGGGCGCTGCTCCCTGCGTTCATCCTGCTCGGCGCGGAACTGGCGGCGGGCTTTCAGGCGGGCAGCCTGCTTGCGATCCGGCTTGGGCTTGGAGGCAGGTTTGGCGGCAGGCTTGGGTTTGGCAATGGCTTTCGCCTTGGGCTTGGGTTTTGCGGCTTTGGTTGGCATGATTCTCCTCTTTTCATATTTACTGGATGGATTATATAACAGATGAGGAGGAGATTGGTGGTTTGGTAGGTTGGTAGGTTGGGAGATTGGTAGATTGGTAAATGGTTGGAGGTTGAATGTAGCGGCGGATTATATATTTACCGGAAGCTGACTGGATGACAACGTCCCGAAGGGTTGAGGCTGGGGCGGGTGTCTCGCAAATCCTTCGGGAAGGGTTTATCAGAGGGAATTTGGGGATAAAATAAACAGCAGCTGCAGAGATTGCGCCAAGAGACACAAAGGACAGGAAATCATGGGAATCATCGTGAAATGCCCACAGTGCAACGAAGTGAATGCGGGGAGTCAGATTGAATTGCGTGAAATGCCAGGCAAGCCTGATCGGGGTGCCGCGGGAGGAGGGCGAATCACCGCTGCCGGACATGGTCAGCACTCCCCCAGCGGAGCAGGAGAAGAAGGCGGCGCCTTTGCCACCGCTCGTGTTCAAGGACGAGATTCCCCCCAAAAGATCGGGCAAGACGCTCTGGATCATCCTCGGCGTTGTGGTTGGCGTGCTGTGCATCGGGCCGGTCGCTGTGCTGGGCATCTTCGGAACCAGCCTATCAGGGTGGGTACTCGAGAGGGAACCCATCGCATCCGTACTGGATGATTACATGAATTTCCTGGCGGACAGGGACGCAGAGGGCGCCTACGCGTTGTTCTCGCCCAGGGCACAAAGGCAGATCCCCTTATCAAAAGTGCGGGAATTGATCACAGGCAACAACTACATGATCTTTGAAGGCTACCTGAACCTGTCCATATCCAACCTGAGCATCGTCACCGCGGTCAACACCAATCCCGATCTGCCCCAGGGACTGGTCGCCAACGTGAGCGGCGTGATCGAGTATGAAGGCGGGATCCAGGGAACGTTCCGCGGAATATTGGAAAAGGTGGACGGCAAATGGATGATCGATGGCATGTATGTCACGGTGCCGCCGGACAAGATCAAGGAAAAAATCCCGGAGTCGGACTCCTGACATGAACCAAAAGACAACGCGGAAAATATCCGCAGCGGGCATCGGCAGGTCGCTGATGTACATCCTGCTGATGCTGGCAGTGCTGGGCGCGGCGTGGTACCTGGTGCCTGCCCGGGTGCAGTATCACCTGTGCGAGCAGTATTCGTTCTCCGCGCCGGGGGAGGAGACGGCGGTTTACCTGGCAGTGATCGTGCCGAGGAACGGACCCTATCAACAAGTGGAAAATGTGCAGGTGACTTGGGAGGGAGAAGGGCAGAAGAGCGAGATGCCCTCCGTGGATGTCTTCGAGCTGACGGGGACGATCCCCGCGGGGGAGACGCGCACCGCGATCATTGTCGTATGACGTGAGGCTGCGGCAGGGCGCGGCACGCTGGGAGGCACCCGTGCTGGAGTTCCAGTCCCTGCCCCAGGTGGGGATCCAATCGAAGGCGGCGCCCATCGTGGCGGAGGCGGAACGCATCGCGGGGGAGAGAGCCGGGCGGACGTGTATGCCATTTTCGCGTTCACAGCCTCCCATCTATCGTACCCGGAGGGCACGCGCAGCGGCGGGAACCAGTCCGCGCTGACCGTATACAACTCGCGCGAGGGGAGGCTGCGGGGAGTTCGCCAACCTGTCAGTGGCGCTCCTCGCGCGCGGCAGGCATCCCCTCCCAGGTGGTGACCGGGCTGGCGCTGCCCGCCTACCCACCGTTCTGGTCCGCGACCAGGGAGTGGGGTCACCCGGGCGGGGCGCATGCCTGGACCGAGGTGCACACCGAGGCGGGCTGGGAACTGGCAGACCCGAGCTGGGCAAATCGCATGCCGGGAATAACGAAGAGGCTGTGGTTCGGCAGGAACGACGGCAGTCACCTTTCGTACGGGGAGAACTGGGAATACGTCCGGCTTATACGATGAACTGATGATCCGCGCGGAGCAGGAGGGCACCTGATCGGGGCGATGTCCGCGCCGATGCACTTCGTCGCGGCGGCGGGAGCGGAGGAGATGAGCGTCGCTCCCGAGTGTCACACTTCTGAAAGGCTGGGACGGACGCTGGGTGCTGAGCGTTGGAGTGTATATCCTGATGCTGGTGGGGATCGGGGTGGCGGAGAGGAAGAGGAAGGGAACAAGTCATCTCAATAATGACTCACTCTCCGGATAATGGGGAGATTGCCACGGGCGGGAGAACGCCGCCCTCGCAATGACACTACGAAGAATATTTTTAAGATAAGGTCCGAATGGAATCGAGGGGTGAAAGAGGGGAATTCTCATCGTGCTCCCCTCAGTCAGCGGCGGCATTGAACGGGGTTGTATAATAAAAGTGAGGTCCTGTGGTTTGAACCAGGTGTGGGAGCGGCAGACGACGCCCTAACCTGGTGCCCGCCCATTGCCAAAGGAAGGAGCAGAGCATGACCCAGATAAACGGAAAACGCGTGCTCTTAACCGGGGGATCGAGGGGAATTGGTCCGTTGATCGCGGAGGCGCTGGCGGCGCGGGGGGCGCACATCGCCCTGGCGGCACGCTCGCAGGAGGGGCTGGCGCGGGTGAGCGCAGCCCTGGGGAAGTACAAGGTGCAGACCTGGAGCATGGCGGTGGACCTGGCGCAACCAGGGGCACGCCGCGAGCTGGTGCGCAAGGCACTGGAGGAGTTTGGGGAGATCGACATCCTGGTCAACAACGCCGGGCTGGAGTCGGAGGGGGCATACCTGGACCTGCCCTGGGAACGAATCCGCGAAACGCTGGAGGTGAACCTGGCGGCGCCGATGGAACTGACCTACCTGTTACTGCCCCCCATGCTGGCGAGGAGGATGGGGCACATCGTCAACATTGTCTCGATCGCGGGCAAATGCGGCGCGCCGTATGGCGCCACGTACAGTGCCACCAAGGCAGGGCTGGCGGAATGGGCGTATGGGCTGGGTTGGGAACACGTTGACAGCGGGGTGCATTTCTCCAGCATCTTCCCGGGATACGTCACCGAGGTGGGGATGTTCGCGAAGTTTGGCGTCACACCGTCCGGGCTGCAGGGATCCTGCACGCCCGCACAGGTCGTGCAGGCGGTCGTGGATGCCATTGAGAAAAATAAAGCGGATGTGGTCGTGAACTCGTTTCCGCTGCGCATCTTCTTCGGGTTGAGACAATTCTCCCCCGGGCTGGGGGCAAGGATCCACCGGATGAGCGGGGGAATCGATTTCCAGAAGAGGAAGGTGGAGGGGAGTAAGGTAGTGAAGTAGTTGGGTAGTGAGGTAGGTTGGTAAGTTGGTAGATTGGTAGGTTGGTAGGTTGGTAGGTTGGTGGAAGGTCGAGGAAATGATGCAAAACAGACAACTGGCGATCCAGCAACAGGTCAATGCGACACGCTACCGGGGGCAGGCGGAGGGACATTACGAGAGCTTCTTCCTGCGCGCCAACCATCCCTCGCGCCCGCTCGCATTCTGGATACGCTACACGATCTTCAGCCCGAAGGAGCATCCCGAAAAGGCACTGGGGGAACTGTGGGCGGTCTTCTTCAACGGGGAGACGGACCGGCATATTGCCGCCAAAGGGGAGTTCCCTTTTGCAAACTGCAAGTTCGACACATCCGCGCTGAATGTCCAGGTGGGGGCGGCAACGCTGGCGCCGAACCTGCTGCAGGGTGGTGTTAAAGGAAGGAAGCACACGCTATCGTGGAAACTGAAGTATGAGGGCGACTCCGCGCCGCTGTTCCTGCTGCCGGTGGAGATGTACGCGGGCAAATTCCCGGCGGCGAAAAGCCTGGTCAGCCTGCCGCTGGCGGGATTCAACGGCAGCCTGATGGTGGATGGCGAGTCCATCCAGGTGAAGGATTGGGTCGGCAGCCAGAACCACAACTGGGGCAGGAAGCACACGGACCTGTATGCCTGGGGACAGGTGGCGGGATTCGATTCGCACCCCGGGAGTTTCCTGGAGGTGGCGACCGCCCGGCTGAAGATGGGTCCGTTCTGGACGCCGCCGATGACCCTGCTGGTATTGCGGCACGCGGGCAGGGAATACGCGCTGAACGGCTTGATGCAGGGATTGAAAGCGCGCGGAAAATTCGGGTACTTCTCCTGGGAGTTCGCATCCAGCACGGATGAGGTGGAGGTGCGCGGGCAGATCTCCGCGGCGGGATCGGCGTTCGTGGGGTTGAATTACTACAATCCGCCCGGCGGGAGCAAGCACTGCCTGAACACCAAGATCGCGGGCTGCACGGTGCAGGTCAGGGACAGGGTGAACGGGATAAATCAGGTTTTGGAGGCAAAACACCGGGCGGCATTTGAGATCCTGACGGATGACAGGAAGCATGGGATCGAGATAGCAGAGTAGGGGAGAATCCAGTGTTCAGTGATCAGTGTTCAGTGATCAGTCAGGAAAGGTGAAGTAGTTAGGTAGATTGGAAGATTGGTAGTTAGGTAGATTGGTAGATTGGCAGATTGGGAGTTGGGTGGTTCGAGGTTAAGGAGAAAGGTGCCATGAGAACAAAAATCCCTGCCCTGTTGGCGTTGTGCCTGATCGCGTTTCTGTCTGCATGCCAGACCGGATTGAGGTTCATCAATCACCCCAGACCGGAGCTGCCAGCGGATCTGGAGGTCTTCGACGAGGCGGCAGGCTGTCCCCAGAACCATACGGAACCCGTCCCTGCAAAGGCGACAGCCCGCTGGGGAAATTCGGTTGTGCCTGGATCAGCGAGCCGCCAGAATTCACCGGAGGGCTGGATCCGGCGTATCCGCTCGCGACCTGCCATGTCCGGGATAACCAGATGAACGCCGAGACAAAGGCGGAGATCGAGAACGGCTTGTATCTTTACGAGACCGTCGGCATCCTGCACGCGTACATCCGCCTGGTCATTTACAAGGACGGCGAATTCGCCGCGATCAGGACTGCGGAGGAGTTCCGTGAGATGTACGCACCGATCACGACCCCTGAAGAAGCGCTGAGCTACGTGCTGGCGTTGACCGGGTATTCTGCGTATTACGGGCTGAAGTACGAAGAAAATTATGAATACCTCGTCGAACGGATCGAGGACGCGCATGTGAACCGGACCTGGAACGGATACCGGCTGCACCTGTTCGACTACGAGTTGTTCGGATGCGGGGAGCACTGGACATCCGCGGTGGTGGTGGATGTCTCGAGGCAGGGTGTGATCGAGGAGATCGAGAGGGAGAAAATCTTCAGGGATATTGAGATGGAGGGTACGTGTGCGGATTGAGGGAGTTGGGGTAGTTTGGTAGGTTGGTAGTTTGGTAGGTTGGTAGCTTGGTAGTGAGGGAGGGAGGAGTAACTCGTGGGAACCTTCGGGACGTTTTATTTCATACCAGATCCGGGTTTTGAGGGGTGGGGGAGGGTGTGCTAAAATCAGTGCCTGCAGGAAGGATGACTTTGAAAAATCGCCGAGGAGAAAATGGATAAATACCCCCCCAAGAATATCGATGATTACATCAGGAGACAGCCGAAGGAGATCCAGGTGATCCTGAAGAAGATGCGCGAGACGATCCGCAAGGCTGCGCCGAAGGCTGAGGAGACGATCAGCTACCAGATGCCGACCTTTAAGCAGGGCAGGAACCTGGTGCATTTCGCGGCGTTCAAGGACCACGTCAGTTTTTTCCCGAGCTCGAGCGGGGTGGCGTATTTCGAGAAGGAACTGGGGAAGTACAAGACTTCAAAGGGGACGATCCAGTTCGCGCTGGACAAACCGATCCCCTACGGGTTGATCACGAGGATCACGAGGTTCCGGGTGAGAGGAGGAGGCGCGAGGCGTGAAGAAGAAGTCTTGAACTATGATTTATATGATTGAATGATTGGCATGATTGGGGAATCGCATCGTCGTGCCGCCTTCAAATGGATCGGGTGGGTTTCATCACGCGCTTAAATTGCAGACTGCGACTGCCAAAATTAAGCAGCAGACCGACCTCCAAACCGTAGGCTTCCAGGTAATTGATGGCTTGCGCCAGGTGGACATCCTCCAATTGAGTGACCGCCTTGATCTCGACCATGACCTTATTCTCGACAAAGAAATCCACCCTGCGGCTGCCGATCACGATGCCTTTATAGGAGATCTCCATCTCATGTTCGCGGCTGAAGGACAGCCCCTGGTGATTCATTTCGATCTCCAGTGCGCGCTGATAGATGACTTCCTGGAAGCCGTTGCCCAGCACCTTGTGCACTTCCATCGCGCACCCGATGATCCTGCCTGTCAACTCGGAGTGAAGGTATCGCTCTTTTTCCATTGGCGCCCTTGTCTTGAACTATGATCTGTTTGATTTAATGATTATACGTCCTGACCGCCGTATTGCATTCAATCATAGTCCATCATTTAATCATTCCAATCATAGTTCAGACGTGTTTCCCTCACCCTCCGCACGTGCCGGGAGACTCGGAAGCAGTGCGGTGCAAGTACGACGGCAGGTTGATGACTTATGTCATCAAAATCGTGCGATGGCGGTTTGAGACCGCCTCGCACGAGAAGCCGCCTCGGCTAAAGGTCAAAAGTCAAAAACGTCCCGAGGGTGCGAAGACCCTCGGGACGTTTATCTTAAGGTGGGATGTATTTACGGACTAAGGAGCGGTGGTGGAGGACCCAGCCTCCGGACCGGTGGACTCGGTGAGGATGACCGCGTCGGCGGAGTCGGGAGCGGGCAGGGTGGGTTTTACGCTGGTGGCTTCGAATACGAAGGTGGTGCGCGCGAGGTAGAATGGAGCGTTTGCCAAAGTCCAGTCCACCTGGACAAAGAAATTCACGCCGTCATCGGCGGTCAAAGTGACGGGGGAGGGCAGGACGTAGTAGCGGCAGGCGGAGTCCGTGCGGTCGGTGATATCAGAAAACTGCAAGACGCGCGTGCCCCCTCCGCTGGTTGAAGAGAAGGTGTTGATCTCCACGTAACTGAGGATTGCATTGGCGGAAGCGGTGTAACAGAACTCCACGCCACGGAATTGCAGGCTCCTGCCATACAGGACAGTGGGAACGGAGGGTTGAAGGGAGACAAAACTGGTGCCCGTGGTCGGCCTCTGCACTGTCGTAGTACTGGAGTAATATGTGAAGTTAATGTTATCCAGGGAACTGAATTTCCCCCAGGAGGACGTGCCCGGGGTGATGAGGATGGCGCCCTTGGTGGGGGGATCTGGGCTTGTTTGAAGAGCCATTGGGCAACGGTGGCGCGCGTGGCGGCGGTGTCCGGTTTGAAGGTGGTCCCGCCGACGATGCCGTTCTGCTTCAGCCAGCAGATGGCGGTCTCAAAGGGATGCCCGTTGGTGTCGGTGAAACAGCCGGTGGCGGCATAGACCGTGCCGACCCGGAAGGCGGAAAAGACGAGCACAGAGAGCAGAAGGACGGTCAAGATTCCGATCGCAAAGACCCTGGTGGATTTCATATTAATACCTCTTTTGTTGGTTGGTCATATTTAGACAATTTTGGTATTATATAACCAGTTTTGAGTTCGCGGAATGAATCCCTGCAGGTTCCTGTCCCCTGCCGGGAGGATCGCAGCATGGGAAATACGATTTGCGATTTGCGATTGGAGTTTGAAGTCAATGATTGAGGGATGCAAGGAGGGATGGCGGGGGTTATAATTTGCAAACTCTTGTGCCGGGATGGAGGATCACTTTTAATGACAAGAACACCCAACCGCTGGCAACGCCTTCTGTGCGGGCTGTACACATGGATGGTCACCGTTTTTTTCGGCGCGATCCTGCTGGATGTGGTGTATTTCCACACAGGCTCCGGCACCACAGGCATGTTCCAGGAAGGATCAGATTTTCTGCTGCTCCTGGGCATGCTGACTGTCCTGGCGGGAATCGGGGCAGTGGCAGCCTCGTGGGGTTGGGAAATTACCCGGAATTACTTCCTCACGAGCTTCCTGATCCTGTCGGTTGAGTTTATCACCCCCATGGCATCCCCGCTTTTGCAATGGCTGCAAGCCAGCCCGGGGTTCAACCTTGGGACGTATATCAGGCTGGTCGGAAGTCTGCTGCCGACGGTCCTGGCGTTCGGCGGTCTGGTCAGGATGTATCGCGCCGAAGATTGACCGGCAGGTAACAGGAAAAGGCAATGAGCATGGAACCCTACAAGTTGTGGCTGGATAACCTGTTCGACGGCGCCTACGTGGTGGACAACAAGCGGGTGATCCTGTATTGGAACAAGGCGGCTGAGGAGCTCACCGGCTTTAGCGCGGAGGAGGTGGTGGGAAGGTCGTGCGCGGACAACATCCTGAACCACGTGGACCTGGCAGGCAACCTGCTGTGCATCATCGGCTGCCCGCTGCTGGGTACGCTGGCTGACTGCCAAAAAAGGGAAGACCTCCTTTTTCTGCACCACAAGCAGGGGCACCGCATCCCGATCCAGATCCGGGTCTCCCCCATCCAGGATGAGAGCGGGAAGGTGATCGGCGCGATCGAGATATTTTCCGAATATTCCAGGAACCTGCCCATCCTGCGCGAACTGGAACAGCACAAGAAGGCAAGCCAGCTCGATCCCCTGCTGGGGATCGGCAACCGCCGTCATGCCGAATTGATGTTCCAGCTCCGGCAGTATGACCTGGAGTTAACCGGGAACACGTTCGGCACGATCTTCATGGACATCGACCAGTATAAAAGCATCAACGACACGCACGGGCATGTGATCGGGGACGACGTGCTGAAGATGGTCTGCAACACGACCGGCAAGGTGCTGCGTCACATGGATACATTCATCCGCTGGGGTGGGGATGAGTTCCTGATCTTCCTGCCGGACATCTCCACGCGCGAGGAACTGTGCAGCGTGGCGGAACGCATCCGCAGCCTGGTGGAGAGCAGCTTCATCATGGCGGAGGACAAAAAGATCTCAGTCAGCGTTTCGCTGGGCGTCACATTTGTGCGGGGCGATGATACGCTGGAGAAGACTGGTGGAACGGGCGGATGCGCTGATGTATAAGAGCAAGGAGCAGGGGGGAACAGTTGTACGATGGGGTGAGACTGTAATCAGTGTTCAGTAGGTGGGGATGGTGAATAGTGAGTGGGAATGGGGTAAATAATATACTTAAGGCTATGCGAAGTGTATATAGAAACTAACGTCCCGAAGGTTTGATTCAGCAACATGCTCATCGTGGAAACCTTCGGGACGTTTTTATATCCCGAAGGTTCGTCAGCAACATGTGCACGTGGAAACCTTCGGGACGCTTTTATCTCCGAAGGGTTGCATAGCGCTTCCCTGGAACCTTCGGGACGATATTTGCTAGTTCTGCCGGGCGGCGCTCGAAGATCTGCTCGACCTGCTGCATCTGCGCCTCGCTCAAGGGACCGAAGTCCACGGCGCGGATGTTCTCCTGCACCTGCGCCAGCGTGCGGAAACCGGGAATGGGGACGGCGCGAACGCTTTTCGTCCAGACCCACGCAAGGGCGATCTGCGCCAGGGTGCGTTTGTCGCCGCTCTCCGCGAAGAACTTCCGCACCGCCTCGATGCGCTCGAGGTTCTGGGGTGACTTCCCCTCCCCCAGGTTCCAGCCGGTCCGCACGTCGTCCGCGGGGAACTTGCTATCAACGTTGTACTTGCCCGTGGCGATGCCCATGATGAGCGGGGATTTGATGATGCTCCCCAGGTCGAACTCCTCGATGACCGCCAGCAGTTGCGGCAGGTCGTCGAAATGCCGGACCATGTTCATGTAAAACTGGATGGCGGTGCAGTGGGCGCCCTGCGCAAAGACGCGCGCACCCTCGGGCTGGTTGGTGCTCCAACCGTACCAGCGGATCTTGCCCTCGGCGACCAGTGCCTCCAGCAGGTCACGCACCTCGGCGGCTTTTTCGGGCGGGTAATCGCCCTTGTGGAACTGGTACAGGTCGATGTAATCTGTCTGCAGGCGGCGCAGGCTGTCCTCGCACTCCGCGCGGATGCGGGGCAGGACGTCCATGGTGGTGGTGACGGCGCGGTTCTGCTCATCGACGAGGTACCCGAACTTGGTGGCGAGGATGACGCGGTCGCGGCGACCGGCGAGCGCCTGACCGAGCACCCGTTCGCTCTGACCGGTGCCGTAGTTGGCGGCGGTGTCGAAGAAGTTGATGCCCTGGTCGAGCGCGTAGTGGATGGCGCGCGTCGAATTCGGCGTCATCCACCCTGCCCCACCCGGCGGGCTCGCCATCGATGGTCCACGGTCCGCCCATCGCCCAACAGCCCAATCCGAGCGCGCTGACCTCCAGGTTGCTGCGTCCCAATCTGCGTTTGAACATGCTGCCTCCGATACAGAAAATTTTGGAAGTGCCCGTGCATTTTACGACACGGGCGCGGGAAATAAAAGCTCCCTTTATCCTATTGCATTTTGGGATGGAATGACCTACAATGTAAATAGTGAGCGATCTGGAGATTCCGCCCGGGGAGGCGGGTCTTTTTGTTTAAGTGGGGTAGATTCAGTGTTCAGTGTTCAGTTTTCAGTGGGTGGGGAATGGGGAATGGTGAATAGTGAATAGGGGATAAAAAATATACTTAAGGCTATGCGAAGTGTATTTCGAAACCAACGTCCCGAAGGTTGCGTCAGCAACATGTGCAGTCGTGGAAACCTTCGGGACGTTTTATCTTACGAAGGTTGTGTCAACAGCATGTGCAGCTTGGAAACCTTCGGGACGTTGCCATTAATCTTTACGGCAGGTAATATTCGATGATCAATGTCGGGCGGGAGGCGGTGCCGGCACTGCCGCTGTAGAGGCTGAAGGTAGTTCGCAATCGTATTGTTGTTGTCATCCAGTTTGAAGCGCAGGCGGATCTGCGTGACTCCGCTCCCGGTCACCAGCTTGGTGATGTAGGCTTTGGCACTCGTCAGATTGAATTCATACCAACCACCCACCAGCGCGGGGCTGAAGGGTCCGACCGTCTTGTGTGCTGTGGTTTGGAAGTCGGTGGTCTGCAGGACGGATGTGCCGAAGGTGCCCTTGCGGATGTCCAGCATGAAGCCCTGGAATGTTGTAACCGGGTTACCGCCTCCGATCACGCCCTGCCTCTTCACTTTGAGGGTGACTTTCGTGATGACAACGTTGTCCGGCAGGCTGGCGGTCGCAAAGGACAGGAGGCTTCTGATACTGCTTCCTGGCGCCATCATCGCCGAGGCGCAGGGTGGTGGAGGGCGCTAGCCATTGTTCCACCCAGATTGGTGTTCTCACCGGATTCCAGGATCCAGCCGTCCGTTGAGGCGGCGGACAGAGTAATTCACCCGTGTGATTCGTCCCGAAGGAAGAATAAGCCTGCTCCCATCCATCGGCATAGGTGATCCCGCCGGCGTTGACAGCACGAACCTGCCAGGAGTATGTGGCACCGTTCGCCAGCCCGCTGAGGGTCAGGCTCGTATCCACCCCGGCATCTATCCAACCCAAATCCAAGCAGGGCGAATCACCAGCCAGGAACAAACAGACCTCATAACCGGCAGCATCGCCACTTGCATCCCAGTGAGAACGAGACTGGTACCGGTGAGGCTGTCATTGACCGGCAGCGTTTTGGAGAAGGCTCCGGGAGCGGGAACACCCATGTTGAAATAATAGACGGGGAAATCCACCGCCAGATTCGAGCTCAGATTGCCTGCCCGCGTCCCGGACCTCAAAAGCCACCCGGTGCCTGCCGGGAGAGGGAGGATTGGTGGTCAAGTCCCAGAAGATCCAGCCGGGATCGCCAGCGTCATCGCCGATCGTGACCCACTGCCCGCTGTCCGTCCCATCCGGATCAGTATTGTACATGGCGCGGATGCCTGCCACCCCGGAGAAATCATCGGTTGCGGTGACCGATATCCAGATGTAATCCGAATCTTCGTAACACGTTGAAGAGAGATAGACGGGGGGAGTCCAGTCCACGATGTATGGAAGCAGGGTACTATTGAAAACCAGGTCCGCAGGCAGACGGGCAGAGGCTTGAATTTCGATGTTGCGCGGAACCGCCAAAGATCCATTTGGAGGTCATGTCCGACCAACCGTCGGAACCGTCATGATCGATACTGGACGAATATGGGATCCCATCCACAAAGTAGGTGAATTCCACGGACTGTACCCGATCATAAGGATCGTCCGCCAGTGCGCCGACCGACAAGGTCAGCGAGTCGGATGGATCTTCGATTCGTGAAAACGGTGACCAGCGGTTCCGGGCGGGCAGGAGCACCTGTAATGGAGAGGGTGTCATTCAAAACCAGATCAAGCTGGTCGGTTTCGAGCCCCTGGGTGATCGAGTTCGAATTCTGTCGTCCAGCCGAACTCGAAGAGGGCTGCCACACTGGTCTGGGAAATGGATGCCAGTGCCCGGAAATCGATCGTCGCGAGCAATGCGCTGCTGCCCGAGAACATTGCATCATCCGTATTGCGGGTGGACAACAAATACGATCCGGGCACGATGGACTGGTTGGCATCAACCTCCTGGAAGAGCGGCACAACGACCGCCTGGATGCCCTCCTGCGACGGGTCGTCGTCGATCATTTCAAGAACCCCCGGATCATACTCAATGTTCAGCTCAACTCCCGCCAGGGATTTGGCACCGGTGCTCAGCAACAATTGAATTTCCACCACGTCGCCAACTGCGTACTCGTTCTCAACCGGCTTTACATATACATAGGTGTAGGCAGAGCCCCTGATCTGGTCCCTCGACATGGAGCCGGCGTCCAACCCGGCAGATGAGGCATGCGTTCCGTATTTCAGCCAGCCCTCCCCGGGTCTGCCGTTGGCATTCCAGTAGGACATATGCCAGAGGGAATAGTCGATGACATCCACTGATCCATCCCAATTGACATCCGAACGTGTTGTGCAACCCGACGATCCCATGAAACAATGGAATTCGTTGCTCCAGACGGCATAATCCAACTGATTGACCACATTGTCTTCGTTGATGTCCGCCTTGACGAAGTAATCGGTCTTACCGGGTGTGAAGTCCAGGGTGGTCACGCCAGAGGATGCCGGCAGGTAAGCCCGGACCCTTCCTGCCCAGCATGCCTTGGGGTTTCAGGTAGAACGAAAAACCACCCTTCTGGAAACCGCCCAGAGGCAGCCCTGATAACAGGATGGGGTCCGACCAGCCATCCGCGTTGATGACGATGGAATAGACAGCCAGGGGCTCCCAGGCATCGCCCGCCGTCACCACCAGGGAGGCAGCGATCGGACGGTCGAAACCGGTGAGGGCATGCAACCTGACCACCCGCGCCTGCCAGGTGGACCAGAAGGTTATGCGGGAATACACTTCCGAGGTGATGCGGGTCACGTAATTGATCAGCTCCCCTGTATTCCCATCCGTACCTTCGTTGCTGACCACTCCCACCTGGAAGGCGCTGTCCGCCCCGTTGACGATATAGATCGGTCCGCCGCTGTTCCCCTCCGATGTATCAATCTTGTGAGACAACATCCTACTGTCCGCTCCCAGGATCACACCGTTGGATTGTTTCTGTACAAGCGAAAACGAGGGGGAATCCAAAGAGGGATGACCACCCGGGGGCAGGATAGCCTGCAATGGTGACGTTCTGATCGACCAGGCTTGCATCCGGCAGGACGGTGGGGCGGAAGAACGTTTCGCCCTGGCTGCCGAACGTGTCATCCGGGAGCAGGATGACACCATAATCATACATGGCGGCGGAGACATCATTGACGTTCTCAACGTATTCCGGCGGCACACGCAATTGAGGAGCGGCGGGAGAAATGGTGTATTCTCCATAAGTCGGATTATTCCCGCCGTTCGCCCCCGGGCGCAAGGTCACCGTGGAATCCCAATGGTTGAAATCCTTGGAGTACAGGCAATGGGCTGCAGTCAGGACAGTATGCGCATTGATGAAGGTGCCTGAGCACAAGCCCTTCGCCAGTTGATTGTTCTGATCGAGAACGGTATATTGAATTTGTACAACTCCATTCCAGGGGAAGATATTGGTGTCCTGCACCTTTTGGCGTTCGTCGCCGCCAAAGACCGCCGCGTGGACCAATTTGCCGGACTTTGAAGATACAAGGAAGACCACGATCAAGAGGGAGGCTAGAAAGATCTGGAACCGTTTATTCATCAATGACCTCTTCATATTTGCCGACGGCATCAAAGCCATCCCCCACTTTTTTTATGGGTGTTCATTATAAGGTTCCGACCGCCAATCGTCCATGCGAGGATGGAAAGGCAGCATTACAGCTTTGCAAAGCAGGTGGTCAGTGGTCAGTGTTCAGTGTTCAGTGGGGAGGTGAGTACAAGTTTCAAGTTTCAAGTTCCAGGTTCCAAGTTCCAGGTTGAGGGTTGAGATTATGAGAAGCCCAATTGATTGGGCGTGGTTTTTAGCCCCGGGATTTATCCCGGTGGCGGTCGAGGAGACCCTAAAGGTTTCCTCCGCGCGGCATGCGTCAGGATTGATCGGCGAAACCTTTAGGGTCTTATCGCGCAGCAATGCCCCATAAATGGGGCTTGAGGATGCCAACGTCCCGAAGGGTTGCGTCAGCGGCATGTGCAGCATAGAAACCTTCGGGACGTTCCCTGGCGCGGGCTTATTTATTCTCCAGCTCGATCTTGATGATGTCTGAAATGCAGGGATCGCCGTCGGTCGTGTTGCAGATCTCGCCGGTGATGGTGATGCGGTTATCGATGTAGGCAAGACTGCCGTCGTCCAGCCGGATGATGATATCCCATTTTCCGAAATTGTCCGGCAGGGCTTTCATCTGGTTGTTGGCAGGCTCCTCGCCCGCTTTGGCGACACTGACGAAAATGGTGATCTTTTTATCCGACCCGGAAGTTTCCGAAAGCAGCAGACCGCATTCCGAATTGCAAAAGGTGCTTTTGAAGAGGGTCAGCAGCCCGGAGATGATGACCGGCGTGCCCTTCGGGTAATTGCCCACGGTATCGAACGTGACCAGCACCGGCGCGGGGGTGGAGGTGGGCGGGGGGATTGGGGTGAGGGTCGGGATGGGAGTTTCGGTATACACGGGAACGGAGGTCGGCAGGACGCCCGCGACATTATTCTTCACCAGCATGACCCCGACCACGGCGAGGCACATCACGACCAGGAAGGTCAGGAGGAACGCCAGGATGCGCCCGAAACTTTTCTTCGGCTTGGGCATGGGCGCCACCGGGGCTGGTTTGGGGGGCGCGGGGGTCTGGGGTATCAGCCGGCTTTCGATCTTCAGGTCCGCCAGGCTGGAACCGCACGTGGCGCACTTGCCGGTTTCGTCCGCGGCGCGCAGGGCGTGACAGTTTTCGCAATAGCCCGTGGTCTGGATCTCAAACTGCGCCCGGCAAAAGCGGCAAACCTTTGCCTCCAGCTTGATGGTCTCTGCACACATCGGACATACCTTGGTCTGCTCTTCCATTTTCACCTCGCTTCTCGTTGAAAGTAATTGTCACTGCATGCACTGACAGGAGGAATTATACAACCAGGACGGGGATGTGTTTGAAACTATTGCGAAGTTGATCTGCCTTCGATTGGGGACGTGAATGACCCCATGATCTGAAAGCGGGGGATGCGCTCAGGTGGCGTTCGACTTCCTCACATTGGCGCGGAAAGACTCAAGCTGGGACCAGTGCCTCTCCAGCGCCTTTTGCCCGGCGGCGGTGATGCGCACCTGCGTCCGGGTCTTTTTGCCGACAATGCGCTTGTCATAGGTGATCAGTTTCCCGTCCGCCAGCTTGGAGAGGTGAACGGAGAGGTTGCCGCTGGTGAGACCGGTCAGGCGTTGGAGGGCGAGGAAGTCGGCGGTCTCAACGTTGGTAAGGATGGTCAGGATGGCGAGCCGGGCGGGTTCATGGATGAGCTTGTCCAGCCCGGCGATCTCCTCGAAGACGCTACTCATCCCCCACCTCCACAGCAGGCAGGGAACGGACGAAGAAGATGTGCCACAGAATTCCCTGCAGCGCCATCAGCAGACCAGCAAGCATGACCACGCCGATGATGGTCGTCCTCACCCCGAGGGCGTGCCACCAACCAAGGGGCGCAAGGCTGGCAAGGATCATGAGGATGGCAGCGACAAACCGCACTGCAGTGAACCGGTTGAGGGGAAATTTGACGGTTGGCTTGTCGAACAGGAACATGGCCGCGAAGAGCAGACCGATCAGGTTGACCGGCAGGCGGAAGGTCACATCCACCCAGAAGGCGAGCAGAGCCAGCAGCCCGGCACCGACCTGCAGGATGAGGGTCCGGCGGCGGTGCAGGCTGACCGGCTTGACCTGTCCGTAGGTGCGCTTATAGTAGCGGTCAACAAGGAAAGAGAGCAGCAGGCAGACCGAGACCATGCTGACCGGCAGGAGGACGCTCTGCACGGGGTAATGGACAAGGTTCGCCCACAGGCATGCCAGGATGAGAGCCAGCCCGAGCGGGACGGCGTTCAGCCCCTGCAGGGCGGAGTAGTTCCGGGAGAGATACCCGGTTTGGGAGATGGGTCTCATGTTTCGCTCCTTTTCTTGAAACACAAAACACTTTGTATTACAAACCAATTTACATTATAAGCAGAATTTGAGGAATGTCAAGGGAGGGTTAAAGACCGGTATTGTGGGTTTTTCCAGGGATCGATCTCAGTATAATCAACGCATGAGCACAAAATTCAACATCCCTTCCTCCGACCCGGCGCTGCTGGAAAAGGCGCGCAGGGTGGCAGCGCGAGTTCGTCCAACCGTACCTGTGCGAGCCGGTGGTGGGCATCGTCTTCCTGGGGGGCATCGCACGCGGGTATTTCGATCACGCGGCGGACATCGACATCGGCATCTTCAAAAAGGCGGGGACGCAGATCGCGCTGACGAAAAAATTTTACGAGGTGGAGGGCATCGAGGTGCAGGTCTGGCTGTCGGACTACGAGAGCGAGCTGACCGAAGCCTGGGACATGCCGAGGCGCTGGACCTACACCTGCGCGCAGATCCATTATGACCCCGAGGGGAAGATCGGGCGATTGCTGGAGGACAAGGTGCCGCTGAAGCCGGAGGAGAGGAAGTGGCTGATGATGTCCGGCTTGACGCTCTCGGAGTGGTACGTCAAGCGCCTGACGCAGTTATGGGTGGAGCGCGGGAACCTCGTCAGCGCGCAGCACATGTTCATGCAGGGGCTGAACTATTTCTTCGACATGCTGTTCGGATTGAACAACGAACTGGTGGCGGACATGAAATGGCGCTATTACTGCGTGGAGGGACTGGAACGCCTGCCGCAAAATTTCCGGGAACGATTCCAGGAGGTGATGAGGCTGGAGTCGTTCAGCCCGGAGGAACTGGAGAGGCGCCGGAGCGCGTTCATGGAGATGTGGGAGGAGATGCGCCCTGCGGTCGAGCGCGAGACGGGGATGACGTTCGAGGAGATGATGGAGGTGGTGTGAGGAGGGGCAGTGATCAGTGTATCAGTGATCGAGTGATCGGTGAAATGCAGTGTTGAGTGGTAGGTCAAGACCCGCCCGGGATAAATCCCGGGGCTACGGGTGACGCTAGTGAATGGGTTGAATGCCGATAGGGGTGAAGTATTTCGCCCGGGATTTATCGGCGGGCGGATTTCTCCCGGTTTTCCATCTGCTTCGATGGGCAGTGTTGATCCGCGTAGGAGCAGAAGACACAACAGTCACCGGGCTTGGGACGCAAGGTTATGCCGCAACCGGCACATTGATATAAAACCACTCAGGTATCCACCGGCATTCGTTCCGATCGTGCGAATCCACATTCAGGGCAGGTGATGACCGTTTCCAGTTCGATCATGTGGATCATTCATACCGGTCGATCTCCCGGTCGTAGAGATCGTAGAGGATGGCGGCGTCGGGGTCGTCGTTGCTCCACATGGGGTTTGAGAACCCGCAGGTGATGCCGGGTCCCTGGGGTTCCATGGTGTAGACCCGCAGTTTGCCGCCCGCGGGAATCGTCCCGGACAGGTCACAGCGCTGGTCGCCCCGCTCGGAGATGATATACCAGCCGGTCAGGTCCACGAGCGCATTGCTGACATTGATCAGGTCGAGGTATTCCGCCTTCTTGTTGACCACCAGGATCTGCAGGGGCTTGTCGATATAGACCGGTCCGCGCAGGGTGATGGCAGCCTGGGGAGCCCACATGCCCAGGAGGTTATCGCGTGCATAAGCCTGCGCCTCCAGGAAGAGACCGGAGCAGGCTACATCGGGGGGATAGGTGGCGACGGTGGCGTAGCCCTGGACGAGCAGTTCATAGTTCACGAACACATCACCGGCGAAGACATAGCGCAGCAGGCGGTCAAACTCGTCGGTCTCCGAGACATCCTTGATGAGCACGACGTCCTTGCCCAGGGCGAGGTCGGCGTTCTTTTGAGCTGCCTCGTCCCCATATTGTTCCTGCCCAAAGGCGGTCTCGGGCGTGTCCATCCCGATGTAGCGGACCGGGTACAATTTGCCGTCGATCATGACGCGGATGGTATCGCCGTCCACGATCTCCATGACCTTTCCATATTGAGGCGGGTTGGGCGGGAGGCAGTCGAAGGTGGGGGCAAAGCCTGCCGGGAGCGTGGCGGAGGAGGTCGGCAGGAGGGTGAGCGTTGGGACGGGAGGGCAGGGTCGAGGTGAGGGCTGGAGGCTGGACGGGCGGGATGAGTCCCGCGGGGATGCCCAGGGAGGGGATGAAGAGGATGCCCATCAGCAGGCTGACACAGCAGGCGAGGATGGCGATCAGACCGAAGACCAGCGTGTTGACCCTGCGTGTGTTCGAGAAGAGGAGGGAGAGGATTTTTTCATGGTGTCTTATTATCTTACCACTGGTGAGGGGGGATGGTGAATGGG
>CAWGMC010000025.1:0-90126 GCA_963823545.1 uncultured Chloroflexia bacterium | reverse complement strand
GGAGAGCTTATGTTTGGAATTTCCGGCAAGTGGGTTGCAGATGTTTCAAAACGTGTGTTGACTTTGAATTTTTTATTTTCTCAGATTATCGTTCCTCTTGGTGTTTTATCGTTTTACATTATCTTATCTTCGAGGGTGTTCCCCGTTGGGATTACAAAAGCTTTTTTTATGCGGTTTGAAAAAATTTCAATCCCGTTCACAATTCTCCTGCCTGGTTGTATTCTTAAGCATTCTTGGAATAAGAAGGATCAAACCAAACTTCTTCAGCGCCTCCCGGGATAAACTATCTGCCTATGACCTGCTGCTTCTCTTGCTCCCGTTGACACCTGTGACTCAGTACCTCCTTGTAAATAATGATATTTTGTCAGCATCTGGATCCATTCTGTTATTCTGCATTTTTTTATCACTTGCATCGGCTCCAATTATTATTATCCCTTTTCTTCTCCGGGGGATGGTTCAGTTCATCCAGTGATGTCCCTGGGTTTGGCGTTTGCATTTTTTATTACGAATATGGCCTCCGTGAGCAGGCAATTTTCATGGCATGAGGTGGGACGCTTTAAGATTCAATTGGTAATTTTTTGTGGTGTTTGTTTTATCAGTTGGCTTGTGTTTCAATTGAAATGGGGAAATCTAGTGCGTCTTTTTGCTGTTTTTTTCTTTGTCACCAATCCGATTTTCCAGCTATTCGTTCGGGACAGTGAGCAATCTGCCGCTGATGACGACGAAACTGGCAATCCGCTGGTTGTATTGATTGGGTCGAGGAAACCCGCCATTACTCCTAATATCTATCTGTTTGTGTACGACGCATATGTTGGCAACGAAACAATGATTGGTTATGGAATTGACAACCAACCTCAGGAGGAGTACCTGAAGGATCTTGATTTCAAGCTATATCCACAAACCTATTCTTTGGGAAGCGCTACGCTTTCATCCATAAGTCAAGTCTTAATGCTTCGGACAGTTACTATGGTAATAACAAATGGAGGGCGGTATCAGGTGATGGGGTGGTTCAGAATTGCTGGAGGGATTGGGCTACGAGACATATGGGGTGTTTCCTACGGATTTTCAATTTCGAGGGCACGCCCCCAGTTACGATTATTCATTTCCTGACCATGCCTCCTCAGTGGATCTTCTGATCGAAGGCATCTTTACTGGCGAGTTCCGATTCGATCTTGATTTGATGAGATCACCCGGGAGGAGTACATTCAGGAAAAGGAGAGGATCTTTTCCGAAGTTGGAGAAATTCCGAGGTTTATATACACTCATTCGGATTATCCCGCCCACGCTCAGACCTCGGGAGTATGCTTGCCCAATGAGATTGAGCAATACAAAAGGAAGGTGGTGGTCGCAAACCGGTTTATGCGGCAGGATATTGAATTGGTCATTAGAAACGCCCCGACCGCGATCGTGATAGTGGCTGGTGATCATGGACCGCATTTGACCAAGAATTGCACTTCCACGGGCGGAGTATATGAGATCTCCGAGATCTCCCGCCTGGATATTCAGGACAGATTTGGTACATTCCTGGCAATCAGGTGGCCTTCTTCAGATTTTGAAGCATATGATGATGTCACCGTCTTACAAGACTTGTTCCAGGTGATCTTTGCCTATCTCTATAAAGACACAACATTGTTGGAAGCCAAAGTCGAACCTGTTATCTCGGATACAGATTGGATCAGTGGGGCAACCGTCATGGATGGTGTCATCGATGGGGGAATCGATGACGGTGAACCTCTCTTCATTGGAAGTAATCAACGCTAAGAGGTTGGAGGCTGGAGCCGGCTTAGGCGGTTTTATTATCTTTTCCCAGGGGTCGGTCAGCATGTTGCCCATCAGCTTGTCCGCCTCGCCCTGCGCCGGGAGCACATCGCCGTCCGGTTCCACGTAGAGCCAGGCGCGCCCCGCACCTGCCGGCACCTGGTCGTCCTCGGTCTCGAACGCCACCGGGTTGATATCGGAGTACGGCACGGGCAGGTCCCAGCGCATTGTGAAATTGAACGTGTTCGCCTTGTTCTGGATGGCGAGCAGTTCGCCCAGGAGCTTTTTATCGGATGTGCTCAGTGACAGGTTGCGGACGCCCGCCTTGGCAAGCTTCGCCAGGGTCTTTCTCGCCGTCCCTGGCGGTCTTCTTGTTGATGGTCAGGTGCACGGTCAGGAAGATGTCCGCCTCCACGATCAACTTGATCGCCTTCCAGTCCTCCGCCTGCTCCGGGTCCAGGTTGAACAGGATGTGGTCGAGCCCGGTCTGCAGCAGTTGGTCAAGATATTTCTTCTTCGAGAGCGAGCTGCCATCCGTCAGCAGACCGCACACCATCCCCAATTTTTCGGCGTGCGCGATCAGGTCGGGCAGGTCTTCGCGCAGGGTGGGTTCGCCGCCCGTGAATGTGACGTGCGGGATGCCCGCCTGCCACGCCTTGTCGAGCACCGTCTGCCATTCCGCGGTCGTCAATTCCTTGGGCGCCCGCTTCGTGGGTGCCACGTCCGGTTTGGTCCCCTTGGGGACGCGGTAGGTCGAGCGCGCAGTCCAGGCGCAGCGGAGCGGTCAGGTCAGCCGAGTGGGGTGCCACCCGCTCGAAGTCCAGGAAGGTGACCGGGTCGAGGTCGGGTGTCTCGATCAAAGCCTGGATGCGGTCCGAAAAGTCGGTGTAGTCCTCCAGTGCCTGTACCCGGGGGATCCGGTAGCGTCCCGCGATCTCCTTTGCGGTATCCTCGGGTGTGCTCCCCTTGATGAAGTGGTAGGCGTACTCGGCTGCGGTCGGGTTGAGATGCAGCACGGTGGATGCGTTCAGGATGAGCAGCCCCGTGCCGTCCTTGCGCAGCCGCAGGTGGACGCGCAGGGGCTTGCCCTCCGCCTGCAGGTGGTAAAGACCTTCCGGCAGCGGCTGGACTTTTTTGAACTGGTCGGAAAGACGGTTGAAGATTTTCATGACAGCTCCTATTTGCCTGGTGGACGAACGTTGGCAATGAATTCGGTTGAAAAAAATAATTGATTATGACCTGATGAAATGCGGCAGTTCGAAGGGGATCTCGAGTGAGATCTCGACCAGACCCGCGAATTCTCCATTCTTATACCAGGGGGACTGGTAGATGAGCTTCTTGACCCCTTTCTTCTCGATCGTGTACACGTTCTTTCTCTGCATTTTGAGCAGTTCTTCGGTCTGGGTGCGCGCGGGTTCCGGGTGGCAATCCAGCACGTTCGATCCGAGCAGTTTCCGCCCGCCGTCCTCCTCAAAACTTTTGGCAGCCTTGTCGTTCATCTCCAGCAGGATGCCGTCCCGGTCACAAACGGTGACCGCCGCAGGGAACTCCTTGACCCATTCATTCTCATTCATGAATTATCCTCGTTACTCGCTGAATTCTGTGGTGATCGCGAAAAGTGCCGATACGAAAATATTGAGATGCTCGTTCACCCGTCCGGGGAAGGTCTCATCCAGGTATTCCAGGTTGTCGAAGGGTGTGTGCCAGATGTAGCCATCGCTTGCCGTATCGTGGGTCCACCTGTGTCCAGCCGTCCATTGTCGCCGAGTGTCCAGTTGGTCGCTTCAAAGTAAATGAACGGGATGCCCCTGTCCTTGAAGGCACCGAAATCGGAATAATAGCTGTTGCCATCGGATAGGTCTGCGTCGAGGATCGTCTGCAGCGGGTACCCGTGCCCGTCCGCCCATTCCAGTACCCAATCGCGCAGGAAGGCATCCTCCCCCTCATCGCTGTACACATAGGTGATG
This sequence comes from uncultured Chloroflexia bacterium, assembly GCA_963823545.1. Classification (GTDB taxonomy): domain Bacteria; phylum Chloroflexota; class Anaerolineae; order Anaerolineales; family Villigracilaceae; genus Denitrolinea. Next base: position 86,401 of record CAWGMC010000025.1, on the reverse strand, counting down.
TCACCTGCCGCCAGCGAATCAAGGTTGACCATCGCCAGCGTGTTCTCCACCTCCCCCTCATCCATCTGTGCCGCGTAATAATATGATCCGTCCAGCCCGCTCTCCTCCGAACCGAACGCGATGAATCGGATGCTGTAGGGAGTCTGCAGGTTCGCGACCAATTCCGCCGTCTCCAGCATGACCGCCACGCCGGATGCATTGTCATCCGCGCCTGTGCCTTCATCCGCCGAATCATAATGCGCGCCGATGATGATCTCCTTCGGCGAATCCCCCGGTTTCACTGCGATCACATTCTGGGAGGAAAATTCCTCAAAAAAACCATCCCGAACGGTGAATTCCTGCAGCCCCGGTTCATATCCCAGGTCGAGGAATACACTGTTGATGTATTCCGCCGCCAGTCGTTCGTTCTCTGAACCCGGGAGGCGCCCCCCGATGTTGGTAAGTGCCTCCAGGTGGGCGCGTGCGATGCTCCCGCGTTCGTCCTCAACCACGGGCGCTTCCACCGGTTGAACCGGTCCGTTGTCCTGTGCCGTGGGGATGACGGTCGTCCGGGTCGGGACTGCAGTGACAGGCTCGCCCGTGCGCGGCAACAACCCGCATGAAAGCAGGAACAGGACGGTGAGCGTGCGTCAGCCCGATTTTCTTCACGTGATTCAACTCGCGATCTCGCTTTGCTCGAACTTGAGCGGGCATCCGCCGCCGCACTCCGGCAGCAGCGAACAGCCCTCGCACTTGGAAGGCAGTCCCTGCCTCTCGCGCAGGCGGATTGCCAGTTCATGGTTCCAGATCGAATCCCACGGGTCGCTCAGCATGTTGCCCAGCGCGGTGTAGTAGGACTGGCAGGGCAGGACATCCCCGTTGGATTCGATGCACATGCTGTAGAGCGCCGCCGTGCAGCCCTTCACGCCCAGGTTGCTGGCGGTCGGGTCGAACTCGCAATATTGCGTGGGCGTGTACCAGATCAGCCTCTGCCCGCGCTCGGAGGTCTTTTGTGTGGCAATGTCGAGCATGGGCTGCAGTTCGTTCTCGTGCAAGCCCGTCCCCACGGTCAGACCATTGCCCGAATAAATGAGCGCGTTCAAGCCGATGGTCGGCACACCCATGTCCGCCAGGAAGTCCAGCGTCTCGGGGATCTTGTGTATGTTCGTCCTCAGCATGGTGCTGTTGGTCATCACGTACAGCCGCGTCGACAGGGCGTTCTTCAACCCGGCGATGGTCTGCCGGTGTGCGCCCTTCAGCCGCATCATCTCATCGTGGATTTCCTCGTCGCAGGATTCGACCGTGACCTGCACATGGTCCAGCCCCGCCTCCACCAGTTTGTTCACGTAATCCATGTCCGCCAGGCGGCGCGGCATTGGTGTTCAGCCCGGTGATCTGCCCGTTCGCCTCGGCGTGCCGGATCAGGTCCGGCAGGTCCTCGCGTAGGGTTGCCTCCCCGCCGGTGAAGACGATATGCGGAACGCCCAGCGCCCACAGGTCATCCAGGATCTTGAACCACTGCTCCGTGCCCAGCTCGGGGTAATTCCTCGCCCGGGCGTTGTAGCAGTGTGCGCAGTCGTTGTTGCAGCGATAGGTGATCGCCAGGTCCATGCGGTAGGGCGCGGATGGGCGGCTGCTGAACGGCATGGTTGTGTCCAGTTCCAGTTCGTGGATCGGGCACGCGCCGTCCGGGCGTATCACCTCCTGCAATTGCTGGTGAAAGCCCTCCAGGTCGGATTCCGCCTGCCGCTTCGAGATCGCGTAACGCGAGGTCAGGGCAAGCCTCTGTTCCTCTTTGGTCCTGCCCTCCAGGATGGACCATGCCATCAGGCAGGCGGTCGGGTTGAGGTGCATCACCCTGTTCGCGTTAATGATCAGCGTGCCGGTCCCGTCCGGGTCGATTTGCAGGTGGACCCGCGATTTTTCCTCGCCGTCCTCGCGCGCGTAATGATAAAGACCCGCCGCGGGTCCGCGTTCAGGCGGCGCTGGTTGGAATGCGTGCTTGATGGCATCCAGGAATGTCATGAGTTACCTCTAAATGATCGTTCCCGACCCCGGCTGTATTATCGTCCGCCACCGGCACAGGCGCAGGCACATCCCGCACACGCACACGCGCAGGCGCATCCGCCGCCGCTCCTGCCCCCGCCTCCACCGCTGCGGGTGGTGGTGACGGGTGGGGGATTGGTCGTGCCTGTCACTTTTTCAGTAAAGCTGGATACATTGCCCAGCACCTTGTTCGAGAATCCCTGCACGCCTCCCACCACCGAGGCGGCAAAGTCCGCCCCCGGCAGTGATTTTGCCCCTCCGGGGGAGGCTGTCAATGACTTGCCCGATGTGGATGTGCTGACGGTCCGCCCGGTTGAATAGGTCGGGATCATAATGTCCCCACCAGCCCGGCATGAAGACCGGTCCCGTGAATGTCCGGCGGGTGCGGTCGTCGTAATCCTTGTCGAGCATGGTCCATTCGAGGTTCTCGTCGTATTTCTCGCTCTTCACTTCGGGCGTGTTGGCGCCCTCCACCGCTGCCCAGGCTTTCTCCATGATGCCCTTGTAATACTCCACCGACTCCTTGCGGCTGAAGCCCTTCATCTTGTCCGAGACCGCGCGCACGAGCGCCACGGTCATATCCTGCAGCAGCTTGCGGCGCGCCGCAGGCGTTTTTTCGCCAAAGGCTTTCAGGAAATCCTTTTCATACTGGTGCAGGTCCTGTGGTTCCTCCTTCGCAAAGGAGAGTTCCAGCGGGTCGCGCTTGGTCACCTCCGCGGCGCCCTTCTTGATCACCCCGAACAGGATCATTGTCATCACCTTGTCCAGGGGTTGTTCCATCAGGATGGCAGCCTCCACCGCGGTCAGACCGCGCTTGATGCCGTGCCCCTCGATGGAGATCTTGGGCGGCAGGTATTTCAGTTTGCGCTTGTTGGCGTTCACCACTCCCAGGATGGGGATCCCGAAGAAGATGCCCCCGAAACAGCAGATGAAGAAGATGGTGCCCCAGGCTTCCGGACTGATCGGCGGGGTGACGGGAGGGGTGTAGATGGCGCTCGCCGGGACGTATGTGCGCGGGAAGGAGGCGCCGAACTCGTACTGGCGGGACATGCTCGCGTTCGTTGAGTTCCACGCATAGGCGACGCGCCCGTATTCGTCAATGGACGCCTGTGGTTCGGATGGGAATCCGGAGGGCGCTGCGTGCCAGCGCGGTTCCTCGGCAGTCACTCCCGGCGGCAGGTGGAAGGTCACCAGGATGTCGGTCGTTCCGGTCACGTACTGTGAACCGAAATAGGTCGGCATGAAGACGCCGCTGGCATAGTTCTCGTCATTGTCGTCGGGGTAGATCATGTTCTCGATTCCCCCCACGTACACATGCACCGTACCCCTCTGCCCTGGTTGGATGGCGTACGCGCCCAGGTCCACCGAGAACCCGTAGGAGCCGTCGCCCTGGTAGTCCGAGGAGATGGAGACCGGGTTGCCGTTCACTTCCGCGAATGCCCCTCTCACCGTGCCGGGCAGGGTGACGATCGGAGGCTCTCCCGGGTTCGGTACTGCGGTCGGGCTTGGGCTGTAGGTGTCAAAATACCGGTTTGGCATGCCCACATCCACGAAGTCGATCACGTCCGCGCCGGGCTGGTTCACGAACACCCAGGTATAGTCGATGGACACCGTCCCGTCCGCGTTCCAGTAGACGTGGACATCCTCCCTTTCCACCGCGAAGTAATAATCTCCCTGCGCCAGGGCAGGGGAGATCAGTAAAACGGAAAGGATCAATACGAGTGTTACCGCCAGCAATCGTTTTTTCATATCGAACTCCTGTCCACGTTCCTGGTATTTGCCATCAATTGTTATGCTTGCTTCGTATGAACTGCGTCCAACTTTCTTTCTGCTCGCTGATCGCAGCTAACCATTCACTACTCTCTACTCTCTGATCTCTTCCATACCCCCTACCACTTCGGTTCTTCCGTCAATTGATAAATGGTGTGGCAGAATGGGCAGTTGACCATCGGCGCGCCGTTTGCCATCGTGATATCTTTCGCAGAGAGGGTTCCCCCGCAGGATCTGCATTTGATTTCGGATATTTTGGTCTCGCCGGGCAGATCCACTTTGTAGGTGACATTCTGCGCGGTTTCCTGTTTGGTCTTCCGAACAGCCAGGATGATCAGCGCGATCCCGCCCAGTAATGCGATCGCACCGATCAGCATTCCAGCTGTTCCGATCCCTGTTACACCTTGGGCTCCGCCGGAAGCGCCGAGTAATATAAAACCACCCACGCAAATACCAGCCGCGGCCATAAGAATAAGGACGACAGCGCCAACATACATCCAGGTAACAGGTTTCATTCAGGCCTCCTAGGGAGATATACGGAAAGTGTAGCATTTTTTTGCACTTTTTTACATGTGACTTTCGTCTCTAAATATCCTTGTTTTTATCCAATTTCAGACCTGCTGAATGGTTGTACAATGGAGAAGTGGGTACATCGACACGACTGATAATTCACAGATTCATCCACCCACTCACGAGGCAAAATGACCATTCAAGACCAATATAAGAAGTGGCAGGAAAACACTCTCAAGAGATCGCTGGATAAATTTTCAGAGCGCAAACCGCGTTTTGAGACCTCCGCAGGCATCGAGATTCCCCGCGTTGCCCTGCCCCCGCACGATGACCCCGATTACGCGGTCAAGCTTGGCTTTCCCGGCGAGTATCCCTTTACCCGCGGCGTCCAGCCCACCATGTACCGTTCGCGCTTTTGGACCATGCGCCAGTACGCGGGTTTCTCCACCGCCGAGGAATCCAACAAGCGCTACCGCTATCTCCTCCAGCAGGGACAGACCGGCTTGAGCGTCGCCTTCGACCTGCCGACCCAGATCGGTTATGATGCCGACGACCCGGTGGCGATGGGCGAAGTGGGCAAGGTGGGCGTTTCCATCTCCTCCATCCGCGACATGCAGCAGCTGTTCGACCAGATTCCCCTCGACAAGGTCTCGACCTCCATGACCATCAACGCGCCGGCGGGTGTCCTGCTGGCGATGTACATCGCCGTTGCCAGGCGCCAGGGTGTGGAGATGCGCCAGCTGCGCGGCACCATCCAGAACGACATCCTCAAGGAGTACGTGGCGCGCGGCACCTATATCTATCCCGCCCGCGCCCTCCATGCGCCTCATCACCGACATCTTCCAGTTCTGCACCGCCGAGGTGCCCAACTGGAACACCATCTCCATCTCCGGCTATCACATCCGCGAGGCGGGTTCCACCGCCGTGCAGGAGGTCGCCTTCACCCTCGCCAACGCCATCGCCTACGTGCAGGCTGCCCTCAAGGCGGGTCTCAAGGTGGACGATTTCGCCGGTCAGCTCTCCTTCTTCTTCAACGCGCACAACAACCTGCTCGAGGAGGTCGCCAAGTTCCGCGCCGCCCGCCGCATGTGGGCGCGCATCATGCGCGAACGCTTCAAGGCGGAAAAACCCTCCTCCTGGCAGTTGCGTTTCCACACCCAGACCGCCGGTTCCACGCTCACCGCCCAGCAGCCCGAGAATAACGTGGTGCGAGTCACCCTGCAGGCTCTCTCCGCTGTCCTTGGCGGCACCCAGTCCCTGCACACCAACAGCATGGATGAAGCCCTCTGGCTCCCCACCGAGAAATCCGTGCGCGTTGCCCTGCGCACCCAGCAGATCATCGCCTATGAGTCGGGCGTCGCCGATTCCATCGACCCGCTGGCGGGTTCCTACCTCATCGAGCAGCTCACCGATGAGATCGAGAAGGGCGCCCTCGACTACATCGCGAAGATCGATGAGATGGGCGGCGCGCTGCAGTCCATTGAGAACGGCTACATGCAGAACGAGATCCAGGATGCCGCCTATGCCGCCCAGCAAGCCATCGAGCGCAAGGACCTGGTTGTGGTGGGCGTCAACCAGTTCCAGGTGCAGGAGCAGATGACCCTCGAGCGCCTGAGCGTTGACCCCGCCATCGAGGCGGGGCAGAAGGCGAAGTTGAAGGCGCTGCGTGAATCCAGGGACCGGAAGATCGTGGATGCCCACCTCGCCAGGCTGACGGAAGCTGCCAAAGGTACGCAGAACCTGATGCCCATCTTCATCGAATGCGCGGAGCACGACATCACCCTCGGCGAGATCTGCAACACGCTGCGGGCTGTCTGGGGCGAATACGTGGCGGAGAGGTTTGAGACAGTTCTAGAGAAATGAAAGGACGGCTGAAAAGCCGTCCTTTTTTTATTCTGCTTGAATTCCTCCCTTCAACGTTGTACAATGATTTTACCAACACATCGGATTCTTCCATCCACAGGAGAAAAACCATTCATGTCACCCATCGCCATCATCGCCATCAACCTTGCCCTGCTTTTCTACTCCATCGGTGTCTGGAGCGAGCGCATCCAGGGGCGCCTCAAGGTCTGGCATACTGTTTTCTTCTGGCTCGGTTTGATCTGCGATACCCTGGGGACAACCATCATGTTCGAATATGCAGGCGGATTAAAATACGATATCCACGGCATCTCCGGTGTGCTTGCCATTGCGCTGATGTTCATCCACGCGGTTTGGGCGACCGTGGTGCTCGTCCGAAAGGACGCGCAGATGATCGCGAATTTCCACAAATTCAGCGTCGCTGTCTGGCTGATCTGGCTCATCCCCTATTTCAGCCCGATGATATGGAGTGTGGTGGAGTAACGCGCTACTTCCCGATGATGACCCTCTCAGGGTCCACTTCTTCGCGCAGGATTCTTAATTCCTCATCGCTCGGCTCGGGCGTGACGGGCAGCGGGTCCACAAAACACATCTCAAAGCCCGTGTTGTCGATCACATCCTGTTTCGTCACACCGGGGTGCAGGCTCTCGACCGTCATGCGCTTCGTGACCGGGTCGTAGCCCATCAACGCCAGCGTGGAGATGACCTTGTAGGGTCCGCTTCCCGGCGGCAATCCCGCCGCTTCACGCGCGCCCGGACCGGTCAAATAACCGGGGGTGGTCAGGAAATCCAGTTTCTCCACGAAACGGCGCTTGTCATGCGGGGTGATGACCAGGGTCTTCCAGCAGAAGGATGCCAGGTCGTTCGCGCCGCCGCTGCCCGGCAGGCGCACCTTGGGGTGGTCGAAATCCGTCCCGATCATGGTGGTGTTCAGGTTGCCATACATGTCGATCTGCGCGCCGCCCAGGAAGGTGTAGTCCACCATCCCGCGTTGGGACATTTCCATGATCTCAGCCATGTTGCTGTGCAGCAGGGCACGCGTGTGCGTGTATGAATCCGCCACCGAGACGGGCAGTTTCACCAGTTCAGGCGCGGCGCTGCCTGCCTCGCACATCACGATCAGCCTCGGCGCGGTCGTCTTTTGCGCCAGCATGGCGGCTGCCAGCGGCATGCCGGTCCCGATGACCGCCGTCCGCCCGTCTTCCAGTTGATGGGCGGCAACGTACACCATCAGCTCCATCAGGTTGAAGCGTCCGTTGGTGGGTGTCATTCTGCCTCCCCGGGTCGCCGCAGTGGTTCCAGTTCGTGCAGTTCCTGCATGCGTGCTTCCCCGCCGCACAATTCAAGATATTCATGGAAGTCGCGCGTTCCATAAATGTACTTGTCAATGAACTTCTGAAATTCTGCTTCATCCTGCTCGATCTTCAACCAATGAGCGAGGTGCGGTTCGTCCGAGTAGTATTCGTAGGGCATGTTGGCGGGGTAGCTCCCGTAGCGCACCTCGCAGACCGCGTCCACCAGCCAGAACGGGATGAAGGTCTGGCTTGGATTGGCGCGTATCACCTCGGTATCGACAATGTGTTCGGTTGTGATGATCAACCGCTTGCATGCCCGCGATAGTTCGTAGTCCGCGATGCCTATGCCGTCCACCTGCGCGTTCCCGTACATGTCCGCCCGGTGGACGTGGATCACGCCCACATCCGGGAAGAGCGCCGGGACCGCCACCAGGGGCAGACCGGTGAACGGGCATTCGATCGCTTTGCCGCGCTGTGCAGGAAGGTATCGGTGCCCTGGATGGAGCGTGCCGGCAGGAATGGGACTCCCATGACGGCGGCTTTGTACCTCCAGAGCAGTGTCGCATTGCTCCATTCGGTCATGCGGACTGCGCCGCTTTCCAGGTAGCGCCGCGAGTTCGGCGAGAGCCCGCGCCGTTCCAGCCCGACCACGTAGGCGATATCGCAGCGGTCGAAGCATTTGCCTGCCGCCAGGATCTGGAAATCGTGCGTGGCGGTATGACCGGAGAACCCCAGCCCGCTGATGCGCTGGCGTACTATCTCATGCAGGACGGCGGTCGAGATGCGCACTCCCCCGAAACCGCCCGAGGCAAAATAATCCCCCGGATGGATGAAGCGCCGGACCGCCTCCTCCACGGACATGCGTTTGTCGGTCATCGCCCGCGACTTTTGGGCAAAGAAGGCGCGTGCCTCATCCACATCCGGCGATGTGAAGAGTTCTCCCTGCGGCGTGATCACTTCCGTTCTCGGCATATAGCCTCCAGTGGCATCTGTAGATATGCACTTACCCTTGGCGGGTATAGTGTAGTATCAGAGTTCAAAAATATCAAGCATGATTTTCCGAGTGTCTGGAATCCTGAAGTTCTAGTGCACTTCAGGACCTGTAATCTGCTTGGGATATAATCACGCCTGATATTAAGGAGAAACAACATGGCAAAACTCGATGATATGGTGAAGGAATTCCTCGCCCAAAAGCGGATCGCGGTGGTGGGCGTCTCGGACAAACGCGAGACGGGCTGCAATCTTGCCTACACCAAGTTCAAGGACAACGGTTACCAGGTCTATGCGGTCAACCCTCGCATCAACACGTACCACGGCGCGCCCTGCTACCCCGACCTCAAATCCATCCCCGACAAGGTGGACGCCGTCTTCATCCTGACCAACCCGAAAGTGACCGACGAGATCGTCCAGCAGTGCGTGGACCTGGGCATCAAGCATGTCTGGATGCACTGCATGATGGGCACCAAGCCCGGGCTTGACGCCAGCATGACCAGCGTATCCCAGCCCGCCGTGGAGAAAGCCCGCGCCAATGGCATCGCCGTCATCCCCGGTTCCTGCCCCAACCAGTTCCTCAAGCCGGACTTCGGGCATGCGATGATGAAGGGGATGTGGAAATTATTCGGTTTCATGGGAGTTAAATAATGCCCGGGATCAAAGCCATTAATCATGTTGCGGTCGTCGTCGAGGATATGCAGAAGTCCCTGTCCTTCTGGCGCGATGCGCTCGGCATCCAGCTGCATGAGCTGCGGGATGTCCCCGCCGAGAAATCGCAGGTCGCCTTCCTGCCCCTGGCGGGCGCGGAGGTGGAACTCGTCATGCCCACCAGCGACGACTCGGGCATCGCAAAGTATCTCGCCAAGCGCGGGCAGGGCATGCACCATCTCTGCCTGGAAGTGGACGATATCCTGGGCATGCTCGCGCATCTCAAGCAGAAGGGCGTCCGCCTGATCAACGAGGAGCCGCGCACCGCCGCGGATGGGAAGAAGTATGCCTTCATCCATCCCGAGTTCACGGGCGGTGTCCTGGTGGAGTTGTACCAACTGTAGTGTCATTGCAGGGGAGTGCGGTGTACTGTCCGCGCGACTGAGCAGCATGCCAGTCGAAGGACCGCGACGAAGCAATCTCCTGTTATGGGCAGATTGCCGTTATCGTAGGGGCGGGTTTCTACGTAAACCCGCCCCTGCTCTTTTATATGGTTTAATCGACGCATGCTTCCCAGCATGGACTCCATCCTTCACGATCAATGCCGCCTGGACCCTGCGCGGCTGATCGTGGTTGGGGTTTCGGGTGGTCCCGATTCCCTGTGCCTGATGGACCTGCTGCGGCAGGCGGGCTATCGCCTGCTGGTCGCCCATTTCAACCATAAACTGCGCGAGAGCGCGGACGCCGAAGCCGACATGGTGGAAAAGACCGCCGCCTCCTTCGAACTGCCCTCGGAGGTGGGGAGCGCGGACGTGCGCGCCCATGCCGCGGAGCAGAAGCTGTCCATCGAGGATGCCGCCCGGACCCTGCGCTACCGCTTCCTGTTCAGGCTGGCGCGCGAGCATGATGCGCAGGCGGTGGCGGTGGGGCATAACGCCGACGACCAGGTGGAGACCGTGCTGATGCACCTGCTGCGCGGCGCGGGGCTGAACGGGCTGAAGGGCATGCCGTACCGGACGGTTCTGCCTCAGTTCGACCAGCAGATTCCCCTGGTGCGCCCCCTGCTGGATGTCTGGCGCGAGGAGACGGTGATGTACTGCGCCGGGCAGGGACTCCATCCTCATCACGACCCCAGCAACGACTCGCTGGACTTCCTGCGCAACCGCATCCGCCACACGCTCATCCCCGCGCTGGAGACCTATAATCCGAAGTTCCGCGAGGCTGCCTGGCGCACTGCCCACTCGCTGATGGCGGACCATGAGATCGTCCTGGGCGTGGTGGATGCGACCTGGAAGCAGGTGGCGCTGACCCGCTCGGAGGGACTGATCGTCCTGGACGCCGCGGTCATGGGCGGCTTGTCGGGCGGGCTGAACCGTTACCTGGTCCGCCGCGCGGTGGAGTCGCTCCATCCCGGCGCGGATATCACCTATGCCATGCTCGACCGGGCGGTCGAATTTTTGGGTAGCCGCAAGCCGGGCGGCGCGCTGCAGTTGGGCGGGGGGGTGCGCATGCTGAAGGAGGCGAACCAGGTCTTCGTGGCGGATGAGTTGGCGGTGCTGCCCTTCGAGCGCTGGCCCCAGATGCCGGCGGAGTTGGACGTCATCCCGGTGGAACTGCCGTCGCAGGTGGAACTGCCCGGGGGCTGGTGCCTGAACGCGGAGCTGTGGAACATCCCGGCGCTGGCGCGCGAGCAGATGCAGAACAACGAGGACCCCTACCAGGTCTGGCTGGACGCGGAGACGTTGAAGGGCAGCCTGTCCCTGCGCATCCGCCGCGAGGGGGATCGCTTTGAGCCGCTCGGCATGGACGGTCACACCCAGAAGCTGTCGGATTTCTTTACGAATGAAAAACTTCCGCAGCAGGGCGCGCGAGCGCTAGCCTTTGCTGTGCCTGGACGAGATCATTGCCTGGGTGCCCGGGTTCCAGCCCGCGCACCAGTTCCGTTTGACCAAGGAGTCGCGGCGCATCGTGTATTTCTCGCTGCATCCCCCGCAGGTGGTGACTTAAGGAAGAGAAATGAAAGACCCTGGGATGAAAATCTCCAGGGTCTTTTGATTCTTATTCTTCCTGTTCGCTCAACTGGCGCAGCTTGAGATTGACCTCGCGCCACTGGATCTTGGAGATGCCCAGTTTCTGGCGGATGCGGTCGACCTCCATGCCGCTCCTGTAATCGCGCAGGGCGCCGGTCCAGCGGCACATGTCGAAGGAGAGGTGCTTTTTCAGACCGGCTTCCTCGCCGATGTCCTCCAGCAGGTATTCGAGGCGGCGCGGCGACCAGGGGAAGAGCTGATCGGTGGGGGAGTATTGGGCGAGGTATTCCTTGTAGGCCTCGACCCATTCGTCGGTAAGCAGCAGTTTGCGTTCCTTGTAGCGGTTGGAGGGGCTGGCGTAGCGGACGAAGACCAGCGGTCCGCCCTCCGCTTCGAGGTCGATGTGGTTGAGGTGGATGCCCAGGCATTCGCTCTTCTTGATGCCGGTGGTGAGCAGCAGCGAGAGCAGGGCATAGGGGCGGGCATCCGGCTTGGGTCCGCGGCGGTGAGCCTCGGCGGCATCCAGCGCAGATTGCATCTCCTGCTCGGTGAGCACCTCGGGCAGGGGACTGATGGCGGAGCGCTGCGGGACCTTTTCGGCGGGGTCGATGGTCAGCACGCCGAACTGGTGCAGCCAGCGGAAGAAGGATTTGACGGAGGTGATGCGGCGCGCCAGGGTCTTGGGGCTGCAGGGGACGCCGCGTTCCTTCTCCATCCAGTGGAAGAAGCGGTTGAGTTCCGCGGTGGTGATGTCGCCGACCTGGCGGTCGGGCGGAAGGTACTGGTTGAGCAGATGGACGTCGGAGAGGAAGGCTTTGACGGTATGGGGGGAGCGCCCCTGGTCGAAGAGGTACATCTCCCAGGCTTTGAGGGCGGTGGGGAGCGTGACCTGCGGGGTGAGGTGGGCTGAACGGTTTGTGGGGGACATTTCGCCTCCTATCAGAATAGCGTGTAGTCTTTGCGTATAGTTTAGCGGAGGAATGGGCAGTTGTCAAGTTGGATGAGGGATCATGGTTAATGGAGAATAGTGACGTCCGCGACTCGTGTCCCTGACGATCGCAAATCGTAAATCGTAAATCGTAAATCGTAAATTTCCCCCCTCTCATTCCGTCTCGTCCGCATGTGTCCCGTCACTTGCGCCTCCTTTCATCCTCGGAAGGTCTTTGGGCGAGGCAGCTACTGGCTGGCGTCGCCCACTCCAACGACGCACTTGCACCGCGACCGCAGGGAGTGCCGAAGGTCCTGGCGCTTTTCCCAGGGCGTGCGTTGCAGTGCAGGTGTGAGTTGTTGGAGCCTGCCTGCACCTCCACCTCTTCCTCATCCCCTGCATCTTCTCTGGTTCAGTCTCTTCCTCACCCTCATCCTCATCCCGGTCACCTTTAAAAGTGGTTTGCTCAACGGTGCTGTAATCATCCGGATCCTCCTCCGCCAAAAGCTCATCGATTGCCTGTTGCAACGGTGATAATTTCCCCACCACGATTGCCAGCGTCCTGTCGCACCCGTTCGCCGCCGTCACTGCCACGCACAGCGCGTTTGATATCCTGCACCTCGTCTCCGGGTCTTCCGCCTCGCAGAAATCCATAAAAAGCACCTTGATCACCCTGTCCAGGATGTCCCGTCTCTCCTCCGGTCCCGCATTCGGATCCCGCTCCTCCGGCGACACCAGCGGCTGGTATTTCGCCCACAGGCCGTGCGTCCGCGCATTGCTGTTCCCCGGTTGTCCCCCCTTATTACGTCCCCGTCCTATCCTTGCCACCTGTAGGGGCGGGGTTTCCCCGCCCTGTGACTCGTTTCCCCGCCCTTTCCTTGTTGCCCTTCTCTTGTTTTTCACCTTCATCTCACACCTCCCTTACCTCTGTTATCCACCAGCCCTGAACACCGTCCACTGAACACTGTCCGGCTCCACAAAAAACACCTCCCAAACTGCTCAAGGTCCTGGTCATTCCAGGGTCCTCGGGTCATTGTAAGGGAGGTAGCTGTAATTTAGCACATCTGTTCTAATTTGTCAAGGCTCTTTTCCCCCCCCCAACTTCACTCATCATCAACCTTCAACATCCGACCCTCGACCTATGCCGATTCCCCAATCCCCAATCTTCCAATCCCCAATCTACCATCCCCCCTCCCTATTCACTATTCACTATTCACTATTCCCCCCTCCGCATTTCCCTGGAAGACCGGCGGAATCACCGGTAAACCTGCGCGATCAGCGAGTTGGAGGGCGTGCCGGAAACAAAGGTGAGCAGGATCTCTGTATTTCCCATATTCAGGATCACGCAGTCCTGGCTGTCGCAATTGATGTTGTTGGGCACCGTGCCGATGCGCGAGAACGTGAACCCGTTCGCGGGTGTCATGTTCTTATAAAACTCCAGGAACTCATCATTATTCACGGGCAGCGTGTAATAATATGTATCGGGACTGAACCCGTCCCGGTAACTGATGATCTCGGTCAGGGTGGTGCCCGCAGGGAGCGGCAGACCGAAGTCCAGTTCCAGGTCAAAATCGGCAGGCAGGGTAATTTCCGTCAACTGGTTGATCATGCTCAATTCGTACGTGTTCTCCTGTACGGATGCATATTGGGCGGTCCGGTTTGGTTCGTAAATGGATCCCTTTCTCAATGACATGGTAAAAAAGCAGGTAGCTGCCAGCCTGCGACAGGTAGAAATCACCCTGCGCGGAATCTTTTGCAAACTCCCAATCACCGGGTTCCGGAGGAGTGGTCACGTAGTAATTTGTTTGATCGAATGTAAAGTGATTGGCTGGAATACCCTTGAAATCCTCCTGACCCAGGAATTGGGCTGTTTCCAAATTCGAGAGATAGGCTGTCGGCGTCAGCACCGCCTGCCATTCCAGGACCTCCCGCTGATCGGTTACCGCCTGGTAATGCCAGCCGAGGCGCGCATTGATCCGTTCATATAACCGGGTCCCGATCACGTACATGTCACCCCCGGACCAGTGCATGCTGAACGGCTCCCGGATATATTCAAACGAGTCGGTTTTATCCACCGTTACAGTGCCGTTTTCGGTTCTCCTGTTGGTCTCGGTCGAGCTAAAGCTGGCAAGTTCACGGCTGTCACCCAGCACTGCAGGGTCGAATACCGGCGGGTATACGGTCGCGGTAGGCGCAGCGACGGGCGGCAAGGTGGCGGTGAATGACTCCAGCGGAGGCGGGGACGTGGTCTCTCCCAACGCGGTGGGGAGGACGGGAGCAGCTGTCGTACCCGCGGGCACACAACTTGAAATGGATAAACTTAGGATAAAAAAGAAGATCGCAGCGCTTTGGAGTTTAATTTTCATGGCTTTCCTGCGCTGTCACGGGCGCACCCGGCGGATTCCAGGGGAGTCTGCGACTGATCGAGTTTGATTGGTTTTCCCAGGTGCAAGCGCCAGCGCGGAGCGGTATTCACCGTATTGATGAAGGCGACCCGCGCGATCTCCCTCATTTTTTTCTATTCCTGAATTTACTCAAGGAGGAGGGTAACCGTTGTCACACCCGCCTCGGATGCGATGATAACCGTCAAATTCCGGTCATTCTGCTGATATTCCACGAGTGCCGATGTTTCCGAAATGGCGGGTTCGCGGAGCAGCAGCCAACCCAGGTTTGGGATCTGCTCCTGATAGAACGCGGCGACGTCCGCGGGGCTGGAGGCGGTATCATAGGTCAGTATGCCCGGCACGTTCAGGATGTTGGTTGCATCCGGCATGTGCGGGGCATCCACCATGCCCGCCGGGCAATCCGCAGGTAATTCAATTGGGATGGGTTGATCGATGTCGGTCAACTCATAGTCCCAGGTGAGTGTGCCCTGGATGCCTTCGCCAAAATAATCCGCGTCCCTTCCGTTGTTACAAAGTATTTGACGATGTAGCCACCCGCGGGTGCGACCCACAGCTCACCCGTTGATCTTGCGACTCCCAACTGCCCAAAAGCCCGCTCATCAAAAGTGTAGCGATTCACCGCCACATTGTTGATCGTTTCACTACCCGCCTGCTCGGCGCCAATCACACCGTTCAGGAAACCAGCCGGTTGATACCGTTCGGCGAGGGAATTACCTTCTTCGATCGCGTTTGCATTGCAGGGATTCCCGGCGCGCTGTTCATAAGCGGCTCCATCCGTTTCTGCCATGAACAGCGCATCAAGATCCGAAAGATCGCCGGCTTTCTCAATGAGCAACTGGAGAGCGGCAGGTTCCTTTGTGCTTCGCATGACATAGGTCTTTGACCATTGGCTGGACTGCCCCTGGCGGGTTCCATCAAAAGAAAGCACGAGCGTGGCTTTGTAACTGGATAGATCTGCAAGACCTGCTTCAGGTTCGAGAAAATTGAAGGAGCCGGAGCCGAAGACCAGATCCGCCTGCACGTTCGTCTCTGCCCCGGGTGTCTGGTGTCCGCTACAGGAAGCTCCTTTGCCGCCTGGCAGGCTGATAAAACCAACAAGGGGATGAGGATGAACGGGAGGATCGTCCAGCGTTTCGATAACGATAACTTCTTCATGGTTTCTTCCTTTTCCTGAACATACCTGTTAGCGCAAAGCCAGCAGGGCGCCAAATAAACCTGGAAATTCATCCCACAGCATTGCCCACCATGCAGGCGGGGAGAGAGCCGCCCGGCTGTCAGCATTGAAGGCAACCGCCTCCTGCTCCTGAGGGATCACAACGATGGAAGCCGTGCCTGTAAACGAACCGTTCGTTACCGTGATGCCCTGAGCCTGGGTGTAAACAGAGACTCCAGCGTAGGAGGCATTGATCGTCAGCGGATCCAGGGTTCCAAAATTTGATGTATTGACCGTGACCAAGCCACACGGTCCACCGCCTACCGATGTCATCGGTCCGAAGATTATCTCTCCCACCAACTGACCGCTTTCGTTGAGCTTGCCAGTCAGATCTGCCGTGCCGGGATCAATAGGGGAGGATATCCCACAGATCATGCTGGTCACCCAATTCAGCGTGGCGGTGCCCGTAAAGGAGCCGTTCGCATCCGACTCCATCACCGCATTCATCATGCCTACACTGGTCATGCCTGCTCTAAAGATCGAGACTGAATTAACCTTGAACTTGCAGGGAACGACCCTGATATCAACCTGGTTAGAGACAAGCTGTGAAGCACCTGCCCTAAAATCCGTTCCGAACCAACCAGGGGTTTTGATCATCCCGGAGAAAGCGACTATGGTCGTGCCGGGTCTTTCCGCCTGAAACATAAAATCGGCTGCGCCCGGATAAATGCTGCTTGCCCATTTAGTTGTATTCACGTCCGGCGTAATTCTTCCAATGTTCGGGTTGTCCACCACTCCAAGGATCGGAACTCCCGTTACCGGTTCCGGGGTTCCACTCACCCCATCAACCACCTTAACGCGATACAACAGCACCTGAGGGTCACAAACTCCCCAACGCATACCGGTTTCGAAGCCCCCTCCTTGAGAGCGAGCATGAAAAAGTTCAGCTCTGTCGCGCCGGACGGGGCTGCTTGAGCCGGCGGTGTTCCGCCTGTATTTCCAAGTACGAGCACCAACAGCAGTGCAAGGAAAAAACTGCGCCGGTGAAGAGCCAGGTTCCCGGTATTCATGGAGGATTTCTTTGAGTTGTTGGAATTTTTTGAGCATGTTATTAACCTCTCAGCGCAAAGCCAGCAGAGCGCCAAATAAGCCTGGAAATTCATCCCACAACCGCGCCCACCATGCAGGCGGGGAGAGAGCTTCTCGCCTGTCTGCATTGAAGGCAACCGACTCGTCCTCTTCCGGTAGCACGATAATGGTCACATAACCGGGATTTGCTCCATCGAATTGGAGATTCTGGGATTGTTTAAAAACCCCTCCGGAGGAAGTCGCGCTGACATTTGCTGGATCCGGTTTCAACTGGACCTGGAAAGAGCCGCTGATCGTTCCTTCGGGGTTCGTACATGTGTTGCTGATCGAACCCGCCACCTGCTGATATATACCATTTAAGACCAGCTGACCGCTGTCATTCATCCGACCGGTCCAGTCGACCTGGCTGCTTCCCATCCTGAACTTGCCAACGCAGTCCAGCACCCGGTCACCACTTGCGATCCAATTCACGTTGGCGGAACCAGTGTAACTGCTTTGTGCGTTCGGTGCCGTCACATCGCCATCGTTGCTTAAAGCAACAATGGAGATATTGGCTTCCCCGGGTATATGCCATTTACCGATCGTTGTAACCTTAAACTTGCAGGGAACGACCCTGATATCAACCTGGGCAGAGACTATCTGTGAAACTCCCCCATTTGTTCCAACCCAGCCAGGATTTTCGATCGTCGCCGCGAAAGCAACGATGGTCTCGCCGTAATTTTCTGCAGTAAACACAAAATCGGCTGCGCCGGGGTAAATGGCACTTGCCCAAATGGTTGTATTTTCGTCCGGTGAGATTTTTCCAATATTCGGGTTGTCCACTACACCAATCACTGACAACCCCGTTATCGGTTCCGGGGCGGCACTCACCCCATTAATCGTCTTTTGGCGATACACCAGCACATTGAGATGCACAAGTTCCCCTTTGCAAACTGGTTTCGAAGCCCCCTCCTTGAGAGCGAGCATGAAAAAACCAACCTCTGTCGCACTGGCTGGGGCTGCTTGAGCCAGAGGCATTTGGCTCGCGCTTCCCAGGACGAGCGCGAGCAGAAGCGCAAAGAATACGCTGTGCCAACGGGGATCCTGATACCCGGCAGGCGTGTGTGATCTCTCCAGGTTGTTGGAATTGGTATTCATGGAACGGAACTCCGATCTTTAACATCCAGAAAGGGAATCATTCCCAAACCAGTTTCACAGAACATCGGTGCATGGTCGCCCTGAATCGTTATTAACTCTGCGGTCCGGATGACGTGCACAAGCACCATTTCAATAAAGACCCAGCGCCAGCGCGGCGTCGGTGTTTTTGCGGAAACCGCACCTTGTAGTTGTGAGGATTTTGTGATGTTGGCAGAACTCACAATCGGTCTTATGTGAAGACTTATCGCCCCCAGAATAAATACTACTATTTGTATGAATTTTATAGCATTTATATTGCGATCAGTATATCATCAAATAGCCGTTCTTTGATCAGGAATGCGTTCTACACGTCTGGCGAGGGTGGTGACACCCTGACCTCACCCCTGACCCCTCCCCGGATGAAAAGCGCATCCAAGGAGGGGAATTTGGTCCGTATCTGCCTTGAGAAATCAAAGTAATACAGGTCGCTTGTGGTGCAAATAAACGATATAGGCGAAGATCAATAAAAGCAGGAGGTATTCGTGAATTTGCCAGTCCGAATAGCCGCGAATCCCCGGGAGCAGGATCAATATGGCGGCAACCACAACATCCAGAATGTACGGGCGGATCCGGGACATAATACCTCCGTTACTTGCGATTACGATTGACAAAACTTGCACAACGTCCCGAAGGTGCGCCAGCGGCTCGTGCAGCCTTGCCCGAAACCTTCGGGACGCAGCGTGGTCATTACGGGATCCCGAGGATGCCTACTTTTCGACGAATGACTTCAGCCACAATTGCAGGACCTCAGACGCAACGGTGGTTCCATATAAGGCTGTGGTTCCAGCCGGGAGAGTGTCTGTCAGTGTTGGCGGTTCGCCTCCCTCGAAAACGGTGCGTGCGACTTTTTCACCTGTCCGGGCTTCGAAAAGGATCACCTCTGTATCAACGCGGTAGCTCCTTACGGCAAAACTGCCGACACTGTTATGGCGAACGATGTAACGTCTTACATCGATCTGTGTATTATGAAAATACAGAACGGCTACCAATTCAAGCTGGCTGATATTTAAGGGGCGCCAGGAATCGGGGAGGCTGGTGTTCCATTCATTCACTTGATTGATCGGTGCGTTAATAAGAATGGGATGTATGCCTGATCTATCCGGATCATAAGCCGCTGCATCCGGAATTCCATCACCTTCCGTTACCGCATTAAGCGCCTCGATCATCGTGATAAGCGATTGTGTCGGCACGGCTGTGGGCGTGAACGTGGGAACGGGGGTGTCGGTCGGGATGGGTGTGTTCGTGGGCGGTATGGCTGTTGCTGTTGGCGTTTGTGTCGGTAACGGTGTTGGCGTGGGTGGAATTGCCGGCGTTCCACAGGCGACAAGTAATACGGTCAATACAACCAGACAAACCACATGGGAAAATCTTGTTTTTTGCATTTTTCCTCCTCTACAAAAACAAACGGGTGAAGTGTTAATGAAACCTTATCTCCCTACGGCGACAAACCCTCCGGCTGGAAGCAGGGCTGGTAGTCATAACCGAGGATCAGGCGATACTGGACCGGGCTGTTCGGGTCGGGCATGGAGATGAGCTGGTCCAGCTGGAATCCCAGCATGTTGAGGATCAGCGCCCGGCGGTTGTAGTCCTGGTCAGCGGTCAGGTCGATCAGCACGGAACGGGCATAGTCGCGGCGGTCGGGGGTGCCGAGCCTGGTCAGGTAACCGGCGTAATCGAGGCGGGAGGCAGCCAGCGCGTCCCAGCCATCCGAGGCGGTGCCGTTCCAGATCTCGATGGTGATGGTCTCGTTGACCTGTGCCTGCGCGGAGGCGGTCAGCGCCTGGGTCACCAGTCCCTGCAGGGCGGCTTGATCGGGCAGCAGCACGTAGGCGCCCCCGGGCGTGATCCACGAACTGACGACCGGCGGGCGGATGTAGTAACTGCGGATGTCCGCGTTGCCGAAGCCCGGCGCGAGCGCTGCCAGCTTGAGGATGTCCGCCAGGCCCAGGTCGGTGGTGACCAGCGTGTTCAGGTCGTTGTAGAGTTGGGGGATCTTCGTCGAGCGTATCACCGCTGAGGGCGCGCGGTGAAGATGGCGCGGATGACCTCCTGCTGGCGCCTGCCCCGGTCGAAGTCATTGGACTTGGAGCGCGAGCGCGCGTACCAGAGTGCCAGGTCGCCGTCCATGTGCATCAGACCCGGTCCGGCGGTGTAGAGAAACCAGTTGTCCTCGTTCTCGGGATCGTAGCTTGGGTCGATCAGCCGCCAGTCGGTGTAGGCGCAGGCGACGGGCAGGTCGATGCCTCCCAGCGTATCCACGATGCGGCGGAAGCCGTTGAAATCCACCATGGCGGTGTGGTCGATGTGCAGACCCAGGTTGTACTCGATGGTGTCCTTCAGCAATTGCGCGCCGCCGCCCTGGTAACCGTTGATCTCCCCGTATTGATAGGCGGTGTTGATGCGCTGCATCTCGACAGTCGGGGATGTAGACCCACAGGTCGCGCGGGATGGAGATGAGCGAGACCTGGTCATCCTTCGGGCGCAGGATGGCGATGACCATCGTATCCGTGCGGAAGGAGGATCCGTGCCGTTTGTCCGAGCCGATCAGCAGGAAGGTGATCACGTCCGGACCCTCGTACACGACCGCGGGCGGGGGCGCGGCGGTGGGATAGAGCACAGCCATATCCGCGGTGGGGATGGGCGAGGGCGTGATCACCGCCTCGGTCGGGAGGATGAGCGGAGGCAGGGGCGTGTAAAAGGTCTCGATGGAAATGGTGGGGAAGGGTGTGGCGAGCGCGGGTTGGAATGGGGTGGGGGTGGGCGAGGCGAGACCCGCGGGGGTGACGACGTAAAAAGGCAGCCCATGCACAGGTTCCGGCGTGGGCTGGAGTCCGCAGGAGGTCAGCAGGATGATGAACAGGATGGCAGGGATGGTTCGGCGCATGGATGGCAGCGTGATGTGGGATGTGCTTATTGTATCCCAATGTCGGTGAGGGTGGTCTGGTGACGCGGGGAGATTGCCTGGGGCAGGACAGGCGGCTGCGCCCTCGCAATGGCACGGAACAAACAGGGCGGGGAAACCCCGCCCCTACATGGTCATTAGGATGATGGCAGTGCTTCGGCAGTGTGACACTTGACTATGGAGCGGGGGGAGTTGTGGGGGTCGCGGTCGGAGTGCCGGTCGCGGTGGGTGTGGAGGTCGGGGTCCAGGTCGCAGTGGCGGTGGGAGTTGAGGTGGCAGTGGCGGTGGGCGTGGAGGTGTACGTCGGATCAGGCGTCACCGTGTCGAATTCGATGTTGATGATCGTGGCGACCGGTGTGCTGGTGGGAGTGTTCGGCACCCAAAGTTTCTGACCGACCGCTATGAAATCCGAGACCAGGCAGTTGGCATGTTTCAGATCGGTCACAGTGATGCGATAGAGCTGGCTGATGTGATAGAGGGTATCCCCGGGGATGACGGTGTACTGCACCCACCCGTAAGGCGCATGGCAAACGAAGGGCGTGTAAACGGGGATGGGCGGGGCGTAGATGCCGTAGCCGGGTTGGAGGCTGGTCGAACCGAGGCAGTTGGCACTGATCAACGCGGCGGCGGTGGTGTGGTGACGGTAGGCAATGGAATCAAGCGTATCGCCGGGTTGGATCATCACCAGTATCCAGCCGGAGGGAGGCGTGCAAGCCGTGGGCGGGACGGGTGAGGAAGTGTAGGTCACCGACGGGCGTTCGCGATAACCGGGAGGGAGGTGGCGGATTCGCCCGGCACCAGCTCCGTGACCGCGGCTGTGTGTGATGGCAGGATGAACGGTGTCAGGGTTGGCAGGGGAGATGTCGTCGGTTGGGGCGCGTTCTCCTCAGCCAGTGCCAGCGACATGGCGCCGATGATGATCACAACGGAGAGCAGACCAAGCAGGAGCCCGCCCCCCAATTGCTTCAAAGCCTGTGCCATGGTTTATTTCCCATCTTCCTGGTCGGGATTCGTGATGGGCAGCAGCACGCTGAAAGTGGAGGTCGCGCCGGGCTTGGTCTCGACCCAGATGCGACCCTTCTGTGCTTCGGTCAGGGTCTTGGCGATGGAGAGTCCCACGCCGGTATCGCCCACGCCCTGGATGAGGACGTTATCGGCGCGGTACAGGCGGGTGAAGACGCGCGGCACATCCTCCGCGGCGATGCCTCCGCCCGTGTCCGTCACCTGGATCAGGACGTAATCCTGTTCGTCCTCCTTGCGGGTCTGGACCTTGAGGGTGATGTCACCTTCGACCGGGGTGGCGGCGCCCGCGTTCTGCAGCAGGTGGATGAGGATCTGCTGGAGGGCTTCGCGGTCGGCGTGGATGGGAGCCATGGCTTTGGGAAGATCGAGGTGCATGGTGATGTTCTTCTCGCGCAGCTGGCTGCTGGTGTAGGACATGGCGTTGTCGATGATGAGGTTCAGGTCGACGGTCTCGGGCTTGAGTTCCGACAGCCCGGATTCGAGCGTGGTGATCTGGATCAGGTCGTCGATCAGACTGCCGATGCGCTCGGTGGAGGCCTTGATGCGCTCCATGAACTTGCGCTGGAGGGCGCCCAGGATGCCCACCGATTCGCCCAGCAGCAGGTCGGTGTACCCGACGATGGAGGACATCGGCTGGCGCAATTCCTGCGAGATGGAGGCGACCACCTCCGCCTGTTCGTTCGACCTGGCGGATTTCTCGCCCTTCTCCAGTTCCATGATCTTCATGTTGGCTTCGGCGAGCTGGTTCTGCAGGCGGGCGGTATCCTTGAGCGTGATGCGCAGTTCCTTTTCCAGTTGGGAGACCTCGGCGGCGGCGGGTGCCCTCTTTGCCGCCTGCAGGGTTTGGATCTCCTTCTCCAGCAGGCTGATGCGCGCCTGCGCCTCGGCATCCCCCTGCGAGGCGGTAACGCCTGCCGCTTCCAGGGAGGCTTTGAGCGCCTCCTGCAATTTTTGTGAAAGCTGTTCGTTCTCCGCCTTGAGTTTTGCCAGTTCAGCGAGCGTCGCATCGGGGATCTGCGGGGCGGCTTGGACGAACTTCTCCTTCTCCTGGGAGGTCACCCGCCGGCTGCGCTGGAGGATGGGCACGATGGAGGCGGCGATGTTGGCGAGGAATGCCTGGTCCTCCGCGCCCCAGACGCGGTTGGAATACGGCGAGAGCAGCATGATGCCCCCCAGGGATTCCTTCTCCTTCGTCAGGATCGGCACGCAGATCAGGTTGCCGGGGTTGCCCAGACCGAGCGCATCGCCCAAGCCCTTGATGTCGGCGGAAGTGCCGCTGGCGGGCAGGCGCAGGGCGCGCCCGCGCTGGATGGCGCTTGCGACCATCGGGACGGTGGCTTTGTTCAGCGCACCGCCGTCCAATGATTCCTCGCGGATCAGGTCATAGCCGGAGGCGAACTCCAGCTGGTTTTGGTCCTCGCTGAAGTTAATCGAGGAAACACAGGTCCGCCAGCATGGTCTGCGCGATGGCACGCGTCAGGGACTGGCTCATCTTCGAGGTGTTGGTCTCCGACGCCAGGTCAAGCAGGGCGTGGAAGGTCTTGGGGTCGCTGCTGTAGCGCCGGCGCTCCACCTTGGGGGCATCTGTTTTCATGGCAGGCTTGCTGACGGGTGTCGGGAAGCGCTGGGAGAGGGTCAATAAGAGGGGATAAGCTGCAACGTATGCCAGTCGCACCGCGCCCGGGAAGTCACCGCTGGAACGGTCGCTGGCAAGGTAGAAAACGTGACCGATGAATGCCAGCACCAGGAACGCCACACCATTGCCCCATCCGCTCGGACGGCGGATGAGCAGGAGCAGGATGCCCGCCAGGGTCAGGAGGATGGAGCCGTATTGCCACAAACCATCCTGCGCGGTCGGGTTGAATGCATCCTGTGAAATGGAGCCGATATCCGTCAGGCTGAGGATGGTGAGGATGGCGATCAGGATGCTGAGCACGACCGCCGTGATGTCCGCAGCCCGGCTCGGTTCGGGGTAAGCCCACAACCAGATCACCCAGACCAGGCACAGGAGCACGAAGGCACGGTCCAGGGGCGGGAGCATCATCTGCATGTTGAGCAGACCCTGCCATCCCATCCAGCTGAAGATGAACATCAGCAGGTTGATGATGAGCAGGAGTCCCAGCCCGATCATGGTCCGCCGCGCCTGCGGAAAATCACTGGAACGCCAGTGATGGAATGCGGATTGCATTGCGAAAGCGATGGAGGAAACCAGCAGGATATGATAGATGACACTACCCGGCTGGCTGGTCATGAACGCGAAGATCTGGCTCGGGAGGGTGCCCATGGGAATCAATTATACTTCCATTCAACGGATATAATTATCAAAGCATGCGCCCGTATAATTACAAAATCATTATCCTGCTGCTCCTGCCCGGATTGATCGCCCTGCCGGTGTTCTTTTCCGCGCGTGCGGATATCCAACGCGCCGAATCCGCGCTGGCGGAGGGTCGCCGGTCGGAGGCAGTCGCGGAACTGGAGCATGCCGCGACCATCCTCTTCTGGCGGGATGACCTGCGGGAGCGCGCCGGGCGGACGGCATTCTACGGGGGGGATTTTTCCACGGCTGCCCGCCTGCTGGCGCAAGTGCAAAACCTCTCGGTCGAGGGCTGGGCAAATCTTGGCGAGGCTTACTATCAACTTGGCAGATACAATGAATCGGCAGATGCTCTGCAGCGCGGGCTGGCAATGCACGGTCCAAGTGCGCGGCTTTACCGCGGACAGGTGCTGGTGTTCGATGCACAGGGGAATTTTGAGGCAGAGATCGAGGCGTTAATAAATTACATCAGCGTGGATAATAAGGATGCGGCGATCCATCACCGGTTGGGCTTGCTGCTTTCGATATTCGATCCCGAAAGTGCACTGACCGAATTGATGACCTCCGCCAAACTGGACGAGGCATACGATCCCGCGGTGCAGAGCATGCGCTCCGCGCTCAACCTGGCAGGGATACAAACGGATGAATCAGACCGCCTGGTGATGATCGGACGCGGGCTGGGACTGGTGCAGGAATGGCAATTGGCGCGCGAGGCTTTCCAGCGCGCGGTCAACGCGGATGAGAGCAACGCCGAGGCGTGGGCGTGGCTGGGCGAGGCGATGCAGCATCTCGGTCAGGATGGCGGCGAGGAGATGGAACGGGCTGTGAGGCTGGAGCCGTTCTCCGCCAACGTGCGCGCCCTGTACGGGTTATACTGGAATCGCAAGGGTGAAGCTCAAAAAGCGCTGGCACAATTCCAGTGGGCGGCAGCCATCGAGCCGGAGAATCCCGCCTTCATCGCCTCGCTGGCGGATGCGTATGTGCAGGCTGGGGAACTGCCCCAGGCGCTGGCGGCTTACCAGGCTGCCGCGGAACTCGCACCCACCGATGCCATCTACTGGAAACTGCTGGCGCTCTTCACCGCGCAGTACAGTTTCCAGGTGGAGGAGGTCGGCATCCCCGCCGCGCAGCAGGTGCTGGAACTCGTCCCGGATGAAGCCTCCTCGTATGACCTGCTCGGCTGGACTCTACCTGGCAGCGAACAGGTCCGAACTGGCAAGGGACACCCTGATGACCGCCCTGCGCCTCGACCCGGATTATGCGCCCGCGCACTTGCACCTGGGCATGACCTATCTTCAAATGGAACAAATGGATTACGCGCGAATTCACCTGCAAAAAGCACAGTCATTGGACCCCGAAGGCGCGGAGGGACAGGCAGCCGCGCAATTATTGAAATTGTATTTTCCATAATCCTTTCCGAGAGGAACCAACCATGAAAAGAACATCCATCCTTTTGACAATCAGCCTCATGCTCCTCAGCACAGCCTGCGCCGCGGGACGGGGGACGACCCCGCAGGGCGACCCAAACGTGCCGGGCAGCATCCTGTTCCAGGATGACTTCTCGAACGGCTGCCAGCGGATGGGATCATGTCTCCATTGAGGGCGGGGCGATGGATTATGACAACGGCGTCTACCGCTTCCTGATCAGCACGCCGCATTTCAATTACTGGTCCACGCCGGGCGGGACCTATACCAACACCCGCATCGAGGTGGATGTCGCCAAGCTGGATGGACCGGATGCGAACCGCGCCGGCATCGTCTGCCGTCTGACCGGCGAGCAGTTCTATTTCTTTGTCATCAGCAGCGACGGGTATTACGCGGTCGGGCGCACCAACGGGCTGGAGTCCATCCTGCTCGGTCAGGACCAGATGAAGCCCTCCGCCAACATCAACACGGGCATGGCTCTCAATCACCTGCGCGCGGATTGCAGCGGCGACCAGCTCACTTTTTACGTTAACGGTTTCCCGCTTTCCACCGTCACGGATGCCACGCTCACCAGCGGTGAGATCGGTCTGCTGGCAGGCACATTTGCGGATGGCGGCGTGGATGTCATCTTCGACCAGTTCATCGTGATGGTGCCGTAGAGGTCCCCCAAAGTCCATGAAAGTCTACCTGGACAGCGTCGGCTGCCGCCTCAACCAGGCGGAGATCGAGACGATGGCGCGCCAGTTCCGCGCCGCGGGGCACGAGATGGTCGCCTCGCCGCAGGAGGCGGACCTGGCGGTGGTCAACACCTGCGCGGTGACCTCGGACGCCGCCGCCGACTCGCGCCAGATGCTGCGCCACATTGCCCGGGCGGGTGTCAGCCGGATCATCCCGACAGGCTGCCTGGCGACGCTCCAGCCGAAGGAAGTGGGAAACCTGCCGAACATCCTGCAGGTCATCCCCAATGACCATAAAGACAGGCTGGTGGAAGCCGCGCTGGGACTTCCCGATCCCACCGTCTTTGACCTGGAACCGATCTCGCGCCAGCCCCTGCCGGGCTTGCATCACCGCACGCGCGCCTTCATCAAGGTGCAGGATGGATGCGACAACGCCTGCACGTTCTGCGTCACCACCGTGGCGCGCGGGGCAGGCAGGTCGCGCCCGCTGGAGGAAGTGGTTGCCGAGATACGCCACGCGCTGGCGGGCGGCACAAGGGAGATCGTGCTGACGGGCGTCCACCTCGGCTCGTGGGGAGGGGAATGGGGGCGGCACCTGCGCGACCTGGTGCGCGCGATACTGGAGCAGACCGACCCGCCGCGCCTGCGGTTGTCCTCGCTCGAGCCCTGGGACCTGGACGCGGATTTCTTCCGGCTCTTCGAGGACCCGCGCCTGATGCCGCACCTGCACCTGCCCCTGCAATCCGGAAGTGGATCCACCTTGAAACGGATGGCGCGCAAGACCACGCCCGCTTCGTTCCGCGGGCTG
The DNA here is from genome assembly GCA_963823545.1 of uncultured Chloroflexia bacterium. GTDB lineage: Bacteria > Chloroflexota > Anaerolineae > Anaerolineales > Villigracilaceae > Denitrolinea. Next base: position 59,370 of record CAWGMC010000025.1, on the reverse strand, counting down.
GTGGAGGCGGCGCGCCAGGTCATCCCCGCGGCTGCCATCACCACGGATGTGATCGCGGGCTTCCCCGGCGAGACGGAGGCGGAGTTCGCGGAGACGCTGGATTTCGTGCGCGGGATGGATTTCGCGGGCGGGCATGTCTTCACCTATTCCGCACGACCGTTCACCGCGGCGGCGAAGATGAAGGGGCAGGTTCCATCCGAGATGAGGAAGAAGCGCAATGCCATCCTGCGGGATGCCTTTGAAGAGTCGGCGCAGGCTTACCGGGAAAAATTCGTGGGGAAAAGGATGAAGGTGCTGTGGGAGTCGGTCACGGAACTGGATGAGTGGGGCTGGCAGATGGAGGGCTGGACGGAGAACTACCTGCGCGTGCGGGCAGCCTGCCTCCTCCCCGCGCTGGAACGAAGTGGATGAGGTGGAACTGACCGGCACGGCGGGCGACATGCTGCGCGGGGTCATCCGGGATTCGGGATAAGTGTCACTTTTACGGAATGGGGGAGTGATTGTATAATCCGTGCAATTATTCACAGAAAATATGATGAAGGAGTGTAATAATGACAGCTCAACTCATTGATGGAACCGCCATCGCGCAGAGCGTGCGTGAAGAGGTGAAGCAGAAGGTCGCAAAGAGGACTGGCAGAGGGAAAGTCACAGCCCGCCCTGGCGACCGTGCTGGTGGGTGAACGCATCGACTCAGCCACGTATGTGAGCATGAAGCAGAAGGCTTGTGCCGAACTGGGCATGACCTCCTTCCATCATCCTGTCCCGGCGGATATCAGCCAGGAGGATTTGGAAAAACTCATCAAGAAGTTGAACAAGAGCAAGAAGGTCAATGGCATCCTGGTGCAGTTGCCCCTGCCCAAGCACCTGGATGAAGAGCGTGTCCTGCAACTGATCAGCATTGAGAAGGATGTGGATGGTTTCTCGCCGATCAATATTGGGCGCCTTGCCCAAAAAGGACGCGAGCCATTGTTCGTCCCGTGCACGCCCTACGGCTGCATCTACCTGCTCGAGAAGGCGGGTGTCAAGATCGAAGGCGCGAACGCGGTGGTGCTCGGTCGCTCGAACATCGTGGGCATGCCCGCTGCGCTTTTGCTGATCGGCAAGAACGCCACGGTAACGGTCTGCCACTCACGCACGAAGGATCTGCCCGGCGTGGTCAGGCAGGCGGACATCCTGATCGCGGCGATCGGACGGGCACAGATGGTGCGCGGCGACTGGATCAAACCCGGCGCGGCGATCATCGATGTGGGCATCAACGGCGTCCCGGTGCTCAACCCGGATGGAACCCCGGTCATCAGTGAAAAGACCGGCAAGCCGAAGCAGAGACTGGTCGGTGATGTGAATTTCGATGAAGCCAAGGAAGTTGCAGGTTTCATCACCCCCGTGCCCGGCGGTGTCGGTCCCGATGACCATCGCGATGTTGATGGCGAACACGCTGCGCGCGGCGGAAATTCAAGACTAATAATCTGTCAGCATCCAACAGTGTACAATAGTCCCGTCGCAAGACGGGACTGTTTATTATTCAGCGAGGAGAGATCGATGAAAAGGCTCCTTAAGGGATTTGGGATCGTCCTCGGCGTGCTGGCGGGACTGATCCTCATCCTCTTCATCCTTACGTATGTTCAAACCGAAGCGCGGCTGAAGCGGGTCTATGACGTTCCACGCGACCCGGTGACCATCCCCTCGGATGAGGCAGCCATCGCACGCGGCGAGCGCATCTTCCAGTTCCGCGGCTGCCTGGCATGTCACGGCGAGCAGCTGCAGGGGAACCTCTACCTGGATGACCCGGCGCTGGGAAAGGTCATTGCCGGGAACCTGACGAGGGGGAGGGGGGATTCGGCGCCACCTTCACGGATGCGGACTGGATCGCGGCGATCCGGTATGGCATTCGACCGGACGGCACCCCGCTGCTGTTCATGCCCTCCACGGAATTCTATTACCTGAGCGATGACGACCTGGGGGATGTGATCGCCTTCATAAAAAGCGTCCCTCCCGTGGATAACGTGATGGCACTCAGCTCGGTCTCGTTGACCGGGCGCGTGATCATGGGGTTGATCCCGGAGGCTTCGTTCATGCCGGCTGAGTATCTCCCCATGGATGCCCCGCGACCCATCCCGCCCGAGCCGGGGATCAGCGTGGCGTACGGCGAATACCTGACCTATTCATGCAAGGTCTGCCACGGGACCACGATGTCCGGCGGGGTGATCCCCACCTTCCCGGCGGATTATCCGCCGGCTGCCAACCTGACCTGGGGCGAGGGCTCGCGCCTGCCTGCCTGGGAGGAGGCTGATTTTATAAATTTCATCCGCACGGGCATGAAACACGGCAAGCAGGTGGAAACAAAGTACATGCCGTGGGGCTCGTACCGCTATATGACCGATGATGAGTTGAAGGCGGTCTGGCTTTACCTGCAATCCCTGCCGCCGAAGGCGATCGGGAACCGCTAGATTAGCATCAAATCGATTTGAAAAACGAAGGATGTTCAATTTGAATAATTACCTGGAAGCTGCCCGTACTGGAAAAAATGATTGGTGGCGTTACCTTGTCTCCATCCCGGGAATCCTGATCAGTTGGTTGTTATTTGGGTCCATCCCAATTGTCCTGCTGGCTTTATATGTCACATCTGACCAGGATCCAACCACTCAGATCACTGCCACAGGCTTTTCAGGAATACCCGTATTGGTGGATTTCACTGCAACCATGCTAACATTCTTTCCGTTGATCATCACTACATTGTTGGCTGTCCGCTTCATTCACCAGCGTCCATTAAAAACCTGGTCACCGGCACCCAAAACATAAGCTGGAGAAGAATTTTTGCGGGTGCGGCAACCTGGATGGTCATCGGTGCGCTGCTCTCTATAGTCGAGGAACTTCTTTATCCGGGAAGATATTTGCTGACGTTTCAGCCAGGGGCACTGGCTGTCTATGCGGTGTTCGCACTGGTGTTGATTCCCTTCAAACCTCCGCCGAGGAGTTTTTCTTCCGTGGTTACCTGCTGCAATGGATGGGCTTGCGTTTAAAGAATATCTGGCTGCTGGCATTCATCAATGGTATTCTGTTCTTCCTTCCTCATATTGCCAATCCTGAAATGTCCGTGAACGGCTTCCTTATGGGCATAATTTACTTTTCGATTGGAGCCTTCCTCTGCATTAATCACCTTGAAGGATGGAGGGCCTGGAGCTTGCCCTTGGATTGCATGCAGCCAATAACCTTTTCAGCGCGTTGTTCGCCAACTATACGACTACAGCACTGGCAAGTCCGGCTCTTTTCACAATTCAAAAGCTGGATGCGACTTATGGATTAATTTCAATCATCATTGGAATGGCAGTGTTTTATTCGATCTTTTTTATTTTGTTTCCCAGAAGACCTGCCAAGAAATCCGGATGAATATGATCAAGAGCCCCAATTCGCAGGGGCTCTTTTCTTCTGCCAATTAGATTATCTTGAAATCAGGAATATTTATTTTCCATCCTTGCGTTTTCAAATCGCGCGCCTTGCTCTTGAGGTCCTTGAAGAAATCGCTGTCCACGATATCTGAGACATCTTTCTTGCGCTTGACCTCGTCAATTTCCACCTTCAGGCGTTCCACTTCCTGTTTCAATTTCTGCGTACGTTCCTGAACCTGCTCAGCCATCTTTTGAAAACGCGCTGCCAGGTGGGAGAGTTCATCCTTGCCGCCTGCCAGCGGGGCTAGGTCTGCGGGTCCACCTTTTCATCATTTTCCAGCATGCGCGCCGCATCCGTGATGGTGCGCAGGACGCGTGATGCCCCCGGATAGGAAGTAGGTGGTGACGAAGATCACCAGGAAGCCGATCAGGAACATCACCAGGCTGGCGCTGCGGATTTGCCCCTGCATCTCAATCACATCATCCGCTTCCATGTCCACACCAACGATGCCGACGCTCCTGCCGCTCTCATCCAGGATGCGCGTAGCCGAAAGCCAGGTGCCGTACTCATCCTCGCCGATGGTCTCATCCGCCCTGGACCGTCGAATGCGAGCAGCATCTGCGGAGATGCGCTGGCGTCGTACTCATCCCCCAGGGCAAGGCGTTCGTCCTCATCCTCCTCGGCGGACACCCCGATCAGCAGAATGTCCGGGTCATGACCTCCGAACGGACGGCGGTGTAAACATCCATCACCTTCGGGTTGGCGATCCCGCACCATGCGCAGCCCTTCCGCGATGGCTTCATATTGTCATCCCCATCTTCGCCGTATTCCAACAATTGGGTGTGCTCCATCCGCGTCGATCATTTCAGCGCGGTGCCGGCGGAGCCCATCAGGTTCTGGCGCAGGTCCTCCATCGCCCTATCGGTCGTAAATTGGTAGAACCAGAACGTCGCTCCCAGGAACACCACGGTGAAAAGTGCGGTAAAAATGACCAGCAGGCGTGCTGCGGATGTTCATCCCTTTCATTGGACCTCTCCTGTTACTTCCTTATCACTCATAGCGAAAACGCCAGACCCCGATCGCAAAGAAAACGGCGGCAAAGATCAGCAGGACCCCCGCCTCGGGCAGGATCTCCAACAGCCCGCGCCCGCGCAGGACGATGTCCAGCAATCCCTGCATCGCCCAGGTGGTGGGCAGGATCTTCGACGATGCTCCTGGACAGCGGGCGGGAACAGCTCCAGGGATACCAGCATCCACCCATCAGGGCGAACACCATGCCGAACATGATGCTCAATCCGCTGGCTTGATTTTCGGTCTTGACAAAGGTCCCCAGGGTGGTGCCAAAGGCTGCCGCAGACAGCGCGGCTGTCAGCAGGACGGCGAACAATGCCAGGGGTTCGTCTCCCCAGGCAAGTTTCATCACGAAGATGCCGAACAGCACCAGGATGGTCATCTGTGCCAGCGCGATCAGCACCTGTCCCGAGATGGTCCCGAACAGGTAGGTGGCTTTGCGCGTGGGCGTGGTCAGGACGCGGCGCAGGGTTCCCTGCTGGCGTTCATAGGCGAACATGGCGGAGATCCCAAAGAGCGGGATGAAGACCCAGGTGATGAGCTGCCCGGCGGAGGAATTGGCGCGCGGGTCATATTCCACCTGGTCGGGTGTTGCGCCTTTGTTGACGATGACACGCTCGGGGGTGGATTCCTGGATGTCCTGTGCCAGCTCCAATGAACTGTCGAAATATGCCTGCTTTTCCGTATTGGATGCGAAGGGCTGCCTGGCAGCGCGCTGGGTCACCGAGTTCTGCGCCGCGCTGACTGAACTGGATACGCGGCGGATGGCGGTCAGAACGGCACGCTCCACCACGGTGGCGTTGATGTTGTTGGGCTGTTTCTTCAATTCCACTTCGGTTGCGCCGTTTTGCAGGGAGTCGGCATCCACGCCGGCGGGGATGATGAAGATGGTCGAGGCGTTCCGGGCATCGAACTGCTTTTGGGCGTCCTCACGGTCGGTGACCACCGGATAGACGGCGGTCGAGTCTTCAAGTTCCTGGATGATCTGCTCTGAAATGGAGGTCTGCGCCTCGTCCACCACCAGCAGCCGGATGCGCGATTCCCCGCCACCGCCGGATGTCCCACCGCCCAGCAGCACGGTGAAAATGACCGGCAGGATGATGAAGAAGAGCAGCTCGGATGCACTTGAAAAGCGGATGATGGCATCCTTCCATGCAATGGTAAATATTTTTTTCATGTTATTGTTTCCTGTAGGGGTATGGCGGATCGAGTGGGATCAGGAGTTCTTTCCTGCCGCCATGCCCTTACTTCTGCGCCAAATTCTTCTTTCCAAAGATCAAAACCGATGCAAGGAACAGCACGGAGCCCATGCTGAGCAGGGCAATGATCGGTGTCGTCAGTTGAGGCAGACCGCCGCCCAGAGCCAGGGTGGTAAATCCATCCAATGCCCAGGAATTGGGTGTGATCCGGCTGAAGAACTGCACAGGCAGGGGCAGCATCTCCAGGCTGATGAAACTACCGCCCAGCAGACCGAAGATGAGCATGATCGCCGAACCGACGCTGGCAACCTGGTTCGGATTGCGCGCCAGGGCGGTGATGAGCATGCCCCAGCCGGTCGCGCCGAAGACCGCTGCCAGGATCAGGACCGCCATGCCGAGCGGGTCTCCCCATTGGACCTGGAAGAAGAGCGCACTGGCAAGGATCAGGATCGAAACCTGCACGACGCCGGTCAGGAAGATGCCGAAGACCTTGCCGCCCAGGATCTGCGCGGAGTGGGTGGGTGAGACCAGCATGCGCGGCAGGGTGCCCTGGGCGCGTTCGGCGAGGATCGAACGCCCGCCATAGGTGACGGTGTACATCAGGAAGAACAGTGCCATGCCGGGCGCCATGTATGCCAGCACATCGAATTCCACCGCCTCCGCGCCCTGCGAGTTCGTTTTCAAGACCAGTGCGGTGGACTCGCTTTGATCCACATCCTCGAACAGGCTGCGTCCCTCCTGCTCGGCTTGCTGCGGGGTGAGGATGCCTGCCTGCAGCATTTGCAAAATGGAGGTCATGCCGGTGGTGCGCCCCTCATCCACGCGGCTGACGAACTCGTCCACGATGGATTTGACGATGCCCGCGCCCGTGGGGCGGGTCGGGTTGGTATACACCTCGATTTGGACAGGTTCAGGTTCGACGTAATTCGGATCGAACGTCGTCCCTTCCGCCGGGATGATGGAACGCGTGAACCCCTCGGGGATGATGACCGCCGCGGCAGCCTGGTCCTCATCAATGGCGAGGCGGGCGGCTCCGGGTCGGAGGATTCGACCGGTGCCATTATTTCGGCAAGATCCTCGGATTTGAACACATCCACCAGGGCATCCCCCAGTTCAGCATCATCCAGGTTGACGATGATGACGGGGATGTCGGAAACCCCGTGTTGCTGGTTCCGCTGAAGCGTCCGGTGACGAAGCCCATCCCGATGGTCAGCAGGAACGGCGCCAGCAGCATGAACATCAGTGCGGCGCGGTCGCGGAATATCAGGCGCAGGTCCTTGATCCCGATGAGAAATGTTTTTAACATGTTGATCTCCAGGGAGTAGTGAATGAAGTGGCTGGTCACTGTTCCCTAATCTCTGAGAGCCCTGCCCGTCAGATGCAGGAAGACCGCTTCGAGGTTCGGCTCGCGGATGTCGATCGTGCGGATCTTGATGCCGCGCTCGTTCGCCTTGGTGACCACCGCCGCCAGCACATCCTCAGCCTCATGCGCGATGACCGAGACCTCGTGATCGGTGGCGGTTGCCTCCAGCACATCCTTGACACCGTCCAGTGAATTGGCAAGCGCTTCGGGGTCATCGTTCTCGCCCAGGTGCAGGACCAGTGTCTCGGTCTCGCCGACCTGCTGGGTGAGTTCCTTCTGTGTGCCGAGCGCGATCAATTCGCCGTGGTCGATGATGCCGACCCGGTCGGAGAGTTCCTGCGCCTCCTCCATGTAATGCGTGGTGTACAGGACGGTCATGCCCTTCTTGTTGAGGTCCTTGACCGTATCGAGGATCGAGCGGCGGGACTGCGGGTCGATGCCCACGGTGGGTTCGTCCATGAACAGCAGGCGCGGCTTGTGCAGCAATCCCACGCCGATGTTGACGCGCCGCTTCATGCCGCCGGAATAGGTCTTGACGCGGTTCTTCGCCTTGTCGGTCAGACCGATCTGCTCGAGCACTTCATCCACACGCTCGTTGAGCGGCTTGCCGCCCAGCCCGTACATCTGCCCCCAGAAGACCAGGTTCTCGCGGGCGGTCAGGTCCTCGTACAGCGCGATCTCCTGCGGCACCACGCCGATCAGCTTGCGCACCGCCATCGGTTCACGCGTGACGGAATGCCCGGCGATGGTGGCATCCCCGGAGGTGGGTTCGTACAGGGTGGAGAGCATGGAGATGGTGGTGGTCTTGCCCGCGCCGTTGGGACCGAGCAGGCTGAAGATCTCGCCTTCCTGGATGTCAAAGGAAATGCCTTTAACAGCCTGGAAGTCGCCGTAATTTTTTACAAGGTTTTGTACTTCGAGAATGGCTGGCATGGGATCCTCCCGGTGCGGTGATACTCCATTTTACGTTGAAATCCGGTATAAGTTGCAAATTTGGACTGCCCAGGTCCAAAAGCGGGGTACAATCGGCGGAATTCCCGGTTCCCAGGAACCGGATACCAGGAGAAGAAATGACTTCAACAACAGTAAAAGATGGTCAGGTGGTTTCCGTGGAATATACCCTGAGCGTGGACGGCAAGGTGATCAACTCCTCTTCAGAGGCTGAACCGCTGGAGTATCTGCACGGCGCGGGGAACATCATCCCCGGTCTGGAGCGCGAGCTGGAGGGGATGTCCGTGGGCGGGAGCAGGAGCGTGGTGGTCGCGCCCGCGGATGGATATGGCGAGCTGGACGAGGAAGCCTACATCGAAGCCCCGAAAAGCGAATTTCCCAAGGACATGCCGCTGGAACCGGGCGTGGAGATGGAACTGACCGGACCGGATGGGCACCCGATGTACGCCCGCATTGAACGCCTGGAGGGGGAGAACGTGGTGCTGAATATGAACCATCCGCTGGCGGGCGCGGAACTGCACTTCGAGGTCAAGGTGATTGGGGTGCGCGACGCGACCGGCGAGGAGCTGGACCACGGGCATGTGCATGGCGCGCATCATCACTAAACCAACCCCGGTATATGAAGATCGGATGGGTCAGCACCCATCCGATTTTTTGTTTATTTCATCTGCAATTCGTGAGGCGATATCCTGCAGGATGGGATCCGGGACGCCGTCCAGCGCCCGGGACTGCATGCGCAGGTCGATCGGGTCGTTGACATAATCCACAACGACCAGGCGGTCCTGCCGGGTCAGCGCGATCTCGGTGGAGAACAGGTCAAGCCTGCAGATGTTCGCGATCCTTTTGGTCAATTCGCGCAGGCTTCCCAATCCATGCCGCTCCTCCAGCCCGGGGCGGAGCGGGGTGTAGATGTGCGTTCTTACATCCCAGAAACATGGATGGATCTGTCCAAAGCAGGTAATGACCCGGAACCAGGCAGGCAGTCCTTCCACGAATTTTGGAGACACGTGCTCCTGCAGGAGATATTGCTGCTCGGGGAATTGCACCCGTGCAGCCTGTACTGCTTCCATGTCCGGAACGTTCGTGATGACCCCCACGCCGCCACCGCCCAGCGCGGGCTTGATGGTGAACTGTTTGTTGAAAGGGAACAGCACGAGGTAGGGAAGTACAGGCTGTGCAGCGTATGAGGGAAGGATGATCGTCTGTGGGGTCGGGATGCCGTCCTCGAGGAATGCCTGGTGGAGCAGGGCTTTGTCGTAGGAACGGTCCGCCAGTTCACGCGGGTTCAGCCTGCGCGCGCCAATGTTGCGCGCGATCTCGACCAGGGGCAGGTAGGCTGGGTCCGCCTCCGAGGCGCGGTCCAGGAAAACGTGGAAACCGATCCCGCCTGCCTGGAGGCGCGGCAGCATCTCGTGCAGGTTCTGCGCGGAAATGCTTAGCAGGGTCAGCCCGCGGGCGGCGCAGGTCCTGTCCATCAGCTGGACAAAATCCGCGTCGTGTTCCCAGTTCCAGGCCAGGCAGAGATCGAAGTTGCCCACGCGTTTTACGGCCAGGGGATGGTGGCAGGCTGGGAGTAGCCTTCCCGCGTGGTGGTGTAGAGCAATCCGTGCGAGGCTTCGGTACAGCCAGCCTGGTCGGTGACGGTGATGGTCAGGTCGTTGGTGCCCAGGATGGTGTAGGTCAATTGCCCGGCGTTGCACAGCCAGAGTTCAAGGAAGTAATGACCATCCAGGTAGATCGCCTGCGGCTGGAGCGGGACATCGCCCCAGGAGATCAGCACCTGGTCGCCGGTGCGCACGGCGGTGATGTTGGGCGGGGCGGGGTAATCGGGGGTGAAGACCAGCTCCACGGGCGCGATCGCCAGGGTGTTGATATCCCCCTGCACTTCGAGCGCAATGATGTTCACCCAGCAGGCTTTCTTCCGCCCGGTTTCACGGACGAGCAGCCACTGCGAGGTGGCATCCCGCCCGATGGCTTCCAGCGTCTTCCCGGTGCGCACACCGCCCGGTCCGGCATAGGTGGTGCTGGGACCGAAGCGGCAGTTGGCGGTCGCTTTGACCCTGACCTGCAGCGTCACGGCAGGTGTGAATTCCGTGGGCTTGGGTTCGGGGGTCAGCGTGGGAGGCGGCGGAGGCGTGGTCGGGATCGCCAGCGCGGTCTGGGTGGAGCCTGCGTTGACCGTGGCAAATGCCGAGGTCATGGCGACCAGGGGGTCGAGCGCGGGGTCGGGTGTGGCGTCGCCTCCGCAGGCGGAGAGGACGAACGTTGCTGCCAGTAAGATGAGAAGGATTTTTTTTGTCATTTTGTTCCTATTGATTGGTGCCGGCCAGGGGATCTCGGCGGGCTTGGTGTAACCGTGTTTATCCTGCACGAACACGCGTCCGTGGGAGGCTTGGGCGCATCCCGGTTCATCGATGAAGGAGATGGTCTCCCGGCGGGAGGCCAGCGGGTCAAAGATGATCTGCCCGCCTTCGCAGCGCCAGACCTCGATGATGTAGGGGAACATGCTCTCGTCCTCATAATCCCCCGGGCTGACGATGACCGCCAGCCACACCACGGTCACCAGGTTCCCATCCCGTTCGACGCTGATCACGGCGGTCGGCGGGTAGTATCCAACCCGCGGCAATTTGGCGGGGTTGTCGGGATAAACGACCGGCAGGGTTTTGTAGTCGCCCTCGATGTTGAGATACTTCGTGTTGACCCAGCATTCCCCGTCCACCCAGACCCAGTTGTTGCCGCCCGTCTGACCGGTCAATTTGATCCTTGCGGTTTCACGCAGGGCATACAGGTAGAGATACTCCGGACCGGGTCCGTAGCGGCAGCTCAGCAGGTTGGTGGTGACGATCGCGCTCAGGCTCTCCACCACCGGGACGGGGGTCGAGGTGGTTGTTTCGGTGGGCAGGGCTGTGGCGGTCTCAGTGGGGAGCAGGGTCGCGGTGAGCGTTGGCGCGGGAGTCTCCGTGGGTGCATCCGTCGCGGTGCTGGTCAGGGTCGCTTCGACCGGTGCAGGGCTGGATTCCGCTGGCGGTAGGGGCGCGGCGGGGGAACAGGCTGCCAGCAGGCTGCTGAGCAATAAAATATTGATAAGGTTTCGGGCGGGCATGGCTCCAATTATAGCCGGACAGAACTTCATTTCCATCCGCCTCTTGACAAAAAAATCCCGGCTGAAATATAATAATAACGAACGTTCGTTCATATTTAGGGAGAAGACAAATATGGCAACCAGGACAAAGACCGCGCCCACCAAGGGGGGGACGACCCGCATCGCCATCGAGGATGCCGCCGTGGCGCTCTTCATGGAGCAGGGCTATCATGCCACCTCCATGCGCCAGATCGCCGACCGTTCCGGGCTGGCTCTGGGCGGCATTTACAACCATTTCGGGGGGAAGGAGCAGATCTTCGAAGCCCTGATCGTGGACAAGCACCCCTACAAACACATCCTGCCCCTGGTGCTTGAAGCCAGGGGCGAGACGACCGAGGACTTCCTGCGCAACGCCTTCAGGATCATCGTGACACAGCTTTCCGACGACCCGGTCTATCTAAAGATCATGCTGATCGAAATGGTGGAGTTCAACGGGAAACACGGCGCGGTGATGTTGAACGAGATCATCCCGAAAGTTCTGCCGGCTGTCAAACAACTGATAAAAGTCCGCAAGGGTCTGCGCATCTCGAACCCCGTCATGTTCCTGCGCTCCTTCTTTGGCATGGTCATCTCCTATTTCATGACGGACCTGTTGATCACCAACTCGGTGGTCTGCCAAAGCCATGCCGAAGGATGCCAGGGATGTTTATCTTGACATCTACCTGCACGGGGTGCTCAAGGAGGCTGCATGAATTCACGCCTGGTTTCCATCATCCGCAAGGAATTCATCCAGATCTTCCGCGATTCGCGCACGCTCATCATGATCCTGGTCATCCCCATCATGCAGTTGTTCCTGCTGGGTTATTCCTCCACCAGCGATGTGCGCAACATCCCGCTGGCAGTGCTCGACCAGAGCCGCAGTCCCGAATCGCGCGCCCTGCTGGATGCCTACCGCGCCGCCGATTACTTCCGCATTGCCTTCTCGGTCGAATTCGGAGGCGGAGATCGAGGAGTTGATCGCCGGGGGCAGGGCGCGCGCCGCCGTCATCATCCCTCCCGATTACGCCGAACGCCTGGCGGAGGGGGATGCGCACGTGGCGTTCATCCTGGACGGCTCGGACCCCACCTCCGCCTCCACCGCGCTCTCCGCCGCACAGCTCATCAGCCAGGCGCATGCCACCGGCATCCTGACCGAGACCATCGCCCGCACCGGCATGAACCTGCGCGTCAAGCCGCCCGTCCAGGTGCACACCACCGTCTGGTACAACCCGGACATGATCAGCGCCTACTATTCCGATCCCGGGCGTGATCGGCATGATCCTGTATGCCATCGCCGCCATCCTGACCGCCACCTCGGTCGTGCGTGAACGCGAACGCGGCACCATCGAGCAGCTCATCGTGACCCCCATCCGCCCCTGGGAGTTGATCGTCGGCAAGCTGACCCCCTACGTCATCCTGGGTTTCCTGAACGCCATCGAGGTGCTGGCGGTCGGTCACTGGTGGTTCGGGGTGCCCATCCGCGGCGACCTGGGGTTGATCCTGCTCATGTCGGGCATCTTCCTCATCACCGGTCTGGGCATCGGGTTGTTCGCCTCCACCATTGCCAATACCCAGCAGGAAGCCATGCTCACGGTCTGGATGACCCTCCTGCCCAGCATCTTCCTCTCGGGTTTCTTCTTCCCCATTGAGGCGATGCCCAAATTCCTGCAATGGATTTCCTACTTTGTGCCCCTGCGCTATTTCCTGGTCATCATCCGTTCCCTGTTGTTGAAGGGGGTCGGTCTTGCCACCATCCAAATGAACGTGCTGCTGATGACCCTCTTTGCGATCGGCATCATGACCGCCGCCGCGCTGCGTTTCCGCAAGCGCCTCGATTAACCCCACCTCGCCCCTCTCCGGAAGGAGGGGGGACCAGGAGAAGAACATGAACCATAAACGTCCACCCGTCCCCGTCATTGTTGTCGTCCTGCTCATACTTGCAGCGAGCGCCTACTTTATCATCACCCAGACCATGGGCGGCGAGAATGGCGCGCTCACCGCCTCCGGCTTCATCGAGACCACCCGGGTCAACATCGCACCGGAACTCGCCGGCAAGGTCACCGAGGTGCTGGTCACCGAAGGTCAGCCTGTCAGGCAGGGTGATACGCTCATGCGCCTGGATGGCAGCCTGCTGAACGCCCAGCGTGAGGTCGCCTCGAGCGGGCTGGAGCTCTGCCCGCAGCGCACAGCTCACCGCGCAGAGCGCCCTCGCCATGGCGCAGGCACAATACGACGCGGCGGTCATCGCGGCGCGCATGCAGGAAGGCTCGGAGCGCCTCACCGACTGGGTCTATCGCGCGCCCTCCCTGTTCGACCAGCCGTTGTGGTACTTCTCCAAAGAGGAGCAGATCGCAGCCGCGCAGGCGGAATTGCAGTTCTGCCAGCGAGGGGCTGGTCAAGGCACAGGAGAACCTGGATGCGGTCGTCAAGGATCTCGCCAACGCCGAGTTCGTCCAGGCGGAGACCAGCCTGGAGCAGGCGCGCATCGCCTACCTGGTCGCCAAGGCGGTCTATGACCATGCCCAGGTCACCGGCGGCACGGTCAGTCCCTCAGACGTAAAGATGCCGCCCCATTTCTCCACCTATCGCACCATGATCGAGATCGCCAGATCCCTCAGCGGCACGAGCGACATCCTGGACGCTGCCCAGGACTGCGCTCGACCTGGCGGAACTGGAGCTGGAAGAGGCGCAGAAGGCTTACGATGAACTGCTGGATACCGCCGCCGCGGATGCCGTGCTGAAGGCGCGCGCCGCGCTCTCGGTCGCCTACGAACGCTACCAGGTCGCGCAGGATATTCTCACCAGCCTGAAGACCGGCGAGGATTCCCCGCAGGTCAGCATCGCTGCTGCAGGCTTGGAACAGGCAAAGTCCGTCCTCGCCCAGGCGGAGAGCGCGGTCAAAGGCGCGGAAGCCAGCCTTGCCCTGCTGGATACCCAGATCGGCAAGTTGACGATCACTGCGCCCACGGACGGCGTCGTCCTGACCCGCAACGTGGAGGTGGGGGAGTTCGTCCAGCCCGGTGCGACCTCCCTCGTGCTCGGGCAGCTCGACCAGCTGACCATCACCGTCTATGTGCCGGAGGATCGCTTTGGGGAGATCCAGATCGGGCAGAGCGCCACCGTCAGCGTGGACTCCTTCCCCGGTCTGACCTTCACCGCCACCGTCATCCAGATCGCCGACCAGGCGGAGTTCACCCCGCGCAACGTGCAGACCGTCGAGGGTCGCTCGAGCACCGTCTATGCCATCAAGCTCAGCGTGGACAACCCCGAAGGCAAACTCAAGATCGGCATGCCGGCGGACGTCCTCTTTATCAGCCAGTAATATTTGGATGAATATCTGATGCCACCAACCGCCATTGATTTCTCGAAGATGAAGAACATCCAGAAGATCCACCGCTTTCTGTATGCGGTCGGATTGGGACCCCTCATCGGAAAGGTCATCCTGCTCCTGACGACAACCGGCAGGAAGTCCGGGCAGCCGCGCGTGACGCCCCTCCAGTATGAGCTCATCAACAGCGAGTATTACGTCGGCGCGGCGCGCGGCTTGAAAGCCGATTGGGTGCGCAACATGCAGGCAGATCCGCACGTGGAGCTGCGCGTCGGCTCAAAGCGCATCCAGGGCACGGCGGAGGTCATCATCGACCCCGCCCGCTTTGCCGATTTCCTGGAGATTCGCCTGGACCGCCACCCGCTGATGATCGGTCTCATCATGGAGAAGGCGCACGGACTGCCGCGCCGACCCAGCCGCGCCCAGTTGGAGGAACTGGGGAAGTCGGAAGTGTTCGTGATCGTGCACCCTGTGACTATTCGACCTGTGACCTTCAACTTGAATCCATGATCAACTACCTCGTCCATGCCTCCAATCTTAAAAAATCCTTCGGCGACAACCACGCTGTGGATGGCGTGTCCCTGCAAATTCCCGCTGGCGAGATCTACGGGCTGGTCGGGTCGGACGGCGCCGGCAAGACCACCACCATCCGCCTGCTGGTCGGCGCGCTCCTGCCGGATGCAGGTGAGATCCAGGTCTGCGGGTATGACGTCCTGAAGCAGGTGGAGCAGGCGCGTTCGCAGATCGGCTATCTTTCCCAGCGCTTCTCGATGTACGAAGAACTGACCGTGCTGGAGAACATCCGCTTCTTTGCCGAGGTGCGCGGACTTTCCCAGCGCGAATGGCTGCCGCGTTCCATGGAGATCCTCGAGTTCGTCGGTCTCGCCGGTTTCAAAGACCGCCGCGCCGGGCAGCTCTCCGGCGGCATGAAGCAGAAGCTCGGTCTCGCCTCGGCGCTCGTCACCCGTCCGCGCCTGCTTTTGCTCGACGAACCCACCACCGGTGTGGATCCCGTCACGCGCCAGGATTTCTGGCAGCTGGTCATCCGGCTGGTCTCGCAGGACTCCCGCACCTTGCAGGAGAACGTCAGTGTCATCATCACCACGCCCTACATGGATGAAGCCTCCCGCTGTCACCGGGTGGGTTTCATGAAAGCCGGGCGCATCATCGCCGAGGACACCCCCTCCAACCTGCGGGCGCGCCTCGCCGGGCGCGTGCTCGAACTGCGCGGCGGTCCCATCAACACCCTCCGGCACGTTGCACACCAGGACGCGGATGTGGAGGATGTCGCCGCCTTCGGCGACCGCCTGCACCTGCGCGTGCGGGCGCGCAAGGCGAAATCCATCATCGAGCGCCTGCCCAAAGACATCCGTGCCGCGGGCGGGTCGGTCCAGGACCTGCGTTCCATCCCGCCGGTGCTGGAGGATGTCTTCATTTCACTATCCGGGGCAAACCATGAGTGAGCCTGTCATCACCGTCCGGAACCTGACGCGCAAGTTCGGCGATTTTGTCGCCGTGGATCACATCAACTTCGAGATCCACGCCGGCGAGGTGGTCGGTTACCTCGGTCCGAACGGCTCGGGCAAGACCACCACCATCCGCATGCTGCTCGGCTTGCTGGTGCCCAATGACGGGAACGCGACCGTCCTCGGCTACGATGCCTTCACCGAATCGGAGCAGGTGCGCAAGCGCGTCGGGTACATGTCGCAGAAGTTTGCCCTCTACGACGACCTGACCGTGCTGGAGAACCTGGTCTTCTACGGCGGCGTCTATGGCATCACGGACAAAGCCCGCATCGCGCGGACCCTGGAGTTGATCGGTCTGGTCGGGCACGAGTCCACGCTGACGCGCTCGCTCTCCGCGGGCTGGCGGCAGAGGCTGGCGCTCGGCATCGCCCTCGTCCACGAGCCGAAACTGCTCTTCCTGGACGAGCCGACCTCCGGCGTGGACCCCTCCGCGCGGCGTGCCTTCTGGGACCTGATCTACGAACTGGCCGAGGGCGGCGTGACCATCCTCGTCACCACGCACTACATGGACGAGGGCGGAATACTGCGAGCGCGTCGGCATCATGCGCGATGGCAAACTGCTGGCGATGGACACGCCCACCAACCTGAAGCAGACGGTCATCCAGGGTGATGTCTGGGAAGTTTACGTCCATCCGCTGGAGGCGGGACTCGAATCACTGGTGAAGGTGAAGGGCGTCCAGCGCGTCGGCTTGACCGGCGACCACCTGCGGACCATCAGCCAGGATGTCCAGCCGCGGGCGATGAAGGCGGCGCTGGAGAAGGCGGGCGTGGAGGTCCAAAAGATCGAGCGCGGCGAACCTACGTTGGAGGATGTCTTCCTGTCGCTGGCAAAGGATTGATAAAGCCAAGACAGCTCTGTCATTGCGAGGACGGCTGTTTATCCGCCCGACGAAGCAATCTCCTCGTATAATCCGGATTTGTATTGAAAGGAGTAGCCATGGCAAGCATCACATACCTGGGTCATGCGGGTATTGCAGTTGAGACGGGCGGCAGGAGGTTCCTTTTTGATCCCTGGATGGAAGGAAATCCGGATTCACCATACAAAGACATTTCCGGAAGTTGGGTCAGTGCGGACCTGATATTTGTCACTCACGATCACGGCGACCACGGCTTTGCAGAGGCGGTAAAAATATGCAAGAACTCGAAAGCGGTATTTGTTGGGATAGGTGACCTGGTCCACGAGGCGGAGAAGCAGGGAGTGGAGCGTACCGCCCACGGCAATATCGGCGGTTCGATCGATGTGAACGGGATCGGCGTTCATTTCACGCAGGCTTTTCACACCAGCAACATCGGCGTGCCCTGCGGGTTTGTTGTCACCGCTCCCGGGCTGACCGTCTACCATGCCGGGGATACCGGTCTGTTCGGGGATATGAAATTCATCGGCGAATTCTATAAGATCGATGTGGCTTTTCTGCCCATCGGTTCCTGCTACACCATGGAGTCCGGGAGGCGGCGAAGGCGGTCGAGTTGATCCAGCCGCGCATCGTCATCCCCATGCACTATCATGCCTTCCCCTCGATTCAGCAGGACCCGCAGGAGTTCAAACGCCTGGTGGGCTCGAAAGCGGAAGTGAGGATCCTCAAACCGGGGGAGAGCACCGAGATCGCCTGATCGCAACCAGCGGCATCTGGAGATCCTGAAGTTCTACTTCAGGATTGCCATTACGGACTGTTCACTTCGAATGCCTCAAGTGCATCGGAGTTCTGAAGTTCTCTTCAGGTTATCTGACTTCATACTGACAAAGGCACCTATTGCTAAGTCCACTTGAACTGCACTCAAGTGCAGGTATTGCGAGGGTACTCCCGAAGCAATCTCCTCAGAAAGCCGGGAGTCCAATTTTTTTGTGACTGGTTTTTAGTGAATGCAGCGGATCAACTCTCTTCGGCTTTGCCAAAAAGTCCCCGCTTGTCGAACCACGGCTTGAGCATCAAGTACGCGCCGAGCACGATCAGCAGCAGCGCGCCGCCGAGATCGAACCGGAAGATCATCTGGGCGAGACCGCCGACCAGGGCGAGGATGCCGAGGAAGGTGGTGAAGCCGCTCATCTTGAGCCCGTTGAAGTAGCGTGCCGCGTTCAGACCCAGGAAGATCAGACCCATGGCGACATCCCATATTCCCTTGGGCAGGTTGACGTCTTCCAGCAGGAACTGACCGCCGAGACTGATCAGGAAGAGTCCCCAGAAGGCGGTTTCGAGACGTTTGTTCAGCGCAGCCTTTTCGGGGTTGATTATGCGTGCAGGTGAGGAAGTTTGTGCGTTCATTTGAGATTCTCCTTTTTTGATGTACGGATTTTGTTTGTGAAAGTTCCGGGCTGGGTGAGGGGTTTGCAGGTCCAGGGCAAACCTTCCTTCAAATTCTGCCCCCGCTATACGCGTTTCCCGCTCTTACACATCTGGCGCAGGATGAAATCCGCCCTGCAATTCAGGGCGGATTTACGAACTGCGACTGGAGATGTAGGACTAGGTCGAAAGTCGTAGATGAACTTCAACGGAACGCGGATGCACGCTGAAAGCGCGGATTAAAAGACCCGCACTCCTGCTTTCGGCGGGGTCGGAAAGATCAATCTAGGAAAATAACCCATCCTTTAATTCTGGACTTTCTAGCGATGGCATACGATACCACCACCAATTTTTGATACTTTTATCTCTTCGTAAAGGTGTAGCAATTTCTCTTGTTCCCAATAAAAATATTTCATCTGAAGGCTTTGTCAATTCGATCAACTTTTCCTTTAGGACTCCGGTAGTTGCATCTATCAATGATTGAAGTACATCTCTCACCGATAGATCATTCAAGTCTTCGTAGCTTAAATCTGTATACCCCTCATTTACACATACTACAAAAGAATGCCAACGATCAATGAGCGTGGTAATTTCTAGATTGTATTGAGCCCGTATCGAAAACGGGTGGAGCAATTTAGATATTTCTTGACGCTCTTTATCATCAAAAAAAGTCATAACGTTCAATGATTCGCTCCAACACTTATCCGGTCCCACTCCCTTTGTCTCGTTTTGCGAAAACCGTATCTGATGTCATATTGGAAAATGGGCTGATTTCATTGGATTCCAATAATCTGACTGCGTGCTCAACAACCTTCGGGTCGAACTGTGTACCCGCAAATCTCTTGATTTCATCAATGATGTATTGATTGCTGCGTGCCTTGCGATAGGGTCTGTCAGATGCCATGGATTCGATGGCATCGGCAACTGAGACGATTCGCGCTTCGATCGGGATCTGGATGCCGGAGAGTCCATCCGGATAACCCTTGCCATTGTAGAATTCATGGTGATGGCGGACGATCGGGACAAGCAAACGCAGGGAGGGATTCGTTTCCAATACCCGCCCTCCGATTTCTGGATGATGTTTGATTTCCTCAAATTCGTCGCTTGACAAACTCCCTGGTTTTGAAAGGATATCCATGGATATGCCAAGTTTACCCACGTCATGCAACAACCCGCCTTTGCGGATCAGTTCGACTTGTTTCGGGTTCAAGCCCATTTGCTTCGCGATCGTGGTTGCATAGTTCGTTACCCGTTTTGAATGACCGAATACATAGGGATCGCGCACATCAATGATCTCTGCCAGGGTATCCAGAAGACCATCATTGAGTTGATTGATCTCTTCCGCGCTTTTTTCCAGGCTGACGTTTTTCTCGCGCAATTCAGTGACCGCCTCGCGCGTGCGATCCACATATTGTTTCTGGCTGATTCGCAACAGGAAAAGCGGGACCATCATCAGCAGGGCTCCAAGGATGCCCTCTTCGCGATAACCAAGAATAAAAGCGGTGGTGATCAGCCCAATTCCAATATAGATGGTTACCAGCCAGGCGTATTGTTCCTTCCAAATTTGAAGTGGCGATTGACGAAGATCGATTCCCATTCCAATTGATATCAACCCTGTGTTCATGATAAAAACGATCAAAGCAGCCATGACAACAAGCACGGCTTGAATGGTTATTGAAAATTCATCGAGAGGCTGTCCAAAAAGCAGCAATGCAATGCGTATAGAGCATTGCAGCGATCACTTGATTGCTGAAATTAAAGACATATTTGTTGAATTTACTTTTATACTTGATCCCGACCACGACAGAATATGTGATGCTTAGGATGACCCCTGCGATCGGACCAAATAACAATGTCCCCGCCAGTATCGGGACCGCAGAGGTGGAGAGGGATGTCTTTCCCAATATACAGGTCGATTGAATACAATTCCGTGAGGGTTACAAACACCACGCATGTCAGCAATCCCGGCCAGGTCTGGATCCAGTTGATTTGATAGAGCCCGGGCGCATAATGATACAAGCCGTAAATTAGCGAGCCTGCCAGCACTGCCAGCAGACCAATATAGATCAGTACGGATTGTGGCTGGCTGATGAACCTCTGGAGAAGCGATTTTGACGATTTTTCCACCATGCTGGATGTGCTGTAGGAAGCCGGGACTGTTTCTGCCTTGATGTTGTTGGTTTCAGTTGCAGGGTGATCAGCCGTGGTTTCCCTGGCAGGTCCTTCCATTGATCCATGCTGTATTTGGTCTTTGGAGAGTGAAGAGATTTTTTGTTCATCTCCAAGGAAAGCCAGGTAGGCATCATTCCTGTACGCAAATGACCGGTTGCGCCCCCTTAATTTTGAGTGGTAGAGGGCGGTGTCGGCATTATGGATGATCTCCTCGGGGGTTTGGGTGAAGGATTCACGTTCTGAAACACCCAGGCTGATCGTTACCTTGATCGGCGTAACACTGGTCGGGACGACGAACTCGGAATCCTCAATGGCGCGTCGAAGGATCTCAGCCCGCTCAAAGGTCTGCTGGATGGTCGTCTCCGGGAGCATGATCGCAAATTCCTCGCCCCCAAAACGAGCCACCACATCATACTCACGTACCCTCTTTTGAGAATGCGGGCAATACCAATTAGAACTTCGTCACCAGCCAGGTGCCCGTATGTATTGTTGATGTTACGGAGCAGGTCGAGATCGAGCATGATCATCGATAATGGGCGGTCGTAGCGTTTGGAGCGGTCGAGTTCCTTCGCCAGGTGTTCCATGAAGTACTGGTGATTGTACAAACCGGTTTTCTGGTCGATCTCCGTCTTGTGCTCCAGGGCGGGGATCCGCAGTGTGGCGTAGATCATATACAATGGTAAAAGGAAGAGGATCAAGGCATAGGGGTTGGTGTTCCAGACCATGTTCAGCATGGTGCCAAAGGTCAGGAATGTAAGATCCATCAAAAGGGGGAAGGGATCAAAGATCCCCGACACCTTGAAATTTTCCCCGCGTGACACCCAGACGATGATGCCTATGATCGTATGATTGAGCAGTGTAAAGACAGCCAGGCTGAGCGCCACTGCCAGGAGACTTAGGGGAGTGGAAAGTAATCGTGAAGGGTCGATCGCGGTGTGGACATAATATGCTGCAGCCATGACAATGATATAGCTGAATGCATTGAATAACTGGGCGTACAAGGCCAGGCGGTTCCACGCCCAGCCTGCGATGTTCGAGATCAGGATCACCAGCAGGGTTTCGCCAAGGCTGAAATAGGAAAAGGCAAAACCATAGATCAAAAAGCTGAAAGTGTAATGGGAACGGTTTGTTTTTCCCTCCACTTTGAAGATGATGAAAAAGGAGGCCAGCAGAGACAAAACAACCACCATCGGTATATTGAAGGCGGTTGTGGAGAATACACTCGAAAGCAGCAATCCCATCCCAAGGAGATAGATTACCGCCATGAAGATCTTTGTTGGGAGAGATAGGTCTTTCATTTTTTCGTCTCTATAAATATACCTTCCAACTGGTGCTGGCTTTTATGCGCTTCAGGGGATGGTCTTAAACGATCATGCCATCACCGGCATTAAGGTCAACCGCGATGGCACAAAGAATCCTTCCGGATCGCCGAATTGATTTAAATAAAAAGTATGATGAGTTCATGGTCCCCGGAACTCACTGTACTAGATCTTTCCTAGTACAAAACTGCAAACCCTCTGTTTGTTTTCCAGGACCACCTCGTTTTACAACAGGGAGTACAAATATATTGCAGCGAACGGGGTTGTATTATCTCCCGTGCCAGCCGACGCTTGCCAGATGCATGGGTCTATTATACAGGGTGTTTAGGAAACGAACAGCAATGGAAATTGCAGGCAATAAAATGATACCCAGCATTGCGATTGCGCTGAAGCTTATGATCGTCATGGGAGCCTCCCTTGGATTGTTCAGGTGGATCGCCAGGTTATCCGTTCCAGCCAACGCAGGAAGGAGCAAAGTCAGGCCAGATCGAAATGGGAGCAAATTCAGGCAGGTCCGGGGAATAAGCAAGTCCCTCAACTGGCACAGGGGAGGGTGCGGGAGAGCAAAGATCGATACCCCTGCCATTCCAGCCAACGAGCGGGCAGAAGGTGCCGTATGCCATTTCTGAGCTTGTTTTTGTAAATGCAAAGACCGATAATGCGACTGCAAGAGCAAGAATGACAATGATGGAAACCCGGATGATTTTTTTCATGATCGCCTCCTAAGGTGAAAACATAAATGGGAACGCTTGCATCTATATTATCCTCCCGTTCATTCTTAAAACAATACGTATATCTACGTATATTTTCTTTTGTTGGATTCCGGGAAATAGGATCTGCGGAAGGGGAGACCCTTTCCAGGGATCCCCCTGGGCGCCTTGTTCCGCGTTTGGGGTTTTCCCATCCGCCCTGGCGTGACAACCTTGCCGGGTTCAGGCAGGTTCTACCATCCATATCCGGGTTCCCTGTTCAGGGGATTCGCAGGAAAACCGGCGATCTTCCGGTGGGTTAATTCGGTTCCTGCTCGTCCGTTGGGAGAATCCCCCGTTTGATTGCATATCGGAACAGGTCCGCCTTGTTTTTTATCCCCAATTTACCTGCCAGTTTATAGCGGTGCAACTCAACTGTGCGGGGACTGATCTTGAGTTTATCCCCGATCTCCCGGCTGGTTCTGACCTTCCGCTGTCATTTGGAGGATCTCCCGCTCTCGAGCTGTTAAGGTTTCGTACAGATCACCCGGTGGTTCCACGATCCGCTGTCCGATGGTCTGCAACCGTTCGGAGAGTTTGGGGCTAAGGTACCGGTTTCCCTGCATGACCTCATGCACCGCATTGATCATCTCGTTCGGAGCGGATTCCTTGAGGACATAGCCGTCCGCACCGCTTTTTAATGCCTCATGTACATAGGCATCCGCGCTTTGCATGGAAAGAACAATGGTGTGTGTTGCCGGGAATTTTTTTTTGATCTGGCGTATTACTTCCAATCCGTTCAAACCGGGCATCATCATATCCACGATGACCATGCCCGGCTTGAGTCGTTCCATCAGTTGCAGCGCTTCAACGCCATCTCCCGCCTCTCCCACCACCCTGAAATCCGGATCGCTCTCCAGCAGGGTATGCAGACCCCGGCGGATTAATGGGTGGTCGTCAACCAGTAACAATGTTACGGACACGGTTCCTTCTTTCAACCGGTTTTCGGTCGAGCGGAAGCATTGCCAGGATCTGTGTGCCCTGGTTGGGGGCGGAATTGATCGTAAGATCCCCTCCCAGCATATTGGCTCGTTCATGCATGCCAGCCACGCCGGCTGTCGTCCATTTGGACATGTCGACTCCGGGGTCGATCCCGATCCCATGGTCAACGATTTCGATCCTGAGAATGTTATCCTGGAGTGCCAGTCTGATGAATGCTTCGGTGACCCGGGCATGGCGGGCAATATTCGTCAGGGCCTCCTGGACAATACGATAAACGGCGGTTTCAACATCCGGCAGCAGGCGTTGGGTGATGCCACTATGATGAAAGGAAACCCTTATCCCCGTTTGTTTCGAATACCGCTCGATATGCCAGAGCAGGGTGGGCAGAAGACCAATATCATCGAGCATGGCAGGTCGCAAATTCAGGGACAACTCGCGAATTTGTTCGATCAATTCGCTGACCGTCTTCTGTGCATTATTGATGTGGTTTAACTGGGCTTCGCCGGTTTGATTTTTGGAGAACTCCAGCGTGAACTGCAGACCGGTTAATACCTGTCCGATCTGGTCATGAAGTTCCCGTGCAAGTTGACGACGTTCGGTTTCCTGCAATTCCACCAGTTTGGTTGAGAGCGCTTTTTGGTGTTCCCGTCCTCTCCGCACCCGTTCAAAGAGGCTGGCATTCGTAATTGAAATAACTGCCTGGTCTGCCAGACCCTTGAGGAGCGCCAGCGTATCCTCGGGAAGTGTGATCGGCTCACCGATAAAGATCGAGATCAATGCACCGATCAGGTCGTGTTGTTGGTACACCCCTGTAATAACGACCGTATGGATGTTATTCTCCCTTGCCAAATTCAAATAAGGAGGTTGGGGCTGGTTCTGAATATCGCTGATCAGGGTCACAGGTTCTTTTTCGGTCAAAACAGAGTCAAATATGCTCCGGGGAATTTCAAAATGCATTCCATTAAATTGGTCCAGATCGGGCAGATCGGTATGGATGGCTTTGAGGTTGTATCCATCCTGCCTGGCATCCTGCAGGAACACCGCGGTGGCGCTTGAGTGGATTGCCTGGTTGCTGATCTTGCATACCGTATCGAGCACGGATGTCAATGTGAGTTGTGCGTTTAAACGTGCAGCGGTTTCCACGAGTGCCTCAGCCCGCTGTCTTTGTCTTTGGTTCTCCTCCACTGCCTCCCGTTGTTTTGTGATATCCCTGAATACCAGGACAAATCCTGCCGTCGAACCCGTTCCATCCGTGATGGAGGTAATATCTGCCTCGACCGGTGTGGTCCTGCCATTGATTGATGGAAGCGATCCTTCGAAATCTGGTTTTGGCGTTATTCGGGAGTAAGGGACCTTTAATGCCAATAATATCAAAACGTTCATGCGACGATTGATCCATGAGCGGAAAAACATCAAAAAGCGACTTTCCCATTGCCTCGGTCTCACTCCAGCCCGTCAATTGTGTTGCGATCGGGTTAATGAATCTGATCGCTCCTTGAGTGTCGAGCGCGATCACCCCGTCGCTGATGCCATCCAATACTGCGTTGAACCACTGCCTGCCTTCCCGGAGCTCTGCTTCCATGCGATGCCTGAGCAGAGCCGTTTCAATGGTCGCATAGATCTGTTTCTCATCAAAGGGCTTAAACACATAGCCGAATGGACCGGTTGATTTGGCGAGTTGGATGGTGGTCTGACCGACGGTTCCTGTAATGTAAATGATGGGTATGTTGTAATGTGAATGGATCAGCTCCCCGGTTTTGATCCCTTCCCTGCCCCCGTTCAAACGAATATCTGTCAGAATTAGATCCGGTTTGAGATCCTCGACCCTGGTTATCATCTCCTTGTTGGTCGATGCAATTCCGACGACGTTATACCCAAGTTCTCTCAAGTGCCCGTGCAGCTCTTGGCCAACCTCTCTTTCTTTGGTGACAATAAGAATTTTTGTGTCCACCATGGTTTGCATACCATTCTATCCCAAAGTCGGGTAAATAATAAAGAGATTGGGGACTTCGGAAGCCTGGTCCATGCTGTGCGGGAGGGGACCAAGGGATGGGGCAGCAGACCCGCGTCCCGAAGGTTTTTTCGATGCGCAAGTCAATGACGCAAACCTTCGGGACGTTGCTTTCGACCCTCGACTTTTGACTCTTCCACCTCCTTGACAACTTAGAACATATGTGCTAAATTAAAAGTCGTCGCAACCCGCCTCACTCGCAGTCGGGCACAAGGAGGGTTCTCATGATTCTTGCACCCCAAAACATACCGCCTTCATCCTTTTGGAACCTGGAACATCCTCGTCCTCCAACCATGATCCATTCTCCATTTGCCATTAACCATTCCGCCTGGAACTTGAAACCTCGTATGCGCTTCTTCACCTTGCCATCCTACACTTCGCGTAGTTGTCAAATAATTGAACCTCAATTGAACCGAGGTTCAATTCGATCTCCAGCCCAGAGGTCATTCGTTTGGATTTATTTTAAAAATCGACGCGTTATCATCTTTCTAATCGTGTTGGAGGTGTCATTGCGAGGCGTACTCGCCCGAAGCAATCTCGGCAGCTACCCGACCAGCCATTTCCAGGATCCCGCCTCCTCATACGAAACGTCATCTCCTTTTTAAAACATGACCTGGAGCTTCCTCCAACCAAAATAGACTTGTTCCGCGTATTTTTTTAAAATAGCTCTAAATTAATCTTTCTCATCTGGCATTAATTTCCCTCTATGAAAAATGGGCTTAAAAAGCCTATTCGAACCGCGTTTCGAATGCCTTTTTTTACGAAGGGAAATTATTCGAACCGCGGTTCCAATGCCCGTTTTACGAGAGAAAACCTATTCGAACCTCTTTTCCCCGCGGACTCTGCTCGCGGCAGGTTTTTGCGGCTCTTCCTTTTTCCTTCTTTCTTGCTCTCCTTCCTTCTCTATCGTCCATCCCGTTTTCCGCGTCCCATTCCCCGTTCCCCATTCACTATTTACTATTCACTATTCACCGACCTCCAACCTCCCACTAATCTACCAATCTACCAATCCACCGATCTACCAATCTACCAATCTACCAAACTCCCAAGGTACAATAGCCACCGGAGCCTCGCATGCAATCCAAACCTTCCTCCTACATCAACGGCTTTGACTGGGTGCGTGCCTTCATGTCGGTGGCAGTGGTCAGTTGGCACCTGCACACCCTCGGCAAGTCCCTGCTCTTTCACCGAGAAGTTTGCCCGCGTCCGTATCAACCTCGGCGACCTGCTCAACTTCCACCTGGTGCTCGTCGCCGTGCCCGCCTTCCTGCTCATCTCCTGCTATTTCAATCGCCCGCAACTCGGCGGACTGGTCCCGCCTCCGCCACCGCCTTTGGAGGCTGACCCTGCTGGTCGTCTTCTGGACCGTCCTGCTCTCCATCTGGATGAACGGTTACGGCGGTCTGCTCAAGATGGTGCCCGACTCCCCGCTCGACCTGCTGGTCACCATCTTCAGTGCCAACGGCGAGTTCTACTACTTCTTCATCTCCTTGATGATCTGTTTGTTGATCACCTTCGGCGCCGCGCGACTCTCCAACCTTTGGAACTGGATCCTGCTGGCGGTCGCCTTGCTGTTCACTTTTCTCATGCCACTCTTCGTCATGGCGACCTCCCTTACCATCCTGATCGCCTACTGGAACCCGCTCAACTTCCTCGCCTATCCCTTCGCTGCCATCCTCATCTTCCGCTACCAGGATCGCATCCTCGCGAACGGGCGCAGCCTGGTTCTGACCGTGTTGGGTCTGCTCGCCTTGACCGCGCTCTCCGCCTGGTATGAATGGACTCACTACATCCAGGGCATCTTCCTGGTCGAAGGTCCGGCGCTGCCGCTGTATATGCGCGTCTCACTGGTGTTCCTCGGTGCTGCGATCGTCATCATCGCATTATGGCCGTGGCGCACCGCGCCGGCGGTCATCCGCTTCATGTCGAAATACAGCCTGGCGCTCTTCGTCCTGCACGCCTTCTTCCGTCCCATCGTCCTGCAGAACACGCCCGCCCTCGGTCTCCCCGACCCGCTGATGCGCCTGCTTCAACTCACGGCGGTGGTGCTGCTTTGTTATGTTACCGCGCTGGTCCTGCCTGCCTTCATCAAGGAGGACCTGATCCGTTGAACGCTACATCTTGGGTGATGATACGCTACGGAACGCCATCCCGCACTTCATCCTGTCTTGAAGTGCAGGATCGATTAATCCATACTGTCGGGAATGGGATTTGGGGATAAAATGGACAATAATTATGAGAATTGCATGTCCGCCACGACTGCAATGCTCCCCGCACCTGCCAGCGTAGTTTCAATCCGGGTGTTGCAGGTGTGAAGCGCCAAGCCAAAGGAGAATGAGATGAAGGATTTATTGCGTCGAACCCTCTTCCTGTTCGCGGCGTTGATGCTCCTGCTTTCCGCCTGCGGGACGAATCAAACCTCCACACCCGTGATTGCCATTGAGCAAAATGCCACCGAGCCTTCTGTCGCCACGGAGCCTCCCTCCGCCACGGAGGCACCGACCGAGGCGGTGATCCCCATCGACCTCGGTGGTCCGGTCATGGAGGTCGGCGCAACCTACCGCTATGTGGACGGCAGCACACTGGTCGCGGTTCCAGGCGGTAAATTCATCATGGGCTATGGCAGTGAGGAGAATTTGGAACACGAGGTCATGCTGGGGGATTTCTGGATCTACCGCGAAGAGGTGACCAACAGCCAGTATGCCCTTTGCGTCCTGCTCGGCAAGTGCAGCCCGCCCTACCCGGAATTTAATGCCAACTATGGAAAATACGAGCGCCGCAACGACCCGGTCACCGGTGTGCGCTGGGATCAGGCACAGGCGTATTGCGATTTTGTGAAAGGCAGACTCCCGACCGAGGCGGAATGGGAAAAGACCGCCCGCGGTCCCGATGGCAATGTCTATCCCTGGGGGGATGCCGCTCCCAATTGTGACCTTGCCAACGTCGGGCGCTGCAATGACGAGACCACCGAAGTGACAAAGTATCCCAAGGGCGCCTCCTTTTACGGCGCAGGCAACATGGTCGGCAACGTCTTCGAGTGGGTGGGGGACTGGTACGAGCCTCAATATTACAAGGTCTCGCCCGCCGATAATCCTCCTGGACCTGAGACCGGCGTCTTCCGTTCGGTTCGCTCCAGCATGTACAACACCGAGTTCTACCTGTCCGAGCCGGCGCGCCGCTTCCGCGAGTATCCCGAGCGCCCCGCGTCGATCTCGGATTCCGCTGCGTGGTGGAAGAACCGGCGCTTTTCGCCCCCTGGTGTGAGCAGGTGGCGTTCACCAATCCAACCCCTTCCGGTGGTCCCGAGGAGGTGAACATCCCCGCTTCCACCTGCCCGGATGTATCGGTCACTACCGGTGGTTATTGCGATAAAACCGTTGACCCGCCCATACCCGGAGCCCTCCTCGACTTCAATCCGGATCCCCTTCCAGCCGGTGCGCTGGTCACCTATCCGGTTGGGTGCGTCCCGGATGGGACGACCGCCGACCCCAACGACTACAACTGCACCGGAGCCGGGGGCGAAGGTCCCGCAACGGTCCAGGGTCTTTGCATCGCCCCGCCTGCCCCGCCGCCCGCGGGCTGCGCGCCGGGCTATACACAGGTCGGCAACACCTGCCAGTACTCGGGCGGTCTCACCGGGAGGGAATGCCTGCCGGGCATCACCTATGATCCCGCCACCCAGTGCTGCCAGGCAATTCCCGGCGGGATCGGATTCGTACACACCTCTGCCCGGTCAGCGCGCCGTACTATTCCTTC
Source organism: uncultured Chloroflexia bacterium (assembly GCA_963823545.1). Lineage (GTDB taxonomy): Bacteria > Chloroflexota > Anaerolineae > Anaerolineales > Villigracilaceae > Denitrolinea. Next base: position 30,196 of record CAWGMC010000025.1, on the reverse strand, counting down.
GGCGTCTGCCAGCAATGGCCTGTGAATGAATATGGTCCGCTCGTCACCGTGTCGGTTGGCTTCGGGTCCTGTGAGGATAACCCAGGCACCACCAACGGCTGTACGGTCACACCTGCCACCTGCCAGAAGCTGCAGATGAGCTTCAACCTGCGCTTGTGCTGCTGCACACGCATCGGCTCGAATGTCTGTGTGTATCCATAGGAAGTTCGAGACTCCCGCCTCCAGGCGGGAGTCTCAAAACCAGGCTTAATGCAACCTGAGAGATGCCCGCGGACATCCGGTTATAATTCCTCCCACGGCATGATCGAGATTCACCGCCGAAGGAGTGATGAATGAAAATTAAGCAAGCCCTGTTCAACACGGGCGTGATGCTGATCATTTTATTGACAGCCTGCACCGCGACTCCCTCCGCCGAGCCTGAAACGCCGACGCCACGGCGACGCTGGTGACCTACCCGACCGATACCGCTGTCCCGACCCTCGTCCCGGTCCAACTGGGCGGACCGACCGCCGGGACGGTCATGTCCTGGATGGACGGAAGTTCCCTGGTGTACGTCCCGGCAGGTCAGTTCAACATGGGCGCCAGCGGGCTGGATAACCCCAGCCACACGGTCAGCCTGTCCTCTTATTGGATCTCCCGCACCAAGATCACCAATCGCATGTATGCCCTGTGCGTGGGTGTGGGCGTGTGCGCGCCTCCAGCCACCACCGGCGCTGGGATCGTGTACAGCAACCCCACCTTCGCCGACCACCCCGTGGTGGGCGTGACCTGGGAACAAGCCGGCACCTACTGCGGTTGGGCTGGCGGGCGCCTGCCGACCGAAGCCGAATGGGAGAAAGCCGCCCGCGGTCCCGGCGGGCAGACCTATCCCTGGGGCAATGAACAACCCTCCTGCGACCTGCTGAACTACGCCGGCTGCGTCAACTCGACCAGCAGCGTCATCTCGTATCCCGCCAGCGCCAGCCCCTACCTCGCGCTGGATATGGCGGGCAACGCCTTCGAGTGGGTGGGGGACTGGTACGGCGCCTCCTACTATGCCACCTCGCCCATCCAGGATCCGATCGGCGCGGAGAGCGGCATTTATCGCGTCATCCGCGGCAGCGGTTTCGAAAGCGACTTCTCACAGATCGCCTCCGCCATCCGCCGCCCGGCTGACCCCAATTACACCAGCCGCGACCTGGGCTTCCGGTGCGTCGTCCAGCAGCCCATCAACTTCCCGCCCTATTGCCAGGCGAGCGCCTACCTGCCCAATGCTGAGATCTCAACGCCGGGTTCCGTCTGCCAGGCTCCCGTGGCGCAGAGGCTTGGACCTTCCTGCAAGGGCAAGGTTGCCTCCAACACCATCATCCTGCCGCGCGGCACCACCTATCGCATCCGTTCCGCGGGCTACACCTGCACGGATGCCATCGTGGGCGGGATGCTGCAGGTCACCTGCTACGGACCGGACGCGACCAGTGGAACCCTGGAGGTCTGCGATCCTTCCTGCACCGACCAGGCGGCACCGGTCTATTCCGAGAGCGCGGTCTGCGACCCGGGCTATTCCTATGACCCCGCCACCCGCCAGTGCACCTACACCCCGCAGAGTAATGTCAGCGGTACGCAGGCTTGCCCCGCAGGTTATGCCCTCGAACTCGACCGGGCAGGTCTGCCGCCCGACCATCGGACTCGACAACCAGTGCCCGGTCGGGCAGTATTACGACACGCTGTTCGCAGGTTGTGTGCCGGCGAACGGTCAGGCGAATTGCAATCTATTCGGCATCCTGGATGCCTCGCTGGCAGGCAGTTGTTTCCCGGGCTGCCCGGCGGGTTTCGCCTTCAATTCTGCCTCGCAGTGCTGCCAGGCGCCTGCCATCGGTCTGTATCCCGACTGCCAGCCGGGTCTCGCGCTGGACCCGTCGATCAACGCCTGCGCCCCGCGCATCGAACAGGCAAGCGGGACGACCGGATGCACGTATGTCTCGGTTGACATGCTGCAGTGCACCCCGTTATATAACTGTGCACAGCACATCGACGAGGGTGCCTGCCTCAAGAATAAAGTGAATGGCTGCACCTGGAACGAGAAAGCCAATGCCTGTGAGAATGTGAAATAGGAACATGCCCGTAATTCGGGAATCAAAAAGGCGGCTGGATGCTCCAGCCGCCTTTCCTTTCGATATGCTTTAGAACAAACCAACCACTTTGCCGGTCTTCAGGTCCAGGTCCACATCATAGAAGACGGGGCGTGTGGGCAGGCCGGGCATGGTGCGCATCTCGCCCAGCAGCGGATAGAGGAAGCCTGCGCCAACCGAAGCGCGGATATCGCGGATCGGGATGCGGAAACCCTTGCGGCACGCCCTTCAGGGCCGGATCGTGTGAAGGACAGGTGGGTCTTTGCCATGCACAGCGGCAGGTCGTCGAAGCCGAGCTTGGTGAAGAGCTCGATCTTGGCTTCCGCTTCGGGAGAGTAATCCACGCCATCCGCGCCGATAGATCTCGCGTGCAGATCGTCTCGATCTTTTCCTTGATCGACATTTCCAGCGGATAGAGGAACTGGAAGTTGCGTCGGCTTTTCGGCAGCCTTGATGACAGCCTTCGCCAGTGCGACCGCGCCCTTGCCGCCGTCCATCCAGTGCGTGGAGACGACCGCATCTTCGGCACCAGCTTCGATGGCAGCCTGGCGGACCATTTCCACTTCAGCCGGGGTGTCGGTGGCAAAGGAGTTGACCGCCACCACCACGTTCACGCCGTACTTCAGGGCATTCTCGATGTGTGTTGACATGTTGGGCAAGCCCTTCTCGCAGCAGGTCGAGGTTCTCGTCGGTGTATTCGGGAGCCAGCGGTTTGCCAGCCACGACCTTCGGTCCGCCGCCGTGCATCTTGAGGGCGCGGACGGTCGCGACCAGCACCACCACCTGCGGGATCAAGCCGGAGTAGCGGCACTTGATGTCCATGAACTTCTCCATGCCGATGTCGGCGCCAAAGCCGGATTCGGTGATGACGTAATCGGCCAGCTTGAGGGCGATCTTGTCGGCGATGATGGAGGATTGCCCGTGGGCGATGTTGGCGAACGGTCCCGCGTGGACGAAGGCGGGAGTCCCTTCGAGGGTTTGCATCAGGTTGGGCTTGATGGCATCCTTCATCAGGACGGTCAACGCGCCCGCCACACCCAGGTCTTCGGCAGTGACAGCTTCGCCCTTCTTGTTCGACGGCAACCACCATGCGACCGAGGCGGTCGCGCATGTCTGCCAGGTCGGTGGTCAGCGCCAGGATCGCCATGATCTCGGAGGCGACGGTGATATCGTAGCCGGAGCGATGCTCGATAACCCGCCTCTTCCTTGCCGAGACCCACCTGGATCTCGCGCAGGAAGCGGTCATTGGTATCCATCACACGCCGCCAGGCGACGCCGTTCGGATCGATGTCGAGGCGGGCAAAGCGGCTGCGTTCTTCGGGCGTCAGTTCGTTGGGATCGGTCTTGTCGATGCCGAGTTTCTTCAAGCGGCGCAGCATGGAGGGGGAGAACTTGCGATTGCCCTTTTTATCGGGCGGGCAGAGGGCATTGAAGAGTTTCTCATCATCCGGGTGTCTTGGCTTCGTGCATCATGCGGGCATCCAGCGCCGCGGCGCACAGGTTATGCGCGGCGGTGATGGCATGGATGTCGCCGGTCAGGTGCAGGTTGAAATCCTCCATCGGGATGACCTGGCTGATACCCGCCGCCGGCCGCGCCGCCCTTGATGCCGAAGGTCGGTCCCTGGGAGGGCTGGCGGATGAAGGTAATGACGCGCTTGCCGAGATGGGCGCCCAGCGCCTGGCTCAAGCCGACCATGGTTGTGGTCTTGCCTTCGCCGAGCGGAGTGGGGGTGATGGCGGTCACATCAATATATTTGCCGTTCGGGCGCTTTGCGAGGCGGTCGAGGATCTCGAGTTTGACCTTGGCTTTGTAGGGTCCAAAAAGTTCGAGTTCGGTTTCCTTGATGCCCAGTTCCTCGGCGATCTGCAGGATGGGTTTGAGTTTGCCAGCCTGCGCGATCTCAATATCCGAGGGCACCGGTCTGAGCAGTTTCAGCTTTGTGGGGGTAAAGGTAACCTTTTGGCCGTTCCTGACGACGATCTTCTTCTTGGTAACGGGCTTTTTTGCGACGGCTTTCTTGGAACGGTCTTTTTTGCTTTCGAGGTTGCCATATCAGGGTCTCCTTGCTTTGGTGAAGGTGAAAAATTTCCCCAATCTTAACGATAAATTTCACAAAACGCAATGGATTTCCGTCACTGATTTGTCACTTACGCCACGAGCTCGGTTCCCACCTTTTCGCCGGCGAGGGCGCGCCCCAAATTCCCCTTTTCCCGGCGGAAAATATGCAGGCGGTCAGCCCGGGGACCTGGCGGATGAGATCGAACATCTGCCCGACCTTGGCAGCCATCCCGCCGGTGACATCCACGCTCGCGGAGCCGCCGATGCCCTCCCGCAGGCTCTCATAGGTCTGCCGGTCAAGCCTGGCGATCAGCCGGGTGCGCGCCGGGAAGTCCTCCCAGACCCCCGCCTCCAAACCTGCCAGGAGGATGCGCCGGGGATGCAGTTCCAGCGCCAGATGGGCGAACAGGTCCTCGGTGGAGAGGATCGTGCCGCCGCGCACCTCGTCGAAGATCACATCGCCATAGATGACCGGCAGCAGCCCGGCGTCCAGGGCGGCGCGCAGGGGTGCCAGGTCCCAGGCTGAGACGCGGATGTCCCGGGAGGTCACCGCGGATACGGGTGCGAGGGCGATGGCGGGCAAGCCTGCCGCGCGCGAAGCCTCCATCACGATGCGGTTCAACTGTGAGGCCTGGTACCAGACCTCCGCGAAACCCTTCCAGTAATCCTCCGATGACCTGCCGGGGACCAACCCGCTGCGGGTGCCATACCGGCTCGCGGCTGCGTGACCGAACGAACCGGATCCATGCCCGAGAACGAGGCGGCTGCCGGAGGTCCAGGAGGAGGCGATCTCGCCCGCCAGTTCAGCCAGTTTGTCCAGCCGTCGGGGTGAAAGGCTTGTCCTTGTCGGTGATGAGCGACCCGCCCAGTTTGAGGAAAACGAGTTCTGTCATGGCTCGACTTTAGCATAGGCGGTAGGGGGCGTCAAGCGTGCTATAATTTTTGCATGACATTATTGAGCGGGATCAACCTGCTTAGCCTGCTCCTGGCGGCTGCAGCATTTTTCTTTTTTATAGCCGGAGTGCGCGCCCTGAGGCTGGGGAGCAGGACCATCTACTTCCGGCACCGCCGTCAGCGCGTCCTGGCAGGCTGGTGGATGACGGGCGCCTCGCTGTTGTTGATGGTGATCACCGCGCTCACCTTCCGCGCCTGGAACCCCTTCTTTTCCACGACCGCCTCGCCGACACCTGCCGGCAGCGCCACCCCCGCGAAGGTCACGCCGAGCCGCACCTCGACGGCAGTGCCGAGCCCGAGCCGGACCCTGACCGCCACCATCACCTCGACACCCACACCGCACCTGCCGCTCTCGCTGGAGATCATGGTGGTCAGTACGGTCACCCCGCAGGCTGCCGCCTCGATCACCGACATCCGCTTTTCAGACCGGTTGATCGACATGCTGCCGGTCGGCAACAGCATCGAGTGGGACAATCCCATCTCCCGCATGTATGCCAGCTTTGAATATTCGCACATGACCTACGGTGCGCAGTTCACGGCACTGTGGTTCCGGAATGGCGAACTGGTCTACTTTGAAAGCGGACCCTGGCAGACAGGCGGGCACGGGCGCGGCTACTCGAAATGGGAACCTGCAGCGCACGAATGGCACCCGGGAGAGTACGAGGTGCAGTTCTTCATCGGGACGGAATGGAAGGCGACCGGGCATTTCAGCGTGAGCGGGAACCCACCCACTCCCACCTTCACGCCCAGTGCCACGTTGACGCGCACCCCCAGTCCCACCATGACCCCAAGCCCGGTGCCCTCCGATACACCGGTTCCCACATCCACGGAATAGACCCGCCAACGGCAGTGCTATAATCATCTTATGGACTTACGTGCTGGCATCACGACGATCGCGATCATCCTGGGGTTGTGTGCCTTGCTGGTTGCCCGGAATGGCACACGCACGCTCCAGGCTGCCCGTAAATTGACCTTTTACCGTCTGCGCCGGTCACGCATCATGAGCGCATGGTGGATGTTCGGCGGCGCGCTATTGCTGTTGATCCTTGCCATCCTGGTGCCGACGGTCGGTACCCCGATCGCGTTCAGGATCTTCCCACCCTCCCCGACGGTGGCGCCCACCCTCACACCCTCGATCGTCCCGACCATCACGCTTTCGCCCACCATCACGCTGACCCCCACCATCACCGATACCCCGCTGGTGTCCGATACGCCGACGGGCACCTCCACACCCTACCTGCCGATCGCCATCGAGGCGGGCTTTATCAGCGTGGTCACGCCCAACCCGGATGCAGTGATCAGCCCGCTGCAATTTGGCACCTCCATCAAGAACTCCGTGCTGGAATCTCCTTCCACCCTGATCCGCAACCCGATCCCCCGCGTGTACGCCTTCTTCTCCTATGACGGCATGCTGCCCGGTTCGCAGTGGACCGCGGTCTGGTACCGCAACGGGGAATATGTGTTCCATGAAAGCTATCCCTGGGATGGCGGCACGGGCGGTTACTATTACAGCGAATGTGTATCACCTGCAGGCGGATGGCTGGCGGGGAATTACTCGGTGCAGATCTATGTCGGCGTGGTCTTCAAGCGCGCCGGGTTCTTCACCGTGGAGGGGGAGGCACCCGCCACCCCGAATGCAACTCTCACCCCAACCCCTGCCACAACCCCATAACCCAAAGGAAACAACAACCCATGTCTGAGAAAGCATTCCAGGATTTCTATCCCGATTATTTCGCCGCATGTTACGGCTGCGGATCCCAGAACGAACATGGTCACCAGATCAAGAGTTTCTGGGATGGGGAGGAATTGGTGGCGCATTTCCAGCCGAAACCATATCACACCGCTCTGCCGGGGTACGTGTACGGGGGCTTGCTGGCATCGCTGATCGACTGCCACGGGACAGGCACCGCGGCAGCGGCAGGTTACCGCGCGGAGAACAGGGAAATGGACAGCCAGCCCCCGCTCCGCTACCTGACCGCCTCGCTGAAGGTGGATTACCTGAAGCCGACCCCGCTGGGACCGGTGCTGGAGATCCGCGGCAGGGTGAAAGAGGTGAAGGGAAGGAAGGTTGTGATCGAAGAGTGGATCACCGTCGAGGGCGTCGTCACGGTGCGCGGTGAAGTGGTCGCGGTCCAGGTCCCGGAACAACTGGTGACTGACCTGCTGAAGTAAACAGAGGACGGTAATAAAGATCCCCTGGTTTTTCCAGGGGATCGTTTTGTCACTTCGCTCTTCGTTATGACATGCAGGCGCGTTACAGTCCGCGGACCTTGGGCGGGGGGGACATTCTTTTGGCGATCTGCGCAGCCAGGCGGGCGTTGTTCAACAGCAATGCCAGGTTGGCGCGCATGGAAACCCCGTTGGTCAGTTCATTCACACGCTGGAGCAGGAAGGGCGTCAGTGCCTGCCCGCTGATCCTTTTCTCGCGGGCATCCTGCGAGGCGGTCTCTTCGACGGGATCAATATCTTCGCGTGCGATCTCGTTCTCAGGGGGGATGGGCTGGCATACCAGCACCGCGGACGGCATGCCCAGTTCCCAGTGGGCATGCGCGAACGCCGCCACCTCCTGGGGAGTATCCACCCTGGCGCTGGTCTTGAATCCGCTTTTGCGCGAGAAAAAGGCAGGGAACTCGTCCGTGCCATAGCCGAGCACCGGCACTCCCATCGTCTCAAGGTACTCCAGCGTGGCGGGCAGGTCGAGGATGGATTTGGCGCCTGCGCAGACGATGATCATCTGCGTGGAGCCCAGGGCTTGCAGGTCCGGCGAGACGTCGAAGCGCGCCTCCCTGTGCACCCCGCCGATGCCTCCGGTGGCAAAGACCTTGATGCCCGCCTTGTCCGCCGCGAACATCGTCCCCGCGACGGTGGTCCCGCCGCTGGCTTTTTTTACTGCAGCCGCGGCAAAATCGCGGCGGCTGATCTTCATGCTGCCTTCCCTGGCAAGGCTGTCCAGTTCAGCGCCGCTCAATCCGATGTGGATGTGCCCCTGCAGGACGGCAATGGTGGCGGGGATCGCCCCTTCGGCGCGCACGCTGCTCTCCATGTCCCGGGCAAGGGAAAGGTTATGAGGTGAGGGCAGCCCGTGCGTGATGACCGTCGATTCAAGGGCAACGACCGGCTGGTTCGTGCGCAGGGCGCGTTTGACTTCATCAAGGATCGACAGGGATGTGGATGAGGTGTCCATTAGATCACCAGTGTCTCGTAGAGTTTTTCAAGGGTCAGTCCGGGGAAGACCGTGCCGGAGTGACGCAGGGTGAGCGATGCAGCCGAGACGCCCAGGCGGACGGCATCATCCAGTTCCATTTCATTGACGAGACCATACAATACCGCGGCGGTCAGGGCGTCGCCCGCGCCGGTCGGATCGATGATGGGGGTCTGGATGGCGGGCACATGACCGCTGATCTTGGAGGTGGCATAGACTACGCCGAATTCCGCCAGGGCGATCAACACGATATCCACGCCCTCGTTGAGCAGCGCGCGGGCATCCTCCAGGGCAGCCTGCGGGTCGGAGGACTCGAATGCCTGACCGGTGAGTGCGACCGCCTCGGCGACGTTGGGCGTGATCAGGTGTAATTTCTTCAGCACAGGTTTCAAGCGCTCCGCCAGGATCAGGGAGGCCGGATCGGCGCAGACCGGTATCCGGTATTTTTTTGCGAGGGTTGCAACCATCTTGAGGCTGGCTTCAGACAGGTTGCCATCCATGAAGACCAGGCTGGCATTCTCGAATAACGCCTCGTTCTCCTGGATATATTCAGGGGTTAATTCGGAGAGGCAGCGCATGTCGTGCACGGCATAACGCTGGCGTCCATGCTGGTCGAGCACGCCCATGTAAAAGGCGGTGGGATAGATGCTCCGTGCGCAGGACGGCGGACATCCCCACCCCGGTGGCGGAGGTGTACGCCAGCAGTTCCTCGCTGGGCAGATCATTCCCGACCACGCTGATGAGCTGGACGGGCTGACCGAGGCGTGCCAGGTTCTCCGCCACGTTGCGCGCCACGCCCCCGTAGGAGGTGCGGATGCGCGCCGGGTTGGAAGTGCCCGGTTCCAGGTCTGATTCCAGGCGTCCGACGACATCCAGGCAGGCAGCGCCGAGGAGAAGGATATGGGAGGAGGAGGGTTCGAGTGTCATTTTAGGTCAGCATCCCAGGCTTTGGTTATCCGTTCAAGGAGTTCTGCGCGGTTTGCGTTCGGGGCAAAACGTCGTTCCAGGTCGATCAATTTTTCGATCGCCTGGGGTATCTTCACTCTTTTCAACAGATCCGCATAAGCTCTCTTCTCCCGTGCGGTGGCGGGAGCGGGGATGTCTGGATAGGGGATATGGGAAAAGCTCAACAGGAGCTTAAAGCAGGCGACCACGATGCTGGGCGCGACCGGTTCGCCGGTCCGCTCACGGATGCCGATCTCCTCGTTCAACTGCTGCCAGAAGGCGGTCAGCAGGTTGATGCGGGCACGATTAAGATTGACCCCGGGGTTCTGCGTTTCGCGGAAAGTATTGATGGGTGCCTGCAGGATCAGGCGCTGGATGCCCTCCGCATGTGCGTTCAGTTCCAATTCCTTGAATTCCTGCTCACTGCCGCGCCGCATGTTGTCCAGGGTGATCTGCCAGGCGGTGATATGCTTGCGCGGGATGACCTTCTCCGGGATGCCGGCGGGCATCTTCCAGGTGCCGACGCCCACCCATTGCGCCTCCACCCCGCGCTTGATCTGCTCCTGGTTGAAGTTGCCGTTGAAATCACCGAACAGCCTGGTGAGCTCCGACCTTGACTTCCTGGAGGCTGTGGATGAGATGGGGTTGATCGGATGGGTCTCCAACCCGCTGATCTTTTGTTTTTCCGTGCTGATGTCCTGCGCCATCTTCTTGATGGCTTCGGTCTCGGGCTCGCCGATGCTTGCCAGGTACTCGCCCAGTTCGTGCCTGCCCATGAAACCGCTCAATTCCTCCCGGAGCAGGGTTTTCATGGTGGTGGTTTGTGCGTCCCATACGGATGGAGATTTCTGTTCGAATATGCTGTTCACATCCATCACCCGGTTGGGTTTTTTATAGACCATGGCGAGGACGGCTTGCTCGGTGAAGGGATAGGGTTCCCTGACGGTCGGGGGTCTTCCGCCGCGGGAGATGCTGAACACGACGCGGGCATCGATGACCTTGATGGGAATCCCGTCCCGGCTGCGGGCATTGATCTCCAGCGCCTCGGGCATCTGGACCCGCAGGTCGATGGGTTCCCGGATCCGTTCAAATCCCTCCAGGATGTTGCGGTCCTTCCGGATGCGCGGTTTGCTGCTCCCGGTGAGAGGGAAGAGCAGGCGCGGCCTGGAGCGATAGTGCCACTGGTTGTTCTTCTGGTAGATCTTGTTCCTAAGTTGAGGGGAGGGCAAGGTCCTGGTTCACCTGCACGGGTTCCGAATAAGCCGGACCGATGATGCGCGGGATGCCATCCGGAGTCTCCACGAGGATGGCGGTCCCCAAAGCCACGGTCACACGCCCGGGTCCGCCGATCATCCGGAGCGGCGAACTCTTGGTGTCGTCGCTGTCAAAATTGTCCACGCTGATGGTCAAATGATTGTCCGCCCCGCCCAGGGATACCTCGGATACGAATTTGCGGGCGATCTTGACATCCTCGATCTCATTGTCCAGTTCAAAGATATCCGCGAGGTAACGCGAGGCAGCCTCCCGGGAGAACAGGAAGGGCAGGAGGAAGATGGGGATCAACCGCAGGATGCGGGGGTCCAGCACCAATTGCAGGACCGAAATGGCTGCCTGCTGGATGGGCGGCTGACCGGTAAGAAGGGACGAGAAAAATACCCGCAGGGAATCCACCCATAAAGCGATGCCCTGGGTGGACAGGTACAGGATCGCCACCAATGAACAGGAGCAGGAGGGCGAGCACCGCCCTGCGCTGGCGTGAGCCTTTTATTGTCAGGGCGAAGATGCGATTAAGGATGCCGTTCACCAGGCGCGGGACCAACGAACGGAACAAGTCCCATTCCTGGGACAGGGTGGTGGAGTTCGAAGCAGGGGAGCTGGCAGTGGTCATCAGCCTGCGCTCTCCAACCAGCGGATGATCTCATCCAGTTCTTCGATCTCGTTACCCAGCCGCCGTTCCAGGCGGTCGGAGCGGATCAAGGTGCTGCGGGAATGCTGGATGAGTTTTTTCAAGGTTCCCCTGGAGTCCTGTGCCGGTTCCTTTGCACCGGATGGCTCTCCCTTCAACAGGCTGCGGCTCATTTCGTGCAGATAATCATGGGAGCCCTGCTCGTGACCGCGCATTTCGATGACCTTGCGCTGCTGTTCGATCACATCCCGGCGGGCTTTGGCATTATCCTCCCAGGTGCTGTCCCAGCGGTTCACGAGTCCTTCTTCAACTTTCGGGGAGAACTTCAGCCCGGTGACACCCGCGCTGATGACCCGGAGACCGCGGCCTTTCAGCCACTTATATTCCTGGCTTTCGATCTTCCTGCCGGTGAATTTCCCGTTGGCGTCGATCTCGTTGACCAGGGGCAGGGTCATGCGATCCTTGAGCATGTCGTTGATGATCTTCAGCGCGGTGAGGCCGCCTTCGCCGGTCCCGGCAGGGGATTCCGGGGAGGAAGATTCACCGCTTTTCGCGGATGGACGATCCAGCCGTTCCACCCACCTTGCCAGGAACCGGTTGGTCTGGTGGAGAAGCCTGTCCGAGCCGCGCTGCAGGATGGAGCGGCGCGTGCCGGTCGCCGCGGATGCTCTTCTGCGGAGGGGGGGCCTGGATCTCCGGCCGGGTTGGGAGGACAGCCCTGGGCGGTTCCTGCCCGGTATTGGTGAAAAGTTCGAGCAGGGTGAACCTGCTGATGTATTCCCGCCACAGGTCAGCCGCGATGAAGGCAGGGAACTGGTTCCATGCAACGGTCTTTAATTCCTTGGCGGAACTGGACCTCTCCGGGTTCACCCCTTCATTGGCGATCGCCTTGAAGACCGGGTGTTGATTCTCCTCGCCCTTTTTGGGTTCAAAGTATCCAAAGCGGGAACCGGGTCCCTCACCGGTCACCGGGTCGGCATCGATCTTAAAGGTGATGGTGAGCTTCGCCACCACGTCGATGCCATCCCGGGTCAATGCCCTGGTTTCGGCGGCGCGTTTCTGGATGGCATCGTACTCCTCCAGCGACATGCTTTCCGGTCTTGGCTCGAACGGTTCGTCCCGGTCCTCCAGCCCGATGGATTGGGTCTGGATATGCAGGTCGACAATGCCTGCCATGTATTCCCCGGGGTCGGTAAAATGGACCCCGGGTCCGATGGTTCGGGTGAACCTCGTGGTCTTGCGCAATTGAGCTGCACTGGCGGAATCCAACCAGACCACCCCCGGACCCCTTCTTGATCTTTCCAATTCATCAGCTTGCGTCCTGCCGTTTTCCACCAGGATCGCCGGACCATGTCCCCCCGACATGTGCAGCAGCAGGTGGGAGAAGATCCTGACCCGGTTCTCGAACTTGTTCACAGGCAGGACGAATTGTGCAAAAAATGCCATCCAGAGTATCAGACCAATAAAGAACAGGACAGCGTCCAATACCATGGTGGCAAGATTAGCTTGAAAGCCTCCCATGCGGATGATCTGCCAGGCATAGAATACCAGTGCGACCAGGGTCCAGGACAACGCATAGAACCAGGCGCGCTGATGGGTGGGCAGTTTATCGTCCATGTTGAGTGAATTGTATAACAAAACATCCCGATTTGGGAACCAGCTCGTGCATTTGGTACAATCCCGGGCATGCTGAAGATGGAATTCCACTGTCACACCATCGCCTCCAAGGACTCGCTGCTGCGTCCCGCGGACCTGGTATCCGCGGCGCGGGGCAGGGGTATCGACCGGGTGGTGGTCACCGATCACAACTCGATCGCCGGGGCGGTGGCGGCGAAGGCACTTGACCCCGAACTGGTCATCGTGGGGGAGGAGATCATGACCACGCAGGGGGAGATCCTGGCGGCTTATGTGACCGGGGAGATTCCCCCGGGCTCAGTCCCCGGGAGACCATCCGCCGACTGCGGGAGCAGGGGGCGTTCATCAGCGTTTCGCATCCCTTTGACCGGTTGCGGGAGGGCGGTTGGAACGAACCCGACCTGCTTGAGATCCTCCCGCTGGTGGACGCGATCGAGGTGTTCAACTCCCGCTGCATGCTGCCGCGCTTCAACACCCAGGCGGGGGAGTTTGCCGCCCGGAACGGGATCCCCGGCACGGTCGGGTCGGATGCGCATGCCGCGCTTGAGCTGGGCAGGGCGCTGCTGCTGGTGGAGCCGTTCGAAGGTCCGGATGGACTGCGGAGGGTCATCCGGCGCGCCTCCACACGGGTCAAATGGTCACCGCCCTGGTTCCACCTGATCTCCCGCTATGCCTCGATGCGAAAAAAGATGAATAATGGTCTTGACATGTCCATTTAGTAGTGATAAATTATCGCAATGTGCCCGAGTTCGCCCATTGCAAGCGAAATGGACAACCGGGCAAAATTCTTTTCATGTAGGAGAAAGTAGAATGGCTGATCGTTTTGTCGGCACCGTCAAGTGGTTCAATGCCACGAAGGGTTATGGCTTCATCGGACGTGAGGATGGCGAGGATGTCTTCGTCCATTTCAGCGCGTTGCAGATGGAGGGCTACAAGAAGCTGGAGGCTGAACAGAAAGTGGAGTTCTCCGTTGAAGAAGGCCCGAAGGGTCTTCAGGCGGCGAACGTCACGCTCATCTCGTAAGACAATAAAACAAGGTTTTACGAACAGCAGGGCTGCGGAAACGCAGCCCTGTTTTAATGTAAAAGTATATATAATTGTGAATAGCTTTACAATTAGTTGGTGCTCAGCGAAAAAATGCCGATCCGGAACCTTTTTCACCAGGAACACACCCATCATGAAGCCTCCAGCAGCGGACAGGTGGTGCCCGATTCCGCGCGCTGCGTCCAGTGCGGAATTTGTTCGTTCAACTGCCCGATCGGGATCGATGTGCGCCGCCACGCCTGGATGGGGGAGGCAGTGGTGAACAGTCGCTGCCTGACCTGTGGCGAATGTGTGGCTCGCTGCCCGCGTGGGGTCCTGCGTTTTGAGCGGACAGGTCTGTTCGAGGAGGACGCCAAATGAGCCGGTATCTCATCCTCGGCACGGGCGTGGCGGGCATTGCAGCCGTTGAGGCGATCCGCAGCGTGGACCAGGCGGGGGAAATCATCCTGGTTGGCGACGACCCCTTCGGTTATTATTCGCGTCCCGGGCTGGCATATTATTTGACGGGTGAGATCGGGGAGAAACAATTATTTCCCCTTACCGCAGGGGACTTCCAGCGTCTGAAGGTCGGTTATGTCAAGGGACATGCAACCAAAATATTCCGCGATGAGAAACAGGTCGAGTTGGAAGACAAAAGCCGCCTGGGATATGAGCGCCTGCTGATCGCAGTCGGAGCCCAGGCGGTGCGCTTATCCGTTCCGGGAGCGGATCTGGAGGGGGTGGTCAAGCTGGATCATCTGACGGATGCGAAAAGTATTTTCCAGGGGGCGCGGCGGAAGAAGCGTGCCGTGGTGGTGGGAGGAGGGATCACCGCCCTGGAATTGGTGGAGGGACTGGTTGCCCAAAGGGTGCATGTCACCTATCTCCTGCGCGGCGACCGTTATTGGAGCAATGTGCTGGATGAGCAGGAATCGCACATCGTGGAAAGCCGGTTGCGGGAGCATGGAGTTACCATTGTTTATCATGCCGAGTTGAGTGAAGTGCTCGGGAAACGCGGCCGCGTGGATGGTGTCCGCCTGGAGGACGGGAGAACGATTCCCTGCCAATTCCTGGCGTATGCGATCGGTATCCAGCCCCGCCTGGAACTGGCAAAGGATGCAGGGCTGGCTGTGGAGCGCGGCATACTGGTGAACGAATATTTGCAAACCAACGACCCGGCTGTATTTGCGGCAGGAGATGTGGCACAAGCCTACGATCCACTGACCGGGCGTTCGATCATTGACAGCCTGTGGGGACCCGCGCGTGAACAGGGCTGGACTGCCGGGCTCAATATGGCAGGCAGGTCATCAGCCTACCTCAAGGCTCCTCCGTTCAACGTGACCCGGCTGGCAGGGTTGACCACAACCATTATTGGCGCGGTGGGGCGCGGGGGCAGGAATGATGACCTGGTCGGCATTGCAAGGGGTGACAGTGAAACCTTCTGTTCCCTCCCGGATGCCATCAGCACTCAATCAGGTTTTGACGTGAATCGTGTACGCCTGCTGGTGGGGGAGAAAACACTGGTCGGCGCACTGGTGATCGGTGACCAGACCCTGTCCATGCCGCTCCAGAAGATCATCGCGGGCAGGGCGGACATCAGCTCCATCCGTGACAAACTGGTTGCGCAGGATGCGAAGATCGCGGACCTGGTGATCAATTATTGGAAAGACTGGAACCGGCAGCAAGCGACATAGCAGGCATTTCGAATCCTTTTTGGACCAACCGGGAGGCAATATGCTTCGAGGCAAGGAACTTTGGCTGGCGGCACTGGCAGCCATCCTCATCGGCGGGATCTATGCGCTGGTGGTTTTTTTGACGCGTGAGATCCCGAACGCGGGCGAGCTCTTCGGACATTCGCTTGGCATCCTCGGGTTCATCCTGATGTTGATGACGGAGATCCTGTACAGCCTGAGAAAACGCAGCCGCAGTGCCCGTTGGGGGCGGATGTCCGCCTGGCTGGAATTTCACATATTTACCGGCTTGGTGGGACCGTTCATGGTCCTGCTCCACACCTCCTGGAAATTCAATGGACTGGCTGGAGTCACCACGCTTTTCACGGTTGTCATCGTCATCAGCGGATTTGTGGGACGTTATATCTATACGCGCATCCCCCGCACCCTGGACGGGCTGGAGCTGGAAGGCACCCTCTCCGAGGCGGCATTGCGGAATGCACGGCGTCTGATGGCACTCTGGCATACGGTTCATATCCCGATCGGCATTGCGCTGTTCGTCGCGGCGTTCGTCCATATCGGCGCGGCTTTATACTACGCCACCTTCCTGAAATAGACGCGGGGCGGAATGCAAACATCACGGTTGGGTTGTCTTTCCTCCTCCGGGTTGATCGCAGGTTTGGTGACCATCATCGTCATTGCAGGTCTCGCCCTTACCCAGGGCGGTGTTCTCTATAATCCCGGACCGCTTAACGCGCAGACCGGCGAGCTGATCGGGGGTGTGACCTCCCATGCGGAACTGGTTGGAGACTGTGGAAAGTGCCATGTTGCACCCTGGGGCGTGGCGACGATGGCGGACCGCTGTACCGCCTGCCATGCAGAGATCGCGATCCAGATGCGGGAAGCGGCATCCCTGCATGGGATCATGACCCATAAAGATCCGAATCTCAAGTGCGCGCATTGCCATCCGGATCACCGCGGGAAGGATGCGCCCCTGACCATTGCGACCGGTGACGATTTCCCGCATGAGGAAATGGGGTATTCCTTGAAAGGGCATCAACGCACCGGTAAAAAGGAGCCGTTTACCTGCCGGGACTGTCACACGGATGGGATTGCCAGGTTCGATCCCGTTGTGTGTGTGGACTGCCATGTTCAAATGGATGCGGAGTTCACCACCGCCCATGAAACGAACTGGGGAGGCGGCTGCCTGTCCTGCCACGATGGGGTGGACAGATATGGAAGCGATTTTGATCACGATGCATATACCTTCCAACTGACTGGAGGACATGTCGGGGTTGCCTGTTATGCATGCCATCCGGGCGCGCACAACGTCGCCGACCTGCAATCCACGCCAGCACGACATGCGTCGACTGTCATCTTGCGAAGGATCCTCATGAAGGGCGTTTTGGAACGGACTGCGCAGGATGTCATAATACCGCCAATTGGAATGAGGCTGCATTCGATCACTCGAAAAGTGCTTTCCCATTGACGGGAGCACACCTGCAGGTTCAATGTGACCAATGCCACGCCAACAACCAGTTTGCAGGTACACCAGCTACTTGTGTCTCCTGCCATGCCGACCCGGTCTTTCATGCCGGTTATTTCGGGACAGAGTGCAGTTCCTGTCACAGTACCACTGCCTGGAGCCCGGCAAAATTCGACCAGTACCATCCCGAACCAGCCGTGGACGAGGAGGGCAGTGGTATTTACCATGGCGGTACAACCTGCCTTACCTGCCATCCAACCACCGTATCCGTGTACACCTGCCTGGCATGTCACAGCAATAACCAGGGCGGAGAAGGCGGAGGAGGAGGCAACGACTGATGCAAAACAACCGTTTGGGATGCCTGTCATTTAGTTCGCTCATCACAGCTCTGGTGGTGCTGGTGGTCATTGCCGGCACAGCCCTGGCACGTGGGAACGGCATGTTCTCCCCCGGCGCTCTCAACGCTGTGCAAGGGAGCAGCCTGGGTGGGGTGACATCCCACGCAGCGACCGGGGGAGATTGCGGGGCTTGTCACGTTGCACCCTGGTCCGAACAGGGAATGGCGGATCGCTGCGAGGACTGCCATACAGGAATTGTCTCCGACATGTCCAAGGTTGCCAGGGCACACGGCGAAATGCTCCACAACGACTCGAACCTGGATTGCGCGCATTGTCATCCCGAGCACCGCGGGTCGTCTGCGCCGCTCACCCTCGAGGTGGCAATGTCGGAATTTCCCCATGCTGTCATGGGATACTCGTTAAACGGACACGCCCTCACGGCGGCGAACGAACCGTTTGTATGCAAGGACTGCCATGCCCAAAGTCTGACCGGTTTTGATTCGAGTACCTGCATCGAATGTCACAGCAGCCTGGAACAGGCTTTTACCAGCAGGCATGTCCAGAGTTGGGGGGAGGAGTGCCTCGCCTGTCATGATGGCGTGGATACTTACAATAAACATTTCGATCACGGCAGGGTGCCATTTGTATTGACGGGTGCTCATGTGAAGGTGGATTGCTATGACTGTCATGCCAGCGCGCGAAACTGGCAGACCTCCAGTCCGCGCCCCGTAACTGCGTGGGATGCCACCAGGCGGACGAACCGCATGAGGGTCGCTTCGGAGGAGACTGCGCGGAATGTCACCTGGTGGATGCCTGGACACCGTCCACTTTTGACCATAACCTGGCGGTCTTCAAACTCGACGGCAGTCACGTGGAGGTCCCATGCGAGGATTGTCATACCACCGGGACGCCCACCGAAACACCAAAGGACTGCGTCGCCTGTCATTCCAAGGACGATAAACACGCCGGGACGTTCGGTACACAATGCGATGCATGTCACAAGACCACAGCCTGGGACGATTCTCCCGTTCGACCATGATCGATTCCAATTTCCCGCTGACAGGGAAACACATCGGGCTGGCTTGTGCACAGTGCCATAAAGACGGTACATTTGCAGGCACGACCGATACCTGTGTTGGCTGCCATGGATATCCAGGCTGGCATGGTTCGTTCTTTGGGGCGAACTGCCTGGATTGCCACACCACCGATACATGGTATCGCGCCCAAATAGGCTCTCACCCCTGGTTCTCCCATCCCCGCGAGGAAGGTGTGAGCATGAGGAATTGCCGAAGCTGTCATCCTGTTTCGGTCTTTGATTCGGATTGTTCCTCCTGCCATCCGAACGGGATAGAAGAGGGAGGGGGAGAAAATTGATGAAAATGGCGGATAAAAAAACGCTCTAAATAAACACAAGTCCACTTCACATCGGGAAGTGGACTTGGTTTTTTAATGACAGGAATCGATGTTACGCAGTGGCGGTCTCCGGTTCGACCGCGTTCGAGTGGTGATTCTGTTCGATGTTGATCAGGGCGGGGATGAAGAAGGCTGTGATGGCGAGTGCAAAATTCAGGATGCCCGCGATCCAAAACCAGGTCTGCAGGCTGGTCGCGTCGGAGACCGGTCCCGCCACCAGCAGGCTGACCGGCATCATGGCGGCTGCCACGCTGTTCATCAATGACATGACGCGCCCTTGCATGTTGGGTTCCACCAGGGATTGGAACAGGGCGTGGATGGGACCGTTGACGAACGGCAGCAGGAAGCCGAAGGCGAACATCGCGACCAGCATGATCCAGAACTTGTCGGATGGCGCGATCGCAATGGCGAGGATGGCAAAGCTGAAGGCGGCAATGCCGGTCAGGGAGGTCAGCATGCGTTTCTTGAACCCGCCCCAGATGCTGAGCAGCACGCCGCCCAGGATCATGCCGATCCCAAAGAGCGAATCGAGACTGCCGAGTTCAAGCGCACCCTTGCCGAAATATTTTGTCACCAGCAGAGGGGTCAGGGCGCTGGTGGGCGCGATCAGGAAGTTGAGCAGGGTCGCCAGCAATCCCAGCATCAGCAATCCCGGCCAGGAGACAACGTATTTGAAGCCCGCGCCCATATCCTGCAGGAAACCCTTGGCTGGTACACCAGCCTGGGTGGGTTCAGGCGCAGGTTGGGGGACGCTGAAGTAGAGCAGCGGAGCCACACCCAGTATGGCGGTCAGGATATCGATCATCAGGATGTTCTGGGTGGTGGTGGCTGCCACCAGCAGGGCGGCAACCGGCGGCGCGACGATGCTCACCAGTCCCTGCAGGGTCTGGTTTGCGCCAGCCACGCGCGCCAGGTGCTTCTCCGGCACCATCAGGGTGGTCGAGGCGGACATGGCGGGGAAGTGGAATGCGCCTCCCAGCGAGCGGATGGCGGAGATGAGGTAAATATGCCAGACCTCGACCCTGTCCGCCCAGAAGAGATAGACCAGCACAAGTGTCGAGAGGGCGATCAACGAATCGGCGAAGATCATGATGAGCCGGCGGTTGTGCCGGTCCACGTAAGTACCGGCAACCGGTCCCAGCAGGATCTGCGGCAGCATGGAAAATAGCGAAGCCATCGCCAGGACCGTGGCTGATCCCGTTTCGAGGGTCAGGTACCAGATCAGGGCAAACTGTACCAATGAGGAGCCAAACAATGAAAAAGCCTGTCCTGTGAAGATGGTGAAATAGCGGACAGCCCAGTTTTTCGGAGTAGGTGGATTGGAATTTTGCATGGCAGCCTCAGTAAAATCAAGGTTTTTGTTGCTGAATTTGGATTATTATAAACAATATTTATAATTTGTCAAGTATTTTTCATTAATATATCAATATTATTGAAGTTTGATTCAATTTTTAATTAGTGGGTACTCTTATGCCATGCTTTAGAATAGGACTGGAGGATCCATGCAGGCATTCATCGAACAACCCAAACGTATTCCGTTCCTTCTCAAACTTGGGATCTGGTTCTCGGAAAAGGTGACAGGGAGAGTGATGCTCCCCGCCCGGATCCTAGCCTGGTACCCAAAAGCCGCCATCGGTTCGGGCATGATGGAAGCCCTTGTTGCACACGAAGACGACCGCATGGACAAGCGGATCTTGAAACTGATCCGCATGACGGCCTCGGTCGCGGCAGCCTGTCCCTTTTGCATCGATATGAACTCGCATGAACATCACCGATACGGCATCACGGATGAGGAAGCCGCCTCCCTGCGCGGGGATGTGGATCAGGTGGGCACGTTCAGCGTGCGCGAAAAGCTGGCAATCGCCTACACGCGTGCCATATCCTCCACGCCATTGAAATTCCATCCCGATCTGGTGGAGAAGGTAAAATCGGCATTCACTGAACGCGAATTTGTTATCCTTGCCAGCACAGCCGCACAGGTCAACTATTGGGCGCGGTTGATCCAGGCGCTGGGAATCCCACCCGCGGGGTTCGGGGAATAGCACCATGCCCGGAGACCCAGGGATCCAGTGTTGTTCTTTCGACCAGGAGCAATCGATCAAGCCAGTAGGAATGTCCGCATAGCGTTATAGACTTCCTCCTCCCTCCTGATAAAGCAATAGTGATGCCCTTCCGGTAGGACGAGGATCTGTGCCTGCGGCAGGTTGCGCTGGAATTGCTCGATGTTCTCCCGGATCCAGGGATTACTGACCGCCTCGAAAAATTCCCTGACCTGTGCCTTTTGTTCCTCCGTCATCCACTCCTCGGAGATGTAATAGGAACCGTTGGATATGGAGAAAAATCCCAGCACGGGCGCCTTGATTCCCGCTTCCTCCGGCACATAGCTCCTTAAGGTGTTGCTGAGCGCCTGCCCGATCGCGTCGCTCATCCTGTCGATGATCTTCCCTTCGGGCGATCTCGTGACTTCATGTTGGGCTTGTGCCTCCATCGCTTCGTTCCAGATCGCTGCCAGGGCAGGATGAGCCCTTCTTTCAGCGGCAAAATATTCCTGCGCGGTGAAGTATTCATCATTCACACCCGGAGGCTGGATCTTCAACAGGGGATTCTTGTCCATCATGGTTTGATAGGAAGGTGAACTGCGGTCATAAGCGGCATCCAGGTAAACCAGCTTGAGGACTCTTTCCGGATGCAGCACTGCAAAATGGGAGAGTTCCACATGTGCCATGGAATGCCCCGCAAGCATCACTTTTTCGATATCGAGTGCATCCAGGAATTGAAGGATATCCTCCGTCAATGTATCCGCGTCGTATCCTGTCTCCGGGTGGTCTGATTCGCCATGTCCCCGGCGGGTCAATGCCATCACGTGAAACTGATCAGCAAAGCGCGGGGCGAGTTTGTCGAAGATGTGCGCATTGCATCCCATGCCTGCCAGGAAGAGCAGGACATCACCGGACCCGCCCCAATCCAGGTAGTGCAGTTTGATGCCGTTCACGTTAATAAAGTCGCTTTTATGTGGCGAAGTATCCATTTCCATCTCCTTCATGATAGCAAATGTTCAATTCAATATAAGGTTCCAAAGCATTCTACGTCCCTTGCATGATGAATAAAAGTATCATTGATACTCAATAAAACGTTCTTTTCATGAGTTGCAATGATTGCCAAACTCTTGTACAATGAAAAAGTAATAACAAAAACATCCCCGCAAAGACGGGGATGTTCTGTTTTACCGGGTTATGGTCACTCTTGTGCTCTACCCAACAATTCGATCGCCTGAAAGGGACACGCCTGCACGCATACGCTGCAATCACGGCAGCGCTCGATATCCAGGTAGGGCGGCTCACCCGGGTCGGGCTGCACGATGGCGCGCGGCTTGCAGATCTTCAAGGCGGAACAATGCTGGCAAGCCTGGCAGAGATCGAAGTTGATGCGGATACGGATTTCACGAGGCATGATAATTTCGCCGAGTATACCCGAATCATCTCAAGTAAGAACCTCCTCACAGGTGCAACAGCGAGGAGGTTCCCATTCAGGATTTGTTAACTGGATTACTTGCCCAGTTTCTTCTTCATCGCGGCTGTCAGGCGCGGGGACGATCACGAACAGGTCGCCGACGACACCGTAACGCGCCACGCTGAAAATGGGGGCTTCGGCGTCCTTGTTGATGGCAATGATCAACTTGGCATTCCGCATGCCGACCAGGTGCTGGATGGCGCCCGAAATTCCGCAGGCGACATACATGTCCGGAGAGACGACCTTGCCCGTCTGACCGACCTGGTGGGAGTAGGTGATGTACCCGCCGTCCACGGCTGCGCGCGAGGCGCCCACCGCACCGCCGAGCACGGTCGCCAGCTCGCCGACCAGTTCGAAACCTTTTTGGGCGGTCGCCTTCTCATCCAGTCCCAGGGAGGGATTGTTGCTCACGCCGCGCCCGCCGGAGACGATCACCGCCGCGTCGCCAATGTTGACCGAGGCTTCCGTCACCCCGTAGCCTTCCACGGTCGTCTTCGCCTCAGCCTTGACCTCGGCTTTGGTCAGCGTGCCAGTGCGTCCCGCCTCGACCGCGGGTTTTGGGAAAGCCCGCGAGCGCAGGGTTACAAAGGTCGGCTTGGCGGAGCAGACGGTCTTCTCCAGCACCTTGCCCTCGTAGATCGGGCGGGTCACGACGACCTTGTCGCCCTCCACGTCCAGCGCGGAGATATCCGTAAGCACGCCCGTGTTCAGGTCCACCGCGCACATGGCGGTCAACTCGCGCGTGCGGGCGGTGGCGGGGAACAGCACCAGGTCGGGCATGGAGGCGGAGGCAAGCGCCGAAAGGGTGGAAGCGAATGGCTCGACGCGGAAGTCCGCCAGCGCGGGGTCATCCGCCACGATGACCTCCTCCGCGCCGTATTCGAATGCAGCTTTCACCACTGCATCGACGCCGCTTCCGAAAACCAGGGCGCTGACCGTGCCGAGTTTCCTGCCGAGACCGAGCGCCTCCCAGGAGCCGGGTTGGACTTCGCCTTTGAAATGGTCAATATAAGCCCAGGTTTTCATAGCACCTTCTCCGCCAAAATTTTATCTGCCAGCGTTTCCGCAATGGCTTCAGGGGTCTCGCCCTTGATGATCTCGCAGACGGTCTCACGAACGGGCGGGTTCATGATCTCGACGCGCGTGACCACCGTCGCGGGTGCGCTGATGCCGAGGTCCGCCAGGGTCCAGGTGGGGATGGTTGCCTTGGAGGCTTTGCGGATGCCCATGAAGGACGGGTAGCGCGCCTCGCCGATGCTCTGGACAATGCTGAGCACCGCCGGCAGGTTCGCCTTGACGGTCTGCCGTCCCTCCTCGAGCACGCGTTCCACTGTCACGCTCCCCCCGTCAACCGTGATCTTGCCGACCCAGCCGAGCATCGGCCAGCCCAGGACGCGTGCCGTCTGGGGAGGGGTCAGCCCCGAGCCGTTGTCCAGGGTCTGCCGTCCAAAGGTGACCATGTCCACGCCGCCAACCTTGTTGATGGCAGCAGCCAGGACGCGCGCCGCTCCCACACTGTCGAGGTTCTCAAGCGCGGGATCGGAAACCAGGATGGCATCGTCCGCTCCCATGGCGAGGGCATGCTTGAGCGCCTCCCTGGCGGATTCAGGACCGAGGCACAGCGCGGTCACTGTCCCGCCGTGGGCTTCCTTTTGCTGCAGGGCGCCTTCCACCGCGAACTCATCGAACGGGTTGATGACCAGCGGCGCCTCCCCCCATGTGATTTGCCCGTTCTCGGCTTTCACTTTCGCTTCCGAGTTCAGGCACTTGCTTGATGCAGGCAATGATCTTCAATGTGACCTCCATTAGATTCGGGATTCAGATGAACGATCGGTGTTTGAAAAACCAGATGATGTCTTCTGTTTCATTCAGTCCGCCACTCCTTTTCGTCATAGGCAGGCGGTTCGCAGCGCAGGGGTTTGTCCTCGCGCAGACCCAGGGCATAACCAGCCTGGATCAGGGCCTGGACCTCCGAGCTGCCTTCGTAGATGACCGCTCCTTTCGAATTGCGCAGATAACGTTCCACATCATATTCGTCGCTGAAGCCGTACGCCCCGTGGATCTGGACCGCCTCGGAGGCTGCGCTGAAGGAGGCTTCCGTGGCGAATTTCTTGGCGAAGGATATTTCGCGTGTACAGCGTTTGCCGAGGTTCTTCAGCCAGCCCGCCTGCAAATGGAGCAGGCGCGCGATCTCGTAATCCTGGGACATCCTGGCGATCTTCTCCTGGATGAGCTGGTGCTCTGCGATCGGCTTGCCGAAAGTTTTTCGGGTCCTGGCATATGCGACGCTTGCCTCGAGACAGGCGCGGATGATGCCGGTCGCGCCCGAGGCAACCGTGAAACGTCCGTGGTCGAAGGCGGACATGGTGATCTTGAAGCCCTCGCCTTCCTCGCCGATGCGGTTCGTGACAGGGACCTTGACATCCGTGAATGAGATCCAGCCGGTCGAGCCGGCGTGCACGCCCAGCTTGCCGTGGATGTCGCCAGTTTTCACGCCCGGGCTGTGCAGGTCCACGATGAAACTGGAGAGACCCTCCGACGGCTTTTTGGCGGAGGGATCGGTCTTCACGGTGATCATCGCCAGGTCTGCGATGGTGGCAAGCGAGATCCACATCTTTTCGCCGTTCAGCAGGTAGTGGTCGCCGTCACGTTTGGCGGAGGTCGTCATGGCGGCGAGGTCCGAACCCATCCCGGGTTCTGTGAACGCGCCGCATCCGATCTTTTCCCCCTTCGCCAGCGGGATGAGGAATTTCTGCTTCTGTTCCGCGCTGCCCCATTGCAGCAGGGTCAGGGAGCATAAACCGGTGTGCACGGAGATCACCACGCGCAGGGAGGTGTCCACCGCTTCCAGTTCCTCGCACGCCAGCCCCAGGCTGATGAAATCCATGCCCTGCCCGCCGTAACGGACGGGAATGCAGATGCCCAGGATGCCCAGTTCGCCCATGCGCTTGACGGCAAAGGGGATGGGTTCCTGCCTGCGGTCGTACTCCTTGATGACGGGCGCGATCTCTTTTTGCGCGAACTCACGCACCATCCTTTGTGTCATTTGATGTTCGGGGGAAAGGGAAAAGTCCACGCGAAAACTCCGAAGGGATTATGCGTATTATATCTTAAATTGATTCAACCGACCGTTCGGTAGGGAGAAATTTTTCTCCCAATTTGCCGCTTTTTCCCGGGATGATGTTTGATTTATTTCCCATCTGAATAAATAAAAAAAGCCCGATGCATTTCCGTTCGCATCGGGCTAACGCGGGGGGTGACCTGGGTTCATCGTTTCTGAATACCCATTTTGCTCAGTTCTTCGGCGCTGAACTGGGATAGGAACCAGTCCCCGCCGAGGAAGGCGAGCAGACCAAGGCAGATCAAGGCTGCAAATGTTAGCATGGTAAACTCCTTTCCTTTGATTGATTTAACGCAGCCGGAGGTAAAAAGGTGCGTTTCCTTACCGGATTGTTTGGAGCATCTCCGTAAGGGATGCAGGTCTGACGTCCGTACTCCCGGTTTTGTTCCCTGCTCATGACCGGATGTACCATGATCCATGTTCAGGTCTTATTCAGAGCTTGCAGGAAAAATGTCAGGTACCCGGCGGCAAGGTTGACAAAAAATCCATTTCGGATAAAATAGGCAGGCACTTCAAGCCGAAGTGGCGGAATTGGCAGACGCGCTAGGTTCAGGGCTTAGTGGGCGCAAGCTCGTGAGGGTTCAAGTCCCTCCTTCGGCACTACCCGCGCAAGCGGGTATTTTCTTTAATGGATTTTCGCCTCTTGCGTGTATCTTAATGACGGTTCCGGCAGCCTGGAATGCGGAAATCGACGGGCGAAATAACGAAAAGTTGGGGGGCAGGGGTGGTATAATTAGCCTTACAAAAGTATGTATTTCATCTAAAGACACGAAGTCAAATCTTCAACGGCTCGTGTCTTTTTAATGCCATTGATCAGGATCAGCCATGGATGCAGGAAACGTAGAGCACGTCGATATTGACATACAGATGCGGGAGGCGTACCTCGATTACGCGATGAGCGTGATCGTGGCGCGCGCCCTGCCGGATGCCCGTGACGGGCTTAAACCCGTCCACCGCCGCATCTTATTCGCGATGGATGAGCTGGGCAACCGCTCGAATTCCGCCTATAAGAAATCCGCCCGTATCGTCGGTGAAGTGCTGGGCAAGTATCACCCGCACGGCGACTCGGCGGTCTATGACACGATGGCGCGCATGGCGCAGGATTTCTCCATGCGCTATCCGCTGGTGGATGGGCAGGGGAACTTTGGCTCGATCGACGGCGACGCGCCCGCCGCCATGCGTTACACCGAAGCCCGCCTCAAGACAATGGCCGAGGAGCTGCTGGCTGACCTCGAAAAAGACACGGTGATTTTGGTCCGAACTTTGACGGCTCCCTGGAAGAACCGCTGGTCCTGCCCGCCCGCCTTCCCAATCTCCTGCTCAACGGGTCATCCGGCATCGCGGTCGGCATGGCGACCAACATCCCGCCGCACAACCTGGGCGAACTGGCTGGCGCCATCAACCACCTCATTGATCATTACGACAAGGTCGAGGACATCACCGTCGAGGAACTGATGAAATTCGTCCCGGGTCCCGATTTCCCGACCGGCGGGATGATCGTCGGGGAGGAGGGCATCCTGTCGGCGTATGCCACCGGGCGGGGCAGGGTGGTGATGCGCGGCATCGCCCACATCGAGGAGATGAAGGGCAGCCGCCACCAGATCGTCATCACCGAGATCCCCTACCAGGTCAACAAGACCACCCTGATCGAGCGCATCGCCGAACTGGCGCGCTACGAGAAGATCGACCAGATCTCCGACCTGCGCGATGAATGCGACCGGCGCGGCATGAGCATCGTGATCGAGCTCAAGCGCGGCGCCCAGCCCAGGAAGGTCCTCAACCAGCTGTACAAATACACCGCCCTGCAGTCCACCTTTGGCGTCATCATGCTGGCACTGGTGGACGGGGAGCCGCGCACCCTGCCGCTCAAGCGCCTGCTGCAGATCTTCATCGAGCACCGCCAGACGGTCATCGTCCGGCGTTCGAACTTTGAACTGGCGAAGGCACGCGCCCGCCAGCACATCCTCGACGGTCTGCTGATCGCGCTCAACAACATCGACGCGGTCATCAAGACCATCCGCCATGCGGAAGATGCGGATGTCGCCAAGACCGACCTGATGAAGAAGTTCAAGCTGAGCGAACTGCAGGCCCAGGCGATCCTGGACATGCAGCTGCGCCGGCTGGCAGCCCTGGAACGCTGGAAGATCGAGGAGGAGCACAAGCAGGTGCAAGCCCAGATCGACCACCTCGAAGACCTGCTTGCCCACCCGAAGAAGATCCTGGCACTCATCAAGATCCGACCTCAAAGAAATGGTTGAAAAATTCGGCGATGACCGGCGCACGAAGATCGCGCTGGATGCCAAGGTGGATTTCCACGAGGAAGACCTGGTGCACGACGAGGCGGTGCTGATCAGCCTGACCGAGCGCGGCTACATCAAGCGCGTGGCAGCCGCGGCGTTCCGCTCGCAAAGCCGCGGCGGGCGCGGTGTGATGGGTCACACCATGAAGGAGGAGGACGAGATAATGATGCTCATCCCCGCCCGCAGCCTGGATTCCATGCTGTTCTTCTCCGACAAGGGCAAGGTCTATTCCGAAAAGGTCTACCAGATCCCCGATGCGGACCGCGCCGCGAAAGGCATCCCGATGGTGAATGTCCTGGCGCTGGATGCAACCGAACGCGTGACTGCCGCCATCGCGGTCAGCAATTTCGATGCGCATGGATACTGCATCATGGCAACCGCCCGGGGCAAGGTCAAGCGCGTGATCCTGGAGGAATTCGCCTCCGTCCGCCCCTCCGGCCTGATCGCCATCAAGCTGGAGGAGGGCGACACGCTCGGTTGGGCGCGCCTGACCAGCGGCAAGGATGATGTCATTTTTGTCACCGAGAAGGGACAGGCGCTGCGCTTCAAGGAATCCGCCGTCCGCACGATGGGGCGTGCCGCGGGCGGTGTGCGGGGCATCCGCCTGAAAAAAGGCGATGCCGTCACCAGCATGGATGTCGTCGAGAAGAACGGCTCCCTGCTGACCGTCACCACGAACGGCTTTGGCAAGCAAACCCCGTTGAAGGTCTACGCTCCCAAGGGACGCGCCACGGGCGGGGTTGCCACCATCGACCAGAAGGCGCTCAAGCTCACAGGCAAGATCGCCGCCGCGCGCGTGGTTCAAATGGGTGATGACCTGACCATCATCACCTCCAACGGTCTGGCTCTGCGGATGAAGGTGAAGGAGGTCAAGCAGGCGGGGCGCGCCACGCGCGGTGTCCACCTGATCAAGCCTCAACCCGGTGACACGGTCGCCTCGGTGGCGCGCATCTCCGAGGAGGACCTGAAGAAAGCCGGTGCCCCCGTGGTCGATACAGGCGAGCCTCAAAAAGCCCAGCCTGAGTTGCTGAAGGAGTAGTGGATTCCGCAGTGGCAGTCATGCCTTGACAAATGGACTGATATCCATACAATATAGACCCAATATGAAGAATTTGAACTCGATCCCAGTTTTGCTTGTGTCCCGGGCGGGGTTCGTAACCACCGCCCTCCAGTTTCAGGAACCTTCGGTCAACAGCTGAGGACGGTGGACGACCCCGCATGCGTGGCAAGTTTCGCATGGCGCTCGTTCGCCGTCCTTTTTGTTTTGCTGTTGACCGTCTTTATTTAACAACACACTACCCGGAGATAGGAATGAAAATTGCAGCGAATGTAACCGAACTGATTGGGAACACCCCGCTTGTCCGCCTGAACCGCCTCAGCCAGGGATCGAAAGCGGACGTGGTCGTGAAATTGGAATTCTACAACCCCGCCCACAGCGTCAAGGACCGCATCGGTTTCTCGATGATCGACGCGGCTGAAAAGGCGGGACTGCTCACGAAGGAAAAGACCATCGTCGAACCCACCAGCGGCAACACCGGCATCGCCCTCGCCATGGTGGCAGCGGCGCGCGGCTACAAGTGCGTCCTGACCATGCCGGACACGATGTCGAAGGAACGGCGGATGCTCCTGCGTGCCTACGGCGCGGAGTTGATCCTGACGCCCGGCGCGGAGGGGATGGGCGGCGCCATCCGCAGGGCGGAGGAGATGGTGGCAGCTGAACCCTCCAAATATTACCTGCCCCAGCAGTTCAAGAATCCAGCCAATCCTGAGATCCACCGCAAGACCACCGCCGAGGAGATCTGGCGCGATACCGACGGGAAGGTGGATATCCTGGTGGCGGGCATCGGCACCGGCGGAACCATCACGGGGGTGGGCGAGGTCATCAAGGAACGCAAGCCTTCGTTCAGGGTCGTGGCGGTCGAGCCGGAAACCTCCGCCGTCCTCTCGGGAGGGCCGAAAGGGTCCGCACAAGATCCAGGGCATCGGCGCGGGCTTCATCCCGGATGTGTTGAACACGAAGATCTACGATGAGATCGTCCTCGTGAAGGACGAGGATGCCATGCAGACCGCCCGGCGACTGGCACGCGAAGAAGGCTTGCTGGTCGGCATCTCCTCCGGTGCGGCAACCTGGGCAGCCCTGCAGGTGGCGGCTCGTCCCGAAAGCAAGGGAAAGTTGATCGTCGTCATCATCCCCTCCTTCGGCGAACGCTACCTGAGCACTCCCCTGTTTGCAGACCTGGCTGATTGAACAGGAGGCGTATGACCACTGAATCAATTCGTGCCTTTCCGCTCTTCCGTCCCATCCGCGGGCTGGTGAACTACTTTTCCGCCATCCGCCGCGATGTGCGCTCCGCGCTGGAACGCGACCCGGCGGCACGCTCCTCCCTGGAGATCCTCCTGCTCTATCCGGGTCTGCATGCCATCTGGATCCACCGCATCTCCCACTGGCTGTGGACGAACCACCTCAAGCTGCCCGCCCGCTGGCTTTCCCAACTGGCGCGCGGGCTGACGGGGATCGAGATCCAC
>CAWGMC010000024.1:0-4002 GCA_963823545.1 uncultured Chloroflexia bacterium | reverse complement strand
CAGGCTGCAGCCGCGGTCATCATCCCCGAAGGGTTCACGCGTTCGCATCATCCCTGCCGAAGGGACGATGTTCGATCCAGATCACTGCCTGACCCGATCCCGTCAAGATCGAAGTGTATACAAACCCATCCCGCCCGACCGGCGCGGGCGTCGTCAAGGCCATCGTGGACGAGTTCGTCAGCCGCGTGGAAGAGGGGCGCACGAGCGGCATAACGTCCATCATGGGACTGTCCGTCCGAGTGGTTTGCTGGATCCGCAAAATGCAGATGGGGAGGCCCGTCAATTGTTCGAGAACATCAGACGATTCGAAATCACGTAGCCATCACTCTCAAGAAAAAGAAGATCAGGAAGGGGCGGCAGCCGTCGAATTCGACATCCTTGCATATATGGCGCCCGGCATGGCGTTGATGTTTTTGATGTTCACCGTTTCTATGGCGGACGTTCGATCCTTGCCGAACGCTCTCAGGGAACCCTGCCGCGTCTGCTGGTCTCGCCCACCATCCGCCAGGCAAGTTCTTGGGCGGGAAGGTCTTCGGCATCTTTTTCACGGGCATCGCACAGGTTGGGATTCTGATCCTGGCCAGCTCGCTTTTCTTCCAGGTGAAATGGGGTGACCCGCTGGGCATCGTCGTGTTGATCCTCGCCGCCGTCTTCGGCGCAACAGGCTGGGGCATGTTGATCACCGCGTTGGCACGTACACCTGCGCAAGTGGGCAGCGTTGGTTCGGCCATCATGCTCATCTTCGGCATCCTGGGCGGAAGCTTTATCAATCTTGAACAAATGCCGCCGTTTGTCAGACCATCAGCAAGATCACGCCCAATGCCTGGGGATTGGATGGATTTACCACGCTGGCTCTCGGCGGCACTCTGCCAAACTTGACGGAACCGATCACCGCTTTGCTGATCATGGGCACGTATTGTTTGGGATCGCGGTCGTGTTGTTCAATCGAAAAGGAATTAATGCAGAAATAATGCATAGCGAAGATAGAGAAGTCCTCTCTGTGCCCCTACAAGATTGAGTATGAAAAAAATTTTTGCCATTGCCTGGAAGGACGCCATCATCCGTTTTGCAAGTTCATCGGAGCTGCTATTCTTTATCATCCTGCCGGTTGTCTTCACGTTCCTGCTGGCGGGAGGGACACCAGCGGAGATGAAGATCATCGCATCCGATTGCTGGTCGTGGATGAAGCACAATACAGCCATTTCACAGCAGATCATCGACGAACTTGGAAATTCCACCGCTGTCCGCCCGGAAGTGACTGACACCGAAGAAGCGCAAAGTCAATTCGATGACCGGCGCGCGGCTGCCATGTTCTTCATCCCTGCGGGTGTTGATCTGAATCGCTGCAAAACGGTTCCGCGGAAGTGGAATTGCTTCAGCAGCCCAACAATTTGAACGCGACCGTTGCCGAACGCGCCGTTCTACCGCCATCCGCCGGTCAGCAGTTCGGTCTCGCCGCGCAGAATGCTGTCGACCGAGCGCGAAGCCAGAAGCAGCCATTTGCTTCGGATGCAGAGAAACAGGCTATTTTGAGAGCTTCGCTGGAACTGGCACAGTCCATTCAAGATGATGCGCCCGAACGTGTGACGTTGTCGAAGGCGCAACACCAGATGAGGTGGAATATGATCCACGGGCGAATTCGTCCGCCGGGCAGTTGATCACATGGGTATTCATTCCGCTGTTCGGGATTTCGGCCTTGTTCGCCTATGAACGCCAGCAGGGGACGTTGCGTCGTCTGCTCACCACGCCGTCGAACAAAGCGACGTTTCTGTTTGGCACGATTTCGGTCAGGTGCTGATGGCACTGATGCAAATGTTGCTGCTGGTCGGGTTTGGCATCCTGGTGATGAAATTGAATTGGGGACGCGAACCACTGGCATTGTTCGTTATCCTGCTTACATCCGCCCTGGCGGCGGCAGCCTTCGGCACCACAATGGGCACGTTCATCAAGACCGAAGGTCAGGCAAGCGGATTGAGCATCATGTTCGGCATGGTCTTCGCGCTGATGGGCGGATGCTGGTATCCGCTGGAATTATTCCCACCCGCCGTGCAGAAATCGTGAAGATCCTTCCCACCACCTGGGCGATGCAGGGCATGCTGGACCTGGTCCTGCGCGGGGGCGGGTTGGTGGAGATCCTGCCCGAAGCGGGAGTCCTGCTGGTCTTCGCGGTGGTTTTTTTCGGGTGGGGTCTGGCGGTTTCGCTACGAGTGATAAGGAAATAACAGGAGAGGTCCAATGAAAGGGATGAACATCCGCACGCGCCTGCTGGTCATTTTTACCGCGCTTTTCACCGTGGTGTTCCTGGGAGCGACGTTATGGTTCTACCAATTTACCACCGGGAGAGCGATGGAGGACCTGCGCCAGAACCTGATCGTCTCCGCCGGCACCGCTGCTGAAATGATCGACGCCGATGAGCACACCCAACTCTTCGAATACGGCGAAGATGGGGATGACATGTATGAAGCCATCGCGGAAGGACTGCGCATGGTGCGGGATGCCAATCCGAAGGTGATGGATGTTTACACCGCAATCCGTTCGGAGGATGACCCAAATATTGTGCTGATCGGGGTGTCCGCCGAGGAGGATGAGGACGAACGCTTTGCCATGGGGGATGAGTACGACGCCAGCGCATCTCCGCAGATGCTGCTCGCATTCGAGGGTCCCAGCGTGGATGAGACCATCGGCGAGGATGAGTACGGCACCTGGCTTTCAGGCTATGCGCCCATCCTGGATGAGAGTGGCAGGAGCGTTGGCATCGTCGGCGTGGACATGGAGGCCGATGAGGTGATCGAGATGCAGGGGCGTATCCGCAACGCCAGCCTGGTGATGTTCCTGATCGGTTTCCTGGTGATCTTCGTCACCACCTATTTCCTGTCCGGAGGCATCACGTGTCCCCTGCGCACCATCACGGACGCGGCGCGCATGTTGGAGAATGATGAAAAAGTGGACCCGCAGACCCTTGCCCCGCTGGCAAGCGGCAAGGATGAACTATCCCACCTGGCGCGCGTCTTTCAAAAAATGGCTGAGCAGGTCCAGGAACGCCAGCAGAAATTGAAACAGGAAGTGGAACGCCTGAAGGTGGAAATTGACGAGGTCAAGCGCAGGAAAGATGTTTCAGATATCGTGGACAGCGATTTCTTCAAGGACCTCAAGAGCAAGGCGGCGATATGAAACGCAAGGATGGAAAATAAATATTCCTGATTCCAAATAATCTAATTGGCAGAAGAAAAGAGCCCCTGCGAATTGGGGCTCTTGATCATATTCATCCGGATTTCTTGGCAGGTCTTCTGGGAAACAAAATAAAAAAGATCGAATAAAACACTGCCATTCCAATGATGATTGAAATTAATCCATAAGTCGCATCCAGCTTTTGAATTGTGAAAAGAGCCGGACTTGCCAGTGCTGTAGTCGTATAGTTGGCGAACAACGCGCTGAAAAGGTTATTGGCTGCATGCAATCCAAGGGCAAGCTCCAGCCCTCCATCCTTCAAGGTGATTAACGCAAGGAAGGCTCCAATCGAAAAGTAAATTATGCCCATAAGGAAGCCGTTCACGGACATTTCAGGATTGGCAATATGAGGAAGGAAGAACAGAATACCATTGATGAATGCCAGCAGCCAAATATTCTTTAAACGCAAGCCCATCCATTGCAGCAGGTAACCACGGAAGAAAAACTCCTCGGCGGAGGTTTGGAAGGGAATCAACACCAGTGCGAACACCGCATAGACAGCCAGTACCCCTGGCTGAAACGTCAGCAAATATCTTCCCGGATAAAGAAGTTCCTCGACTATAGAGAGCAGCGCACCGATGACCATCCAGGTTGCCGCACCCGCAAAAATTCTTCTCCAGCTTATGTTTTGGGTGCCGGTGACCAGGCTTTAATGGACGCTGGTGAATGAAGCGGACAGCCAACAATGTAGTGATGATCAACGGAAAGAATGTTAGCATGGTTGCAGTGAAATCCACCAATACGGGTATCCCTGAAAAGCCTGTGGCAGTGATC
>CAWGMC010000023.1:0-14616 GCA_963823545.1 uncultured Chloroflexia bacterium | reverse complement strand
TAATGGTCTCGCTCGGCGAAGGTGTCCTCACCCCGCCGCCACCTCTGACCGAAGGTCTCCGCGTTATCCTGGCGCTCCCATAAATCCATCATACTACAATCATTCTCCCATCTAAAAACATGACATGTCTTATCGGGAACCTTGTTGTTTATAGTCCCGAGTGAGAGATGAGGCGTGGTTGTCATGGCGCGCCGGAGACATGTCATGTTTCACCTTCCCCGCCTGGCAGGAGTCTCTGACCCCAACTCCTCCTGGCATGTTTTTTCCCTCCTCCGACCTTTGACTTTCGACAATTCCCTATTCACCATTCACTTTTTACTATTCACCAACCTTCAACTTTCGACCTTTCCGACCTTTCCCCACGTATACTATAATGAAGAAAATCACATTTCAGGGAAACCACATGACAAACACATTGATCGAGACCCGGAACCTGGTCAAACGCTACGGCGACAAAGCTGGCGGTCAACAACGTCAGCTTCGATGTGCACGGCGGCGAGGTCTTCGGCTTCCTCGGCCCGAACGGCGCCGGCAAGACCACCACCATCAAGATGATCGTCGGCCTGCTGCAGCCCACCTCGGGCACGCGTCAAAGTGGCCGGCTACGACGTCCAGGCCCAGCCCCTGCAGGCCAAGGCCGCCAGCGGCTACGTGCCGGATACGCCCAACCTGTACGCCAAGCTGACCGGGCGCGAGCTGCTGCGCTTCGTGGGCGACCTGTACAACCTGGACCGCGCCCAGGCGGCGCGGCGCATCGATGAACTGCTGCGCATGTTCGACCTGACCGCGGCCGCGGATGACACGCTCGACTCCTACAGCCACGGCATGCAGCAAAAGGCCTCCCTGGCCGCCGCGCTGATGCACGACCCCAAGGTGCTGGTGCTCGACGAACCCACCGTCGGTCTCGACCCCAAGTCGGCGCGCCTGATCAAGGACATGCTGCGCCAGATGGCCGACCGCGGCGCGGCGGTGTTCCTCTCCACCCACATCCTGGAGATCGCCGAGCGCATGTGCGACCGCATCGGCATCATCAACAAGGGCGAACTGGTCGCCGTCGGCACCATGGACGAACTGCGCGCCTCGGCCAGGCCGGCGAGACCAGCCTGGAGGATATCTTCCTGGGTCTGACCGGCGGCGCCGAGGAAGCCGAGATCGCGGAGATCCTTGAAATGGCAACACATTCGTCCAGGCCGCGCGGTCCTGCCTGCCGTCTGGAAGCTCCTCCGCGCTGCGCCTGCGCATCAGCTACAACGGTTTCAGGCACGCCAAGATCGGGCGCAAGATCCTGTCATCTTCCTCGGCTGATGGCTGCTGGGCTTTGCGGGCTTCATCCTTTGCCTCGGCAGCTGGTTCCTGCTGAATTCCTGCGCTCGCCTGACCTGGCGCAGTACACCGGGCTGGATGCGCGCGCCCTTCCTGGAGTCCCTGCCGGTGCTGATCTTCACCGGCCTGTTCATGGGCATCCTGGTCACCAGCTTCGGCGTCCTGCTGCAGGCGCTGTACCTCTCCGGCGACATGGATTTCCTGCTCAGCTCCCCGATCCCCATCCGGGCGGTGTTCATCACCAAGCTGATGCAGGCCGTCCTGCCCAACTTCGGTCTGATCGCCCTCTTCGGCCTGCCGGTCCTGTTCGGGCTGGGCATCTCGGGCGGTTACAATTTCCTGTATTACCCGCTGGTGTCCTGGTGATGATCGCGCTGGCGCTGGCCGCGGCCGGGCTCTCCGCGCTGCTGGTCATGCTGGTGGTGCGCGTCTTCCCGGCACGCCGGGCGGCCGAGATCCTCGGTTTCCTGGGCGCGCTGTCGCCATCATCTGCGGTCAGATGGGGAATTTCTTCAACACGTTCGAGCGACGGCACGGATTCTCCCCGGAGCAGGTCGGCGGGGCGACCAGCCTGATCGTGAGCGCCAATACCCCCTGGCTCCCGCTGAACTGGGCCGGCCGGGGGTTGGTGGCGATGGGCGAAGGCAACTGGCTGTCCGGGACGGTCCTGGTGCTGGGCACCCTGGGCTTGTGCGCGCTCGGACTTCTTGTTCGCGCTGGCGACGGCCGAACGCTGGTATTACAGCGGCTGGGCCGGCATGCAGGTCGTGGCACAGAAGAAGAAACCCGCCCGCGCCGCGCACCCTCCCGCGGAGCGCAGGAACGGGCTGCTCTCCCGGGCCAGCCGCCTGCTGAAGGCGCCGGTGCGCGCCATCATCGGGAAGGATTTCCTGGTCATGCGGCGCGACCTGCGCAACCTGTCGCAATTGATCTCCCCGCTGATCCTGGGCGTCATCTATACGCTGATGATCTTCCGCTCCGGCAATGAACCGCCGGCCGGTCAGGGCGAGGCGCCGGACTGGTTCATGGACGCGCTCAATCCTGCTGGCTTATTCCAATGTCGGCATGGCGCTCTTCGTCGGCTGGATGCTGCTCTCGCGCCTGGCAAGCATCGGTTTCTCCCAGGAGGGCAAAAGTTTCTGGATCCTGAAATCCTCCCCCTGCGCCCGGTCCACCTGCTGTCCGCCAAGTTCCTGGTCTCCTACCTGCCGTCCCTCGTGTTGGGCGGCGTCTTCCTGGTCGCGATCTCCCTCGTGCGAGGGGTTTCCATCGGGGTCTTCCTTTACAGCCTCCTGGCGGTGGTACTATCGCTGGCAGGCATGAACGGCGTCATGACCGCCTTCGGTGTGGCAGGGGCAAACTTCAACTGGGACGACCCGCGCAAGATGAACGCCGGTTCGATCGGATGCCTGGGGCAGTTCGTCACGATGCTGATCCTGCCGGTCTCGATGGGTTGTTCATCGCCCCGCTGGGAGTGGTCATCGCGCTGGAGATCCCGCAGGTGTACGGTTACCTGGCGGGAATCCTCCTCGGAACCGGCATCAGCCTGCTGTGCGCCATCCTGCCGCTTCGAACTTGTGGAAAGGAAGGTGCAGCACCTGGGAGAGGAATGATGCCTGTTCGCAGGAGAATGATCTCACCCCGGAAGGATGGCGGTGAAGGAGAATTCTCCTCGCCCTGACCGCAGCGGCTTTCCTGCTCTCCGCCTGCGGAGGCATCACACCTGTTCCCCCCACGCCAACGCCGACTGTCACGTTCCTTCCCCGACAGTGACAGCCACCAGTACTCCCCGGCGCGCACCGATTGCGCCAGCCGCTATCCATCCGACCCGGCTGAGCGGAAAAATCTGGCCGAAGGAGGAGTGGACAGTCTCCACCCTTGAGGAGCACTGCCTGGACCGCGCCCTAGTGGAAAAGGGCGTCGTGGTACCTGGAAAAAACCTACAATTACAGCAGTCTGGTGATCGTGCGCCATGGCGAACTGGTCTACGAGAAATACTTCACCCGATCCCCCAATCCCGGACCGGAGCGTGGAGATCTATTCGATGACGAAGAGTTACCTCTCGGCCTTGATCGGCATTGCCATGGACCAGGGTCTGCTGGATTCCCTGGACCATAAGGTCATCGAATATTTCCCCGAATACTTTTACCCCGTCACCAACCCGCGGATGAAGGATGTCACACTACCGCGACCTGTTGACCATGTCGGCTGAATTCGATTGGATCAATGACGCGGAAACAAATACCGCCTGGATGAGAACCGGGAACATGGTCGAGGCTAGCTCATCAATTTAAAGTTCCTGGATACCCCGGGAACGGTGTTCAACTACTGCAATCCCAATGCGGAACTTCTTTCTGCGATCCTGACAAAGATCGTGGGCGAGCCGTTGCGCTCCTATGCTCAACGCAATCTCTTTTCACCGCTGGGCATCCCGGAAAGTGATTGGGGCTGGGGCATGGACGACCAGGGTTATTACTTGGGATCATCGGGCTTGACCTTGCGACCACGTGATATCGCCCGCTTTGGAACCCTTTACTCAAACCAGGGCTATTGGGACGGAAAACAGCTCATATCCAGGGAATGGGTGGAGCAATCCACGACCAAACAGATCGATGCTTTTTTGATGGATTACGCTATCTCTGGTGGGTTGGTCACGGCACCGATCCATCCAGCTTTAAGCGCGGCTCCCTCGGTCAATGCCTGCTCATCGTTCCAGATCTCGACCTGGTGGTCGTCGTCAATGGGGACAGGGAGGAAGATGCAGACCCATCCTTTATCATGCATGAATGGATCGTAAAGGCAGTGAGAGATGAATAGGATCATCCTTGTTGGGGCTGTCCTAGCATGCGTGCTGTCCTCCTGTAAAGCAGTCACACCGGTGCCGCCCACGGGTACGCCAACGGTTGTGATCCTTCCGACCGTGACAGGGACCAGCCTGCCCAGGCGCGCACCGATTGCGCCAGCCGTTATCCCTCCGACCCGGCAGAACGGAAGAACTTCCCCGGGGAGGAATGGACCGTCTCCACGCTGGAGGAGCACTGCCTGGAGCGCGCCCTGGTGGAAAAGGGAGCCTGGCATCTCGCAAAGACCTACAACTACAGCAGCCTGGTGATCGTCCGGCACGGCGAGCTGGTCTACGAGGAATATTTCACCCGGACGCCCAATCCGGACCGGAGCGTGGAGATCTACTCGATGACCAAGAGTTACCTCTCGGCATTGACCGGCATCGCCATCGACCAGGGTCTGCTGGATTCCCTCGACCACAAGGTCTTCGAATATTTCCCCGAATATTTCACCCCCGACACGGACCCGCGCATGTACGAGGTCACCCTGCGGGACCTGATCACCATGACGGTTGATTTCCAGTGGGTGAATCGAGAACGACCTCAGCGTGGCGCCCTGGGTGAACAGCGGCAACATGGTCAAAGACCGCCATCAACCTGAAGTTCCCCAGCATCCCCGCGCCGAAACCCGAGTTCAACTACTGCACGCCCAACACGCAGATCCTCTCGGGCGTCCTGACGAAACTCATCGGCGGGTCACTGAGAGCCTTTGCACAGGAGAATCTTTTCACGCCCCTGGGCATCCCCGAAAGGAACTGGAGCTGGGGCATGGACGACCAGGGCAATTTCCTGGGCGGGTATGGGATGTACTTTCGCCCGCGGGATGTCGCCCGCTTCGGATATCTCTTTGCAAATCGAGGGCTGTTGGAACGGCAGGCAGATCATCTCACCGGAATGGGTCCGTGAATCCACCACCCCGAAGATCCGGACCCTCCAGTGGATGGATTACGGGTATCTGTGGTGGATCCATCAAAACCCGGAGCTGTTCGTTTTTGAAGCGCGCGGCTCGGGCGGACACATGCTGTCCATCATCCCCTGCCTGGACCTGGTGGTGGTCGTGATGGGCGTGGGCGGCGGCGACATGCCGGACCCGGATTTTGTCATCCATGAATACATCATCAAGGCAGTCACGGATCGAGTGATGATTCCGCAAGCGGAAACATTTCAGCCTGCAGCAGCGTCCTGATGAAGGAACAGTCTTCATCAAGCAGAGACAACTGGAAAGGAATAACGATCATGAAAAAACTATTGCTCCCCCTGCTCATCACCGTGCTCGTCTTGGCTGGCTGCGGCGGCAAACCCACCGAACCTCCCGTGGACCAGCTGGTCATCACCGAGCCGGGAAAGATCCTGGAGGTCACGGCAGGGAACGAGTTCAAGATCATCATCGACTCCAACCCGTCCACAGGCTACCACTGGGAATTGATCGGCAACCTCGACGAGACCCTGATCCAGTTCGTCTCGAAGGATTACCGGGCGGATGAACCGTCCTGGCTGGCTCGGGCGGGTCGGATGTGTGGACCTTCAAAGCCCTTGCGGCGGGAGAGGCGAAGATCGTGCTGGGAAACTATCCGCCCGGGGAGGGCGAACCTGCTGTGCAGGAAGTCACCTTCACGGTCATCATTAAATGAAAAGTGGAGCGGAATGACACTTCCGCTCCATGCTTTTGACAGAGGCTGTTATTCGACTTTCTTTGCGCGCTTGCGCGGGGCAGGTTCGGGTTCCACCGCCGGGGTCGAAGGCTCGATCAATGGTGCGGCAGGCTTCGGGTCAATGCGCGAGGCGGGCATTGCGCCGTCCCAGCCAGTAGGCACCATAAAGCAGCCCGAAGAACAGCACCCACTTCAGCAGACCGCCCAGCAGGAAGAACCCGCCGAAGGGGCTGAAACCGCGCTGGTTCATCATCATCGGGTGAACCCACTGACCGGGCACCTGCTGGTTCCACTGGCGCTGCATGGGGCTGTCCCAGCTGCGCTCGAAGGGCATGTTCCAACCCGTCACATGGCGGGTCTGCCACATGAACCCGACGGAAAACAATACCGCCACCAGCACCAATACAAGCAGGATACCGAGGATCCATTTCCAGGTTTTGCTCATTTTTTCTCCTTTTATGCATACCTTTATTTGAACCAATCATAACCGCAGCATGTAAAAAGAATATCAAAATCTTATGTTGATTTCATGAAGGCAGGGTAAAATCCGCCCATGTTTAAAACAAAATCCCCCCTGTTTTTATTCTTTTTAACCCTGGTTCTGATCGGGATCATGACGCTTTTCGGACCCGAGGAAAAGGACCTGGGCGCCAACGTGCGCATCGTGTACCTGCACGGTGCCTGGGTCATCGCGGCGGAAGTCGCCTTTGCCCTCTCCGCCCTGGCGGGGCTGGCAGGACTGGTCATGAAACGGGATGCCCTCCACGACTGGAGCGCGGCTCTCGGGCGCACGGGCATCGTGTTCTGGGTGACCTACCTGCCGCTCTCCATGCTGGCGATGCAAAGCAACTGGAACGGCTTGTTCCTGTCC
Source organism: uncultured Chloroflexia bacterium (assembly GCA_963823545.1). Lineage (GTDB taxonomy): Bacteria > Chloroflexota > Anaerolineae > Anaerolineales > Villigracilaceae > Denitrolinea. The sequence goes on along the minus strand of CAWGMC010000023.1, from coordinate 7,927 downwards.
GAGCCGCGCTTCCGGCTGGCACTGACCTTTGCCATCGTGGGCGTGCTCTTACAGACCGGCCTGGCGATGGTCAACCTGAAGTGGCTGACCTCCCTGGCGAACATCGCCTACTTCGTGGCGCTGCGGGTCGTTTTCTCGATGGCGGAGAATATCATGCACCCGCCGCCCTCGCCCATCTTCAACAGCGGGAACTACCTGATCATCGGATTCTTCATCGGTCTGAACCTGCTGGCATGGGTGGCAGGTTATTTCCTGACACGCTGGTTCCTGGCAGCAAAAAAGACCGGCTAAATGCCCCGCCTCCGCCTCGCCATCCTGGTCGCGATCCGCGTGGTGCTGAACACCTCGCACCGCATGATCTACCCCTTCCTGCCGGTCTTTGCGCGCGGGCTGGGGGTTGACCTGATGACGGTCTCGGCGCTGGTGGCGAACCGCTCCCTGATCGGGACAGCCATCCCCTTCCTGTTCCCGTTCATCGAGACGCGCGGGCGGCGCTTCGGGATGCTGCTGGGCGCGGGGCTGGTCTCCGGGGCATTGGGGCTGGTGGCGCTGATGCCCGGTCTGCCCAGCCTTGGTTTTGCAATGGCGTTGGGGCTGATCGGCAAGAACCTGTTCGACGGGTCCATGCTGGCTTACGTGGCGGACCATGTGCCCTATGAAAAACGCGGCACCGCGACCGCCTTTGCGGAATTCGCCTGGTCGCTCTCCTTCATCCTGGGCGTGCCCGCCATGGGATTCCTGATCGCCCGCTTCACGTGGTCGACGCCATTTGCGGTACTCAGCCTGGCGATCGCGCTGGCATGCATCCTGCTGGCATGGACCGTGCGCGATTCGCACAAACCCGCGCATCACGCAGACGGCATCTTCGGCAACGTGCGCGCCATCCTCACCTCCGCACCCGTACTGGCAGGGCTGGGGATCGGCTTGTTCGCCAGCATGGCGAACGAGGTCATCAACCTGCTGTTCGGCGTCTGGCTGGAGGATTCGTTCCAACTGCAGATCGCCGCGCTGGCGGGGGCTTCGGCGGTGATCGGGCTTTCGGAACTCGGCGGGGAGGGGCTGGTCGCGCTCCTGGCGGACCGGCTTGGCAAGGCCCGCGCGACCGGGCTGGGGATCGCGGCGAACATCCTGGCGGCGCTCCTGCTGCCGGTCATCGGAAGGACGGAGACCGGCGCGCTGGCGGGGTTGTTCCTGTTCTACATCAGCTTCGAGTTCACGATCGTCAGCCAGATCCCCCTGATGACCGAGGTGATGCCGGCGGCACGCGCCACCACCCTGTCCTTCAACCTGGCGTCACATTCCCTCGGCAGGATGGGCGGCGCCCTGCTGGCACCCCTGCTGTACGCCTCCGGCTTTTCAACCGTCACCACCGCATCCATCCTCATCAACCTGCTGGCGCTGGGCGCGGTCTGGTACATCTCGCGTTATCACAAGTGAGGAAGCATGCCTGAACCAAAAGACATCCTGGGAAACATCACTGCCGGTCGAATATTGGATGTGGCAACCGGAAGCGGGGGATTCATCCATTTTTTATTGGACGGGCTTGAAGGATTACACCGAGATCATCGGGGTGGACAACAATGACCGCGCGGCGGCGGGGTTCGCGGCAGCCTTCAAGGAGATCCCAAAATCCATTTTCAGAAGATGGATGCCGCCTCGCTGGAATTTCCCGATGCCTCCTTTGACCTGGTCTGCATCTCCAACTCGCTGCATCACCTGGACCCCGAACCCGTGCTGCGTGAAATGCTGCGGGTGCTGCGCCAGGGCGGGCACCTGCTGGTTTCCGAGATGTACCGCGACCACCAAAGCGAAACCCAGATGACGCATGTGCTGCTCCACCATTGGTGGGCGGCGGTGGACACGGTCAACGGGATCCTTCACCGGGAGACCTATACGCGGCAGGAACTGCTGGAGCTGATCGACCACCTCGGGCTGGCAGACATGTCCACTTATGATCTTTCCGACCTGGGCGAGGATCCACACGACCCCGCCATTATGACGGAATTGGGTCCGGTCTTCGAGCGGTATATCCAACGGGCGGAGGGTCACCCAGACCCTGCAGGCGCGCGGGTTGGAACTGCGCCAGCGGGTTGAGAAGGTGGGATTTCACAGTGCAACGACGCTGGTGGTGAGAGGCAGGAAGGTCTAATGTTAGCGTGCTATAATGAGTTATCGGATTTATTCAGCTTAAAACATGAAAGGATGCCAAATTGGCTAAAGTAAACTATCAATACGAAAAACGTCAGAAGGAACTGGCAAAGAAACGCAAGAAAGAGCAGAAGGAAAAGCTAAAGCAGATCAAGAAGAACGTTATTCTGCCGGAGACAGATAGCTAACCGGCGAGACACAGCCCGCGCAGGAAACCCCGGCAATTCAAACCCCAGAGAAGTAAAAATTTTTATTGCATTCAAAAGAGACCAACCCCTTGAGAGGGTTGGTCTCTTATTGTTTCCGGGGCGCATTCGCTGCGCTCCGCCTGCATCATGGCAGACAGCACGGGGGAAAAAGAGGCTCAGGCACGCTCCCCATGAAACTGGGTTTCATACAACTGGCTGTACAAACCGCCCAGGGCGAGCAACTGGTCGTGGGTGCCGCGCTCGACGATCTGCCCGCGGTCCATGACCAGGATCAGGTCCGCGGCGAGGATGGTGCTCAGGCGGTGGGCGATGACGATGCTGGTGCGTCCCGCCATGACGCGCTTGAGCGCGTCCTGGATCAGGGCTTCGGATTCGCTGTCCAGGTGGCTGGTGGCTTCGTCCAGGACCAGGATGCGCGGGTCCTTGAGGATCACCCGCGCCAGGGCGATGCGCTGTTTTTCGCCGCCGCTCAGGCGGTAGCCGCGCTCGCCGACAATGGTGTCGTAGCCGTCGGGCAGGTCCATGATGAAGTTGTGGATGTTGGCAGCGCTGCGCGGCTGCCTCGATCTCCGCCTGGGTGGCATCCAGGTCTGGCATAGTCAGGTTGGTGCGGATGGTGTCGTGGAAGAGATAGGTCTCCTGGGTGACCATGCCGATCGCGGCGGAGAGCGAGTCGAGCGTGACATCGCGCAGGTCGTGCCCGTCGATGCGGATGACTCCGTCGGTCGGGTCGTAGAGGCGCGGGATGAGATAGGTCAGGGTGGTCTTGCCCGCGCCGGAGGGACCGACCAGCGCGACCAACTGTCCGGGCCGGGCGGTGAAGGAGATGTCCTCCAGGGCGACCTCGCGCGCCTGGGAGGTGGAATCCGCTTCGACCGTCCGCTTCCGAGGACGTGGACGTTGACGTCCTCCTTCTTCGTCTCGCTCCTCCTTGCCAGCGACAGCACTGCGTTGACATCCTCCATGCTGCCCGTAGCGCTTGACTTCGCTTGAGCAGCTTGGACTCGTCCACGCTGTAGTTGAAGGTGACATCGTCGAATTCCAGTTCGCCGCGTACATTCGTGCAGGACGGGCGCATTCTCCTTTTCGGCGATGTCCTGCGGCAGGTCGATGACCTCGAAGACGCGCTCGAAGCTGACCATGGAGGTGGAGAACTCCACCGGCGCGCCGGCCAGTCCCTGCAGCGCGCCATAGAGTTGACCGAGGTACGAGCCGAACGCAACGATGGTGCCGATGTGAAGACGTCGGTGATGACGTAGTAGCCGCCGAGGCCGTAGACCAGCGCCGTGCCGACCGCGCTGACCAGGCCAATGATGACGAAGAACGTCGAGCCGACCACCGCGCGCCGGATGCCGATATCGCGCACGTTGGCGGCCCGCTCGCGGAAGCGCTTGTCCTCCTCAGCGGAGCGCCCGAAGAGCTTGACCAGCAGCGCGCCGCCGATGTTGAGGGTCTCGTTCATGTGGGCGTTCATCTGCGCGTTCATGTCCATGGCCTGGCGGGCGATGTCGCGCAGGACGTTGCCGAGCCTTCGGGCGGCGAGGATGAACAGCGGCAGGATGAGCACGCTGACGATGGTCAGCCGCCACTCGAGGGTGAGCATGACCGCCAGCAGGGCGATCGTTTCGATCATGTTGGTGACGATGCTGACGATGGTGTTGCTGATGGCGTTCTGCGCGCCGACCACGTCGTTGTTGAGGCGGCACATCAACTCGCCGACCTTGGTGTTGGTGAAGAAGCGCAGGGACATGCGCTGCAGGCGCGCGAAGAGCGCCGAACGCAGATCGTAGATCACGCCTTCGCCGACGGTGGCGTTCAGCCGGCGCTGGATGACGTTGATCACCCCCTTCACGCGGGGATGAGCAGCAAGCCAGGCCGAGCATCACCAGCCGATTGATATCCTTGGCGGGGATCACCACGTCGATCATGTTGCGGAAGATCAGCGGCGTGAGCAGGGACAGACCTGTTGTGAGCAGGATCGTCACCAGCATGCCCGCGATATGCCACCAGTAACCGCGCGCATAGGCAAGCACGCGCAGTAGAAGTTCGCGGGTGACCTTGGGCTTTTCGTCACCCGAACGCATATATGGAAACCAGCCGGATCCGTGCATGAGATTTAGTCTCCTTTATGATTGTTTTGGGCAGAGACACAGCCAATAGTTTGATCTATCATGGTGATCGATCGCCAGGCTGTGACCGTGTGAGGTCCGGATAGTATAAGGTTATCCGGCTATTAACACAATCGAACTGGCAGGGTAAGTTAATGAAAGTCTGATGGGAAGATATTTAACAGCAATAAAAAGAAAGTATCCATTTATAATCAGGCAAGGAGTATCGACATTGAACAAGAACCTCATCTTCCGCCACCTGCACTGAATGATCTGCAACAGACCTTTGAACTGATGACCCGCTGTGATATCCACGAATTCGGGGAACCGGATTCGGAACTGGAGGACCTGGTCAACGACTGGAACAACATTAACCTGAAGAGGATGCATGGCTTACGTTGACGCCGGAACAAGAATGTGATCGGGTATGCCGCGGTGATCCCCTGGGGAGCGGACTATAAATATGACCTGTATGCCGACCCAACCGCCAGGGACAGGGAGATCATCCATGCGCTCTTATCCCGCTGTGAGGAGTGAAGCGCACAGCTGATAAAAGAACAGCAGAAAACTCGGGGCTCGGGCAAGATGCTATGTGACACAGGCCAATCAACAGGCAAGCAGGCTGCTTGAGGAAATTGGATTTCAGAAAATAAAATACGTCTACAATATGCAAGCCCAATTCGACACAGCTCCCCGCCCGCCAAACTGCCAAACGGCATTTCCATTCGCAACCCTGTCCCAGGGCAGGAAGACCGTGAAATTTACGAGATCATCCAGTCTGCGTTCGAGCGACCGGGACGAACCAGGCAGACCTTTGAAGACTGGAAAAACTTCATGCTGCGGGAGGATATTTTCAAGCCTGAACTCTGGTTCCTTGCCATGAGGGGAAAAGAGATGGTCGGGGCATGCCTGTGCTATGAATATTCAGGATCCGGCCAGGGATGGGTGCGTCAACTGGGCGTGCTGGAATCCGTCCGGAGGACCGGGCTGGGAAGCGCCCTGTTACATCACGCATTCCCGGAATTCTACAAACGAGGATTCAAGAAAGCCGGCCTGGCAGTCGAGTCCGAAAATCAACGGGCGATCCACTTTTATGAGAATGTGGGCATGAAACAAACGCGTTGTTATGTTGAATATTCCAAAGAGATGAGGAAGGCAGGATAACCCATGCCCAACAAGACCCCTGTCATTGTTTCTGTGTCCTGACCATCGTCCTGCTGATCCTGGTTGCCCTCTGACGCTGTTCGTACAGATCGTCCTGCTCAACGGTGTCATGAACGAGGGGCAGGCAACCACCGCCCTGGGAGTCACGCTGGGATGCCAGGGTGTCACGATCATCCTGGGTGCCATCCTTGCCCGCTGGTTCACCGGGCTGCTGATCTCCCGTTTCCAATTGGGTCAATTCCTGGCAGTACTCATACCGGTGGCAGCGTGACCATCCTGGGAGCAGTGACAGCCATCCTGTCCATCTTCTCAGGCTTGATCGCAGCGGGAATTAAATAACCATCATTGAAGTAAACGGATGGTGTAACATGCTCCCACTCCACGAAGTTGAAGCCTTTCTCCAGCACACCCCTGCCCCGTTGCAGGAGATCGTGCTGGAATTGCGCAACCTGGTCGCAGCAGTCTCACCGGATGCGGTGGAGGTGATCCGCTGGGGCGGGTTGAGCTATTACCATGCAGGGCGCGGGGATCGTCAGCGCGGGGTCTGCCAGATCGGCATCCAAAAGGATCATGTGCGCCTGGCGTTCATCCACGGGGCGTTCATCCCTGACCCGCGGGCATGCTGGAGGGAAAACAGAAAGCCAAACGGTCTGTCCGCATCGATGGCTAGAGTTCCGCGCCATGGGATTATTTGAGGAAACTGATCGAAGCCTCCGCAAAAATTGACCCTTATTCTTTGGAGATCAAAGTAACATGCCCCCACGCCCTCGCTATGAAATGCCGACCTTCCTGCAGGATGCCTTAAACGACCGCGGGTTGATGGATGCCTACCAGGCACGCCCGCCCTACCAGCAAAACGATTACATCGGCTGGATCATGCGCGCCAGGCTGGAGACCACACGGCAGAAACGATTGAATCAAATGCTGGATGAACTGAAAAAAGGCGGAGCTATATATGAAAATGAAGTGGAAAGCCAAAGTAAGGAGGGGCGGTCACGAAATGATGTTTTGGGACCGCCCTTTTATTATTCAGGCGATCGACTCTCAACGGCGTCAGGTTGGGAGTCCGCCTGCAGGCGGTTGGCACGCCTTATCAACGGGAGGGCAGGGGCAAGCAACAGTCCTGCCAGGCTGATGGCGGCTCGGATGGAACTGAGGCTGATCAACGCGGCAACGGGTCCGCTGGCGATCTGCCCGATGGCATCCACCTGGCCTGACATGGAGATGACCGTAGCAGCGTGTCCGGAGTCCAGGCGCTGGTTCACCCAGGCATCGTACAAGGGGCCCATCACATTGCGGGTGATGCTAACCAGAGACGGCAGCCACACTGACAGACAACGCCGGGGAAAAGGCGAAGGTCAGGATGGCGGGGAGAGCAGGATGGTGATCCACAGCATGGCGCGGGCAATGGAGGGTGCGTGGCTGGCATCCAGGCGTTTTTCCACCTGCCGGGTGACCAGTATGGAGAGCATCATTCCCCCTGCGCGCAGAAAACCAAGAAGGCAACCTCGTTAAACCCAAAGATGTTCGGCAGGCTGAAGTTATCCACCAGGTACTTAACCCACAGGCGGTCCCAACCTTCGGAATACAAGCCATAAATGAAACCAATGCCAAGGATGGCCATGCAGGACAGGACGGGATTTCACGACCGACAATCCCTTTTGTAGATGTCACCCATGTGCTGGAGGAATTCGTTTTTCGCGGGAGTGGGTTGAACCCATGCTCGGGCATGAACAGCGCAGAACGAAATCGGTCAGAAGGATCGAGCGCCGCCCGCCAGGATCGGCAGGTTAAAGCCAGGTTACCAGCGGGATGGCAACCAGCATGCCAAGCAACGCGCCCGCCAGGTCGAAACGATTGCCGCGCAGGAAGGCGCGGTTGGCGTTCTCCTCGCCGATCTCATCGAAAGCCAGGCCTGGTGCGCCACTGGTAAAGGTATAACCAAGCCCCCAGAGCACCTGCGCCAGAAGGATCAGCGAAACGGGGAAAGACCCTCCACAGAAGGCGCTGCCCATCAGGAAGTAACCGATCATAATGGACAGCCTGCGCGAATACGCGTTGGCAACCACGCCGGTGGGCACTTCAAAGAGCAGGATGGTGACTTCGACGTCGTTCCGACCAGCACCAGCTGCAACCCGGAGAGGTTCGCCACCGTCGCTTCGTAGAACGAAGCGACAACAAATATCATGCTGAAACTGAACCCGGTCAGGAATTGAAGCCAAAGGAATAAACCCTGTGCGCCGGAACTTTTAAGCATGGGATTACATGTAAGGGAATAATGGGATTTAAGTGGATGCT
>CAWGMC010000022.1:0-181870 GCA_963823545.1 uncultured Chloroflexia bacterium | reverse complement strand
TCCCGCTGGTCCTGGTGCTCACCCTGATCGCGCTGGTCGTGCGGCTTTACCGCCTGGATACCAGTGTCCGCATGATGATCGGCGAGATCTACTTCGTGTTGGGCACGACGTATTTCTGGACGTTCCCCGACGTGAACCTGCTCGAACCCATGCCGACCAGCGCCTCATTCCCGTTCATCTTTTCCTATGGCGTATAGGGAACGGTGGGGCTGTTCGGGCGGACGTTTTTCGGGCTGCGGGCGTTCAGCGCGATTCTGGGGCGCTGACCATCCCGGCGACGTATGGATTGGCGCGCGAACTGTTTGACCGCCGGACGGCGATCCTGGCCGCGCTGGTGCTGCTGACGTTTCCGCCGCATGTGCATTACAGCCGCCTCGCGCTGAACAACATCGCCGATCCGCTGGTTGGGACGCTGGTGCTGTATTTTCTGGCTGGGCGCTGCGCACCCATCACCGCCTGGATTACGTGCTGGCCGGGGCGATGCTCGGCGCGACGCAGTATTTTTACGAGGGCGGGCGGATTTTGTTCCCGGCGCTGGCGTTGGCTGGATGGGGATCGGGTTGGCGCTGTGGCGGCGCGCCCGTCGATCCGGGGGCTGATCCTGACGGCGCTGGTTTCGTGATCATCGCCGTGCCGGTCTACTACACGCTTGAAGGCATGGATTTTCCGCTGTTTGACCGCATCGACAAGGCCGACCTCGACGCGCATTACTGGGAGAAGGCGCGAAGAGATAACGTGCAGGCGCGGATCGCACGGTTCGAGCATTCGATGCTGCATTACGTGAACTCGCCGGAAAATACGCTGTTTCACTTTTACCTGTACTACGGCGGGAAACACCCGCTGCTGCTGGTTTACGTGATCCCGCCGTTTCTGCTCGGACTGGTGATCGCGGCGGGGCAGTGGCGCAGACCCGGCGTGGTGCTGGTGCTGTGGATGGCGGGACGTCGCTGGAAACGCGCTGCTGCTCGAAAGCGCGGTGTCGGCGCGTTATGTGCTGGCGTTCCCGGCGGTGGCGATCCTGGTCGCGCTGGGGATACGGGTGCCACTGGATTTGCTCTGGCGCGCGGAGAAATTGGATTCGCTGAGGGAGAGAGAGGGCGCTGATGATCGTGTTGGCCGTGGGGATCGTGGTGGGACAGGCGGCGTATTATTCGGGCCGCATCTGGATCACTTTAACCCCGAGCTGCGGCTGAATATCGCGTACGACGTCGAGGACGCCCTTCTTCGTTCGGCGGATTTCCCGCCCGGCACCGAGGTCTGGCTGATCGGGGAGGGCCGATCATGGCCCGGACGGACGCGCAGCGCACTGTGAACTTTTTCGCGGACGATCTGGTGATCGTCGAGGTCCCGCCGATGACTGTGACGGCGGCCGAGTTGGCCGCGCTTCCCCGTGATCGCGATCTGGCGTTTTTCTTCGACCTGGACGACGCGGCGACACTCGAGAAACTGCCGGTGGTGTTCGGTCCGCACGCGCTGCGGCACACGCCCTATGATGATTTCCCGCCGGAGAAGGCGTTTGCGCTGTTTTATGTCCCGGCGGAGGTGCGCGCGCCAGGCGAGCTCGGCACGGTGGGGTAGCAGCCATCAGCGATCAGCGGTCGGCTTAACCTCACCCCCCGCCCCCGGCGTGCAAGCACGCTTGCCACACGCGGAGAGGGGGAGCCAATGGCGCGTTTTTCCCGCTCCTGGCTTGGCCGGGGAGGGGGTCAGGGGGAGGGGCATTGGGCTTTTAGCTGATAGCCGACCGCTGACCGCTTCTCCGCGAGAAACACCCGTACGTCTCCGCCTCGAACGCGCGAAGAGCTCATCCATGCGTTGAATCCGGGCCACCGCCAGCGATTTGGACGCATCCAGAATCAGCGCGTCCGGCAGTTTGGCGAAACCGGCGCTTGCGAGTGATCGCGCAGGCTTTGCGCAGGTCTTTGGCGTTCTTTGAGAAATCGCGCAGCACCCCGACCACGCCGAGAAAGTCCAGCGCATCCGCATCGCACAGCAGGATTGCCTCGATGCTGCGGGCCGGATCGGGGCTGTGGTGGTACTCGATGCATTCCAGCACGTGCGCGGCAAAATCCGGCGGGCGGTCGCGCGCGGCCAGATACTCGGCGGCGACCTCCTTAGAGCGCGCTGCATGATCGACGCCGGCGAGCAGCCAGGTCCCCCAGCCGCCCCAGTCATGCAGATGCGCCGCCACCCAGATCACATCGGCGCTGTACGACTGCTCTGCCCCGATCTGGTTGATCAGGTGCAGCAGGCGGCGGTGTGGTTGTGTGCCCTGATGCGCCGCCGTATTCTTCGGTCTGCCGGGCCAGTTCTTCACGGTTGATGTTCATGATTGACTCCTCACTCCTGATACGCACAGGGACGATCATAACGCACTTTTCCGGGCTGTCGATCCGCATGGATCCTGATGGTTTGTCGCGAAACATTCACAAAAGTTTTCTCCCCGACCTGCCCATCTTGTGGTAGGATTGTGGGTTAGAAGAGCCGGTACGCATTGATCGAGCTTATACCTGTGGACATCAACGAACTGTACGACCTGAACGCGCGTTTTGAAGGGGCCGATCCCCGCACGATCATCACCTGGGCGGCGGAGCGATTTATGCCGCGTCTGGCGGTGACGTCGTCGTTCCAGACGCAGAGCGTCGCGCTGCTGCACCTGATCGGCCAGACGCGCCCCGACCTCCCGGTGATCTTCCTCGACACCGGTTATCACTTTCCCGAAACGCTGGCCTACCGCGATCAACTGGTCGCGCAGTTTGGGTTAACCCTTACCGTGATCCGCCCGGCGACCAGCCCGGCGGACGTGGTCCGGCAGCACGGCGATGCACTCTACCGCCACGACCCGGAGATGTGCTGCTATCTGCACAAGGTCGAGCCGATGCAGCGCGCCCTGTCCGATCTCGACGCGTGGATCACGGGCATCCGCCGCGACCAGACCGAGAACCGCGCCCAGGCGCAGCCGGTCGAAGCGCTGCCGGATGGCCGCGTCAAGATCAATCCCCTGCTGGCGTGGACGCGCCAGGATCTCTGGACGTATATCAGCCGCTATGATCTGCCCGCGCACCCGCTGTTCAGCCAGGGCTATCTGAGCGTGGGCTGCGCGCCGTGTACGGCTCCGGTCGCGCCCGGCAGCGATGAGCGATCCGGGCGGTGGGCGGGCACCGGCAAAACCGAGTGCGGCCTGCATACGGACGCGCTCAACCGTCCGATTAAGGGCAGCGATACGCAAGAGGCCGTTTGAGACGCCGGACGTTAAAACGTTCCGGCTATTGAATCAAAAAAGTCCGCGGAAGGGACTCCTATTCCAGCCCCTTTAGCGGGCTTCCAAGTTTTGTTCATAGCCGCGCGGTTTTAACCCGCGGCGTCTTTCGGGTAAAGTGATCTCAATGGACGATCTGCGCGAAGCCGTGCGCCAATTTGCCGAAGCCCGCGATTGGGAGAAGTTCCATTCGCCCAAGAATTTGGCGATGGGCGTGGCCGCCGAGTCCGGCGAACTGCTGGAAATCTTCCTGTGGCTGTCCGAGAGCGAAAGCAAGAATCTGGACGAGACCCAACTCGCCAACCTGAAAGAAGAAATCGGCGACATCGTGATCTATCTCGACCTATCTGGCGAACCAGTTTGATCTCGACCTGCTCACCTGTGCGCGTGAGAAGCTGCGCCTCAACGAGCAAAAATACCCGGCCGACATCGTCCGGGGCAGCGCGAAAAAGTACACCGAATATTAAGGGGGGCTGTTATGTCCCGTACCATCCTCGTCACCGGGGGAGCCGGCTACATTGGATCGCGGCTGATCCGCGACCTGGCGACGGATCCGTCCCTTACCGGCTGCACCATCCGCGTTTATGACAATCTTCAGCGCGAAACCTATAACTCCCTGCTCGATCTGCCGGATGCCAATGTTTCCAGTTTATCGAAGGCGATATTCTCGATAACGCGGGGGTGCGGCGCGCGCTGGATGGCGTCTGGGCGGTGATCCACATGGCGGCGATTGTCCGCACGCCGCTGTCGTTTAGACCGCCGGGCTGGACCGAACAGGTCAATCACTGGGGAACGGCCAATCTGATCGACGCGGCGGCAGCGGCTGGCGTGAAGTTTTTCATCTATACCAGCAGCGCCACCGTCTACGGCCCGATGGATGCTCGGCGGCCAGTTCTTCCGCGAAGGCGATTTCTGCCATCCGGTCGGGCTGTATGCCGAGAGCAAACTGCGCGCCGAACGGCATGTCCGCGCGGCAGCCGAGCAGGGCCGGCTGCAAACGGCCATCCTGCGGCTGGGCACCGTGTTTGGGCACGCGCCCGCCGTGCGCTTTGACGCCGTAGCGAACCGTTTCGCGTATTTGGCCGGGATTCACCGCGCGCTGACGGTTTACGGCGCGGGAAATCAGGTCCGCCCGCAGCTACATGTGAGCGACGCCAGCAGCGCGATCCGGTTTGCGCTGGCGCATCCCGATCAACTGGCGGGCGCGACTGTCAACGTGGTGGGCGAGAACGTCTCGATCCTGGGGCTGACCGATGCGATCCGCGCGCTGCACCCCTCGATCGACGTGCGCTATACCGAGCAGGATGTGCTGACGCATCTTTCATTTGCCATTGATGGCAGCAAGCTCAACGCTCTCGGCTGGTATCCGCAGGTCAGCCTCGAAGCGGGCCTCGCGGAACTGCTGGATCACATGCACGGGTTCGCACCGTTCCAGCCCGGCAGTATGGGAGAAATGGTGGATTAACACTCTGGCGCAATGAAGTATAATAGGGGCAGCACAGATCATCTGGCATTATGGAGATCATCAGCATGACATTCGAGGACATTGTAAAGAAGGTTCGCGCGCTGCCGGTCGAAAAACGGAAGGAACTGATTAACCTGATTATCGACAGCCTGACTCAGCCCGAACTGGCCGTTGAGGCGGACAAACCCCGCATCGTCGGACCGGACGGGGCAGGCCCGGAAATCTGGCAGGAGGCCGATCCCCAGGACGTTATCCACAAGCTGCATATCGAATGGGACGATCGCGCCTAAGCGTGGATGTGCGCGGTTCGCCGGCTCCCCCTTCGCTGTCCGCCTGGTCCCGACAAGGATTTGTTTCGCGCCGACGCTTTTTGGCAGGCGATGTTGCGCTCCCAACCTGGGAGCTTTTTTTCTCCCATTCTTGAGAACGCGATATACTATAGAGACGTTCCCTAAAGGATAGAGGATGTTCTTTGAGGTTGCTCAATTCTTGCAGAAAGGTTAATGATGTCTACCATTCTTGAACAAATCCGTGCAAGTGTAATCGAAGGTAATGCGAAGGCCGCCGAAGCGCAGGTCCAGCAGGCGTTGGACGCCGGGGAAAAGCCCGATGTGGTGCTCAACTCGGCGCTGATCCCCGCCATGAGCGAAGTCGGCCAGAAGTTTGAAGACGGTGAATATTTCGTGCCCGAAATGCTGATCGCCGCCCGCGCGATGCAGGCCGGCCTCAAGCTGCTCAAGCCCCTGCTGGCCGCCAGCGGCGCAGAACCGATCGGCACGGTCGCGATCGGCACGGTCAAGGGCGACCTGCACGACATCGGCAAATCGCTGGTGGCGATGATGCTCGAAGGGGCGGGGTTCGAGATCATGGATCTCGGCGTAGACGTCACCCCGGAGAAATTCGTAGCCGCGGTCAACAACGGTGCGAATGTCGTGGCGATGTCGGCCCTGCTGACGACCACCATGCCCAATATGCAGAACACCATCAAGGCGCTCACCGACGCCGGCCTGCGCGAAAAAGTGCATGTCATGGTGGGCGGCGCGCCCGTCACTGAGGCCTATGCCAAGCAGATCGGCGCGGACGGGTACGCCCCCGATGCTTCCGCCGCCGTGCGCAAGGCGAAGGAACTGTTAGCTGGTTAGGGCCGCGTCATGCAAACGATTCTGAAGAGCGCTGCCACTGAAGTCATCATCGGACCCGATCAGCCGGTCGTCATCATCGGGGAGCGGATCAACCCCACCGGGCGTAAGGCGTTCAGCGCCGAACTCCAGGCGGGTGACCTGAGCCGGATCGCCAAAGATGCGCAGGCACAGGCGCTCGCGGGCGCGAACGTGCTGGATGTCAACGTCGGCGCGGCGGGGGTGGACGAAGTCAGGCTGCTGCCCGAAGCGATTCGCATTGTGCAGGACACGGTCGATCTGCCGATCTGCCTGGACTCGCCCAATCCCGCCGCACTCGAAGCCGGGCTGAAGGTGATCCAGGGCCGCGCGTTGATCAATTCGGTCAACGGCGAAAAGGGCAAGCTGGCATCGGTACTGCCGCTGGTCGCGGAATATGGCGCGGCGGTGATCGCGCTGTGCATGGACGATACCGGCATCCCGGTCACGCCCGGCCAGCGTCTCGAAGTGGCAGCGAGTATTCTTGACGCGGCACGGGGCCACGGCATCCCGCCGGAGGACATTCTGTTCGATCCGCTGGTGCTGGCGGTTGGCGCGGATTCGGCCGCGGGGAAGGTCACGCTCGAAACGGCGCGGATGATCCGCAGCCAGACGGGCTGCAATATGACTGCCGGGGCCAGCAATGGCTCGTTTGGCATGCCCGACCGTGAGACGCTGAATATCGTCTTTCTGACGCTGCTGATCCAGGCCGGGATCAACGCGCCGATCTCGAACCCGCTGAAAAACGGGCTGGCGATCCGCGCGGCCGATCTGCTGATGGGCCGCGACGATTATGGCATGGCGTATATTAAGTCGTTCCGCGCCCTGCAAAAGCTGAACGAGCCTCACCCATAATGCAGATTCGGAGATAATCGTTGGCATGTTCAGGTAGGGGCGTATTGATGCTGTTTAAGAATTAAAGCGGGATACACCGTCAGGTTTACCCCTATCCCCCAGCCCCTTTCCCCGCACGCGGAGAAAGGGGAGCGCGCTCGAAGTCCCTCTCCGTTTACGGGGAGGGATTTAGGGAGGGGTCAACGGCGCGATAGACCCTGAATAATTTCTTAAAACGCATCAATACGCCCCTACGATGGCAACTATTTGCTCCGATCGTGCGCCCAATCTCCTCTCCATATGATGGAGTGGGGGGCCAGGGGATGAGGCCAGAGTTCCTACCAACCACCAAAAACCGTCAACTGTTAGCTGAGAACTGATCACTGTGACCAACAACAATCCACTTTCCCAAACTCCGAGCTATGTGGCGCTGACGTGCGAGGCACTGGCGCGATCCGTGTATGCAGTGGCGAGCAATGCGCGGCCCGCGATCGAAGTGCAGCTTTACCGGCAGGGCCTCCATAATACGCCGAAAAGCCTGCGCCACACCTTGCAGGCCGCGATCGACGCGGTCCCACCGGGCAAGCACGACGCGATCCTGCTGGTGTATGGCATGTGCGGCACCGCGACCGTCGGGCTTACCGCGCGGGATACCCCGCTGGTTATGCCGCGCGCCCACGACTGTATTACGCTCTATCTCGGCTCGAGCCAGCGCTACCAGGAGGAGTTTGACGCGAACCCCGGCACCTACTGGTACAGCCTGGATTACATGGAGCATAACGAACCGAACGGAAACATCGGCCTGGGCTCGACGAATCTCGGCATCATGGACGAGGTTTACGCCGAATACGTCGAGAAGTACGGCCAGGATAACGCCGATTACCTGATGGAAGTGCTGGGCGAGTGGGGCAAGCACTACAACCGTGCCGTGTTTATCGACATGGGACACGGCGACAACCGGCCCTATGAAGCGCTGGCCCGCGAACAGGCCGAGCGCCGGCAGTGGCTGTTTGAGCGCCGGCAGGGTGATCAGCGCCTGCTCAATATGCTGGTTCAGGGCGACTGGCCGGAGGACGAGTTCCTGGTCGTGCCGCCCGGCCATACGCTGATCGCGTCCGGTGACAGCGGCCTGATCGCCGCCCAGCCGCCGGAGTAAGCCTCACCCCCTACCCCCTCTCCACGCTGTAGAGAGGGGGGAAAGTCCCTCTCCGCGTGCGGGGAGGGATTTAGGGAGGGGTAAAATCACCGGATCAACGCAGACGTTGATCGGGTCATCTCACGACTCAGGACTCATAACTCATAACCCAACATGACTCCCGACTCCCCCCTCATCACCAGCACGCACAACCGCCGCATCACCGAGGCGGTCAAGCTGGTGCAGCGCAAACACCGCCAGGATCAGCGGCGGTTTCTGGTCGAAGGCCTCCAACTGCTGCACATGGCGCTCGATGCGGGGATTTGCCCCGTTGAGGTCTTCACCTGCGAGCCGATGCTGAAGGGGACTGAAGGCCCGGCGCTGATCCAGCGGTTCGCCGCCGCCCGCGCTGATCTCGTGCCGGTGTCCGAATCGGTGATGGAGCGCCTCTCCGATCGGAGCGGGCCGCAGGGGATCGTGGCGACGTTCGCGCTGTTCGACACGTCGTTCCGACAGATGCCGTTGGCCGGGGATGAACTCGTGCTGGTGCTGGATCGCCTGCAAGATCCCGGCAATCTCGGCACGCTGATCCGCACGGCCGACGCCGCCGGGGCCGCGCTGATCGCCCTGATCGAGCCGTGTGTGGACGTGTTCGATCCCAAGGTGGTGCGTGCCAGCATGGGATCGCTGTTCAACGTGCCGCTGATCGTCACGCCGGATGTGCCGCGCCTGTTCGACTGGCTGGCAGGAACCGGCCTGCGCCGGGTCGGGGCCGATCCGGTTCAGGGTGTGTGGGACATCGCGGCGGGCGGAGCGGCGCTGGTGCTCGGCAACGAGGCGCGCGGCCTCTCCGATGACGTGCGCCCCTATCTGGATGACTGGGTGCGGCTGCCGATCATCGGCAAGGCAGAGTTGCTGAATGTGTCCGTGGCCGGCGGCGTACTGATGTATATGTGGCTGCGGGCGAATATGCCGTGATCGTCAGGTCATCGATCTTCGCCGGGCCGTGCAACGACCCGGCTATGCACCGAAAGGACCGCGAGCGGCCCTCACGGTCCATTCAGGGGAAAATGGTATACCAGCGCCCTTGAGGACGCTTCCGATCAATAGCCCGCTGCGTGCAGCGCCGGTGCATTGGAGCGCCGGGCGATTCCGTCTAATCCCACGGATCGGGCAGCAGCCGAATCCCCTGGCTGAAGCGATCCGCGAAATCGGGATGGTTGGTCAGTTCCACATAATGCAGGCGCTGCACGATCGCTCTGGCGCGGTCGCGCTCGGTGTGATTGATCAGCAGCCGCTTCGCGCCCATCCCGGCCGCGTTGCCGACCTGAATAAACCGCTCGCGTGGCAGCGGCGGATACAGCCCGATGATCTTCGCGCTGTCGATGTCAATATAGTTGCCGAACGCGCCCGCCACGATCACCCGGTCGATTGCCGCCTCGGTGATGCCTGCCATCTCCGCCATGAGCTTGATCCCGGCCCGGATCGCGCCCTTCGCCAGTTGGACCTCGCCCACGTCGTGCCGGCTCATGACGATCTCGCGCCCGTTGCCGCTCTCCTCCGCCGTGACGATGCGATAATACGGCGTATAGCCGTCATTCTGCACGCCGGGATGGTCGCGCCGCATCATGCCCGTCGCGGAGAGAAGATCGGCGCTGCGCAGGGCGGCGACCGCATCCACGATGCCTGATCCGCACAAACCGACCGGGCGCGCGTGGTTGATGGTGAGCCACGCCAGCCGGCCATCCTGCCAGATCAGCCGCTCAATCGCACCATCCGCCGCGCGCATGCCGTCGCGGATATGCGCGCCTTCCAGCGCCGGGCCAGACGCCGTCGAGCAGCTCCACAGCTGGCCGTGCGCGTTGAGAGTCAATTCCGTATTCGTACCGATGTCGATGCTCAGCGTCACGCCCGGCTGATCGGCGGTGTTGGTCGCCAGCAGCATCGCGACGTGATCCCCGCCGATGAATCCCGCCACGTTCGGCGGCACGTACAGATGCGCGCCGGGGGCTGTCTCCAGACCCAGATCGCGGGCCGGGGTCGAGAGCGGCGCGGATATGGCCGGGACATAGGGCGCGCTGCCTAACTGCTCGACGGGCAGCGCCAGCAGCAGATGGTGCATGGCGGTGTTGCCCACCGCGACCATATCCACCACCTGCGACGGCTGGACCCCCGCCTGCGTGCAGACCTCGCGCAGCAGGCCGTTCAGCCCTTCCACGATCACCGATTGCAGACGTTTGCGCGATGAGGGATCGTGTACCGCCAGCGTCAGCCGCGCCATCACGTCTTCGCCATACGCGATCTGCGGGTTGTTCGCGCCCGCCACGCCGAGCGTTTCCCCGCTGAGCAGATCGACCAGATAGGCCGCCAGGCCGGTCGTGCCGACGTCCACCGCGAAGCCAAG
This sequence comes from uncultured Chloroflexia bacterium, assembly GCA_963823545.1. Lineage (GTDB taxonomy): Bacteria > Chloroflexota > Anaerolineae > Anaerolineales > Villigracilaceae > Denitrolinea. The sequence goes on along the minus strand of CAWGMC010000022.1, from coordinate 171,616 downwards.
CGGGACCCCGGTCGTATCGGGCGCAAGGAAGCCCACCACGTCCGTTCCGCGTGTGACCATGCGCGTCTGCCAGCCGTGGCCGCGCAGCACCTCCGGCAGATCGGCCAGGACCGGCGCGCTCAGCCGCCAATCCCCGTCCGGCGAATTGCCGGCCGCGTCCAGCCGCTCCCAGTCGCCGCGCAGATCCTCGATCGAGGGCGGGACCCCGGCACACCCGCGCCGCGATCACGGGATCGAGCGCGAGCGGCTGCTCGTGACCTTCCACCTGGCTGCGCTGCACGGCGCTCAGCGAATCCGGCGGGATATCCACGACAATCGTCTCCGCCCCGACGATCATCTGGCAGGCCAACCGCAGCCCGTCCGCCAGATCGGCCCGGCTCAGATGGTCCTCTTCGGTGTCGTTGAGCGCGCTGACGCTCCCGCTCAGGATGCGCACCCGGCAGTCGCCGCACACGCCGACCCCGCCGCACACCGCCGAGAGTGAGACGCCCGCGCGCTGCGCCGCTTCGAGCACGGTTTCGCCCGGCTCGCTCTCCACGCGCCGCCCGATCGGTTGGAAGATGATGTCGCTCATGTTGAATAACCTTTGACGTCAATGGTGGGGCGACCCGATGAGTCGTCCTTGGCTTGATGCTCTTATATTATGGCACGAAGACGCCCCTCACCCTACCCTCTCCCCGGCCGAGCCAGGGAGAGGATAAAACGCTCCTGCCGCTCTCTCAGGGGGTGAGGCTCTACACCCCCAACTCTTTCTTGTCGATGCGCCACCACGCCAGCGCGAAGTAGACCAGCGCCACGACGATCAGCAGCGCCCAGTTGCCCACGTTGATGCCCTCGCGGATGATCTGCCCGCCGTTGTAGTAGTGGAACAGAAACACCGGCTTGAAGGCGTTCAGGCTCTCGATCGTGACGGCGAACATGTAGAGGATATACGATCCGAGCAGGAACAGGTACGCGATCGGCCCGGCATAGTGCTTGCTGGACGGGATCACGGACGCCAGCAGGGATGCGAAACCCGCCACGACCATCACCGGCAGGAAGCAGCCAAACGTGCCGAGCGCCAGCCGCCCCGGCGAGACGTCAAATTCCGGCCAGATATAGGTTGAAAGCCACAGCGGGAGCCACGACGCCGCGAGCAGGATCAGGGTCACGGCGGCGCTGTTGAGCGCACGGGCCACCAGATACGTGCGGCGCGCAACCGGCAGGCTCAGCATCACGTCCAGGGTGCCGTCACGCTCGGCATTGGTGACCGCGTTGAATGCCTGAGCGATGACCATCACGCCCAGCAGGATCTCCATCCACGTGATGAACTGCGACTGCACATAGTTGCCCGGCTCGCTCACACTGAGATCTTCGACATCCCCCCCGTAAAACGCCTGCATCATCTCCTTGGGGTACGACTTCATCAGCTTGTCCAGCTCGGCGGACTGCTTGATCATCGAAGGGTAGAACAACATGATCAGCAGGATATACAGGAACGAGACGACCGACGCCCAGAACGCCACCTTCCACGAATCGTGAAACGCCTTGCGGAAGACGGCCAGCAGCGTCGTCATCGGCGATGGTGGTAAGGTGGTGCTAGCGGCGATCTGCATGGTTCGCCTCTCCTTTGCCGTAATACGCCAGGAAGATCTCTTCCAGCGTGGGCTGCTCGATGCGCAGATCGGTGATCGTGCAGCGCGCGGCCTGCTTGATGAGCCTGTCCATATTGGTATGACCGCGATACGCATCCGCAGTTCGCTGCCCTCGGCGCTGAGATCGGTCACGCCGTCGATCTGGCTGAAACCGTCCACGCTGGCCGGACCGGTGGTGGTCAGCGTCAGCCAGCGGAAGGTGACGCGCGTCAGGTTCGTCACCGATTCCACTGCTTCGAGCCGCCCTAGCCGGATGATGCCCACCCGGTCGCAGATCGCCTCGACTTCGGGCAGGTTGTGCGACGACAGGAACACCGTCCGCCCTTCGGCGCGGGCGTCGCGCATCAGTTCGTGGAACACCTGCTGCATCAGCGGATCGAGGCCGGTGGTCGGCTCGTCCAGGATCAGCAGTTCGGCTTTGTGCGCCAGCGCCGCGATCAGGCCCATTTTGCGCTTCATCCCGGTGGACATCCCTTTCAGCGGGCGCTTGAGATCATAATCCAGCCGGTCGGCCAGCCGGTGCGCTTCGTCCAGAAAACCGCCGCGCATGGCGCGCATCGCTTCGAGCCAGCGGATATATTCGACGCCGGTCCAGTTTTCCCACAGCTTGAGTTCCGACGGCAGATAGCCGATCCGCTGGTGGATGGCGACACTGTCGCGCACGCTGTCCAGCCCCAGGATCGACACGGTGCCTTTCGTCGGGCGGATAAAATCCAGCAGCGTGCGAATGGTGGTCGTTTTGCCGGCCCCATTGGGACCGAGGAAGCCGAAGATTTCACCCTGCCACACACTCAGGTTCACATCCTGGATGGCGGCGAATTTGCCGTAATTGTGCGTCAGGCCGCGCGTCTCGATGACGGCGGCAGCCTGTCCAGACATAACCCACTCCTTTCACGCAAACCCCCGCCAGTATACCGCAAATGGCGCGCGCCGGGTCTGTCCCAAAATCCGGGTTGGCGTGCCCCAAGACGAAGCAGTATGATAGCGATAGCTCACCCATGTTGGCTGTTGGCAAGGAAACCGTATGCTCCCCTTGATTAAGCTCACCCATAAAGTGATCAAAGATTATTATGCCGTCGACGGGCGGCTGTGCTGGGTGCAAACGATGGACTGGTATCCATTCTCAGTTTGACAATGGGCGTGGCGGGCGCGTCGAGTTCCAACTCGGCGGTCCTGATCGCCGGGATGGCGGGGCTGCTGGCAGGCGCGGGATCAATGGCGCTGGGTGAATGGCTCTCGGTGCAAAGTTCACGCGAACTGTATGAACACCAGATCAAGATCGAAGCGGAGGAAATTTCAGCAAACCCCGAGGAGGAGCAGGAGGAACTGTCGCTCATTTACCAGGCGAAGGGAATACCCGAAGAACAGGCACGGACACTGGCGGGTCACATGATGGCAGACAAGGGCAACATCCTGGATACACTGGCACGCGAGGAACTGGGCATCGACCCCAAGGAAATGGGCGGCTCAGCCTTCGAGGCGGCATTCACCTCTTTCCTCCTGTTCACGGTCGGCGCGATCTTTCCCATTTTCCCGTATTTCTTCTGGTCTGGGACGACAGCCATTGGCATCAGCCTGGTCGTCAGCGCTGTGGGATTATTCATCATCGGTGCAGCGATCACCCTGATGACCGGACGCAGCATCTGGTTTTCCGGCATTCGACAGGTGATCGTCGGCGTTGTTGCTGCGGCATTGACCTATGGAATAGGTCGATTGATCGGTGTCAGTGTTGCGTAACAACTCAAAATTCATTTCACCAACAACATCTTTTGGAGTTCCTTCATGACCACACCAGATTGGGTACAAGACGCCGTTTTCTACCAGATATTTCCCGATCGGTTCGCAAAAAGCAAGCGAAACCCTGCCGGCAGTCTGCACTTTGAACCCTGGGATACTGCACCCACCGTTCACGGATTCAAAGGCGGCGACCTGTACGGTGTGGCGGAGAAACTGGATTATCTCCACAAGCTGGGCATCACAGCCATTTACCTGAACCCGATCTTTGCGTCCGCAAGCAACCACCGCTATCACACCTATGATTATTTCAACGTGGACCCCCTGCTGGGCGGCAACGATGCGCTGCGCCTGCTGCTGGAGGAGGCACACCAACGCGGCATGCGGGTCATCCTGGACGGAGTGTTCAACCATGCCAGCCGGGGTATCTGGCAATTCCATCACGTCCTCGAGACAGGTGAAGCCTCCCCCTACAAGGACTGGTTCCATTTCGATCCAGACCACCTGCGCGGCAAAAAACACTGGGGAGCATACCCCACCCGGGAGGAGGAAAAAGCCATCGAACGCGAGGGCAGCCTGAAAGCCATCGGTTACCAGGGCTGGTGGAACCTGCCCGCCCTGCCCAAGTTCAACACGAACACGCCCGCGGTGCGCGAATTCCTCTTCAACGTGGCGGAGTACTGGATCAAATTCGGCATCGACGGCTGGCGGCTGGATGTGGCGGCCGAGATCGATGATGACTCCTTCTGGCAGGAATTCCGGCGCAGGGTGCGCGCCGTCAACCCGGAAGCGTATATCGTGGCGGAGATCTGGCATGAGGCGGAACGCTGGCTGCAGGGCGACCAGTTCGATGCCACCATGAACTACCTGGTGACCGCTGCCGCCATCCCCTTCTTTGCAGGGAAACATCTGGATATGCGGGTGGTCCAGCAGGCAGGCGGGTACCAGGGACGGGTCCACCCGGAGATATCAGCGCACGATTTCGCCAACGAGATCGACCGCCTGCTGCATCTCTACAGACATGAGTTCACCCGTTCACAGCTCAACCTGATGGACAGCCACGATACGCCGCGCTACCTGACCTGTGCACGCGGCGACAAGAATTCACTGAAGCTCGCCTGGCTGTTCATGATGACCATCCCGGGTGCGCCGTGCATTTACTACGGCGATGAGATCGGGTTGGAGGGACAGCACGACCCGGATTGCCGCCGTTCCTTCCCCTGGGATGAAGATCGATGGGACCGCGATCTTTTCAACTATTTCAAGGCTGCCATTTCGATGCGAAAGAGCCACCCATCCCTGCGCCGCGGGAGTTTCACGCGGCTCTGGTCTGCGGATGGAGTGTATGTCTTCGGGCGCGCACTGGAGGGAGAGACGATGGTCGTCGCGCTTAATCCTTCGGAAGAGCCCCGCACGCTGGAAGTGCAAAGCGATGCGACACAGAAGCCGAATAAGGTATTCGGGGAACCTCAGAGATCGAATTATCGAACGGGAAATTGCGTTTCAGCGTGCCGGCACGCAGCGGTGTTGTGCTGGGCTGACCCCGGAGCCAACCAGACCCGACCGCTTTCAGGGTGACCAGACCGCGCTGACCAGTCCAGGCAATATTTCACCGGACCTGCCCTGCAAAAAGAAATCAGTTTTATCAGTGAGCGGGGTCGGTTCGAGATTGACCTCGACGAGGATCGCGCCCCGGTTGCGGGCGGCATAAGCCAGCGCTGCGGCAGGCTGGACCAGTCCCGAGGTGCCGATGGAGAAGAACACCTGGCAGGCGCGCGCCGCCTCCACTGCGGATTCCAATGCAGCCCTCGGGAGGGGCTCGCCAAACCAGACCACGTCCGGTCGCAGCAGCCCTCCGCAATTCGCGCAACACGGCACCTCGAGGGTTTCCTCCCATGTCTCAGCGACCTGGTTGCATTCCGAGCAGCGCACCCGCTGGAGATTCCCGTGCAACTCGAGCAGGTTCCTGTTTCCCGCCTTGCGGTGCAGTCCATCCACATTCTGCGTGATCAACGTGAAGTTCGGGACCCTCTTCTCCATCTCAGCCAGCGCAAGGTGACCCGGGTTCGGTTCCACTTCCCCCACCCTTGCGCGGCGCATGGCATACCAATCCCAGATCAACTTGGGATCACGTGCAAAGGCTTCCGGGGAGGCGAGGTCCTCCGGTTTATGCTGTGCCCATATACCGGTCCGGGCATCCCGGAAAGGTGCGCAGACCGGATTCCTGCGAGACCCCCGCGCCTGTCAGAACAGCAATACGCTCAGCCTGCCGAAGAAGGTTCACAAGGTCGCGGGGAATATCCATGCTTTTGTCACTCCTGTGCTATATTTTACGATAGTTGAAAGGAACCGCCCATGAAATCTGCACCCGCGCCTGCTGCTCATGATCGTGATCTTCCTGTTGGATCACTTGCCTGCCTTGGGACACCCAGCAAATACTTCCAATCACCCATCAGAACAGATACCATCCTAACAGTATTAATCCCACAGCGCAGTGATTGAGCCAAGGATGTGCCATCCCCATTCCCGGGATTGACGATTACTTATATTCTCGATGGGAATGTCTGGCTCTGGGATGGCAGCTCGCGGCAACTGACCAATGACGGCGACGCAAAACTGGTAAAAATATCCGATGACGGCAAGGTCCTCGTTTATCTGCGCGGGCAAAGCTTCTCGACGCTTAATGCTCAAAGCCTCTGGATGTGTAATACCGATGACCCGTCATCACCACAAGTACTGGTTCCACTTCCCATTTATGATCCTGAAAATCCTTCCTTCGAGAAGCTATCCATCACACAATTCGAGTTCCAACCCAACTCTCATTGGATCTATTTCAGCACAGGACGTTCGGATGGAAGCACCTTTGGTGACCTGTACCGCGTGAATGCAGATGCTCCAGGCGAGCCGCAGGAATTGCTTGAAATGGATGGTGGGCTGATCACATTTTCCCCCGATGGGAATCTACTGGCTCTATCATCCTTACGCAACATCAAGGTGATCCATCCGGACGGAAGTAATCTTATTACCGCTCTTCATTACCCTCTTATTTCCAGGGAGACAGGTTCCATTCCGCAGGTTGTATGGATGGAAAACGGAACGGGTTTTTATACCGTCCTGCCAGACAACGCGGGGATAAGCAGCAAATATCTTTATGTTTCTGCGGATGGAAGTGTTTCCGCACAACTTGCAGACCTGCAATCAGATATGGGCACCCCCATCATATCTCCTGACGGTTTAAAAGTTGCCTATGCAAAACAGAACGCAACGACTTATGAACTGCACCTGGTCGAAGCATCCACCACCGATACAATCATTGCATGCCTATGAAGGTGCGCCCATACTCATCCCCTGGAATTGGTCGCCGGACTCCAAACGCGTCGTCTTCTCGAACGCCCATCCCATCCTCCTGCTGACGGCAGGAATTGGAATCCCCGCCTCCCCGCTGACAGAATCCGTCACACCGAACAGCCTGCGCTGGATCTCTGCAGACCATTTCATCTTCTTCCGGGAAGGGAACCTGCTCATCGGGCAAATAAATAATCCCGAAACAATTCTCATCGCTTCGGGATTCTCCAACCAGGTGGATGCAACTTATTACGATTTCAGTTTCAACCCGTACCCATGACCGGAATGGGTGCCTGAAAGCCCCTACTTCCGCCCGGCATCATCCAGCAGATTACGAAGTTGTGCCAGCAGGGCTTGGATCTCATCGCGTTCGTCGGTCATCGCCTTGAGCGATGCGCGGAACGCCGGTTTCTCGGCTTCGGTCAGCATGCCCAGGGTTGCCTCGTTGCGCGCGATCTGGGTGACCTTCTGTTTCAATTTTGCTTCCAGGCGCTTGCGGTATTCCTCGTAGAAGCGCTGGGTGTCGAGCGGTTTGCTATCCGGAAGCGAGTGGGACAGGAGTTCGGAAATTGCCTGCGCCAGGTCCTCGATGGCGACCGGTTTTTCAATGAAGCGGGTGACACCGATGGCAGTGGCAAATTGCTTATCCTCCGGGGCGACATACGTCGCCGAGAGGAACACGATCGGGATATTGCGCGTATCGGGATCAGCTCTCAACCTGTGAGCCAGGCTGAAGCCGTCCATCTGGGGCATTAGAATATCGGTGATGATGAGCGCCGGGCGTTCCTTTTGAATGGCGTCCAGGGCTTGCTGACCATTGCGGGCGGTAACCACGCGATAGCCCTTGAACGTCAAGGCAACATCCAACATCTGGAGGGTATCCGGAACATCCTCCACCACCAATAAGGGACCTTTTAATTTCATTCATGCGTGCATTTTAACCAAATTCGCAGGCTTTTAGAGCCAATTATCAAAACTGTCAACTTATCCTTTTTCTGGGATCATATTCATTGTGAACAAGCTCAATATTCGCCGCTTTCAGGAAATTCATGGCGTTCTCGTCCTGGCGGTAGGCATCCCCGTAAACGATGCGGACAATGCCGGCGTTGATCAGCGCCTTGGTGCAGTTGATGCACGGCAGGTGCGTGACGTAGCAGGTGGAGCCCTTCGTGGATACGCCATGCAGCGCCGCCTGGATGATGGCATTGGTCTCGGCATGGATGGTGCGCACGCAGTGACCATCCACCATCAGGTGACCGGCTTCATCACAGTGCTCCTGCCCGGCAGGTGAACCGTTGAACCCGGTGGTCAGGATGCGTTTCTCCAGCACCAGCACGCAACCGACAAAGGCGCGGTCACAGGTGCTTCTCTCGGAGACGGCAAAGGCAATCTTCATGAAATAGGAGTCCCAATCTGGTCGCATGGCAGTCCTCGCAGTTTTTTTGGCGATTATAAATCATAGACATCAACTTACCCGCATTTCTTTCCGCAACACAGGTAAAATAGTAGCATCCCCATCCTCACAAAGCGAAATCCAACCATGTCCGCCATCACCGTCACCAACCTTCAAAAAACATTTCAGACCAAGCGGAAAGCAGCCGGGCTGAGCGGATCCCTGCGGGCGCTCATCAAGCCGGAATACAGCCAGGTCGAGGCAGTGCATGACCTGTCGTTCAGCATGGAGGCGGGCGAGCTGCTGGGCTTCATCGGTCCGAACGGCGCCGGGAAATCCACCACCATCAAGATCCTGACCGGCATCCTATACCCCACTGGCGGCGAAGCGCAGGTGCTGGGATTCGTCCCCTGGCGCGACCGCAGTAAACTCGCATACCAGATCGGCACGGTCTTCGGGCAGCGCCCGCAGTTGTGGTATCACCTGCCCGCCATTGACACCTTCAAGCTCTTCGGCAAGATCTACGATCTCGATGACCGCGAGACCGGCAAGCGCATCGACTTCCTTTCGGAGGCTTTCGAGATCCAGGACCTGCTCGAAACGCCTGTCCGGAAACTCTCCCTGGGTCAACGCATGCGCTGCGAGGTGGCAGCCTCGCTGCTTCACCGTCCGAGGCTGCTCCTGCTCGACGAACCCTCCATCGGTCTGGATGTGGTGGCGAAACAACACATCCGGGATGCCATCCGCACCATGAGCGCGGAGGAGAACGTCGGCGTCCTGCTGACCTCGCACGATGCCGGCGACCTGGAAGCCGTGTGCAAGCGCGTCATCATCATCAACCACGGGCAGATCGTTTACCAGGACAAGGTCTCGAACCTTAAACGCAAATACCTGACCACCAAGCTGGTCAGCGTCCGCTACGCAGAGGAGGTGCCGGCAGACTTCACACTGGCGGGCGTGGAGATCCTCAAGGTCGGGCATTACGGCGTCAAGTTGAAATTCGACACGCAGCACATCCCGGTGGAAAAGGTGCTCACAACGCTCACCGATTTTGGAAGCGTGATGGACATCACCATCTCCGATCCTCCCCTCGAGGAAGTGATCGCGACCATTTACCAGGAAGCGGCAGTTCCATCCCTCAACGGCTCCACTGGAAAATGAGCCTGCCGCTCAAAGCTGACCGGTATCACCCATGCGCAAATATTTGTCCATCTTCAAGATACAGGTGATCAATTCGCTGGCGTATCCCGGCGAACTGGTCGGGCGGAGCCTGATCATCATCCCGTTCCTGTGGATCTTCTACCAGTTATGGTCGGTCACATACCGCGCTTCAGGCACCGACGCCATCAACGGGATGAGCCTGAACGATACCCTCTGGTACCTGATGATGGCTGAGACCGTGGAACTGGGAAAGCCGCGCGTCGCCCGCACGGTGGCTGAGAGTGTCAAGGACGGCTCCATCGCCTACCTGCTCAACAAACCCTATGATTTCATTCTGTATCTATTCAGCACATCCATGGGTGACACGGTATTCAGGACACTGACCAGCGCCTTGATCGGTGGAATCCTGACCTGGGCACTGGTCGGACCGCCGCCACGCATCCTCAACCTGCCCATGACATTGATCGCGGTGCTGGGCGCCTGGGTATTGAATTTCTGCATGAACGCGCTGATCGGTCTGGCAGCCTTCATCGCGGAGGACGTGGCACCCTTCGAATGGGTCTACCAGAAACTGGCATTCATCTTTGGCGGTCTGCTCATCCCCCTCGATTTCTATCCCCAGTGGCTGCAGGCGATCTCGCGCTTCCTGCCGTTCGCCTCGATGGTCTACGCGCCTGCCCGCCTGTTCGTGGCATCCGACTCAAGCGGGTTCATCCCGCTCTTCAGCATGCAATTACTCTGGATCATCGGGCTCAGCCTGCTGCTCTCGCTGGCGTACCGCCGCGGGATGAACTACCTGACGGTCAATGGGGGCTAGGAAACCATGAGCCAACTGAAATTCCTCCTGGCAGTCTGGAAAGCCAACCTGCAATCCGCGATGGAGTACCGCGCCGCGTTCCTGACCCAGGTCTTCGGCATGATGATCAACAACTTCATGTACTTCGCCATCTGGATCATCTTCTTCCAGAGGTTCGAGGATGTGAACGGCTGGAGCATCAACGACATGTGGGTCACCTTCGGGGTGCTGGCAAGCTCGTTCGGGCTGGTCAGCCTGCTCTTCGGGAATGCGTTCACCCTGAGCGAGATCATCATGAAGGGACGCCTGGACTATTACCTGTCCATGCCGCGCCCGGTGCTGCTGCATGCCGTGGCGAGCCGGATGATCGGAAGCGGGATGGGCGACTTCACCTACGGTTTTATCAGTTACTTCCTCTCCGGGCAATTTGCCTGGGATGGGCTTGCCCGTTTCCTCCTCGCCACCCTGCTGGCAGCCGTGGTGTTCGTTTCGTTCATGATCCTGCTGCACAGCCTGTCCTTCTGGTTCGGTTTGATGAACAACTTCACCAATACGATGGTGAATGCCATCATCACGTTTGGCATCTACCCGGCGACCCTGTTCGACAACACCGCCAAGTTCATCCTGTTCACGATCATCCCGGCAGCATTCATGGGTTCCGTCCCGGCGGAATTCATCCATTCATTTACCTGGAGCACACTGGGAGTATTGCTGCTCGGAGCGGTGGTCTTCCTCTTCCTGGCGATCACCGTTTTCCGGATCGGGTTGAAACGCTACGAAAGCGGCTCCGGGATACAGGTCGAGGTCTAGCGGAACAGCCGGGCGAACCTACTGCCCCCGATCCAGCCACAGCTCACGATATTTCCGGTTCCAATCAATGGTGAAACGGACGGCGACCACCAGTCCCGCCGCGACAGCCACCCATAATTCGGTGCCGCGCAAGCCCGCTGCCCAAAGCACCAGGGGCACGACCAGACCTGTCACCACGCTGCCCCGCGCGCCGTGGTGAAGCACCAGCACAAAGAATATCAATGTCCCCAGGGCGAGCAGGAAGGCAAGCGGATGAACCGCCAGTAAACCTCCCCCCATTGCAGCCAGACCCATCCCTCCCCGAAACTGGGCAAAGACCGGCCAGCAGTGACCTGCCACCACCAATCCGGCGGTAATTGCCACCTGCCAGGCAGAAAGCCCGGCATGCAGGGCAAAATAAACAGGCAGAAATCCCTTGGCAATATCCAAAATTAGAACGACCGCCCCCGGAAGCCATCCAGCCTGCCTGATCGTGTTCGTAGTCGTGATATGACCCGATCCACCGTCACGAATATCGATACCCTTGACCAGGCGGGTTACCCACAGCCCAAAAGGCAGGGAACCGGACAGGTAACCAAGCAACCAGAAGAAGATGGTGGATATTGGCATTTAACCTCCAAAAAATGACCTGCCTTTGGCAATTTCCAGTAAAACAGGTTTACCGATTATAAGGCTTTCTGGTATAATTCGACCCCGTGACTGGTCCTGCCACACGGTTCACGCTGTGGGCACGGAGACCTGCATAATCTAGAGAAAGGAAGCATACGTCATGCCACTCGATAAGGAAGTTAAGACCAAGGTGATCACGATTTTCATCGCCATGAGACCGACACCGGTTCCCCCGAAGTACAGATCGCGATCCTGACCAACCGTATCGCACAATTGACCGAGCACCTGCGCGCAACAAGCACGATGAATCCTGCCGCCGCGGCCTGCTCAAGCTGGTCGGCCAGCGCCGCAGAATGCTGGCTTACCTGCGCAAGACGGAATACCAGCGCTACCTGGAAGTAACCGAGCGCCTGAACCTGCGCCACAAGTAGGAAAGTCGTTGGACCCTAAAGGTCTTTGGACCTTTAGGGTCTTTTCAAACCGCTGTCAGGAATTGAATAGTGCTGGCAACATCGCTTGCCACCGCTCTTCAGTCCCTGACCCAGGCGGAATTTGTAGCGTAAGCACGCAGGCATGTTCGCCTGCCCCAACAGGAGATAAAAATGAAACCAGAATCAAAACGTTACTCAACCACTGTTGGGTCGCGTACCGTCACGTTTGAGACCGGCAAACTTGCCCCTCAAGCGGGCGGCGCCGTCACCATTAGCAGTCAATGACACCATCGTCTTTGCCGCTGCCACCATGGGCGGCGTGCGCGAAGGCATCGACTTCTTCCCGCTCTCCGTGGATTACGAAGAGCGACTGTACGCAGGCGGCAAGATCCCCGGCTCGTTCTTCCGCCGGGAAGGACGCCCCGGCACCGAAGCCATCCTCACCGCCCGCCTGACCGACCGTCCCCTGCGCCCGCTGTTCCAGCATGGGATGCGCAACGAAGTGCAGGTCTTCATGTTCTCGCTCTCCTCGGACGGCGATCAACCCGCTGGATATTCTCGCCATCAACGCCGCCTCCGCCGCGATCATGATCTCGGACATCCCCTGGGGTGGTCCGGTGGGCGCAGTGCGCGTGGGACGCGTCAACGGCGAATTCGTCATCAACCCGACCTTTGCCGAGATCGACGCCTCCGACCTGGACCTGCGCATCGCAGGCACCCGGGACGCCATCCTGATGGTGGAATGCGGCGCGAACGAAATCCCCGAAGATGTGATGGCCGCCGCGCTGGAATTCGGACACAAATCCATCCAGCCGTTGATCGATGTTCAACTCAAGATGCAGGCGGAAGTGGGCAAGCCGAAGCGCGAGCCCACCTTCAACCTGCCGGATGCGGAATTGCAGAAGAAGGTCTTCGAGCGGGTCAGCGGACCGATGAGCGAACTGCTCGACAAGCCCCTGACCAAGAATGAATTCTACGGCGGGATGACCACCCTTAAGGATGCGGTCGTCGCCGAGATGTGCACGGTTCCCGAAGGCGCATCCGCCGCCGATTACCCGTCGCATGGCATCCGTCCGGGAGGCATTTGACCATGGCGGAACAGTCGATCGTCCGCGAGCGCATCCTGAGCATGGGCAAACGCCCCGATGGCCGCGGTCCCACGGACATCCGCCCGATCTGGTGCGAAGTGGGTATTTCCCCGCGCGCACACGGCTCTGGCATCTTCACCCGCGGCGAGACACAGGTGCTGTCCCTTGCCACGCTCGGCACGCTCGGCGAAGCGCAGGAACTCGACAACCTCAGCCCGACCGACTCCAAGCGCTACATGCATCACTACAACTTCCCGCCGTTCTCCACGGGCGAGGTCAAGCCCCTGCGCGGACAGAGCCGGCGCGAGGTCGGGCATGGAGCGCTGGCAGAACGCGCCCTCGAGCCGGTCATCCCCGCGGAAGAGTCCTTCCCCTATACCCTCCGCGTCGTCTCCGAAGTGCTGGCATCCAACGGTTCCTCCTCGATGGCATCCGTCTGCGGCTCCACCCTGGCACTGATGGACGCGGGCGTGCCGATCAAGGCTCCCGTGGCCGGCGTTGCCATGGGCTTGATCACAGGTAACGACGGCCGCTACAAGATCCTGACCGACATCCAGGGCGCCGAAGACCATCTCGGCGACATGGACTTCAAAGTTGCCGGCACCGCACAGGGCATCACCGCCCTGCAAATGGACATCAAGATCAGCGGCTTGAGCGCGCAGATGATGAAGGAAGCGCTGGAGCAGGCGCACGTGGCACGCATGTCCATCATGGAAAAGATGCTGGAAGTGCTGCCCGAGCCACGCGCCGAACTGAAGCCGCACGCCCCGCGCATCATCACCGTCAAGATCCCTGTGGACAAGATCGGCGCGCTGATCGGTCCGGGCGGCAAGAACATCCGCGCCCTGCAGGAAGAGACCGGCACCAAGATCGACGTCGCAGGAGGACGGCACAGTTTACATCGCCTCGACCGACGCGGTAGGCGCGGCAAGATCGCCCAGGAACGCGTGGCGGCTCTCGGCGAGAACGCTGTGATCGGCAACATCTACACCGGCAAGGTCGTGCGCATCGCGGACTTCGGCGCCTTCGTGGAGATCCTGCCCGGCGTGGACGGGCTGGTCCACATCTCGCAGCTCGACAGCGAGCGCGTCAACAAGGTGGAAGATGTGGTCAAGCATGGGCGATGAGATCACCGTGATGGTGACCGACATCGACCCGCAGGGCAAGATCCGGCTCTCCCGCCAGGCTGTGCTCGAAGGCTGGACGGCTGAGGAAGCCCGCGAGAAGGACAGCGGCGGCGGACGCTCCGGCGGCTCACGCCCGGGCGGAGGCCGCGGTGGCGACCGGGATCGGCGCGGCGGGCGCGGTGGTGACCGCGGAAGCCGCGACGGCAACCGGGATCGCCGGTAATTCTTCTTAACACCATCCCGCCCCTCTCGTGTATCCACGCGGGAGGGGCGTTTTATTGAGCTTGATGATCCATGATCAGCAGAGCGAAGGCATTCTTTAACCAATATCCCCGGCAATACTGGCTGATGATCGCCGGACTGATGCTTGCCACGGCTGGCGGAAGCATGGTCGGACCCTACCTGCTCATCTATGCCAGTGGAAAACTGGACCTTCCGCTCAGTACCGTGGCGACGCTTGTATCCATCAATGCCGGCACGGGACTGGCCTCCTCCGCACTGGCAGGCACCCTGGCGGACAGGATCGGGCGCAAGGTGGTGATGAACATCAGCCTGACGATGACGGGAGTCGTCTACCTGTTGTTGATGGGCGCGCAGACCTATACCCATTTTGCCCTGCTGATGTTCATCCTGGGTCTATCCAATCCGCTCTACCAGGTCGGGGCGGATGCCATGCTGGCAGACCTGATCCCCTCCGAGAAACGCACGGATGCGTACGCGATCAACCGGATCGCGAACAACGCCGCCTTTGCCATTGGTCCGGCGGTCGGCGGGTTCCTTGCCACACGCTCATATAACCTCGCATTCATTGCCGCCGGGAATCGGCTTTTTCTCTTATTCCATCCTGTTGTTCCTGCTGGCTCACGAGACATTGGATAAATCCATCAGCCATGCAACTGAGGGTCCCCGCGAAGGGTATGGGACCGTCCTGCGCGACGGCAAATACATGACCTACGTTGTCACGCTGGCGATCGGATTGATCGCGCCCACCATGGTATGGATCCTGATGGCGGTCTACGCCAATACCAATTTCGGCATTCCCGAAGCGCAGTATGGATGGATCCCCACGACCAACGCCCTGATGTGCGTCTTCGTGCAGTATCTTGTGACCAGCATCACACGGCGACACAGGACCCTCCCGGTCGTGGCGACCGGCATGCTCATCTACGCCATCGGGGCGGGTTCAGTGGCACTCATGTCGGGTTTCTGGGGATTCTGGTTGAGCATGGTGATCCTGACCTTCGGTGAACTGACGCTGGTGCCGACCTCCAGCAAATATGTGGCAGACCGCGCTCCCGCCAACCTGCGCGGGAGATATATGTCCGTGTATTGGATCGGTTGGGGCCTGGCGCGCACCGCCTCCCCGCTGGTGGGTGGATTCCTGAATGACACCTTCTTCCCACAGGCGATCTGGATCGGCGGTCTGACCCTCGGATTGACCAGCGCACTGGGATTGTATGTTCTCTCCCGCAGGGAAAAATCAACCCTTCCCCTGCAGGCAAATCTATCGAATTAATCCGCTTATCACGCCATTCCCAAGGCAGCCTGATGAATACGAATGAACCCGAAATGACCGCAGAGGATGTGATCGAGTTCGTGCAACTCCTTGAACGGGATCACATCCAGCTCCACCTGGACGGCGGTTGGGGAGTGGACGCCCTGCTTGGCGAACAGACCAGGGCACATTCCGACCTGGATATTGTCATCGAACACAAGGATGCCCCCGCGGTGCGCGCCCTGCTTGAAGCAAAGGGCTACCGGGATGTCCCGCGTGACGATACGCGCGATTGCAACTTCGTCCTGGGAGATGACCAGGGGCACCTGGTGGATTTCCATACCTACACATTCGATGCGAACCACAAACTGATCTTTGGAGTCCCGTATCCCTGGGAATCGCTGACCGGGGCGGGCTCGATCCATGGACATCCGGTCCAATGCATCTCCCCGGAGTGGATGGTGAAGTTCCACACCGGCTATAAACTGGATGAGAACGATTACAAGGATGTGAAGGCGCTCTGTGCGCGGTTTGGGCTCGAAATCCCATCCGACTACGCGGAATTCATCCTCGTGGACAAGGATTTGAAGGAAGAACCGAATTAAGCAATTTTGTGGGGGACAGATGGGTCTCCATCCATCATGGAAAGAGAAGGGGAAGATTTATTGTGAATATCATCAGGCTGGTCGTATAATTTCACCGGACATCTTTTCCAGCCATAATCCCACCCAATGAAACAGGAGGATGAACATGAATATCAGTAAACCGGTAAAGATCTTAATCGGTGTCCTAACGCTGCTAGTGGTGTTGTACCCATTCGTCATCATGCCTGCTTTCATGATGTTTTTCATGTTCAACCCGGGGTTTCCGTTCATTGATCCCCAAAACATTTCAAATCCCTACGACATGCTCCAGGCAATGATGCCCTTCATGATGGTGTTCTATCCCCTCATGATGTGTTTGACCGTTGTGCAGCTGGGATTGCAGGTGTTCTACATCATTCACGAGATCAAAAACAAGGCGTTGACCGACACCTTCCGGATTTTATTTGCCATCGGCACTTTTTTCATGCCGTATGTTGCCATGCCCATTTACTACTTCGTTTCCATTTGGAAAGACGCTCCGGCAGTTCCGCCATCCTCGTCGGCTGAAATTATTTCCTGATACCGATCCAACCAGGTAAAAGACCGCCGGACGAAAGTACCTGGTGAGAGGCATCCCATGAAACGCATCCAGAAGATCTTCCTTGTCTCCATGGCAATCGCGCTGATCGGAGTGGCAGTTCCGATCTTCCTGATGTTCTTCGGACCGGACCGCATTGAGTTTTCCGGGAAGACAGCGGATGAATTTTTCTCCGGGGAGGATTGGATTCCCATCGTTGTCGTCCCGGTCGCGATCCTGATCGTCATCGCCAGCATCATACCGTTCATCAAAATACTGTTTCCTGCGCAGATCAAGAATGGTGAACGCGCCAAGGCGACCATCCTGAAGGTTTGGGATACAGGGGTGACGATCAACGACAACCCGCAGATCGGTCTGTTGCTGGAATTTCTCACAAAAGAAGGGGTGAAACTCCAGGTGGAAGCAAAGACCATTGTCTCCAGGCTGAACGTGGCTTTGGTGCAGCCCGGGCTGACCGCGGATGTAGTCTATGATCCACAGAACACCAAAAGAATCCAGGTCCTTGAAATTGATACATCCACCGGCAGTGACGACTCGGTCGAAAACAGGCTGACCCAGATCTCCAACCTGCGTGATAAAGGTCTTCTCACCGAAGAAGAGTATAAAAAGAAACGAGAGGAGATCATCAAATCGATCTAGTGGTCATGCCAGCGGGCGCGGCGACCGGGAGACCCAATTCACCACCCGGTATTGGATCGACCCGTAATGTATCATCATCTGGATCGAATAGCCAGGAGGTGGATCGGACTCTGTCAATAACCATCAAAACCAAGGTGAAGATGGAAGGCATGAAGCGGTTCTGGAGAATTTCCATATTTTCAGATCCTTTTTTCCCCTTTTCCCAACTCCTAAGCACTTTTTCATTTGTTTCTTACAAATTTCTTACCTGTTAGCATTATCCTGTTACCCAGGAGAACAAATGCTCAGTTGGCAGGCAAGAATCATCAAATCGCTTCTCGCCAGGAAACGCATCCACACCCAGGAGGAGGATCATTTGGATGTGGATGGCGGGCGTGCAAACCTGGAACTTGCCGGGGAGATCGTTCGCCCCATCGTAGACATTGATCAAATCGAAGTGCTGGCAAACGGCGTCCCCGGTGAATGGGTTATCCCGGAAGGGGTGGGCATTGAACGCGTCATCCTTTATCTGCATGGCGGGGCATATAACGCAGGCTCCACGCATTCGCACCGGGCATTGGCTGCGAACATTGCGTCTGCAGCAAATGCTCTTGCATTAACCATTGACTATCGGCTCGCTCCAGAGCATCCATATCCTGCGGCGTTGGTGGATGCCGTCTCAGCATATAAGTGGCTGTTGGAGCAAGGTATCCCCTCCCAACAAATCGTTATTACTGGAGATTCGGCGGGAGGAGGCCTGGCTATTGCCCTCCTGGTGGCTTTACGCGAACACAGGCAGCCGATGCCAGCTGCAGCGGTCGTGCTTTCACCATGGACTGACCTTGCAGACAGTGGCAAGTCCTGGCAGGAAAACGCGGATGTAGACTACCTGATCCATGGAGGCAAACTCAGGGAGGCTGCCCGCATCTACTTGAAAGGAGTGGATCCCCAAACTCCTCTTGCATCTCCCGTCCATGCCAACCTGGAGGGACTTCCTCCGCTCCTTATCCAGGTCGGTTCCGAGGAGGTCCTGCTCTCAAATTCCACGCGCCTGGCTGAAAACGCACGCCTTTCCGGTGTGGAGGTGACATTGGATGTCTGGGATGGGATGCAGCACGTCTGGCAATTCGCGGCAAATTTCGTGCCCGAAGCGCGGCAGGCGATTGAGAAAATTGGGGAATTCATCCTCCAACACACAAACATTGAATATGGTACAGCAAATCAACCGTAATGATTGCGCACCCAAACTGTCACCCTCATCTCATTACTGTTGAGGGAAGTGCCCTGATCAATTAATATTCCTCATCAATATTTCGATGCCCTTCTTCACCTCATGCCACTCCAGAATCCAATATGCTGTAATACACAGAATCCCGGATCGTTCCATCCGCAATGATCATATGGTTGCGCAGCACCCCCTCCTTTACCCCGCCGATACGCTCAATGGCTCGCTGGGAAGGGAGGTTGCGGGAATCCGTTTTTAACTGCACCCGGATCGCACCCAGTGTCTCAAAGGCATGCTTCAGCAGCAGGTACTTGCACTCGGTGTTGACTCCCGTCCGCTGAAATTCCGTCCCGTACCAGGTACCCCCGATCTCCAATCCCCTATCGCGGGGCATGACATTCATATAACGCGTCGCACCCGCCACGCGTCCTGAAGGGAGATGGACGACCACAAAGGGCACGTCCCCCTTGCGGGAGAGGATATCCAGCACCCAGTTGCGAATGTCGGCATCCGTCTTCATCTCCCCATAAAGCATGTAACGCCAGAAATCCTGCCCCACACCGATCTCTGCCAGCGCGGGGATATGCGCCTCGGTCATCGGTTCAAGACGGACAAGCCTGCCGGAGAGTATGACCGGTTCCGCCCAGTTCATCTACACGCATCCCATAAACTCGATGCAGGAATAGACGCTCATCCCTTCAGCCACTCCGATTCCGGCTTATCCCTGGAAGGCAGGTAGGGCATTTCAGGACCCGGTGTGCCTGACAATTCCGAGAGCGCCGCACGCATGGCGACCCGATCATCCCACGGGTACTCGATCCTGCCGAAACACATGGATTGCTCATGCCCCTTCCCGCACGCCAGCAGGATATCCCCCGGTTGAGCCAGACGGGTTGCAAAGCGGATGGCTTCACCCCGGTCCGGCACCCTCCAGAAGGTCTGCCCCTCCCGCCCGCCGCGTGAAATGGCTCCTGCCCGCATCTCATCCAGGATGCCATCCAGTGATTCCGTGCGCGGGTCCTCGGCGGTCAGGATGGAAAGATCCGCAAGTTCCGCGGCGGTTTCTGCCATCATGCGGCGCTTCTCCCGGTCGCGCAGACCCGCCGAGCCGAAGACCGCGATCACGCGCCGCCCGCCCGACTGCCCATCACCAGGAGAGGACGATCTCAGCATCTCACGTGCTGTTTCAAGCGTCACCTTCAATGCATTCGGCGTGTGGGCAAAATCCACGATGGCGGTGAAAGGCTGACCAAGGTCAATGCGCTCCATGCGCCCGGGGATGCCCGCCAGCGATCGGATGCCGCCTGCCGCGACCTCCGGGGATATGCCCAGCCCATATACCGCGGCAGTCAGCGCGGCGAGGCAGTTCGAGATGTTATAAGCACCGACCAGCGTGCTGGAGACCTGGACGCGAAGATCCTTCGATACCGCGGCAAAATGGATTCCCGAGGGAGTGTATTGAATCTCCTCCAGCGCGGACATCGGCGGATGCCTGCAACCCGTAATTTATTTTTTTCGTCCTGATGAAGGCATCCAGGAACTCAAATGAACGGTCGTCACGGTTGATGACCGCCAATCTTGGATTGCCCTGGGGCTTTGCCCGGGTCCTCTCCAGGCTTTCGAACAACCTTGCCTTGGCAGCGCGGTAGTTCGCGTAACTGCCGTGTTCATCCATGTGCTCGTGCGTGATGTTGGTCACCACCCCGATATCGAACTCGCAGGCATCCACGCGGTGCTGCGCCCAACCATGCGAGGTGGTCTCAAGCACCACATGGGTCAGTCCCGCCTCCACCATCCTTGCGAGATAGAACTGCACATCATGCGCATCGGGCGTGGTGACGTGAAAGCCTGTATCCAGCACCTCGTCCCCGATGACCGCGTTGACGGTGGAGACCATGCCCGCCTGGATGCCAGCCGTCCTGAGGATCTGGTAGAGCAGGTTGGTCGTGGTGGTCTTGCCGTCCGTCCCGGTCACCCCGATGACGGTCAGCTTCCGCCCGGGGTGGTCATGGAAGGCGGCTGCCAGGTAGGTCAAGGCTGCGCGCGAAGATTCCAACTGGACATAGGGCACAGGTAAACCGGAAAGCTCCTGCTCGCCCACGATGGCTGCCGCGCCGTTACGGATCGCGCCGGGGATGAAGGCATGCCCATCGGACGAACCCCCCAGCATGGCGACAAAGAGATTCCCCGGCTGCACCCTGCGGCTGTCGATGGCGATGCCCGTGATGGGGACATCCGGAATTTCAGCAGGATGCGGAAAGGGTAGATCGGCAAATAACCGGGAAAGGAGTTTTGACATCTTCAGGTTAAATGAAAAGAGGGTTTTGATGATTGTACCAAAACCCTCTCCATAAATCGAAAGGTATTACTTCAGGTTCGAGCGGAGACCTTCAAGCTGACCCGCAACGGATCCATCGAGCACCTTGTCACCGACCTTGATGACAAGTCCGCCCAGGATGGACGGGTCAATGCGGAAAGTGATCGCCTGCGCACCGACCTTGGCAAGCACATCCTTCTTGACGATGGCTTCCTCCTCCTTCGTCAGCGGGAGAGCGCTGGTGACCTCGGCGGATTCACCCTTGAAGCTTGCATCATCGAGAACGACCACCTTGCCGGATTTCACACCCGAGAAGAACTCAGCGAGCAGGGCATGCTGGCGTTTCTCATCGAGCGCTTCACCGACCAGTTTTTGGGCGGCGGCAATGGAGAGCGCTGCCACCTGGCCGCGCAGATCCCCAAGGATGCGGGTGCGTTCGCCTTCCACCTCGACCAGGGCGTTCTCGCGCGCTTTGGCAGCCTCGGCTTCCACCGCGGATTTGACTTCCTTGGCAGCAACCTCGGCGCGTTCGCGGGCTTCCGCAACGGTCTGGTTGGCTTTCTTCTCGGCATCCGTGATGATCCTGGACGCCTCCTTCTCGGCGTTGGCACGCGCCTCGGCAGCGATGCGCGCATCCTCGAGCCCCTGCGCGATGGTCTTGCGGCGCTTCTCGAGCATGCCCGTGATGGGCTTGTATGCCCAGACGCGCAGGACGACGAACAGGATCAGGAAGTTAAAGATCTGGAGCAGAAGGTAGCCCAGATTAAGGCCTAATTTATCCAAGGTGTCCTCCTCTGTCTTCCGGTTTAGAAGACGAACAGGATGAGGAGAGCGACCACCAGGCAATAGATGGCGACCGCTTCAGCGAAGGCGATGCCAAGGATCATATTGGTCTGGATGGTGCCGGTCGCGTCGGGATTGCGACCCATTGCCTGTACTGCACCGCTGGTGACGATGCCGATGCCGGCACCTGCACCGATGGCTCCGATCATGGAGAGACCGGCGCCGATCAATTTTCCGAGGATGTTAGCAGCTTCTAAGTCCATTGTGAATTTCTCCGTTTCTGGTTTCGGGCGGTGGGACCGCCACATAAGATGGTGATGTTACCCGGGCTGGAATCAGTCCGCCCGAAATCTACGCGTGCGCTTCTTCGTGATGCTCGCCGTGACCCTGCGTTGCCTGCGCCATGAAGGTCATGGTCAGCATGCCAAAGACGATCGCCTGGATCAAGCCCACAAAGAACTCCAACAGCAGGAAACCGACCTGGATAAAGCCCACGCCCATGCTTCCAAGCAGTGTGCCGATCACGAATAATAGAACCGATCCCGCAAAGATGTTGCCAAAGAGACGGAAGGCAAACGACAGGATCTTCGAGAATTCCGAGATCAGTTCGAGCAGACCGACGGCAAAATCGATCAGACCGAAAATTGGCTTGCTGAAGAAGGTCTTGACATTAAAGAACTTGGTGAGATAGCTCCAACCCGTTCGCGTGGAAGCCCGCCACCTGCACCATGACCACCGCGATCAACGCCAGTGCAACCGTGAAGTTGAGGTCGGTTGAAAGCACGCGGACGTATGGTATCAACCCATACAGTTCCGCCCCTTCAGCGGCATGCGCACCCTCGGCTTCCGTTGATTTGACGATGGTCTCGGCAAAACCGAGATCCTGGACGGCATAACCGTGCTCGGAATGATGGAGAATGCCGACCGAGTCCACACCGGGGAAGAGCTCGGTCCAGTTCACGATCAGCACGAACAGGGTGATGGTGGCAAACCAGGGGAAGATGAACTTCGTCCACTTGCCTGCCGTCCCCTCGGTCAAGTTGTAAAGGGCTTCCAGCATGGCTTCCACTGCGCCGGAAATGCCTTTCAGGACCAGCGCTCCGCTCTTGACGGCGCGGTAAACACCAAAACCGATCAAGAGCAGGATGACATCCGCGATGAGCATCGCCACCATGGTGTTGGTGAACTGGAAATCCTGACCAGCCACCTTGAAGAGCGTACCGCTCAACGGTTCGGCTGGCAGGGCAACATGCGGCTGGATGGGCGGATATTTTCCCGCGGCGACGACGCCCAGGATGATGAACAGCAGGACGAACCAGCGGTTCACGCCCCAGCGCCACCAGCCTTTCTTTTCCTGTTTTTCAGTCACGATCAAAATCCTCCTGAGGGATGGAAGTCTTTTTTTCGGTCGGCTTGATGCGGTTGGTTGCCCACATCACGATCTTGTACATCAGCACCAGGGAGACCGGTACGCTGACGATCATCAGGATGATGGTGAACAGCGGCTTGGTATCGAAGGTCTTGTCCAGCCACAGCCCGCCCAGCAGTGCAACCACAATAATAAAAAGCGTCAGAAAACCAACCTGACCAAAGACACCAATGATCGTCAGGTTGAACGCTTTGCGATGATCGTTGTCTTTATGATCCGGCTGGTTCATGGCTGCGAAATTATATCATAAGAGAATTTTCAGGAACCGGGCGGGAAACCCGGTCCCTGATGTTCACTAGAACAAATTCAAGGCACCCGCGCCTGCCAGGTTGAACCAGGGGGCAAAGATCGTACCGATCAGGATGACCCCGAGGGTGAGCACCACCAGCGCGATGACATACGGGCGGGTGATGGGCAGCGGGATGTTCTCGGTCGCCTCGTCACGGTTGAGGTAGACATGCTTGAGGACGATCAGGTAGTAGTAAAGACCCACGATCGAGTTGAGGATGCCGATCACCGCCAGCCAGACCAGGTTCACCTTGACCGCCGCGGCAAAGACCAGGACCTTTGCGATAAAGCCGCCGAACGGAGGCATGCCCGCCAGCGAGAGGAAACCGACCAGCATCGCAAATGCCAGCCAGGGATGGCGCCGGCTGAGACCATTGAAGGCGGGAATCTCATCCGAGCCGGAGACGCGGGTGTAAGTGGAGACGATGCCGAATGCCAGCAGGTTGGTGACGACGTAGGCGATCAGGTAGAAGATGACGCTGGTCACGCCCAGGGGCGAGAGCGCCGCATCGCTGATGTAGATGGAGGCAACGCCGATCATGGCATAGCCTGCGTGCGCGATGGATGAATATGCCAGCATGCGCTTGATGTTCTTCTGTCCAAGGGCGAGCAGGTTGCCGAGGGTCATCGTCACCGCGGAGAGGATCGCCAGGATCAGCGACCAGTCCAGCGCCTCGAACGGGAAGGCGATCATGAACAAACGGAGTACAACTGAAAAGCCGGCAGCCTTCGAAACCGTGGACAGGAAACCTGTGACAGGTGTCGGTGCGCCCTCGTACACATCCGGAGCCCAGAAGTGGAACGGGACGATGGAGACCTTGAAACCCAGACCGACGATCAGCAGGAAGAACACGCCCAGGAACAAACCCTTGGGGAGGGAAGCCAGGGCATAGATGTCTGTTGTGTTGGTAAAGCCGAAGAGCAGGCTGAAACCATAGAGCATCACCGTGGAGGTCAGGGCGCCAAAGAGCAGGTACTTGAAACCCGCCTCGGTGGATTTATCATCCGAGCGCAGGAAACCAGCCAGGACGTAGAGGGGAATCGAGGTGGTCTCGATCGCAAGGTAGAGCATGACCAGGTTGGCGGAGCTCGCCATCAGGGACATGCCCAGGACCGAAGCCAGCAGTAGGACGTAAACTTCTGCCGCGGCTGTTCAGTTTCTCGATGTCCATCAGGAAGAGGGCAGTCACCGCCGCGCCGAAGAGGAAGAGCATCTTGAAAAGGAAGCCCAGCCAGTCGAAGCGAAGCATGCCGCCCAGGACCGAAACGGGGTCCGCGGGGCGGGCAAAGAGCAGGCTGAGGATGATGGTGAGGAACAAGCCGCCCGCGGTCAGCCAGCCAAGCCCGCGCCGGTTCTCCGCCTTCCAGAATGGGTCAACCAGCAGGATGATGAGCCCAAGGGCGAGGATCAGGATCTCAGGGAGAATGGGAGCCAGGGAAATCACTTATACACCTCCCAGGTTCAACAAATCCAGGATATGCATCACGCCCGTTTGAACCATCGGTACCATGACGGACGGGAACAAGCCGATGCCGACCATGCACAGGCACAGGGTGACGATGGCGATCTTGTCGAGCGCGGTAATGGGGCTGATATGACCGGCGAATTTTTCGGGCATATCGCCGAAGAAGACCATGCGGATGTTGCGCATGATATAGGCTGCGGTGATGACGATCGAGATGCTGGCGATGACCGCCACCAGCCACTGCGCCTTCCACACGCCCATGAAGATGGGGAATTCCGCAATGAAGCCGGAGAAACCGGGCATGCCCATGGATACCAGACCGCCGATGATGAAGCCAATGGCAGCGAACGGCATCACCTTGGTCATACCTCCCAGTTCGGGCATCTCACGGGTGTGGGCACGGTCATACACCATGCCGGTGATGGCAAAGAAGAGAGCCGTCATGACACCGTGCGAGAACATCTGCACGCCCGCACCGGTCAACCCCTGCTCGTTCAGGGTGGAGATGCCGAGCATGACCAAACCCATGTGCGACACGGATGAAAAGCCGATCATGTATTTCATGTCCGTCTGCACGAACGCAATATATGCGCCGTAAACCACCGCGATGCCTGCGCACAGCATGATGAGCCAGGACCAGTGTTTGGCGCCCTCCGGCAGGAGCATGACGCCAACGCGCAGGGCGGCAAAGGCACCCAGTTTCATCAGCACGCCGGCATGGAACATGGAGACGGCGGTCGGGGCTGCCACGTGACCATCCGGCGACCAGTTGTGGAAAGGCCAGATGCCTCCCAGCACAGCGAAGCCGAAGAAGACCGGCAGGAACCAGGCGACCTGGAATTCGACCGGGAAGTTGGCGGTTTCGAGCAGGCGCATGTCGAAGGAATTGAAGCCTGCCTTGTAATACATCGCCAGCGCGCCGACCAGGGAGACCACCGAACCGATGAACAGGTACAGGGTCAGCTTCATGGCGGCATATTCACGCGTCTTGACCCAGCCCCAGATGACGATCAGCAGGTACATGGGGAAGACCGCGATCTCATAGAAGAAGAACAACATGAACAGGTCGAGCGAGGCAAAGACGCCGAACACGCCCGAGGCAAGGATGAACAGGAAGGCAAAGAATTCACGCGGGCGATCCTGGATGCCGGTCGGTGCGTGAGGGTCATCGATCCCCCAGGAGATGAGCACACCTGTGAACATGACGATGCCGGTCAGCAGGACAAGCGGGGCGCTTATGCCGTCCACGCCGAAGATGAGCTTCATGCCGAGCGCCGGAAGCCAGTCATACTCTTCCACGAATTGATAACCCGTCAACCCGTTCGCCAGGTATTGCACATAGACCCAGATGGAAAGCAGCAGGGCAAATGTCGCTGCCGCCAGCGCGAGAGCGCGGGTTTCATTCCGCTTCCCGGCAGGCATGAGCAGGATCAGCACTGCCGCCACCATTGGAGTAAAAACTATTACGCCCAGGACAGGAAAATCCATTGCGCACCTCTTAGTAAAGCATCATCATGGCTTTGTTGATCACGTCCAGGATCCAGCCAGGCCAGATGCCAATGACAAGGATCAGGACCATGAGTGGAGCCATGACGATGATTTCGCGTGTATTGATCTCGGTCAGTTTATGTTCGCCGTGCGCCCAATGTTCGTTCAATGGTCCATGCAGGACGTTCTTGATCCCCTTGAGGATGTATGCACCGGTGAAGAGCAGACCCAGCATGGCAACCGCGGTAAAGACCGGCAGGATCTGCCAGGAACCCCGAACGACCAGGAACTCGGAGATGAAGCCGTTCAGACCGGGCAGACCGAGCGAAGCCATGCTTGTGAAGATGAGGATGCCGCCGTAGACCGGCACCAGCGGGAACAACCCGCCGAAGTCGTTCAGGTTGCGGGTATGTGTCCGTTCATAAATGACCCCGACGAGGAAGAACATGCCCGCCGCGGATAACCCATGGTTGAACATCTGCAGCACCGCGCCGTTGAGGGCGATGGTCGCGTCGAGCGTGCCGGCTGCCTTGGCAGCCGCCGCGATGCCGAGCAGGACAAAGCCCATGTGGTTGATCGAGGAATACGCCACCAGCCGCTTGAAATCGGTCTGTCCATAAGCTGCGAAGGCGCCAAAGACGATGGCTGCCACCGCCAGGAACGCCAGCGCGCCTGCAAAGGTCTGGGCTTGTTCAGGATACAGCGGTAACACCAGGCGCAGGAAACCATACGCACCGAGTTTCAACAGGACACCCGCCAGGATCATCGAACCGGCGGTGGGCGCTTCGGTGTGCGCATCCGGAAGCCAGGTATGGAAAGGCCAGACGGGGACCTTGATGGCGAAGGCGATCACGAACGCCCAGAACGCCACCGTTTTCACCTGCCCGATCGTGATGGCGGTTTGCACCGAAATACGCTTCGGAGGGAATGCGCATTCCAGAGTTGGACGATGGTCTGCAGGTCAAAGGTCTTGAAGAGCACACCAAGCAGCTGGATGCCCAGCAACAGTCCCAGGGAACCACCCATGGTGTAGATCATGAACTTGAGGGAGGCGTAGTTGCGATTGGCACTCCCCCACTGGTTGATGAGGAAGTACATCGGGACCAGACCGATCTCCCAGAATACAAAGAAGATCAGCAGGTCGACCGCCATGAAGACGCCCAGCATGCCTGTCTCCAGGAACAGGAACAGGATCATGTAGGCTTTGACGCGGTCCTTGATGCTGAACGAAGCCAGCAGGGCGAGGGGTGTCAGGAAGGTGGTCAACAGCACCATGGTGAGGGAAAGACCATCCACACCAAGATGCAGGGACGAACCGATCGCCTCGTACCAGGTGTATTTCTCCTCGAACTGGTAACCGATCGCGTTCGGGTCAAAACCAAGCCAGAGATAGACCGTCAATGCCAGCGGGATGAGGCTCATCAAGAGCGCCGTCCAGCGGATCAATTTGACCTCATCCTTGGGCAGGAAGAAGATGACCAGCGCCGCAGCGGCAGGCAGGAAGAGGATGAGGCTCAGGATGGGAATATTCATGTTGCTCTCCTATACCGCCGAAAGGAAGTAAGCCAGCACCACACCGACCACGATGATGGTGAGCAGGGCTGTCAGCATGTATTGCTGGACGCGGCCGGTCTGCATCGGGCGCAGGTTGATGCCAGTCCACTTCACTATATTTCCGGTGCCGTCGCCCAGGGTTTCATTGATGAACTTCAGGTCGATGTAGGTGCGGATCTTGTCACCCAGCCAGTCGGTGACCTTGCCGAACGTGTGCAGGATACCATCGATCACGGTCTGGTCCATCCACTTGTAGACAAAGGTCTCAGCGAACCAGTATGCCGGTTTGACGAACAGGAAGTTGTAGGCTTCGTCGAAGTACCACTTGTTCTTGAGCACGGGAATCTGCAGTTTATCCTCCGCGGGGGTCTTGACATTGCGATAGACAAGCCAGCCGGCAGCCAAACCCACGAGTGCAACAAATAATGATGTCACCAACGGCCACGGGCTAAATGCCACCGCCTCAGGTACTTCAGCAAGCGTAGAACCGACAAAACCATGGAACCAGTTCGGGAGAATTCCACCGATGACCGGGAAATGCTCAGGGATGCCCACCCAGCCATAAATAACAGCGAAGACCGCCAACACGATCAGCGGGACGGTCATGGTCCAGGGAGTTTCCTGCGCATGTTCCGCTTCCTTTGTGCGGGGTTCGCCCAGGAAGGTCAGCGTGATCTGGCGCATGGTGTAGAAGGCGGTCATGAACGCAGCGATCGCCAGCGTGACGAAGACCACCATGTGACCATGACCGAAGGCATCCGCCAGGATCTCATCCTTCGACCAGAAACCGGCTGTGACGATCGGGAAACCGGAGAGCGCGAAACCGCCGATGAGGAAGGTCCAGAAGGTGATGGGCATTTTCCTGCGCAAGCCGCCCATGTTGAACATGTCCTGCGGGTCGACCTTGTGGTTCCCCGTATGCAGGACGCCGTGCTCCATGCCGTGGATGACCGAGCCGGAGCCCAGGAAGAGCAAGGCTTTGAAGAAGGCGTGGGTGATCAGATGGAAAGCCGCCGCCACGTAAGCCCCGATGCCGAGCGCGGCGATCATGAAGCCGAGTTGCGAGATGGTCGAGTATGCCAGGACGCGCTTGATGTCGTTCTGGGCAACCGCGATGGTCGCGGCAAAGATGGCGGTGAAGGTACCGATGAAGGCTACCACCGACATCGTGCCCGGGTCCAGGCTGAGGAGCGGGAACATGCGGATGACCGCGTACACGCCCGCCGAAACCATGGTAGCGGCATGGATCATGGCGCTGACCGGGGTCGGACCTTCCATGGCGTCGGGCAGCCAGACGTGCAAAGGCCACTGCGCGGATTTGCCAACCGTACCGATGAAGAGCAGGAGACCGATCAAGCCTGCCGCGGACAGTCCAAGGATGGGCGTGGCAGTCGTCGCCAGGACATGCAGGACTTCCTCCTGGAAGATCTCACGGAAGGAAAGCGTGCCGGTTGCCGAGTACAGGAAGGCGATGCCCAGCAGCATGAACACGTCGCCGATGCGGGTGGTCATGAAAGCCTTGATGGCGGCATTGCGGGCGGACTCCTTGCCGTACCAGAAGCCGATCAGGAGGTACGAGCAAAGACCCATGACTTCCCAGCCGGCGAACATGGTCAGCAGGTTGTCGGAGACCACCAGGGTGTACATGCCGAAGGCGAACAAGCCGAGGAAGGCAAAGAAGCGCGAGTACATCGGCTCAATGGAGGGGACGACGTGCTTGTGTCCATGCTCCTCCACGGTGGCGCCATGCGGCGGCAAACCTGCGCGGTCATGGTCGCCGGCAGGCTGTCCGAAGTTATGATAGCCAACACTGTAGAGGAAGATCATCAGGATCGTGATGGACACGAAGAACAGCACCGCTGCGCCCAGCGGATCGATCAGCACCCCGATGTGGAACCATTCCTCGCCTGTCGGCAGCCAGGGAATGGAGGATTCGAAGGGATGCTCACCCAGGTGCTCCACCCCGACCGCTGCAACGAAGACAACCATGCTTGCCAGGAAGGAGAGTGCCGCCGCGCCAACGCCGATGGTATGGCTGAGGGCCTTGTTCCTGTTCGTGAGCAGCACGATCAGGAAGAAAGCCAGCAGGGGCGGGAGGGGAATAAGCCAGATCAATGTTTCAGTCGTCATAATGTCCCTACCACTTCATCAAATCAATTTCGTCAGCCACCACCGTATTGCGACGGCGATAGATGGAGATCACGAGCGCCAGACCCACCGCCACCTCCGCGGCCGCGACCGCGAAGACGATGATGGCGAACACCTGCCCGTCAATGCGGGTCGGGTCGTTGTAGCGCCAGAACGAAACCAGGTTGATATTCACCGCGTTCAGCATCAACTCGATGCCGAGCAGGATGGCAACCGCGTTCCTGCGCGCCAGCACGCCGAACAAGCCGATGCTGAACAGGGCTGCAGACAAGACCAGGTACCACCAAATGGGGATCATTTATTCCTCCCCTTTCCGTTGGAATGCGATATAGACCGAGCCGATCAAAGCCGCCAGCAGGAGCACGGACGCGACCTCAAAGGGCAGGACGAACGCCTCGGGTGAGGTCAGCGCCTTGGCGAGCATCGGCACCGAGTCAAAACCCGGACCCAGGGCGGGCGCGGACTTGGAGAAGCCATCCAACCCTGGAGCAGCCAGACCAGCCCGCCGAAAATGACCACCGCGATCACCGCAGAGAGCCACCAGCCCCGGTTCAATGCCGCCCCGGTCTCGCCCATGGTCCGGCGCGTCAGCATCACTGCGAAGATGAACAGGATGGCGATGGCACCGATGTACACCACCACCTGCACCACCGCGATAAAACCGGCGTTCAAAGTGGCAAACAGTACCGCCGCCCCGAAGAGGGTCACGATCAACCACAACGCGGCATGCACCAGGTTCCTGGTCGTCACAACCATGAACGCTGATACGAGCATGATGAGCGCTGTTATTCCAAAAATGATTTGCATCGCTGTCATAGTTTTCTCCACTCGATTCCCCTTTCCAGCAGGAAAGGAGCCGGGGTGAGTTCTAGTGTCCCGCCTCTGCTGCGGGCTGTACGCCTTCCACTTTTTCCCGTGCAGTGCGGGCACGCCGGCGCAGGATCTCCAGGGTCACCCAGCCGAAGAGCACATTGGACAGGAACATGCCGATGGCGTAGAAACCGGTTTCGCGCAGGAGCGCGTTCATCAACGCCAGGAACATCAGGAGCGCGAACGAGAATGGCACAAGGAATTTCCAGTTCAGGTCCAGCATCTTGTCGATGCGGATGCGCGGCAGGGTGTATTTGATCCAGCCGAACAGCCAGTAACCGATGGTTGCCTTGATCAGGAACCACAAGAGACCGAGCGCGGGAACCTGCTCCACCCACGGTCCGCGCCAGCCGCCGAAGAAAAAGGCTGCGATGAAACCGCCGAAGGTGAAGGTATGCAGGAGTTCGGAGGCATAGAACAGACCAAACTTCATGCCCGAATATTCGATGTGATGACCTGCGACCAACTCCGACTCGGCCTCGGTCAGGTCAAAGGGAGCGCGCCCCAATTCCGCGGTGGCACTGATGAGGAAGAGCACAAAAGCCAGCGGCGCCAGGACGATATACCAGACCTCCTGTGCCTGCACGATCTTGTTGATGCCCATGCTGCCCGCCAGGATGGTCGGGATGAGCATCGCCACCACCATGGGAATCTCATAGGAGATCATGACCGCCACCTGGCGGAAGGAACCCAGCAGCGCGTACTTGTTGTTGGATGACCAGCCTGCCATGATGATGGACAGCGTCCCCAGCGCGCCCACACCGATCAGGTAAAGCATGCCGACGTTCAGGTCCACGCCGAACAGGATCGGCGCCAGCGGCAGGACCGCCCACAACAACAGGACGGACATCATCATGATCACAGGCGCAAGGTTGAACACCCACTTGTCCACACCCGCCGGGTAGATGTTCTCCTTGATCAGCAGCTTGATGATGTCCGCAAAGGGCTGGATCAAACCGAATGGTCCAAGCCGGTTCGGACCGATGCGGTCCTGGAAGCGCGCCACGATCTTGCGTTCGGTCCAGACCAGGAAGATGTCCAGCACCATCACGACCGTGATCAGCAGCAAGATGCCGATGAAGACCACCAGGTAGTGCGCGACGTCGGCGTTCATCCCCCAGCCCGTGAACACGCCGGTCAGCCAGTCACCAGCAGCTTTTACAGGATTACTCCAAAAGTCCATGCGATGCTCCTCTTACACAAATAAAAGGCTGAAAAGGAAAATCCTTTCAGCCTTCAATCTTTGCGAAAAAACCTACGCCCACTCCAGCATTCCCTTGCGCCAGGCATATACCAGACCCACCATGAGGATGCCAATGAAAATAATGCCCTCCAGAACAGCGAACAGCCCCAGTTGATTCAATGAAATCGCCCACGGGAAAAGGAAGACCGTCTCCACATCAAAGACCAGGAATGCCAGCGCGAAGATGTAATATTGCGCCTTGAACTGCACCCAGTTCTCGCCCACCGTTTCGATCCCGCACTCGAAGGTGCTTTCCTTGATGGGATTGGTCTTTCGCGGTGCCAGGACCGCTGCAATGACCAGGGCTGCAACAGGAATCAGCACTGCAACGAGCAGGAATAAGCCAATATAAGCCCACGAAGTTTGCATATAAGCTCCATTAAATGAAATGGAATATCGATCAATCCGGGATTGACTGGCAGATTGTACCATGAAGGATTAATAGGTTTTAGGAAAGCATGTCAATTATTTAGGTGATAATCGTCATATATTTTCCCCATTTTCCCCCAAAAAACCCATTTTCTTACATCTAATTCACGCGAGTCTTGAAAATAGGATCAGGATTCCCAGTGCCAATCCCAGGAGAAACCCAACCACTCCCGCGATGCGCACGACCGACCCAGTCCAACCCAGCAGAGACCTGGAACGGATCTCGATCAACTGGGCGGACACCGGTTGCCGAAATTCCTCTCCCCCGGTCTTCGGGATAAATCGCAGGTAGAGCCAGATCGTTCCCCGCAGGGTACCTGCCTGGCGTGGATAAACCTCCCAGTAAAACGTGGCTTTGCCTCCCTCCACCAGGGCTGTGCTGACCAGATTCAGGGGACGCACATCCGCCAACGGCATTTCCAAGTCGTGCTTCAGCAATCAGGTTGTAATCGTTGTATAGTCTGGATTCCTCCTCATCCCCCTCTGTAGTCAGGTTTACTTCGATGGTTTGTGTTTCGCCAGCCCGCATGACCGGTGAATAGGCTATTCGAATCACCCGCTGCCCGGGCAGGGATGGCAACCCGTCCGGCAGCAGGAGTGGCTGGCTGACCATCCTCCTTGCGCGGAGGCAGGAATCCCCAAAGAGCAGGTACACGGACGCTGCCAGGATCACGACGACCAGGGAGGACAAAAGTTTTCTTTTCACACCGGTCGCCAGTGATATTCCACATCCGGCTCGGACTCGGGAGCAGGGCTGACGCCGAACCGCACCGGCACGAACCCGTTCTTTTCATAGAACGCGCGCCCGTTGACATTGATCTGCAACGTGTTCAACCAAACATGCTCCGGTGAGAGATCCTTCGCATGGTCAATCAAGGCTTTGCCAATCCCGCGTCGCTGAAATTCAGGGTGAATGTACAGCTGGTCCACGAAATCTCCCGCAATAGCCATAAAGCCGACCACCCGTTCCTCGTATTCCGCCACCCAGACATCATTGTTCGCAAGAATCACATTCCGAAAGTAATCACAATCCTCCTGGAAGGTATGACCCTTCTCACGCATAAAGACCGGGAATGCCAGTTCCCGTGCTGCGCGCCAGAGGTTCGTCACCGCATCAAAATCCCCGGGGTGATATTCACGAATCAAGGCAGGATGTCCCTCCCGACCATCCAGGCATGGACCTCATAGACCAGTCTTCCCACCTTCACCATCGGGTCGGTATCCAGCAGTTCGCATGCTTCCTTCATGCTATCCGTCTTCAACACGCCGATGCCGCGTATTTCCCCGCTCGTCGCAAACGAATCCAGCAGTGGACCATTGAGCACCAGCCTGCCCATCTCACCCAACCGGCGCAGGTTGGCAAGGTGTTGTGCCTGCAGCGCCTCCAGTTCGGGGGTCTCCTCCGCGCTCCAAGCCGGACCTTTTTTGAAGAAGTATATGTGATAAATGACCATGCCCAGGGAAGAGGCAAAGCCCCTGGCTTCCACTTCATCGTATGACATTAAACTCCTCATATATCAAAATTGTAAACTCGCCCGGAATGGATTATTATTTGTAATGCTGGCAATTATAATGGAATTTGTTTTCTTCCCTTTCCAGCTGCCTCCCTGTGCAGATGATGGACATGGAAAAAGCAGAATCGCATAACCCCTTCTTTCGCGTTGACCTGCTGACCGGATGCAACAACCTGGTCAGTTTCTCCGACGCGCTGTCTGATAACTTTGATAACACCTCCCTGGCGCCGCTTTCGATGATCGCCATCGATGTGCACCGCTTATCAGATATAAACAAAACCAGGGGACGCGATTTTGGGGACAGCCTGCTGCGCTGGCTGGGCTTCGCCATCAAGGACATCACCGGGGCGGGCGTCTACCGGGTTTCAGGCGATGACTTTGTGGCTGTCCTGGTTGGAGAAACACACCAGGTCCATGCGGATAAAGCCAGGCTGCTTTTTGAACGACTGAACACAAACTCGGAACAATTCGGATTGGAACCACAGATCGCACGTGTCACGGTATTCCATTTTCCCCCGAATATGCCGCTGGATGCGGCGATCGTCTGGAAATACCTGAACGAAAAACATAAATTCACCCCCAATGAAGGTGAATTCAACATCGTCGAAGTGGATGGCTCCCTGAAATTGAGTTTTGACGTCGCCCAGGCGATCGTATTGATGGCACAGAGGATCACCGACCTGGGATACATGCTGGAGAACACCTTTGGGCTGGCGTACACCGATCCGATCAGCGGTTCCCCCAATATGCTTGCCATCCAGCATAAACTTGACCTTGCGCTCGATGAAGCTGTTCTGAAAAATGACCCGCTCAGTGTCTGTCTCATGGATGGCGACGATCTGCGAAGATATAACACCCTCGGATACGCGGCGGGCGACAACGTCATCCGAAAGCTGCACGACACCCTGGCATCCACCCTGCGCCCCGACGATTTCTTCGGACGCTGGCGGATGGGTGATGAATTCATCCTCATCATGCCGGACACGAACACGGAGACAGGCTGCCCTGGTTTGCGAAAAACTTCGGGCGACCGTGGAACAGGCCTCGGAACAGTGGCTCTACCCGACCACCATCTCCGGTGGACTTGCGAGTTATCCAAAGCACGGAGTTACCGTCAATGCTCTTCTACTACACGCAGAGACCGCCCTAAAGGCGGCAAAAAAAGCAGGCAAGAACCGGGTCCGGGTGGCAGATTGAAGCTCATCCCGCGCTGTTCACCCGGCGGAAGTGTGACCCCTCTCCCCAATGGCTGGCGGTTGGAAATCCCCCCGGGAGAGACCCCAACTTATCGCTTTGCCCAACTGGATGACTATACCGGGTTATCGCGCAAACGATTTCCTGCGCATCCGCCCCTGACCTTGAACTTGCGTGCGCGTGCCTCGGGGAACTCCCTCCCGGGAACATGGGGCTTCGGTCTTTGGAATGATCCATTTGGCATGTCGCTCGGGTTTGGGGGAAATCCTTTCCACCTTCCGACCCTGCCCAATACCAGCTGGTTTTTCCATGCATCCGAGGAGAACTGGCTCTCGTTTTCG
Organism: uncultured Chloroflexia bacterium; assembly: GCA_963823545.1. Classification (GTDB taxonomy): domain Bacteria; phylum Chloroflexota; class Anaerolineae; order Anaerolineales; family Villigracilaceae; genus Denitrolinea. Next base: position 135,904 of record CAWGMC010000022.1, on the reverse strand, counting down.
GATCGTCCCGGTAATGGATTCCTAGCCCAGGTATTTGCCTCGCCAACCATCCCTTCCCCCTTGCTTGCCCTCTCAGCCATTCCTTTCCTGCCCTTGCTGGTTACACAAAAGACACGGAGGTGGATCAGGAACCTGGCTCACCGCCTCATAGTAAGAGGATGGAATCCGCCTCAACCTGGATGTCACCCAGTGGCACGAATACAGGTTGGAGTGGAGTACAGGGCGTTCGATCTTTTCGGTGGATGATGGGATCATCCTGAATTCGACCGTCAGCCCCACCCCGCCGCTGGGTCTCGTCGTCTGGCTGGATAATCAATACGCAGCCTTCACGCCTGAAGGCAAGCTTGGATTCGGGGTTTTGCAGAACGAGGCTGCCTGGCTGGAGATCGAAGACCTTGAATTGAAGTGACAGGGATATGAAAAAACGGGAGAAGCCTGTCTAACATGCTTCTCCCGTTTCGATTCATTAACAGGTCTACATCGACCAATACCTGGTTATAAGGTCCGCTGTAAAGGGGATCACCCGCGCCAGGGTATCCAGGAACACACCCAGGACGATCAACCCGCCAAACAAGCGGTTATGGTAGAAACCGAAGCCCGAGAACCAGATAGGCCAGGCTGGCCATTCCTTGGGCGGCTCCTCCGGGCGCGGCTTGGTCAGCACGGCGACCGCATACAACGCCCGTTTTCCTGCAAAGAAAACGATCAGCAGGATGGGGGTGAAAAAGTGGATCACCACCAGGTAGACGATCACAACATAGATCATGATGATCGCGATCAGGTTGATGATGCGCGCGAATTTCTCGCCGGCGCGGACGGGAAATGTCCCCACTCCCTTGAGCTTGTCATCCTTGAGCTTGTCGATATGTTTGCCGATATTGATGGCGGCAACGCTCAACCCGAAAGGGATGCCCGCGAGAATCACGTTCCACATGTTGGCAGGATTCTGCTCCCCGGCGCCCAGTGCGAGCACAAGGTACACGCCGCCAACCAGGATCGGACCCCAGATGAGGAAGATGGACAGTTCACCCAGCGCCCAGTATTTGAGAGGCCAGGTATAGAACAGCAGGACCAGCGCCCCGAACAGGAACAACCCGATGACATAAGGATTGAAACCGGTGTAATACAAGGCGAAGAGACCACCCAGCGTGGCAAGCACACCGCTGACAAAGAACCAGCGCAGCTGCTGGGCATTGGTCCAGAAACCCTGCACAAGCGGATGGACGCCGTATTGCGTGCGGAAGTAGTAATCCTTGTCCACGCCGCGCGTGAAATCCGTGTAATCGTTCAGCAGGTTGTTCGTCCCATGTGCGATGAAAAGCGCCAGGGTAACGATCAGGAACGGGATCCAGGAGAAATAACCATCCCGCCAGGCGAGCAGACCTCCGATGACACAGGAGTAGATCGTCACCGTGGTGACTGCGGAGCGCGTCGCGATCAGCCACCTGGAAACCACATCAAGCGCATCCCATTCCTTCTTGTCATCCATCTTGACGAGTTCCCACAAGGCTTTACGCCACATGGAAAAATTGATATTCATTTGTCTCTCACTCCTCTATGTGATTTTTTTATTATACAACCCGCAGGCGGGAATCAGAACCCCGTTTCGATACTGAGGGAAACGGGGTTCGGAATCATTGGTTAGTGCCAAAAAGCCGGGAATAATATCCTCAGCAATACATCCACCAGCACACCGATCATGAACAAGGCACCGAATTTGCGGATGTTCACAATGAATGAGATGGGGGCAAAGTACAAAGGCCAGCCGCCCTGCCCATCCGGGAAATCCGCCGGGCGGGTATCGGGTTTGGGTTTGAGGAAGGCAGGATAAAGCGTTTTCAGGGTGGGAATGGCAAACAGCACGATCACCATGACCGGGGTGAAGAACTTGATGACGACCAGGTAGGCGGTGATCAGGTATGGAAGGATGGTCATGGAAAGCAGGGCATAGCGCGCCGCCTTCTCGCCGATCACAACCGGCAGGGTATGGATCTTCTTCGCCTTATCGATCTGTAACTTGTCTATGTGCTTGCCGAAAATAACAGTTGTCACGCCCAGGACATAAGGCAGGCTGGCAAGCACAACATTGGTGCTCCATTGATGAGTCAGAACGTAGTAACCGCCACCGATCATCAGCGGTCCCCAGACGATCAGCACCGCCACCTCGCCCAACGCGATGTACTTCAAAGGGAAGGTGTAGAACAGCACGAAGAAAGCGCCCAGCCCGAGCAGGATCCAGATGACCGGATCACCCGCGTTGATGATGATGAGGTACAAGCCGCACGCCAGCGCCAATAGACCCGTCACCGCAAAATAGGTCAGGTGCTGGCGCCTGGTCATCAAGCCGGATGCAATGGGTTGCGCTCCGTAGATGGTGCGGAAGTAATTATCCTTGTCCACGCCGCGAACGAAATCGGTGTAGTCATTAAAGATGTTATTCGTTGCATGGGCAAGGACCAAACCCAGGGTCAATGCCAGCCAGGGCACCAGGGAAAAAGAGCCATCCCGCCAGGCAAACAGCCCTGCGAGTGCTCCTGATATGAAGGTCATTATCAGGACGGCTGCGCGGGTCGAGATCAGCCATTTTGAGATGAGGTCCAGTTTATCCCACTCCTCTTTTGAGACCTCGGGGATCACATTCAGGGCTTTCTTCCACATCGTAAAGTTCATAAGACGCTCCCGAAAAAATTTTAATGATTATATCAGTATGACAAGTTCCCTGAAAAACCCTCTTCCCCTTACCGCACTTATGCCGTATTGCGTTCACAGGCACTTATCCTAAACGAGGTGTTGTTCGAGTGCCAGGGGTGGAAAAGCGCGAAACCCCTCATGGAACAGGAGAAAAAATGTTTTTATCCAGGTGAAACCGTTTATCAATTACCCATTGTATGAACATCTTGAATTTTCATAATATGTGATGTATGGACAAATAATTATTTTAACAAGTGATATTTGTCACAATGGACTGCGATAATCGTCACTTGCCATTATGTGATTAATTTCACATAATGTAAATAGAGTTGTTAATCCGACACACTCCAAAAATGTACCTTTGGGGTGCCTTTTTCCTAAATCGAGAGGATGTCATGGAAATTGCACAAGAAATCAACTCACCTCCCATCACTGGTCCAAAACTAATTGAAGATCTGACGCTGCTGGATGAGGTCTCGCGCCGAACCGCCGGTGTTTCGCGGCTGGAGATGTGCATCCAGTGCGGAACGTGCGGCGGTTCCTGCCCGTCGCCGAGGATATGGATCATACGCCGCGCATGTTGTTCGCCATGCTGCGGGCTGGCATGCGCGAGGAAGTCTTGAGCAGTAATACGCCCTGGATCTGTGTCTCCTGCTATCACTGCGTGGTGCGCTGTCCGCAGGAGGTGCATATCGCAGATGTGATGTACACGCTCAAAGGCATGGCGATCAAAGCCAAACTGTATCACGAATTCAACTGCGCCCGATTTCTCGCAGACATTTGTGGACATGGTCGAGAAGTATGGGCGCAGTTTTGAATTTGGGCTGGCTTCGCGCCATTATCTTGAAGCACTTTCCGCTGCGCCTGCCCGAGCATGATGCCGATGGGCTTTGGCATGCTCACCAAAGGACGCATGAGCATGCACCCCGAAGCGATCAAGCAATATGGATCAATTGAAGAAGATCTGAAGCGCGCCAAGGAACTGGAGTTGACCTCATGAACAAATATCTTCTTTATCCCGGCTGTTCAATGGAATCCAGCGCAAAGGCTTATATGAATCGCTCAATGCCGATCCTCGAGCCGCTTGATCTGCACTTGGAGGAGATCGATGATTGGAACTGCTGCGGCGCGACCGAATATCTTGGCATCAACCTGATCCCTGCCTATTCCTTGATCGCCCGCAATCTTGCACTGGCTGTCAAAGCAAATCGAATGGCACACGCACAGTCGTTGCGCCCTGCTCGGCCTGTTATCTCAATCTTGCCAAAGCGGATTACTACATGCAGGAGCGCCCACGCTGGGCGCGAAGGTCAATGAAGCGCTTGGCGCGGGCGGACTTGCAATATAAGCCCGGCACGCTGGATGTGCGCCACCTGATCGATGTTCTGGTCTATGACGTTGGGCTGGATACCGTTCAAAAGCAAGGTGACCCGTCCGCTTGACAGGACTGCGAGTCGCGCCCTACATGGGCTGCATGGTGCCGCGACCCGATTATCAACATCGCTGGTCTGACCACGAACATCCCACAGAATTGGATGACCTGCTCCGCAGCCCTGGGTGCGGACGTGATCGATTATCCGCTCAAGACCCACTGCTGCGGCGGACACATGACTCAGATCGGACCCGAAACTGCTTTCGAGTTGATCCGCAGACTCGTCTCGGACGCAGACGATACGCGGCGCGCATCTGATGGCAACCGTCTGCCCGATGTGCCAGATGAACATCGATGCCTATCAGGGCGAGATGAATCATTACTTCGGCACAAATTACCACATGCCGATCCTGTTCTTCACCCAGTTGATGGGGCTGGCCTTTGGCAGGGAACCGGAGAAGCTTGGGCTTTGGCATGGAACTGGTCAGTGCCCGGAATGCGCTGGCAAACATCGGCGTGGAAGTACCTGATCACGCAGGAGCCAGCCGCAGCCGCGAAAAAGGATGAAGGCTTGCCGATGCCGCATCCGCTGCACGCAAGCACTGAAGTGGCAGAGAAAGGAGGCGGCGAAATGAGCCGTGACAATGAAACAAACCGGAAGCGGAAAGAATCGGCGTTTATGTCTGTCACTGCGGTTCGAATATTGCCGGCACGGTGGATGTGGCAGCAGGTCGCAGAGTGGGCGGCCGAAAAGCTCAAACATCAGGGCGTGGTGATCGCGCGCGAATACAAATTCATGTGCTCCAGCCTCGGGCAGGAGTTGATCGAGAAGGATATCAAGGAGCTTGGGTTTGACCCGTGTTGTGGTCGCGGCATGTTCGCCGCATCTGCATGAAAAGACCTTCCGCACCGCCGCGAAGAACGCGGGACTGAATCCGTATCTTGTGCGAGCTGGCTTCGATCCGCGAGCAGGTTTCGTGGGTGCATACAGATAAAGCTGCCGCCACGGCAAAAGCAAAGGCGGTGGTATCAGGCGCGGTGTCGAGCGTGATCGAGACACGTGCCGCTGGAGGAGATCAAAGTCCCGATCAATCCCACATACACTGGTGGTGGGCGGCGGCATCGCGGGGATCCAGGCTGCGCTGGAGATCGCGAATGCGGGCTTCCATGTTTATCTGGTGGAGCGCGAGCCGTCCATCGGCGGGCACATGGCGCAGTTCGATAAGACCTTCCCCACCCTGGATTGCTCCGCCTGTATTCTCACGCCGCGCATGGTCGAGGCGGGCACGCATCCGAATATCACCCTGCTGACCTGGAGCGAAGTGGAGAATGTCGATGGGCTATGTGGGCAACTTCAATGTGACCATCCGAAAGAAGGCGCGCTATGTCAATGAAGAACTGTGCACGGGCTGTGGGATCTGCCAGGAGAAGTGCCCGAAGAAAGTGATCGATGAGGTTTACGAAGCAGGGCTTGGATATCGCAAGGCGGTCTACACGCCGTTCGCGCAGGCCGTGCCGAACTATCCCGGTGATGGACAAGGAGAATTGCACCTACTTCATCAAAGGCACATGCAAGGCTTGCGAAAAATTCTGCCCGACCGACGCGATCGATTTCAACCAGCAGGATGAAGTCTGATCCATGTGGATGTCGGCAATATCATCCTTGCCACAGGCTATGACCTGTTCGATGCGCGGCGCGTGAGCAACTACGGTTATGGACGATTGCCGAATGTGTTCACCAGCCTGGAGTTTGAACGACTGAGCAATGCGGCCGGACCGACCAACGGCAATATCGTTTTGCGTGACGGAAAGACCACGCCGAAGAGCGGTGGGCATCATCCATTGCGTGGGTTCGCGCGACAAGAACTTCAACAACTACTGTTCGGTCATCTGCTGTATGCAGGGATTGAAATTTGCGCATCTCGTCCATGAACGCACGGGCGCGACGTCTATAACTTCTACATTGACATGCGCACGGCGTACAAGGCCTACGATGAGTTCTATCAGCGTGTGCTGGAAGAAGGGACGCTCTTCGTGCGCGGCAAAGTGGCCGAGGTCACCGATGCGGCGCGCAATGAACGGTGAAAAAGGGAAGCTCATCATCCAAGTGGAAGATACGCTGGCGGGCAAGCAGCGGCGCATCCCAGTGGATATGGTGATCCTCTCCAGCGGGTTGCAGCCGCGCGCAGATGCAAAGGAAGTCGGCAAATGTTTGGCATCTCCTGTTCAACGGACGGCTGGTTCACGGAGAAACATCCCAAACTTGACCCCGTTGCCACGATGACCGAAGGCATTTACATCGCGGGCTGTGCGCAGGGACCCAAGGATATCCCGTCCAGTGTGGCGCAGGGCGCGGCGGCGGCGGCACGCGTGCTCGGATAAGATCCTGCAAAAGGAAGTCGCGCTCGAACCGATCAAGCCAGTGTGAATCAGGAGCAATGCTCAGGCTGCCGCATCTGCAATAGCCTGTGTCCGTTCAACGCCATCTCTTCCATCGATGATCGCATGGTGACCGAGATCAATCCGGCGCTGTGTCAGGGTTGCGGAACCTGCGTGGCGGCCTGTCCGGCAGGCGCGATCAGCGGCACAGGCTTCAGCGATGAGCAGATCATGGCGCAGATCGATGGCTTGCTGATGCTAAACGTGGATGAATCTGGAGTGCAGCATGAGCAACAACTTTGAACCCACCATCATCGGTTTCACCTGCAACTGGTGCTGTTATCGCGCCGCTGACCTGGCAGGTACAGCCCGCATGAAGTATGCCCCGAACGTGCGCCTCATCCGCCTGATGTGCTCGGGGCGCCTTGACCCGACCTTCGTGCTCAAGGCGCTTTCAAGCGGCGCGGATGGCGTGATGATCACGGGCTGCCATCCGGGCGAATGCCACTACCTCGAGCAGAATTACAAAGCCCTGCGCCGTTTTCTTCTGCTGAGGCGCACCCTGCAAGGCATGGGGATCGAACCCGAGCGTGTCAGCCTGGTCTGGGCTTCGGCTGCAGAAGGGGTCAAGCTTGCGCAGGAGATCACCTCATTTGTTGAGGAAGTCCGCGGATTGGGTCCGCTTCACTGGGGAATGGTCTCCGGGGCTGTGCCTGTGCTCGGCGAACAGACTCGAGGAGGTGCAGGCATGACCGCCAAACCAAAATTCGCCATGTACTGGGCTGCTTCCTGCGGTGGCTGCGAGATCGCCGTGCTGAACACCCATGAGAAGATCCTGGATGTGGATGCCAACTTTGATGTTGTCTTCTGGCCGGTGGCGATGGATGCAAAATATAAGGATGTGGAAGCAATGGACGACAAGTCGATCCTGCTGACCCTCTTCAACGGCGGCATACGCAACGACGAGAATGAGCACATTGCCAAACTCCTGCGGGAGAAATCGCAGATCCTGGTGGCGTTTGGTTCGTGTGCCTGCGAAGGCTGCATTCCCGGACTCGCCAACCTGAGCCATTCCAGTGAGATCGTGCAACCGCCTTCAACACCATCACTACCGACAATCCCAATGGCAACCTCCCACAAACATCATATGATGTGCCGGAAGGCGAACTGCACATCCCAACCATCTACCCTGTGCTCAAGACCCTCGACCAGGTGGTGGATGTGGATTACTTCATGCCGGGTTGCCCTCCCGAATCGCACCAGATCGCGGCTGTGATCGATCTTGTGATCCAGGTGCTGCAGGGCAAGGCGCAACTTCCCCCCAAGGGGGCGACCATCGGTGTGGGATCCTCGACGGTCTGTGATGAATGCAGCAGGAAACGCAATGTAAAGACCATCAAATCCTTCAGGCGGATCCAGGATCTTGCATCCCAGCTCGACCCAAGTCTTTGCCTGCTCGAACAGGGCATCCCCTGCAACGGTCCCGCCACCCGCTCCGGTTGCAACGCGCGCTGTCCCTCCGCAGGCGCACAGTGCATCGGATGCTATGGTCCTGCTGAAGGTGTGGTCGATTACGGCGCCCGCCTGATATCCGCCTTTGCCTCCGTGATCGACAGCACTGACCCTGAAGAGATCGAAGGCATCCTGGATGGAATCGCTGACCCCGCCGGTCAGTTCTACCGGTTCAGTCTGGGTGGATCACTGTTGAAAGCCGGTAAAAATGCATGGGAAAAGGAAAAGGTGTAACATGTCACAACGCATCACCATTGACCCCATCACCAGGCTCGAAGGTCACGGCAAGATCGAAATCTTCCTGAACGAGGAAGGCGATGTTGCCAACACCTATTTCCAGATCCCCGAATTGCGCGGCTTTGAACGCTTCTGCGTCGGCAGACCGGTCGAAGAAATGCCGCTTCTCACGAACCGCATCTGCGGTGTATGCCCCGAAGCCCATCACATGGCTGCAGCCAAGGCAGCGGACGCGGTCTATCATGTCGACCCGCCGCCCACCGCAAAGATGCTGCGGGAACTGCTTTACTCGGCATTTTACGTCACCGACCATACCACCCACTTCTATGCCCTGGGCGGACCTGATTTTGTCATGGGACCTGACGCTCCAGTTGCCGAACGCAACATCCTGGGTGTCATCCACAAGGTCGGGCTGGAGATCGGCGGAAAAGTCATCCAGGCGCGTAAAGCCGGGCATACCGTGGTTGAGATGATCGGCGGACGCAAGGTCCATCCCTGCACATCCATACCCGGCGGTCAGACCAAGGGCATTACCAATGAAGAACGTCTCCAGATACTTGAGATGGGCAAGTGGGCAATGGAATTCGCCCAATTCTCGCTCAAGATCTTCAATGATATTGTCCTGGGAAACAAGGCTTACGCGGACCTGATCCTCGCCGATATCTATACGCATCACACCTACTACATGGGCATGGTGGATGAGAACAACCACATCAACTTCTATGATGGCAAGGTGCGTGTGGTGGACCCGGACGGCAAGGAATACGTCAAGTATGCCCCGAACGAATATACCAAACACATCGCCGAACATGTGGAACCCTGGACATATCTCAAATTCCCGTATCTCAAGAATGTCGGCTGGAAGGGTTTCGTGGATGGGAAGGACTCGGGCATCTACATGGCAACCCCGCTCTCCCGTCTCAACGCGGCGGATGGCATGGCAACCCCGCTTGCCCAGGCGGAATATGAACGCTTCTATGCGACCCTGGGTGGAAAACCGGTCCACCAGCGCCTGGCGATCCATTGGGCGCGGTTGATCGAACTGCTCTATGCAGCCGAGCGCTGGGTGGAGCTCGCCTCCGATCCCGAGGTGGCTGGTCCCAACTTCCACACACCCGTAACAGAGAAACCCACCGAGGGCATAGGCATCGTGGAGGCACCTCGCGGAACCCTCACCCATCACTACACCACGGATGAGCGAGGGGTGCTGACCAAGGTCAACCTGATCGTCGGCACGACCAACAACTATGCCCCCATCAGCATGTCCATCAACAAGGCTGCAAGCAGCCTGATCAAAAAAGGCGTGGTTGTCACCGAGCCGATGCTTAACATGGTCGAGATGGCATTCCGCGCCTACGATCCCTGCTTTGGCTGCGCGACCCACTCCCTGCCCGGGCAGATGCCGCTGGAGGTCACCATCCGTGATGCCAGTGGAAATCCCGTGCAGGTGCTCAAACGATCCTGCTAGTTGAAAATGACATCGGAGCGGGGTGATGAGCAGGCAGCCTTGCTCATCACCCCGAACTGCACAATACCATGAACAAGACGCTGATCATCGGTCTCGGCAATCCCATCCTGGGCGATGACGGGGTCGGCTGGAAGGTCGCGGAGCAGGTCAGGCAGCGGCTTGAATCGGGTGCAGATGACTTGCGGCGATTTTTCAGATGTGGATGTGAATTGCTTTTCGCTGGGCGGGCTGAGCCTGATGGAACAGATGGTGGGCTATGAGCGGGCGATCCTGGTTGATTCGATGCAAACCGGGCAGGGGGAGGCAGGGGACGTCCGGGTTTTTAACTCGAGGAATTGCAGCATCCTTTTTTGGGTCATTCCGCATCCACGCATGACACCTCCCTGATCATCGCATTGGAAACAGGCAGGAAGATGGGATTGAAGCTGCCGGATGAGGTAATTATTGTCGCGGTCGAGGCAATGCGGGTGTATGACTTCTCGGAGGAACTCTCGCCCCCGATCGCCTCCGCCGTGCCCAGGATGGTGGAAGCGGTGTTGGGCGCAATAATATAAGCTAAAACTCATGGGGGTATAATCGCATCCATGTTTAAAAACCGGAATCTCGCCATCCTGTTCTTCAACCTGGTGGTTGCCCAGTTGGGCTTTGGTATCATGATTCCCCTGCTGCCGTTCTACGTGGAGAAGTTTGGCGGCGGCGGTCTGGAGATGGGATTGCTGATGACGATCTTCTCGGTCATGCAATTCTTCTTCTCCCCCATCTGGGGCAGTCTGTCAGATCGAATTGGGCGGAAACCCGTCATGATCATCGGGTCGCTGGGGAATACCCTGAGCCTGGTCCTGATCGCTTTCGCAACGGATTACTGGACCCTGTTCCTGGCACGTGCCCTGGCAGGCGTACTTTCATCCGCCACCATGCCCACCGCCATGGCTTTTATCAGTGACAGCACCACGGAAAAACAACGCGGAGGCGGGATGGGCATCATCGGTGCCGCCTTCGGCGTGGGTATGGTGCTCGGACCCGGCATCGGCGGCGTCATGTCGAACATCTCCCTCCAGGCGCCTTTCCTGTTTGCGGCAGCGACCTCCCTCCTTGCAGTGGGTCTGATCTGGTTCATCCTTCCTGAATCTTACCCCCGTGAAAAACGCGCGATGGCGGATCATAAGGTTAAGGGGTTGGACCTGGGATTGATGTGGAAAGCCCTCTTTGGTCCGATCGGATTCCTGCTGATCCTGGCGTTCCTGAACAATTTTGCCTTGACCAATTTTGAGGGCATCTACAGCATGTATGCACAGAAGCGCTACGACTATGGACCTGCCACCATCGGTCTGATCATGACCGTGGTCGGGCTTGTCTCCGCAGTCGTCCAGGGGGTTCTTACCGGACCTGCAACACGTCGTTTTGGGGACCGCTGGGTGATAATAGTCTCCATCTTCGCCAGTGTACCGGGTTTTCTTCTTATGCTTGCCGCCAAAACCCTTCCGACCGTCATGCTGACAGCCGGCATTTTTGTTTTCACCAACGCCATGCTGCGACCCGGGGTTGCTTCACTCACCTCCAAGCGGGCGGACCTGCCCCAGGGCGCGGTGATGGGATTGAGCAATGCCTACATGGCTCTGGGAAGGATCATCGGTCCGTTCTGGGCGGGCAACGTCCTGGACCTGAACCTGAGTTATCCCTTCCTGAGCGGGGCAATCATCATGCTGATCGCCGGCGTGGCGAGTTTGTTCTTCCTGATCGGAAAACCCCAAAAAGCAGCAGAAAAAATCAGCGCGGATTAGGGGCAGGCTAGCCCTCGCCAAGTTCCGGGATCGGCTCGGAGACCACGCGATGGGCAAGGTAGGATTCCACCCAGAAGAAGATCAACGCCGTCCAGATGATCCCAAAACCGATCAGGTGGCTCCGGTTGAATGGTTCCTTGTAGACCAGCACTCCCAGCAGGAACTGCAGGGTGGGGGCAATGTATTGCAAAAGACCGACCACAGTCAGGGGGATCTGGCGTGCCGCCGAAGCGAACATGAGCAGTGGGATGGTGGTCACCACACCTGCACCGAACAGAAGCAGGCTGGTCAGGGAATCTCCATGCAGGAAAGCACCCGTTCCATTGATCTCACTGAAGAGCAAGTAAAAAAGCGCAGGCAGGAAGAGGATGCCTGTTTCCAGGGTTAACCCCTGGAGCGAACCGAGCGGTGCCAGTTTCTTGACCAGCCCGTAAAGACCGAAGGAAAATGCGAGGGTCAACGCGATCCACGGCAATTTGCCGTAGATGACCGTCAGGTAGATCACCCCCGCGGCTGCCAGCAGGATGGGTATCCACTGGAAAGTGCGTAATTTCTCGCGCAGGATGATGACTCCCAGCAGGACACTGAGCAGGGGATTAATGAAGTAGCCGAGGCTGGTCTCCACGATGAAGTTGGCGTTGACCGCCCACACGTAGGTCAACCAGTTGACCCCGATCAAGAGCGCAGCCGCAGAATAGATCAGGAGGGTTCGCCCATTTATCTTCGAGCGGAAATCCGCCCATTGGCGGGTGGCGAGGATAACACCCACCAGCAGGAGGAATGACCAGCCAATGCGGTGTCCAAGCAATTGCAGTGCGGGAACGACATGCAACAACTTCCAATAGATGGGGAAGAATCCCCACATCACGTACGCGCCGATTCCGAACAGGATGCCTTTTTTCATGTTCCTCCAGCCAATTGCAGGAGTATACCCCAGTGGACGGGCGTAACGCACCCTTCCAGAGGCATCCGGGTGGATTTATGGGACCTTGATGGAATACCCTTTTTTCATCACTGCAGCCAGGATCTGTTCTTCACTGACCCGGGATTCATCGAACACCACGGTCATCTGCTGTTTATGATAACTGGCATTGATCTCGGTGATGCCCGGCAGGTCATCTTCAATGCTTTCCAGTATCATCGAGCAGTTCGAACACTGCATGTCGAGGATGGAGTAGGTTTTCTTGATCATGCTATTCAAACACGATCTGCCCGGTGTACATGCCCATTGAGCAGGTGAAAAAGATGCGCGTGCCTGCAGGTTGGGCGGGAATATCCACCTGGACCGTGCCGGTATCGGGTAACAGTTGGTAAAAATTCAATTCGGGGATGACAAAATCCCTCGAGCACGAATAGGTCTTGTTCGTGACGAGGTTGAGGGTCAGGGGCTGGTCTGCTGGAGCGCTGATCGTTTGGGGGAAGTACCCGTTATTTCGTACGTAAAGAACATTGCCGCCTTCCCCGGCGGGTTGATATTCAACCAACCCGGGGGATGCATTGCTCTCCTGGGCAAATCCCCGCATCAGGTTATTGAACGATAAGGGAGAACCGATCAGGTTGAGTCCACCGTTGATCGTCACCAATCCAAGGATCAGGACCACGGCTGCGACAAAACGCATGAAGTATTTTTCCATGCGTGCGCCCAGCTCGGTAGCCAGGTAGGCGACAATAAAGAAGACCGGGCTGGTGCCGAGGGTGAAGGCGAACATCAATGCCGCGCCCAATGCCGCGCTCCCCGTTCCAAGCGCAGTTGCCATCATGGCTTGCGTGACCCCGCAGGGGATGAAGATCGTCAATGCACCCAGGAGGAGAGGCGTGGCAGTATCCGTGCCTTTGGCGGTCCTGCGGATATAGCGTGTGATGAATTTGGGCGGCTCGATGGAAAAATAGCGGAAGATCGGATGTACATTGAACATGCGCAGTGCGTTTCCGATCATGAAGATGCCGATGGCGATCATCAGGATGGCGCGCGTCACCGGGCTGGGAGTCAGGAAGGAACCCAGCCAGCCAAGCAGGGCGCCGAGCAGGGTGTATGCCGCGATCTTGGCAGCCAGGAAAAGTATGATCGGGAGCGCGGAATTTGTACGGGTATTACCTGCCGCCTTCCCCTGCTTTTTGCCCGGTTTCACCTGCCCGGCAAAATCCTGTTCGATCTGATGTGCGAGTGAACTTGCCAGCAGACCACCCTGGACCGCAAGACAGCTCAGTCCGCCGGTGGTGATGCCTGTCATGAACGCAACCATAAGCTGGCTCAGTGCGCCTGTATCGTCGACGGAATTGGGACCTGCCTGGAATGCGAACATTCCGAAGGCGATCATGACAAGCAGGACACCCAGAGTGGCGATGATGACCGGATTGACCGGTTTATTCTGTTGTTTTTTCATTCTTTAACGTTTCCCACCATCCCAGATAATGAACGGCATGTTGACCACCACACCCGGCTGTTCAATGGTGAGTTCACCTGCTTTCTGCGCATCCAATACTTCCCCGGCAGATTTAAGTTCCCGGGCTTTGGATCCGTCCACCCAGGTGACCACGTTCAGACGGCGGAGAGGGGTGTATCCACTTGTTCCGGGCGGGTTGTCAAAAACGTCCGGCTGAAAACCGAAAGGTCCGCTGCCTGTGACGCCATTGGTGAATACATACACATTTGCGAGTGATTCCGCAGGGACATCAGCCAGGGACGGAACCAGCAGGACCGGGGATTGCATCATGTCGGTCAGAGTTTCCGCCACATCCGGGTCTGAAACCTCGGTATGGACGAAATAGATCTCGCTGCCTTCGGCATACGCCATGCCGGCGGGCAGTTCAGCCTTCGCAGGTCCACCCTGCTGCGGGGCACAAGCGGTTGCGAGCAACAGGATCAGTACGAGAAACGGGAATGATTTTTTCATTTTTCCTCTAAAGTCAGATGTTCTGCCTGCGTAAACGCAGACTATTGCTTACCACGAACACACTGCTGAAAGCCATCGCGCCCGCAGCCAGCATCGGATTCAAATATCCAAGCGCCGCGGCAGGGATCAACACCACGTTGTAGAAGAACGCCCAGAACAGGTTCTGCTTGATCGTACCGAGCGTCCGGCGTGAAAGGTTGATGGCGCGCGCCACGCCGCGCAGGTCGCCGCTCATCAGTGTGACCGGCGCTGCAGCCATGGCAACATCGGTGCCCGTGCCGATCGCAAGACCCACATCCGCCTGCGCAAGCGCCGGCGCATCGTTCACCCCGTCGCCGACCATGGCAACCACGTTGGCTGGCTTGTTTCCGTCATCCACCGCCTGCAATTTTTTGATCTCGCTGGTCTTGCCTTCGGGCAGGACCTCAGCCAGCACCTGGTCGATGCCGACCTGTTTTGCGATGGCTTCAGCGGTCTTCCGGTTGTCACCTGTGATCATCACAACCTTCAAGCCCAGGTTGTGCAGGTCCGTGATCGCATCCCTGGAGCTGTCCTTGATGGTATCCGCCACCGCGATGATGCCCGCCGCCTGCCCATTGACCGCGACCAGCATGGCAGTCCTGGCTTCGGATTGCAGACGCTCCACTTCCGGTTCCAGGTCTCCCAGGTCAATTCCGCGCGCCTGGAACATCCTCATATTCCCGACGATAACAGCCTTTCCTTCAACTTCAGCCGCCACACCATGCCCGGCTTCCGCCTTGAATCCTGCCGGTTCAGCCAGGCTCAACCCGCGCGTCGTCGCTTCCGCCCAGATCGCCTCGCCGAGGGGATGCTCGCTCCCCTTCTCCACCGATGCCGCCAGGCGAAGCAGTTCATCTTCGCTGGATACTGATGACCGATCCCGAATCACGATATCCGTGACCGCGGGCTGCCCCTTCGTGATGGTGCCTGTCTTGTCCAGGACGACCACATTGACCCTGCCGGCGCGCTCCAGGGCTTCGCTGGTCCGGAACAGGATGCCGGCTTCCGCCCCCTTGCCCGTGCCCACCATGACCGCGGTCGGCGTGGCAAGACCCATGGCGCACGGGCAGGCGATGACCAGCACCGCCACCATGTTGATGAGCGCACGCGTGAAGTTGTCGATATCCGCGTTGATGGCGAGGGGCGGACCGAAGAAGTACCAGCCCAGGAAGGTCAGCGCAGCGATCCCGATGACCACAGGAACGAAGATAGCCGAGACCTGGTCTGCCAGTTTCTGGATGGGTGCCTTGCTCCCCTGCGCATCCTCCACCAGCTTGATGATCTGCGCCAGGGCGGTCTCCTTGCCCACCTTCGTCGCTTCGAACTTGAGCAGTCCCAGCTTGTTCAGGGTGGCGCCGATCACGGCATCCCCCTGTTTCTTTTCGACGGGAATCGATTCCCCCGTCAGCATGGATTCATCCACGGCACTGCGCCCCTCGATGACCACGCCATCCACGGGGATCGTCTCACCCGGCTTGACCAGCACCACATCACCGGTGCGCACATCATCCACCGGAACATCGGCTTCCACACCCGCGCGGATGACATGGGCGGTCTTCGCCCGCAATCCCATTAACTTCTTGATCGCGTCCGAGGTGCGTCCCTTGGCGCGTGCCTCCAGGTATTTCCCGAGTTTGATGAGCGTGATGATGACCGCCGCGGTCTCGTAATAGACATGCCCGTTCAGCAGACCAAACGTGATCGGCAGGGAATAAAAGAACGCGGCTGAGGAACCCATCACGATCAGCACATCCATGTTCGCGGACTTGTTCCGCAGTGCCTTGTACGCGCCAACGTAATACTGCCAGCCAACATAAAATTGAACAGGCAGAGCCAGCACCAGCATCAGCCAGCCCACCCAGGGTTGGGCTTCCCGCATTCCCACCATGGTGTTGCCGGTGTAAAAGAACGCAGGCAGCAGACCGAAGTCCCTGCCCATCGAGAGCAGGAAGAGCGGTATGGTGAAGATCAATCCGATGATGAGCAGGCGGCGTTGTTCGTTGATCTCGTGCTCACGCGCCCTGGCTTCCGCATCCTCCGCCTCCCCGCCCAGTTCCACAGCCTCGAACCCGGCGGAGGAGACCGCCCGCCGCAGTTCAGCCTGGGTAACGATGGTGGGGACATACCTGACGCGCGCCTTTTCGGTGGTCAGGGTCACCTGGGCTTCCAGTACCCCCTCCAGCCTGGCAAGCGCTTTTTCCAGCCGGCGGGCATCATTATCATCACCAAGGCGCTTGATGACCAGGTCCGCCTCGCCCACGGCAACGCCGTAACCCGCCCGCTGAACGCGTGCGATCATGTCGGGCAGGGCAAGTTTCTCCGGTTGGAAGTCCACGGTGGCGCGCTCGGAGGAAAGGTTCACCACCGCATTCTGCACGCCGTCAAGTTTCTTGAGGCTGCGCTCAACCGTGGCAACGCAATTGGCGCAGGTCATACCGGTGATCGGGAGGGTCAGTTGTCTGTTTTCAGCCATTCCTTATCCTTGTAAAAGCTACGATAAATCAACCCTGGTGAGAGAAGGAGCCTTCCTAGAGACTGATCAATCCTTCGACGGGATAGTTGATCTCAGCCAGCAGAGCCTTGATCCCGGTTTCGTCGGCAGGTGCATCGAACGTAACGACGACCTTCTTGGACTCAAGATCCGCCTTGACGGATTGGACACCCTGCAGTTCGCTTAGTTCGGTCTCGATCGTGTGGGTGCAATGTCCGCAGGAAATCGCGGGGACGGTGTAGGTAACTGTGGTCATGTTTTTTTCTCCTTGTGAATGTTTTTTTCGTACGGACACAGCCGGATGGGAAGACAGCTTCCCGTCCAGTTTTCCTGCTGTGCCCCTCATTGGTTCATACCTTGTTTGCCATCTCAAATACTTCGGTGATCTCCTTCATAACGCGTTCGCGTTCCTTTTTGTCATTCCCCTGGACCGCGGTGATCACGCACGAATTAAGGTGTCCTTCCAGGATCTGTGAGCTGACCTTGTTCAAGGCAGCCTCCACAGCCTGGATCTGGCGGATCACATCGATGCAATATGCATCCTCCTCCAGCATGCGGATGATGCCTCCCAGGTGACCTTCGATCGTCTTCAGTCGACGGAGAGTGTTGTCGTTTTCCATGAGCGCCTCGCTTATATACCCCCCCCAGGGGGGATGGGTATGATCATTAGTATACCCGGGATATATGAAAAATCAATGAGATTTCTGTCATCACAAAATCTAGTGATGCCGCGCATTATTTCGCACATGAACGCCAGAGTTAACAGGATGCCTCCATATACCTTATAATCACAGTATGAAGAAAAATATGCTTTTTTCCGGATTGCTGGCTGGTTCCATTCTCCTGGCTGCCTGCTCTCTCAAGGCAACCCCGGATCCCAACGTGCAAATTCAACTGGCAGTCGCCTCCACCCTCGCGGCGCTTCCTGCACCCAGCTCCGCCCCGACCAGTCGTCCATTTCCCACCCCCACACCGTTCAGCTTGACCGGGCTGTTCTGCGAGTATCAATTCTGCATCGGTCACCCGCCTGAAATGCCATTTTATGACGTGGTTGCAAAGCAAAACCACAACTCCCCCATCTCCAGTACAAGTGAGAACGGGATCCTGGCAGCGCACAACAACAACCTGTTCATCCAGTTCATGTGGCAGTACGCCCCCGGTGCCACCGATCCGGTCTTCCTGATGGATCTCATCCTGGAGGATGGGCTGGACACCCCGCTCGGCACCTATAACCTGGCATTGATCAATGACTTGAACGTGCTCTCCAGCCCCATCACCACGACCGCATCCCCTGTTCTGCCGTACGGTGGTGTGGCAGGCTGGGTATGCGGCGACCGCGTCTTTGCCTGGAAAGTGTACATCTCACAGGTTGGATCCTTCGAATCTCTCCTGGCGGAAGCCCTGGGCAGGTTCAGGTGCGGGATAGAGTGATTCCAGGTGAAATGCACACACCCAGGGGGATGCTAAAGATACGCCCCGCCATCCCCGGCGACCTGCAGGTTTTCCGCCCACTTGAGACTGCGGGCATTGCATGACCACCCGGAGGCATTCTCCGCTGATTATCAAACTCACCTTGATGGTGGTGATGAATACTGGAAAAGATATCTTGAATATGACGAGAATGCCCGGCTTTATTTGGCTTTTGACGGGGATACCGCCGTGGCATGACCAGTGTCCGCCTGAGCACCTCCCCGAAGACGCGGCACAATGCAGAGATATTGGGAGTTTATGTCCTGCCCGAATGGCGGGGAGTGGGGATCGCAGATGCGCTGATCAATACCTGCTGCGAATGGGCAAAATCCTCCGGCGCGGTGATCGCCAGGCTGGGTGTTACCACGGTGAACCAGTCTGCCATCCGCTGTTATGAGCGCTGTGGATTTGTAATTACCGGCACGGAACCAAAGACAATTTCACTGGTGAACGGCATTTATTATGACGGCTTTCACATGTTCACGCGAATTTACCCTGAGACTGCCTATAATCCTTCCGCCTTCGCCTCATTCCACAATGCGTCCATTTCCTCCAGGGTCATGTCCGAGAGGCTTCGTCCCTGTGATTTTGCCCCCTGTTCCACGTATCCAAACCGTTTCTTGAACTTCATATTGGTCCCCCGCAAGGCGGATTCCGCATCCACCTTCTTCCAGCGCGCCAGGTTGACAAGCGCGAAAAGCAGGTCTCCGATCTCGGCAGCCAGTTCCTGACTCATCCCCGGCTTTCTTCACTTCCTCGATCTCTTCGCGTATCTTATCCAGCACACCCTGGATCTCAGGCCAGTCAAAACCGACGCGCGCCGCCCGGTCCTGGTATTCCTGCGCCTGGGTCAGCGCCGGCAGGGATAGCGGCACGCCATCCAGCAATCCCTTGTCCTCGTTCTTCCTGCCTCTTTCCTTTTCCTTCAACCTCTCCCAATTCTGCAGCACCCCATTCACATCCTTCACCTCCAGGTCCCCGAACACGTGCGGGTGGCGGTGGATGATCTTGTGATGGATGCCCTTCACCACGTCGCTCATGTTGAATTGCCCCGCCTCGCTGGCGATCTGTGCGTTCAGCACGATCTGCAGCAGCAGGTCCCCGAATTCCTCCCGCATCGAGGCAGGCTCACCCGAATCGATCGCTTCCAGCGTCTCGTAGGCTTCCTCCATCAGGTGTGTACGCAGGGAGTTGTGGGTCTGCTCCCTGTCCCAGGGACATCCATCCGGTGCGCGCAGGTGTGCCACAATTTCCTGGAACGACTCGAAACCGGTCCCCTCTGCCAGTTCCGGGACATACAGGCAGGTGGAGGCGGAAAAATCACCCCTGCCCAGGTCGAGGAGCCTTTCCTCTTTTTTCCTGCCATCCTCCACGATGACGATGACGATGCTCAGGGGGATAAACTGCCAGCAGCATGTCCCGCAGATGGGCAGCCAGTTCGGGCGAATCGACTCCCGTCAAAAGCGCGGGGAATTCAGGCGGGAATGGCGGCACATGCGCCTCCGCCAGGCTCCGCGCCTCGAGCATGACCAGGCGCGAGGCGGATGTGAGGTCCAGGGTTGCAAGGGTTGCAGGGATAAGGGCGAGGTCCATATTCCGATTCCTGTTAAACGTAAAACGTAATGCGTAACATCAGTCACGCATTACGTTTGCATGATAACCTGCGGGACACCGGAAGCGTAAAAAAACTAACGCTTTGTGTAGGTGGGTGCCTTGCGGGCGCGCTTCAAGCCTGGCTTCTTGCGTTCCTTGATGCGGGAATCGCGGGTCAGGAAGCCGCCCTTGCGCATCGCGGAATTCCAATCGGCGTTGATCTTGACCAGGGCGCGAGCCATGCCCAGCTGCACCGCCGAGGTCTGACCGGTCACGCCGCCGCCATTCACGGTGATGGTGATGTCATAGGTGTTCGGTGTCTGACCAACCGTCGCCAGCGGGGCAAGGATCGCCTGCAGGTCACCCAGGCGGGTGAAGTAGGCTTCCGCTTCCTTCTCGTTGACGGTCAACTTACCGGTGCCGCTCATCAGGCGGACGCGGGCGGTGCTTTCCTTGCGGCGGCCAATGCCCTCATAATATTGCACAGACATAATCTAATTCCTTTCCTAAGCCAGCGGTTCCGGCTTCTGCATTGTGTGCGGGTGCTCGGCGGTGGAGTAGATCTTCAAACGCTTGAGCAGGGATCGTCCCATGCGGTTGTGCGGCAGCATGCCCCAGACCGCGGCACGGATGGCGCGATCGGGTCGGGTCTGCAGCTGGTCGCGCAGGGTGATGGATTTCATCCCACCCGGATATCCCGAGTGATGATAATACTTCTTGGTGTTCAGGCGGCTGTTGGTCCGGGTGCCGGTCACAGTGACCTTGCCGGCGTTCACCACCACCACGTAGTCACCCATCTCCACGCCCGGCGTGAAAGTGGGTTTGTGCTTGCCGAGCAGGACGCGCGCGATGCGGGTGGCAATGCGTCCAAGGTTCTGTCCGCTGGCATCCACCACGTACCACTTGCGATCGATCTCGCTCGCTTTTGGATAATATGATTTGAACATCGCTACTCCACTTGCATTTCAATTTTCATTGTTGATCCTTATAGGTCACGTTCACCAGGCTCAAGCCGTGTGCAGGAGCCAATCCCGCAGGCAGGCGGGTCTGGCTGACAAGCGCCTGTCTTACCTGGTCGATGGTCAACCGTCCCTGCGCAACTGCCACCTGGACATGCACCAGGCGCCGCACCATCCGGTAAAGGAAGGCATCCGCCTGCACCTGGAATTGCCACTCTCCATCGGACAGGCTCCATGTTGAGAGCATGACCGTCCGGACAGTGGAACCTCCCCGCGACATCGGCGAACCGAATGCCGCGAAATCGTGCCTGCCGGGGAAGACCTGGCTGGCAGACTGCAGGAGACTGCCGTCCACTTCCGGCCAGACCCTCCATGCATACCGCTCGCGTACGGGGTCGCGAACAGGATCGCAGAAGAGCAGGTACCGGTAGCAGCGCGAGGCTGGCATCGAAGCGCGGGTGAAAGTCAGGACTTGCTTCCTTCACAACGCGCACGGCAAGGTCGGGCGGCAGGGCGGCGTTCAGGGCGGCACGTAATTTTTCGGGACCGTGGGTCCACTCAAAATCAACCGCCGCACACTGCCCCTCGGCATGGACACCGCTGTCGGTGCGCCCGGCGATGAGTACCGAGCGTCCCGTCCAGCCGATGGTCCGCAGGGCTTTTTCCAGCTCGCCCTGTGCCGTTCGCCTGTCTGCCTGCCTTTGACTGCCTTCGAACCTGGCGCCATCATAGGCAAGGATCAACTGGTAACGTGCCATCTTGCCAGTCATCAATCATCAGTTTTCAGCGTTCAGGTACTGATGACTGTAACCTGATAACGGGTTACTCTTCGACGAGTTCGAGGAGTACCATCTCCGCCGCGTCACCCTGGCGCGGACCAAGCCGCACGACCCGGGTGTATCCGCCGGGGCGGGAGGCAAAGCGCGGGGCGATCTCATCGAACAGGCGGTTGAGCATATCGTTGCTGCCGAGGCGGGCAGCCACCAGCCGGCGGGCATGCACTTTGGCGGCGTCATCCTTGTCGGCGCTGTTGCGCGCGATGGTGATCATCCGTTCCGCCTCACCGCGGATCGCGGCAGCCTTGGCGCGTGTCGTCTGGATGCGCTCGTGGGTGAATAATTGTTTGATCAGAATTCGGCGAAGGCCAATCCGGGCGCTCGAAGTGCGTCCGAGTTTATAGCCAGATACTTGATGTCGCATGTCAAATTACTCCGCAGATGTCGTATCGTCTTTCAGGTAGCCCTTCTCTCGCATTTTCTGGCGGAGCTCATCAAGGCTCTTTTCGCCAAAGTTGCGGATGGACATGACGGCTTGCTCGCCCTTTTCCAGCAGGTCGAGCACATCGCCGACGTTGGTGATGCCGGTGCGCTTCAGGGAATTGAAGACGCGCACTGAAAGATCAAGGGCTTCCACCGGGGTCTCAGCCACTTCACTGGTCAGGCGGCTCCCGGTGACTTCCTTCTCAACCGCCACCGTCAGGGTTTCCTCGCTGATGCCTGCGATGAAGCGCAGGTGGTCGATGAGGGCACGCGCTGAGGTGCTCAGGGCACGTTCGGGTGAGATCGTGCCGTCCGTCCAGATCTCGAGGGTGAGCTTGTCGTAGTTGGTGCTCTGCCCCACGCGGGCGGAGCTCACCTCCCAGTTGACGCGCTTGACCGGGCTGAAGATGGCATCCACCGGCAGTTCGCCGATGGGGGTATGCCCGGAGCGTTCATTGGCGGGCGAATATCCCCGCCCGCGCTCAACCAGGAACTCGATGTCGAGCTTGGCTTTTGGATTGTCCACCGTGAAGAGATAGAGATCGGGGTTGACGATCTCAACTTCCGGCGGGGTGATGATGTCTGCCGCGGTCACGGTACCTTCACCGCGCACCTCGAGGTGCATGCGGGTGCTGTCCACGCCATCCAGTTTCATGCGCAGTTGTTTGACCTGCAGCGTCACCTGGATGACATCTTCACGCACCCCGGGGATGTCGCTGAATTCATGCAGCACATCCACGATGCGGATGGAGGATACCGCCGCGCCGTCCAGGGAGGACAGCAGCACACGGCGGAGCGCGTTACCGACTGTGACGCCGTAACCGCGCTCAAGCGGACTGATGATGAATTTGCCGTAATTGCGGGCTTCCGCTTCCCGCTCGATCTTCGGCATGACCATGTTCGTGATACCCGTCACGGTTCACCTCTCCCTTTGTTAGAGAACGGGCTCCAGCCGGCTGTTCGGCGACGGCCGGAGCATTGACAAGAACTACCGTGAGTAGTATTCGACGATCAACTGTTCGTTCAGGTTGCCGTCGATTTCAGCACGCTCGGGCAGCCGCCCAATGGAACCGCTCAACTGCTTGAGGTCGCGGCCGAGCCAGGCGGGGGTGGTGCGCTTTTCTGCAAGATCGCCCACTTCCTTGAAGTAGTTCAGGTTGCGGGAACCCTCGCGGACTGCGACGGTATCGCCTTCCTTGAGGATCATCGATGGAATATCTGTGCGGCGACCGTTCACCACGAAATGCCCATGGGTGACCAGCAGGCGGGCATGTGACCGGCTGGTGGCGAACCCAAGGCGGTAGATCACGTTGTCAAGCCTTGTTTCAAGAATTTGAAGCAGGTTAAGACCGGTCAGACCATGCCGGGCTGAGGAGGTCTCATAGTAGCGGCGGAACTGCCGCTCAAGGATGCCATAGACGCGGCGGGCGCGCTGCTTGGCGCGCAGCTGGCGGGCATAGTCGGACTCGCGCCCGGTCCTGCCGGCGCCGCCGCGGCTGCCGGTCTTGCCGTGCACGCCGGGAGCGAACGCCCGTTTTTCAAACGCGCACTTCGGTGTGAAGCAGCGTTCGCCCTTCAAATACAGTTTATCGCCTTCGCGCCGGCAGAGTTTGCATGCCGGACCAATGTATTTTGCCATATCGTTCTACCTCACCATGTACTAAACGCGGCGCTTCTTCGGAGGCCGGCAGCCGTTGTGCGGCACCGGGGTGATATCCGAGATCAAGCGCACTTTGATACCAGCAGCCTGTACGGCACGGATGGCGTTCTCGCGTCCAGGTCCGGGACCCTTGACGAACAGCTCCACTTCCTGGATGCCGAGTGCCTGCGCAGCCTTGACAGCCTGTTCAGCTGCCAGGCGGGCGGCGAAGGGAGTGCTCTTGCGCGAGCCCTTGAAGCCCGCGGAACCAGCACTGCCCCAGGCAACGGTATTACCCTGGGTATCCGTGACGGTGACGATGGTATTGTTGAACGAGGCAAAAACGTGCACCTGCCCGGAGGACAGGGAGCGCTTGCCCTTTTTTGCGCCACTGGCGCGCCGCGTGGAACGAACACTTTGAGCCATGTCGTTTCTCTCCTCTTATTTCTTTCCGCCCTTGCGGCGTCCGCGACCGGCAACGGTCTTCTTGGGACCTTTGCGGGTGCGCGCATTTGTTCGCGAGCGCTGACCGCGGGTCGGCAGGTTGCGGCGGTGTCGCAAGCCGCGGTAACTGCCGATCTCGATCAGGCGCTTGATGTTCATCTGCGTCTCGCGACGCAGGTCGCCTTCCACCGTGATGTGCTTGGTGATGTACTCACGCAGCGCGGCGGTTTCCACTTCGCTCAGGTCCTTCACCCGGGTATCGGGATTCACCTTGGTCGCGGCAAGGATTTCGCGCGCGTGTGTCGGTCCGATCCCATAGATGGAGGTCAGACCAACTTCAACCCGCTTGTTGCGGGGTAGATCAACGCCTTCAATACGAGCCATAGTTTACACCTATCCCTGTCGCTGCTTGTGCTTGGGGTTTTCGCAGATTACGAACAATCTGCCCTTGCGGCGCACCACTTTACACTTGGCGCATCGCTTACGAATTGAGGGTGAGACTTTCATTACAACTAACTCCTTGTTTTAGCTGCCATCATGGACAGCCAAAGGTTGGATTATACACGTGCAATTTAGTTCCGTCCAGTGATTCGAGCCTGTTCCGAAGGGTTAAGGGACAGTCAGGATGAGGGGATCTCCTGCGGTGACAGCCACCGTATGTTCAAAGTGTGCCGTCAAAGACCCATCGGAAGAGACAACCGTCCACTGGTCCGCCAGGACGCGGGTTGAATGCGTCCCCACCAGCACCATCGGTTCAAGGGCGATGGTCATGCCCTGGCGGAGCGGCAATCCCGTCCCGGGTGTCCCGTAATTGGGAACCTGGGGACCTTCATGCATCTGCCGCCCCACGCCGTGCCCGGTGTATTCACGTGTCACGTGATACCCGCGGCTTTCGACGTGCTGCTGTATCGCCGCCGAGATGTCACCCAGGCGGTTGCCCAGCCGCATCTTCCCGATGCCGGCATGCAACGCGCCCTCCGTGACATCCAGCAGATCCTGCGCCTGGGGGGAGATCTCCCCCACCCCGGCGGTGAATGCCGAGTCTGCCACGTAACCATCCAGCACCGTGCCGCAATCGATCGAGACGATGTCACCAGCCTTCAACTTGCGATCCTTTTTGGGGATGCCGTGCACCATCTCGCGGTTGATGCAGGTGGTGATGGAGGTCGGGTATGGCGGGTGACCATATCCCTTGAACGGTGATACACATTTGTGTTTCTTCAACACCTCCTCAGCAGCCGCGTTGAGGTCGGCGGTCGAAACACCCGGTTGGAAAAGTGCCTTTACGGTCGCCAGGACTTCCGCGTTGATGCGTCCTGCATCACGCATGATGGCGATCTCGGCTGGGCTTTTGATATGGATCTGTCGAGCCCAGTCCATGTTACTTCTTCAGCGCAGACAGGAGCGATTTGGTGACCGCCCGGATGTTCTGCGCACCATTTACCTCAACCAGGTTCCCGCGCTGACGGTAGAAGGCGATCAGCGGGGCGGTTTGTTCAAAATAGACCTGGATGCGGTGGACGACGGTCTCAGACTTGTCGTCATCGCGCTGGTAGAGTTCGGAACCGTCGAAGTCGCAGACCTTTGCCTGCTTCGGCGGGTTGTTCTTCTCATGAAAGACATGCCCGTTGGCACGGCAGGTCCAGCGTCCGGAAAGACGCTCCACGAGCACCCTTTCGGAGGCGGTGATATAGGGTACCTTGTTCACCTTGCCGCCGAATTCGGCGAGCATCTTCTCGAGCGCTTCCGCTTGAGCCGTGGTGCGGGGGAAGCCGTCCAACAGGGCGCCTTTCTTGCAATCCGGCTGCGAGAGCCGCGCACGGATCATGGCGATGGTCACATCATCCGGGACAAGTTCACCCTTGGCAATATATGCCTGTGCCAGCTTGCCCAGTTCCGTCTGGTTCTTCATGTTTTCCCGGAAAAGGTCCCCGGATGAAACATGGGGCAGACCGATCTGTTCAGCGATCAATTTGGCTTGCGTGCCTTTGCCAACTCCGGGCGGACCAAGAAGAACAACATAGGTAACCATGCTACACCTATTTGACCAGCAGGGTATCCTGATATCCGTGAAGTTTCAACTCGGCTTCGATGTTCATGAAGGTGTCGCGGACGACGCCCACCACGATCAGCAAGCCGGAGGATGAGATCAGCAGAAGACCGGAGGTCGCATTGGTGCTGGCGATGTTCAAGGACTTCAGCACCAGGCTGAAAATGAACGGCATGATCGCCACCATGCCCAGGAAGAGCGCACCCGGCAGGGTGATCAGGGACTGCACGCGCTTGAGATATTTCTGGGTGGCGGGACCGCGGTTGACACCGGGGATCTGCGCACCGACGCGTTTCAGGTTTTCACCGTAGTTCTGCTGGTCGAAGAGCACGGTGGTGTAGAAGAAGGTGAACGCGACCACCGCCAGGAAGTACAGGAGCCAGTAGAGCGTGCCGTTGCCGCCCAGGTTCGTCTGGGTCCAGGTCGAAGCTGATTTCACCAAGGGGGTTTCCGAATTAAGGAAATAGCTCGAGATGATGACCGGGAACTGCAGGATGGCGCTGGCGAAGATGAGCGGGATCATGCCAGCCATGTTGACCATCAGCGGCAGGGTGCCCTTGACCGGCATGGACATGCGGTTGCCCATGCGGCGCCCGGGATACATGACCGGCACATTGCGGCGTCCCTGCTGGACATACACGATGGCAAAGATGGTCACGAGCAGGATGACAATGGTGGCGATCAGCAGGTAAACGCCGTAGGTCTTGTCGCTCAACAAGCCGCCGAGGTTCGCCGGCATGCGCGCCACGATGCCCGCGAAGATGATCAGGGAGAGCCCCTGTCCGCGGATGCCGTATTCCGAGATCAACTCGCCCAGCCAGATGGCGAACATCGTACCGCCCGTCATGGCAAGCAGGGTGGTCATCGAGGGAAGCAGCAGGTCACCCGTCAAGCCGAACGGGACGATGGTCTGGTTGGCAAGTGAATTGAAGATGTTGATCTGTCCGATCGCGGAGAGCATTGCCATCGGGACAGCCAGGTAATAGGTCCACTTCTCCATCCACTTGCGACCTTCGCGTGGATCGTCCTCCATGCGGCGCTGCAGAGCCGGGATGATCGGCACCAGCAACTGGATGATGATCTGCGCCGTGATGTACGGATAGACACCCATCGAAAGCAGGGAGAAGGTGGATATCGTACCGCCGGAAAGCAGGTCGAGAAATCCCAGTAAATTGCCGCCGGTTGAGGCTGCACCGCTGGTAAAAGCCTTCAGCGCTTCCGAATCAACGCCGGGCGCAGGCACGTTGGCTGCCAGGCGGTAGATCGCCAGCAACAGGAACGAGATCAGCAATTTCCGGCGAATATCCTGGGAATTCCACATGTGCTTGATGTAGCTCCATGCGGATGGTTTCTTTTGAGCCATATCGTCTCCTGAAGGAACGCCGTTAGGCGATCAACTCCACACTGCCGCCAGCCGCCTCGATCTTGGACTTGGCGGTTCCACTGACACGCTGGGCGCGCACCTTGAGCGCAGCCTTGATCTCGCCGCGGCCGAGGATGACCACCGGCTTGCGCGGGTCACGCAGCAAATGCTTCTCGCCCATGGTTTCGGGCGTGACATCGTCATTCGCCTTGAAGGCGGTCGACAACTGGTCCAGGTTGACCTCGTTGTACTCCACGCGGTTGATCGGGTTGAAGCCTTCGCCGCGCATGAACGGCAGGCGGCGGTAGAACGGCAGGTTGCCGCCCTGGCGGTACAGGCGTCCGCCGGTACCGTTGCGCGCGCCTTCACCTTTGGTACCGCGTCCGGCTGTCTTGCCCTGACCAGCCGCGGAGCCGCGTCCAACGCGCTTGCGATTCTTTTTGGAGCCCGGGTTGGGCACAAGATCGTGTAATTTCATGGTTGCTCTACTCTTCAATTCGTAACAGGTGGATGATCTTGGTCAGCATCCCGCGCAGCGCGGGAGTGTCCTTGTGTTCCACCGTCTGATGCATGCGACCCAGGCCAAGTGCCCGCACGGTCCTCTTCTGGTCCTTGGTATAGCCGATCGGGCTTTTGACCAGCGTCACGCGCAGGGTCTTGCCGGTTGATTCCTTTTTAGGCATGTTGCTTCCTCCGTTCCCAGAACGGCATCAACTCTTCCACGGGTTTGCCGCGGCGGATTGCCTCCTGTTGCGCTGAGCGCATGTGGTCAAGCGCATCAAAGGTCGCCATCACCACGTTGAGAACGTTGGCGGAACCCATGGACTTGGTCAGGATGTCGCGCACGCCGGCAACTTCCAGCACGGCACGCACACCGCCAGCCGCGATAACGCCGGTACCGGGTGAGGCGGGTTTCAGGAAAACGCGCGCACCGCCCACCTTGCCGATGACCTGGTGCGGGACGGTCGTCCCGGTCAGGATTACCTGGCGCAGGTCCTTGCGGGCGCGTTCGGATGCCTTGCGCATCGCATCCGGGACCGCGTTGGCCTTGCCAACACCCATCCCGATGGTTCCCTTCTTGTCGCCGACCACAACGGTCACGCGGAACTGGAAGCGGCGTCCGCCTTTCACAACTTTCGCAACGCGGGCGATCTCGATGACGCGTTCTTCGAAGGCGTCCTGTTGCTCAAAATCCTGCTTTTCAGGACTCTTGGTATAGTCTGCCATAATTTACTCCACTCCGGCCTAGAACTGCAGGCCGCCTTCGCGTGCGCCATCAGCCAGCGCCTTGACGCGGCCGGTATAACGGAACCCGCCGCGGTCAAAGACGACCGCTTCGATTCCCTTGTCCTTGGCGCGCTTTGCAATTGCCTGCCCGACCAGTTTTGCCTGCTCGGTCTTATTCTTGCCCTTCAGTTCCGCCCGCAGTTCGCCGTCCACGGATGAAGCCGAGACGAGGGTGTGTCCCTTCTGATCATCAATGACCTGCACATAGATCCCGGAAAGACTGCGAAAAACATTCAGGCGGGGGCGTTCCGCGGTGCCAGCCAGGTTCTTGCGAACGCGGGCATGACGGCGGAGACGAGCCTCAGAACGATTTTTATCAGCCATGGATTACTTGGCTCCTTTCCCGGCTTTGCCAGCCTTGCGACGGATCCGTTCACCGGCATAATGAATGCCCTTGCCATGATACGGTTCCGGCGGGCGCACCTTGCGGATATCCGCGGCGGTCTGACCGACGACTTCCTTGTCAAAGCCCATCACCTTGATCTGGCGGGCTTTCTGATCCACCTCGAAGCTGATCCCCGCGGGAGGCGGGAATTCCACCGGATGGGAATAACCGACATAGAGCATCAGGTTCTTTCCGCTCAATTCGGGGCGATAACCCACGCCATCCACCTCGAGCACGGTGGTAAAGCCGCTGCTCACGCCGTGGATCATGTTTGCCAGCACGGCGCGCGTGGTGCCGTGCAGGGCACGTTCGGCAGGGTTATCCGACTTGCGTGTGATGGTGACCTGACCGTTTTCCAGGGCGATGCCGATCAGCGGCGAGAACGTCCGCTGCAGCTCTCCCTTCGGTCCCTTCACCTTCACATGCGAACCTTCAATATTGATCTGCACGCCGCCGGGAACGGCAACGGGCATGCGTCCAACACGAGACATAGTTTCGTTCCTCCTGCCTACCAGACTTTACAAAGGATCTCGCCGCCCACGTTCAACTGGCGGGCGCGCATCCCGGTCATCACACCCTTGGGCGTGGACAGGATGGCAACACCCAGCCCGGAGAGCACCCAGGGGATGTCCTGTTTGCGGGTGTAGACGCGGCGTCCGGGTTTGCTCACGCGCTCCAAGCCCGCAATTACAGGCTTGCGCTCGCGGCGTTCCCCGACATACTTGATCTTAAGGCGCAGAACCTTTTCGGAGGCTTTCTCGCCTTCCACGACTTCATACCCGTCGAGGAAGCCTTCTTCCTTCAGGATCTTCGCGATCTCGACCTTGATGTTCGAACTGGGCATTGCCACCTGGGCATGTCCAGAGATGACTGCATTGCGAATGCGGGTCAACATATCAGCGATTGGGTCATTTACAGACATAATCTCACCTCCACCGGTTACCAGGATGACTTGGTCACGCCGGGGATCTTGCCCTGCAATGCCAGTTCACGGAAGCAGATACGGCACAAACCGAAATCGGCGCATGTACCCGCGTGGTCGTCCGCAGCGATGACAGCGATTGCGCACCTGGACAGCCTGACGGCGTCGAAGTTCACGATATTGCATAGCTTTCTTGGCCATAGATTACGCTTCCTTTTTACTGAACGGCATCCCAAGCAGTTGAAGCAGGGTGCGCGCCTCATCGTCGTTCCGGGCACTCGTCACGATCGTGACTTCCATGCCGCGCAGTTTGTCGATTTTGTCGTACTCGATCTCGGGGAAGACCAGCTGGTCCTTCAGACCGAGTGTGTAGTTGCCGCGCCCGTCAAAGGCGTTCGCGGAGACACCGCGGAAGTCGCGCACGCGCGGCAGGGTCACATTCACCAGGCGGTCGAGGAAATCCCACATGCGCGGACCGCGCAGGGTGACCTTGGTGCCGATGATGCGCCCTTCGCGCAGCTTGAAGTTGGCGATGCTGACGCGTGCCTTGGTCTGGATCGGCTTCTGCCCGGTGACCGTGGTCAGGTCCGCGACGGCATACTCCAGCGCCTTGGCATTCTCCAGCGCCTCGCCCACACCGATGTTCACCACGATCTTCTGGATGCGGGGGATCTGCATCACGTTCTTGTAATTGAACGCCTTTTTCATTGCAGGTACGGCTTCGTTCTGATAACGTTCCAACATCTTGTTCATGATTTCACTCCACCCGCCTAGTCGATCAGGGCTTCGCACTGCTTGCAAACGCGGTGCGAACCTGCCTCATCGCGCTGGATGGCGACGCGGGTTGCCTTGCTGCATTTCGGGCAGACCAGCATGACGTTCGAGATATCCAGCGGAGCCTCGAATTTGATGCGGCCTGGGTTGATGTTGCGTCCAGCCTGTGTCTGCACCTGCTTCTGATGCTTGGTGCGAACGTTGACGCCCTGGATGACCACGCGCCGCACGGTTGGCATCACATTGATCACCTCGCCGCGCTTGCCCTTGTCCTCCAGCTTGCCGCTGATCACCTCAACGGTATCGCCTTTTTTGATCTTTACTTTCATAACCTTCGCTCCCAGGCTGGCTACAGCACTTCCGGCGCCAGCGAAACAATTTTCATGAAGCCTTTTTCGCGCAGTTCGCGCGCCACCGGCCCAAAAATACGCGTACCCTTGGGGTTCTGACCGTCCGCATCCAGGATCACTGCGGCATTGTCATCGAAGCGGATGTGCGAGCCGTCCTCACGACGCCATTCCTTCGTGCAGCGGACGACCACTGCGTGCACCACTTCGCTCTTCTTCACGGAACCCTGCGGCGCGGCAGATTTGACCGCCGCCACCACCACATCACCCACCGCGCCATACTTGCGGGTGGAACCACCCAGCACGTGGATCACCTGGATCTCGCGTGCCCCGGTGTTATCGGCAACCTTGAGAAAAGACTCCTGCTGGATCATGCCTGCTCTCCCGGTTCCACGGCGGTCTCAACCTCGGGTTTTTCCTCCACTCCGGTCAGCGTGGTCTTGTCCACATCCGCGGCGGCGATTGCTTCCACGCCTGCATCCGCAGTGCGGATCTCGCGCTTCACCACGCTCTCGACCACCCAGCGCTTCTTGCGGGACAGGGGACGGGATTCCACGATCTGGACCTCATCCCCCACCTGGCAGCCGATCTCATCGTGCGCCATGACGCGCTTGCTCAAGTGCACCACCTTCATATACAGCGGGTGGCGGAACACGCGGTTGATCTCGACCAGGACGGTCTTGGTCATCTTGTTGCTGGTGACGACGCCTGTAATGCGACGACGATTGTTCATGCTTCACCTTCCACTTTCGCCTCTCCCTCGTTGATGATGGTCATCATGCGGGCGATGTCACGGCGGAGTACGCGCAAACGGCTGGAGTCGGTCAGCTGACCGGTCACCTGCTGGAAGCGCAGTTTCATCAATTCCTCGCGGGCGTCCGCCAGCTTGGTCTTGACCTCTTCGATCTTCAGGTCACGAATCTCACTCGGTTTCATGACTGTTCTCCTGCATCGTGGCGGGATACGATCTTGGTCCGGATGGAGAACTTGTACTGGGCGCTCTTCAACGCCTGGTTCGCCATATCCTCCGGGAGACCGCTGATCTCGAACATGATGCGCCCGGGTTTGACCACTGCCACGTAATATTCCACGTTGCCCTTGCCGGAACCCATGCGGGTTTCGGGCGGCTTGTGCGTATACGGCTTGGCCGGGAAGATCCGGATCCAGACCTTGCCACGCCGCTTCATTTCACGGACGATGGCGCGCCGACCCGCTTCGATTTGACGGGCGGTCACCCAGCCCGGTTCCAGCGCCTGCAGACCGTACTCACCGAATGAGACTTCCGCGCCGCGCAGGGCTTTGCCCCGCATGCGACCGCGCATCTGCTTGCGCCACTTGACACGTTTTGGCATTAACATAATGACAACCTCTTATTCGAAGACGGCCGCGATTACTCGCTGACGTATACGCCTTCAGTTGTTTCGGTTTTTTCTTCCACTTCGGCTGTTGCCTCACCCTTGTAGACCCAGACCTTGATGCCGATCTGACCATAGGTGGTCGCGGCTTCCGTGCGGGCAAAATCGATGTTTGCACGCAGGGTCTGCAGGGGGACGCGGCCGTCGCGCAGCCACACGGTGCGGGCCATCTCGGCTCCGCCCAGGCGTCCGGCTGCTTCGATCTTGATGCCCTGGGCGCCCTGCTTCATGGCAGCCTGGATGGCGCGCTTCATGGCACGGCGGTAGGCAATGCGGCGTTCCAGCTGGTCGGCGATGTTGCGTGCCACCAGGACGGCGTCCGTATCGGGAGTGGAGATCTCCTTGATGTCGAGATCCACCTTCTTGCCGATCAGGGTTTCCAGTGCCTGGCGGATCCTCTTGACGCCCTCGCCCTTGCGCCCGATCAGGATGCCGGGCTTGGCGGTATAGATGGAAACCTTGGTCTTGCCGGGGAAGCGTTCCACGT
Organism: uncultured Chloroflexia bacterium; assembly: GCA_963823545.1. Lineage (GTDB taxonomy): Bacteria > Chloroflexota > Anaerolineae > Anaerolineales > Villigracilaceae > Denitrolinea. Next base: position 102,664 of record CAWGMC010000022.1, on the reverse strand, counting down.
CCACGCGGGAGACGCCTGCCTTCCCGTTCTGGATGGTGTCGGGAAGTTCGCGGCGCAGTTTCCGGGCTGCGGAGTTCATGGCAGCGCCGCCCTTGGAATCCTTGCCAAGCAGCAGGGAGCGGATTGCCATATCCTGGTGTAATTGCTCACGGTATTGCGCGCCCTCGGCAAACCAGCGACCCTGCCACGTGGTGTTAATGCCCAGGCGCATTCCAATCGGATGTACTTTGCGACCCATAATTTCTCCTTGAGTCCTTTCCGGTTACGCCCCGCGCTCGCGCAGGACAACGGTCACATGCGAAGAGCGGCGCAGAACAGGCTTGAAGCGGCCGCGTGCCCCAAAGCGCCGCCACTTGCGGGTCGGCGCCTCATTGGCATAGATCTGCGCCACGTAAAGATCGTCCCGGCTGACGCCGAAATTCTCCTCGGCGTTCGCCACCGCGGATGCCAGCAGCTTGTGAACTGGCAGCGCGGGAGCCTGCGGTCTCAAAGCGCAGGAGTTCCAGCGCTTCGTTGGCGCTCCTGCCGCGCACCATGTCCACCACCAGGCGGACTTTCTGGGCGGAAATCGACAGGAAACGCAGGTGTGCTTGAATATCATGCATGGCTTTTCTCCTACGCCGCCTCGACTGCCTTCGTGCTGTGCCCGCGGAACATGCGGGTCGGCGCGAATTCACCCAGGCGGTGCCCAACCATGTTTTCAGTGATGTAGATCGGCACATGCCGGCGGCCGTCATGCACCGCGATGGTGTGACCCACCATCTGCGGGAAGATGACGCTGGCGCGACTCCAGGTGCGGATGACCTTCTTCTCGCCCTTGGCGTTCATCGCCTCAATGCGCTGGAGCAGTTTCGGGTCAATGAATGGCCCTTTTTTCAATGATCGAGACATAGTTTCGTTCCTCGCTTATTGCCTAGCGGCTTTTCTTGCTGCGACGACGCACAATATACTTGTCGGTCAGCTTGTTATGGCGTGTGCGGTAACCGCGGGTGGGTTTGCCCCACGGCGTGCGCGGACCGGGCTTGCCGGTCGGCTGGCGGCCTTCACCACCACCGTGCGGATGGTCACGCGGGGACATCGCAGTACCGCGCACGGTCGGGCGGATGCCCATGTGGCGCTTGCGTCCTGCCTTGCCCAGCTTGATGTTTCGGTGGTCAAGGTTGCCGATCTGCCCGATGGTCGCATAGCAGACCTGGCGGACCAGGCGAACCTCTCCGGACGGCATGCGCACCTGGGCAAAATCGCCTTCCTTTGCCAGAAGCTGCGCAGCGCCGCCCGCAGAACGGACCAGCTGCCCGCCGCGGCCTTGCGTCATCTCGACGTTATGGATGAGCGTGCCCACCGGTATGTTGGAGAGTCGGCAGGCTGTTGCCAGTACGGACCTCGGCGGTGGGACCCGCCACGATCGTGTCGCCGACCTTCAGGTCCAGCGGGGCAACGATATAGCGCTTCTCGCCATCGACATAGTACAGCAGTGCCAGGCGCGCGGTGCGGTTCGGGTCGTACTCGATCGCCGCCACCTTCGCCGGAATGCCGTACTTCTCGCGCTTGAAATCGACCTTGCGGATCGCCTGGCGATTCCCGCCGCCCTGATGGCGGACGGAGATGCGGCCATGGGCGTCGCGACCGCCGTGTTTCCGCATCGGCACGAGCAGGGAGCGCTCGGGTGTGGACTTGGTGATTTCATCAAATGTGTACCCGGTCATTCCACGCTGCCCGGGTGTGATGGGTTTGTACTTTTTAATGGCCATTATTGCACCCCTTCAAAGATACCTAGGGTCTGACCGGCAGCCAGGGTGACGATCGCCTTCTTAAAACCAGGCTTGCGCACCAGCAGGCGGCGGCTCTTGGCGCGGCGTGAGCGCTTGGCCGCTGCATTGATAATATTGACACGTTCCACGGTGACATCATAAATGAACTCGATCGCATCCTTCACCATCGTGCGGGTTGCGTCGGGGGTGACCTCGAACGTGTACTGGTTCAACTTGCCGGACTGGTAGCTGGATTTCTCAGTGACCAGCGGGCGTCGTAATACATCATAGATCGTCGTCATGATTCGCTTCCTATCCAAGCTGCGCCGTCAGCGCTTCCAGTGACTTCAACGGCAGCACCAGCTTGTCATAACCAAGCAGGTCACGGATGTTCAGGTAACCAGCCAGCAGCACCTTTGCATCCGGCATGTTGACGGTCGAGCGCATCACGGTATCATAATCCTGGTTCTTTTCCGGGAGCAGCACCAGCGCGCTGGACTTACCGACCAGGTGGTTCAACGCATCAGCCATCAGCCGGGTGCGTCCTTCATTCAGCTTGATCTCGTCGACCAGGATCACTCCCGCTTCAGCAGCCTTCGTTGTCAGGGCGGAGCGCAGGGCAGCCTGGCGCATTTTCTTCGGCATCGCCTGGGCATAACTGCGGGGGCGGGGTGTGTGCACCCGTCCGCCGCCGACCCACTGCACGGAGCGGCGCGAACCCTGGCGGGCGCGGCCGGTGCCTTTTTGTTTCCACGGCTTCTGACCGCCGCCGGAAACCTCGCTGCGGGTCTTGGTCTTGTGCGTACCGAGGCGGGCATTCGCCATCTGGCGGATATACGCCTGGTGCATCAGGTCGATGTTGACCTTGGCCTCGAAGATGGCGGCAGGCAATTCCACCTGCTTGATCTTCTTGCCTTCCATGTTAAAAACGTCTGCTTTCATCGCTTATACCCTCGCGCTTACTGCTTGCGCGCCTCCTTGATCATGATCACACCGCCCTTGGGACCGGGCACTGCGCCATGCACACCAAGCAGGTTGCGCTCGGCATCCACCAGTATGACCTTGAGACCCTGCACGGTGACGCGCTCGGTGCCCATATGTCCGGAGCGGCGGGTGCCGCGGTAGACGCGTCCGGGGGTGGTGGTCGCACCACTGGAACCCGGTGCGCGTGTGCGATCAGAGGCGCCGTGTGTCTTGGGCTGTCCCTTGAAATGGTGACGCTTCACGACACCGGCAAATCCCTTACCCTTGGAGGTCCCGATCACGTCCACACGCTCGCCAACGGCAAAGGTTTCCACGGTCACCTTGTCGCCCACGTTCAGATCCACGGTCTTGGTGCGGAACTCTCGCAGGAAACGCAGGGGAGGAATCTCCCTCGCCTTCAGGTGACCCAATTCACCGCCCGTCAGGCGCTTCGGGTGAAGTTCCCCAAAGCCCAACTGGACGGCAGAGTAGCCCTCTTTTTCCGGGCTACGAACCTGGGTAACGAAACATGGCCCAGCTTCGATGATTGTCACGGGAAGCGCGACACCTTGCTCATCGAAGACCTGGGTCATGCCGATCTTCTTGCCTATCAGCCCTTTCAACATCTCAGTTTTCTCCTTCTATAGTTTTGTTCGAGACTGTCAGCCCGGGCTTGGGCTGCATCATCTCGGAGACAGCACAGTCAATTGTCCTGTTGCGACGCGATCGGGTTGTTGGCGTCCACAAGCAAGGCAGTTCTTGCGCTGTTTTGATTCGTTCCACGCGCCAGGCGATCAGCTTGCAGGGTGCCTGGCACGTGATAACTGCAATTTAGATTTTAATCTCGATATCCACGCCCGCCGGAAGATTGAGGCGCATCAGCATGTCGATGGTTTTCGAGTTGGGATCCAGCACATCGATCAGGCGGTTGTGCGTACGGATCTCGAAGTGCTCGTGCGAGTCCTTGTCAATAAAGGCAGAGCGCCTGATTGTAAATCGTTCCAGCTTGGTTGGCAAGGGTACGGGACCGACAACATGGGCACCGGAACGCTCGGCTGTTTCGACAATCCGTTTCGCGGATTGGTCAAGGACACGGTGGTCATACGCCTTAAGGCGGATGCGGATCTTTTGCTTGGTCATATCTCTTCTTCTACTCGATGATCTTGGTGATGACACCCGCGCCGACGGTCAGACCGCCTTCACGGATGGCGAATTTTGAACCAGCTTCCAGCGCAACCGGCACGATCAGTTCCACCGTCAGGTTCACGTTGTCTCCCGGCATCACCATCTCCACGCCTTCCGGCAGGGTGATGTCGCCTGTCACATCCATGGTGCGGATGTAGAATTGCGGCCGGTATCCACTGAAGAATGCCTTGTGCCGCCCACCCTCTTCCTTCTTCAGCACGTACACTTCCGCCAGGAACTTCCGGTGCGGCGTGATGCTCCCAGGCTTCGCCAGCACCTGCCCGCGCTCCACATCTTCGCGTTCGATGCCGCGCAGCAGCAAGCCCAGGTTGTCGCCTGCCATGCCTTCATCCATCGACTTGTGGAACATCTCCACGCCCGTGCAGACCGTCGAGCGCGTCTCGCGCAGCCCAATGATCTCCAGCGGATCTCCGATCTTCACACGCCCGCGATCCACACGTCCGGTCACCACGGTGCCGCGTCCCTTGATCGAGAACACGTCCTCTGCCGCCATCATGAACGGTTTGTCCGTCTCGCGTTTCGGCTCCGGGATGTACTCGTCGATCACCCGCAGCAGTTCCTTGATGCTCGCATATTCCGGCGCATTCGGGTCCGTCGAGGTGCTGTCCAGTGCCTGCTTGGCACTCCCGCGCACGATCGGGGTCGTGTCTCCGGGGAAGCCCTGCTTGGTCAGCAGCTCGCGCAGCTCCAGCTCCACCAGCTCCAGCAGTTCCGGGTCATCCATCATGTCCGTCTTGTTCAGGTACACCACGATGCTCGGCACTTCCACCTGCCGCGCCAGCAGCACATGCTCGTGCGTCTGCGGCATCGGTCCGTCCGGCGCTGCCACCACCAGGATCGCTCCGTCCACCTGCGCTGCACCCGTGATCATGTTCTTGATGTAGTCACGGTGCCCGGGCATGTCGACGTGGGCGTAGTGGCGCTTGTCGGTCTCGTATTCCACGTGCGCAATGTTGATCGTGATGCCGCGCGCCTTCTCTTCCGGCGCATTGTCGATCGAGTCGTAGGCGCGGAAGCTCGCCTTGCCCAGAAACTGGCAGTACTTCGTGATCGCGGCCGTCAGCGTCGTCTTCCCGTGGTCGATGTGTCCCATCGTCCCCACGTTCAGATGCGGCTTGTTTCGCTCGTATTTCTGCTTCGCCATGTTGCTACTCCTTTTATATAAAAAGAAAGAAAATACGTTACTTGATGATCTCTTTGGCTATCGCCTCTGAGACCGGGGCATAATGATCAAATTCCATGGAGAATACGCCGCGCCCCTGTGTTCCGGAACGGAGCACCGTTGCATATCCGAACATCTCGCCCAGCGGGACCATGGATTTGACCGCCTGGGCATTACCGGGGCGGATCTCCATGCCCTGGATCATGCCGCGCCGGCTGTTCAACTGACCGATGACGTCACCGAGATATTCCTCGGGGACGATCACTTCCACTTTCATGATCGGCTCCAGCAGGACGGGACCGCCCTTTTGGATGCCTTCCTTGAAAGCCATCGAGGCAGCCATCTTGAATGCCATTTCGTTCGAAGTCCACCTCGTGGAAGGAACCATCGATCAAGGTAGACCTTCAGGTCAACCACGGGATAACCGGCAATGACGCCGCTTTCCGAGGTTTCCTTGACGCCCTTCTCGATCGCGGGGATGTACTCGCGCGGGACGGAACCACCCACGATCTTGTTCTCAAAAACGATGCCGCTGCCGCGCTCACCCGGTTCCATCGTGAAGACCACGTGACCATACTGCCCGCGTCCCCCGGACTGCTTCGCATATTTCACTTCCGCCTTCGGGACCTTGCGGGTGATGGACTCGCGATATGCCACGCGCGGGTTGCCGATGTTCGCCTGCACGCGGAATTCCCGCAGCATGCGGTCCACCAGCACATCCAGGTGCAGCTCGCCCATCCCGGAGATGATCGTCTGCCCGGTCGTCTCATCGCTGCGGACACGGAAGGTGGGATCCTCCTCCGAGAGTTTCTTCAAAGCCTCGCCCATCTTTTCCTGGTCGGAGGTGCTCTTCGGTTCGATCGCGACCGAGATCACCGGTTCGGGGAATGAGATGGTCTCAAGCAGGATCTTCTTGTTTTCGCAAAGCGTCTCGCCGGTGAAGGTTTCCTTGAAACCCAGTGCGGCGGCAATGTCGCCGGCGCGCACCTCGGTGATGTCTTCCCGTCGATCTGCATACATGCGGATCAGGCGCCCGATGCGTTCGCGCTTGCCCTTGGTGGAGTTCGTCACCATCGAACCCTGGCTTAATGTCCCGGAGTAAACCCGGAAGTATGCCAGGCGTCCCACGTAAGGGTCGGTCACGATCTTGAAGACCAGCGCGCTCAGGGGCGCGTTGTCCTCCGCCGGCAGCTCAATGACCTCTTCGAGGTCATCTGGATTTACGCCGCGCACGGGCGGGATGTCCGCCGGGGAGGGCAGATAATCTATGACAGCATCCAGCAACACCTGGATGCCCTTGTTGCGCATCGCCGAACCGCAAAATGCGGGGGTTGTTTTATTTGTCAGCACTGCCTTGCGCAGAGCTTCCTTTAATTCGGGAACGCTGATCTCCTCCCCCTCCAGGTATCGCACGGTCAGGGCATCGTCCAGTTCGGCGATCTTTTCGACCATGTGATGGCGGGCTTCCTTCGCCTGTTCCACCAGGTCGGCGGGAATTTCAGCCACCGTGATCTCGCGGCCCATCTCATCTTCCCAGTACATCGCCTTCATGGAAAGCAGGTCAACCACGCCCCGGAACCCAGCCTCGAAGCCGATCGGCACCTGCATCGGGATTGGTTCCGTGCCCAGGCGGTCCTTGATGGTCTGGAGGGTGCGCTCATAGGAGGCGCCCACGCGGTCCATCTTGTTGACAAAACAGATGCGCGGCACGCCATATCGGTCCGCCTGGCGCCAGACCGTCTCGGACTGCGGTTCCACACCCTGCACCGCGTCAAAGAGCACCACCCCGCCATCCAGGACGCGCAGCGAGCGCTGCACCTCGGCTGTAAAGTCGATGTGTCCGGGGGTGTCGATCAGGTTGATCTGGTAACCATTCCACTCCGCCGAAACGGCTGCAGAGACGATGGTAATACCACGCTCGCGTTCCTGTTCCATCCAGTCGGTGACCGTTGTGCCGTCATCCACGGAGCCGATGCGGTGGGTCTTGCCGGTATAGAACAGGACGCGTTCCGTCGTCGTGGTTTTACCCGCGTCGATATGGGCAATGATGCCTATATTCCTGTAGCGTTCCAGCGGATGTTCACGAGCCATGATAAATTCTGCCTGCTTCCTTTAATACCGGTAATTACACACGATAATGGGAGAAGGCGCGGTTCGCCTCCGCCATCTTGTGGGTTTCATCGCGCTTGCGGATGGCGTTGCCGGTCTCGTTCGCGGCGTCGATCAATTCGCCAGCCAGTTTCTCGGGGAAGGATTTACCGGCGCGCTCGCGTGCAGAATCGAGGATCCAGCGCAGCGCCAGGGTCACGCGGCGGTCCGACGCAACTTCCATTGGCACCTGGTAGGTCGCGCCACCCACGCGTCGCGGGCGGACTTCCATCGCCGGACCAACATTCTTGAGTGCAGAATCGAAGATCTCGATGGGATTCTTCTGGGTCTTCTCCTTGACCAGGTCAAGGGTCTCATAGACAAGACGGGTCGCGAGGCTCTTCTTGCCGCGCTCCATGATATGAAGGATCATCGTCTGCAGGTTGACATTGTTGTAGCGCAGGTCGGGGGCGACGATGCGCTGTTCTGGGGATCCACGTCGCATTGTTTCTTTTCCTTAAATAGATTACTTCGGACGCTTCGCGCCGTACTTGGAGCGGCTCTGTTTGCGATTGGCAACACCGGTCGTATCCAGGGAACCGCGCACGATGTGATAACGCACACCCGGCAGATCCTTGACACGCCCGCCGCGCACGAGCACCACGGAGTGCTCCTGCAGCTGGTGACCTTCACCAGGGATGTAGGCGGTGACCTCGATGCCGTTGGTCAGGCGCACGCGGGCGATCTTCCGCAGAGCCGAATTCGGCTTTTTGGGAGTCATCGTGCGGACCACGGTGCATACGCCGCGCTTCTGCGGCGCGCCGGTTGCCTGGCGGACACGGCGTTGCTTGTTCGAGTTAAGCGTATACAGCAGGGCGGGCGCCTTGCTCTTGACCTTCTTGGTCTTGCGACCTTTGCGAACCATTTGATTGATTGTAGGCACTTTGCCTCCGGGCAATATACTTGTTTCGTGGTTATTTTTTTCCAGAAAACGAGGCCATCACAACAAGCCTGATGGCCTCACTATGTTAGATACCATGCACAGACGGGAGGATGGCCGCCACAATTGGCAATGGCAGGCTATTCTATCATGCGCATATTCCTGCGTCAAGAACGAATTTTCTTCGCGGGCATGTTGTCGCCCAGTCCGAGCAGCCCGGTATCCATGCGCGGCGGATGCATCTTCTCTTCATCCTTGCCGAACTTGATCATCTCGCCGCCTTCACCCGCGGCTTCCACTGCCAGCCCCAGGCTTTGCAGTTCCTTCACCAGCACGCGGAAGGATGCAGGGATGCTTGGCTCTTCGATCGGCTCTCCCTTGACGATGGCTTCGTAGGTGTTGACGCGTCCCTGAACATCATCGGACTTGACCGTCAGCATTTCCTGCAGGGTGTGCGCCGCGCCGTAGGCTTCCAGCGCCCACACTTCCATTTCTCCGAAGCGCTGACCGCCGAATTGCGCCTTGCCGCCGAGAGGCTGCTGGGTCACCAGGCTGTAAGGTCCGGTGGACCGTGCGTGGACCTTGTCCTCCACCAGGTGGTGAAGCTTAAGAATGGTCATCACGCCGACGGTTACAGGCTGGTCATAGGGCTGACCGGTCTTTCCATCGCGCAGGGTCTGCTTCCCAAGGATGGGCATCGGAGACCCGGTGCTGCGCATGGTTTCCTGTGCGGCTTCCATCACCTTCTCATCCGGGATCTTCCTGGTGGTGCCGTTCATTTCCATCCAGATGCGCAGGCAGGTGCGGATGGTGTATTCATCGCGATCCGGGTGGCGCCGGTGTACCGGCTCTTCACCCGCACCGAAGATGATGTCAGCGTCATACCCGCGGTCCCGCAGCCATTCCCGCGCTGCCGACTGGCGTGTGTAGTCCAGTTCGTTCAGGCGGCGGACCTTGTATCCGCGGCTTCCCAAAAGGTCTTCCAGGTACAGGTTGCGCACTTCATCATCATCCTGGATGGAGGCAGCGTCGTACTCCTGTGCCTTCAGCCATTCCCAAGCCTTGATGGAGGAATCAGTCCAGGCGGCGTCCACGATCCAGGCACGCGCCAGCTCCGCCTCGATCTCAGCCTCGGAGGCACCGTCGAAGACGGGTGTGATGGCGCGATAGCCAAGGCGTTTCGCCGCCCAGCCGAGATGCACCTCCAGCACCTGTCCGATGTTCATACGTCCCGGCACGCCCAGGGGATTCAAGATCAGGTCGACCGGCGTACCGTCCTCGAGGAACGGCATGTCTTCCACCGGGACCACCTTGGAAACCACACCTTTGTTGCCGTGGCGTCCTGCCATCTTGTCGCCCGCGGTGATCTTGCGGCGCTGGGCAACCGAGACGCGCACCATCATGTCCACGCCCGCCGAAAGGTCGGTGTTCTCTTCGCGGGTGAAGACCTTCACATCCACCACCTTGCCGCGCTCGCCATGCGGCATGCGCAGGGAGGTATCCTTCACATCGCGGGATTTCTCGCCGAAGATGGCGCGCAGCAGGCGTTCCTCGGGGGTCAGTTCCTTCTCACCCTTGGGCGTGATCTTGCCGACCAGGATGTCGTTCGGTCCCACTTCCGCGCCGATGCGGATGATGCCATCCTCATCCAGGTCCTTGATGGCGTCCTCACCGACATTGGGGATGTCGCGCGTGATCTCTTCCGGACCAAGTTTCGTATCGCGTGCTTCCACCTCGTACTTTTCAATATGGACCGAGGTGAAGCGGTCCTCCTGGACAAGGCGTTCCGAGATCAGGATCGCGTCTTCAAAGTTGCCGCCTTCCCATGAAATGAAAGCGACCACCACGTTCTGCCCGAGAGCCAGTTCGCCGCTCTCGGTGGAGGAGGAATCTGCGATGATGTCACCGCGCTTGACCACCTGCCCCTTCTTGACTGCCGGGCGCTGGTCAATGCACGTGGATTGGTTGGAGCGCTGGTATTTGCGCAGCTGGTAAATGCGGGGCGTATGGTGTCCCTTCTCCTTGACCGAGATCGTGCTTCCCGTGACCGAGACTACCTCACCACTCTCCGCGGCAACGATCACCTGCCCCGAATCCAGGGCGGCGTTGTATTCCATCCCGGTGGAGACCATGGGAATTTCAGGGCGCACCAGCGGCACAGCCTGCGCCATCATGTTCGAACCCATCAACGCACGGTTGGCGTCATCATGTTCCAGGAAGGGGATCAATGCCGCGCTGATGCCGACCACCTGGTGCGGCGCGACATCCATGTAGTCCACCGCATCGGGCGTCTGGAAAACGAAGCCTGAGTGATAACGGCAGGAGATGCGCTCGCGGACGAATTCCTGTTCATCCGTCAGCGGGGCATTCGCCTGCGCGATCACGAATTTATCCTCTGCATCCGCCGACAGGTAATCCACCTGCTCGGAGATGAAGGGAACGATCGGGATATCCCTGCCCAATTTCGCCAGGGACTTCAGCATCTTTGCGTTGATGCGTTCGCCGTCCTTGACGATGATGTTGCCCTTGGCATCCTGGATGTCCCCGCGCGCCGCGCGCGCTTCCAGCGCCGCATCGTCGCAGGGCAGGGTCTTGCAGATCTTGCGGTAGGGTGTTTCGATGAAGCCGTACTCATTCACCGCGCGAAAGAAGCCAGGCGTCCGATCAAACCGATGTTCGGACCTTCAGGCGTTTCGATCGGGCAGATGCGTCCGTAGTGTGAATGATGCACATCGCGCACATCGAAACCGGCGCGTTCACGGCGCAGACCGCCCGGACCGAGCGCCGAGAGCGTGCGCTTGTGGCGGAGTTCCGCCAGCGGGTTGGTCTGGTCCATGAACTGGCTCAACTGGCTGGAGCCGAAGAACTCACGCAGAGCCGCCACGACCGGGCGGATGTTCACCAGCGTCACCGGGGACAACTGTTCCTGGTCGCGGATCGACATGCGTTCCTTGATCACGCGCTCCATCCGGCGCAGACCGATGCGCAGTTTGTTCTGGATCAGCTCGCCCACCGTCTTGACGCGGCGGTTGCCGAGGTGATCGATGTCGTCCGGTCTCTCGATGCCGTTATTAATGAGGATCATCCGTCGCACCAGGCGCACCACATCGTTCTTGGTGACGGTCCGGTGCGGGATGGGGATCGACAGGTCCAGCTTCTGGTTCAGCTTATAGCGCCCGACCCGTTCGAGGTCATAATGGCGCTGGTCGAACAACTGCTCCTCGAGGAAAGCCTTGGCGTTCTCCAGCGTGGCGGGATCGCCCGGGCGCATCTTCTTGAAGAATTCGATCAGCGCCGCTTCCGCGATGGTCTTGCCGCCGCTCAGGTCCCACTCGGGCTCCTGGCGGAAGGTCGAGGCCATGAACATCCGGTCGGGGTTGTTGTCCACATCCTGGAACAGCGCGATGATCTCTTCGTCTTTGCCGGTCTTAAGCGGCGAATCGGATGAACCGTCCGCCACTGTGGCAAGCGCGCGCAGGAACACCGTGATCGGCACGGTGCGCTTGCGGTTGAATTTGAGGATGATGTAATCGGACTTGCGGGTTTCGAACTCCATCCAGGCACCCCGGTCGGGGATCAGTTTCGCCATTGCCAGCGGGCGTCCGGTGGCGCGGTCGGTGGGCGCTTCGAAATACACGCCCGGCGAGCGGATCAACTGGGAGACGACCACGCGCTCCGTTCCATTAATAATGAACGTGCCCTTGTCGGTCATCTCGGGGAAATCGCCGAGGAAGATGTCCTGCTTGATCGGTTCAGGGATGTCCGGACCAGCCAGCAGGACCGAGACCCATAACGGGCTGGCATAGGTGAGGTCACGTTCGACACATTCCTCCATGGAATGCTTCGGCTCCTCGAACCAGTATTTCAAACCCCATTGTTTTGACTCGGGGCTGCGGCTGGGGAAATAAAGTTTCATCCCCTTGTTATAGGATTCGATCGGAGAAATTTCGTGGAAGAGGTCCCCTAAATTTTCCTTCTTTAGTCGTTCAAACGAATTGAGTTGTACTTCTATTAGATTGGGAAGACTGAAATTAACTGGGATGCGCGCATAATTTTTCTGCAGCAAGGTAGATGGCATTAGTCTCTCCTGACCTTGGACCGACGGCTTAAAATGATGAACCTGTCCTGAGGACATCCTCAAGACAGCGACTGGTTATTATAAATGAAGGATATCCTTTGGTCAAGTGATTTTACCCGCCTTTTTTCTTTCCGTCGCACCCGGAAATTCGACCGAAAAACACCAGTTTCAAAATCTCATCACCCGCTGAACCGTTTTTATTGTATCATGTACCACGTATCCTGCGGGGATCAGCTTTCCCGTCTTTCCCCGGTTATTAAAAAGTAGAAATCGATACCAATCACAGCATTCGGAGGCAGTTACATGACAGGTGCCGTCACCACAGTGAACGATCGCAAGGAAATTTTCGGTTGGGCAATGTACGACTGGGCAAATTCAGCCTTCAGTACCACGGTGGGAACGGTCTTCCTGGCTCCCTATGTTGCCTCCCTGGCGCGCGCTGCCGCGGAAGCAGCAGGCACCAGCACGATTCCCTTCCTGGGGATCCCCGTCGCCCCGGATTCATTCCTCCCCTACTGTATCTCATTCTCGGTCGGCATGCAGGTGCTCTTCCTCCCCATCCTGGGTGCCATCGCAGATTATTCGCATCGCCGCAAACAGATGATGCAGTTGTTCGCGACCATCGGCGCCATCTGCATCCCGGCGCGTGCCCTGAGTGAGCTGGCGCGTGTGGCCGCCGATGGCAACGAAGTGATCTCCATGATCATGCCCAAGGGCCGCAGCCAGGTGGTCTTCCATATGAAGGAGATCGAGCTGGTCTCGCAGTTGATCGACGGTACCTTCCCCGATTACCAGCAGATCATCCCGCGCTCCTACAAGTCCCGCACCATCCTCTCCACCCCGGCGCTGCTCAAGGCCTGCAAGCAGGCTGAGATCTTTGCCCGCGAGGGCTCGAACGTGGCCCGCTTCAATATCAAGTCTGCCGGCGACACTGGAACCCGGCGCGGTGGAGATCTCCGCCACCTCCGAAGAAACCGGTTCGAACGAGACCGTGGTGGCGGCCACCATCGATGGGGTGGGCCTGCTGATCGCCTTTAACGTAAAATACCTGCGCGAGGTGCTGGAAGTGGTCAAATCACCCAACGTGGCGCTGGAGACCTCCGCCCCCAATGCGCCGGGGGTCATCCGCCCGGTGGGAGACGAGAACTTTCTGCATGTGATCATGCCCATGCATCTGGGCTGAAGCTTTCTTACACCATTCATCACAGGAGGCTGTCGTAAATAGACAGCCTTTTTTTTGATATCAGGTAACTACTCAGGCATACTTCAATGAATGTCATTGCGAGGAGGCCGCAGGCCGACGAAGCAATCCCGTTCGCAACTACTGCCATGCGATTGCGTCGCCTGCTGCGATCGGGGCAGCGTTGCATCCCAAAAATCCGGGAAATAACGCTCTCGCAAAGACAATTTCTATTGGTAATGTCGTATGCATGATTAGTTATATGATGAAAGGTACACACGCCCGGCTTGCATTAAAATCGACCCATGTCCCTGCCAGTCCCCTCCGACCGCATCCTCAACATCTACCTCACCATCCGCCAGTACCCGATCCTGCGCACCCGCATCCGGGCGCGCATGCGCACCGCCCTGTTCGAGCGCGGCATCATCAGCCGCGAGGATTTTGAAGCCGATGTGCGCGAGAAAGCCGTCCAATCCCAGGCGCGCGAGGGCTTCACGACCCGTATGCGGAGGAGGATTACGACATCTGGGAAAAGCGGCTGGAGCGCATCCGGGATGCCCAGACCGATTTCTACTTTGCCTACAACCTGCCCTACGAGGACTTTGAAAAGATCGTCAAGGAGATCCTGGCTGAACGCGGCGAGACCCCCGACCTGATCACCTTCAACCCTGAGCTGGCTCCACAGGAAATGCTGTTCGAACAGGCCGAGACCATCGAGAACATGCCGGCTTCAAAGCGGAAAAAATTCGAAGCGCGCCTGCAGGAGATCAAGGTGGTGCTCATCCGCACCATGATCAGCGACCAGCTGGCCTACCTGAACATCGCCCGCAACTGGTTCACCGTCGAAGACCTGAAGGAGATCCGCAACCGCAAGATCGGTTACGGCAAGATCGGCGGCAAGTCAGCCGGGATGATGCTGGCCTACCGCATCCTGCGCGACGAGGCGCCCGATGAATTGCGCGCTGCCCTGCGCATCCCGGATCCTACTTCCTGGCTTCCGACCTGTTTTACACCTTCATGTCCACCAACGGGTTGGTGCACTGGTCGGATCAAAAATACAAGCCCGAGGCGCAGATGCGCCTTGAGTACCCCAAGATCGTTCGCGATTTTATCAAGGGGGAATTCCCGCCCGATATCCTGCTGCGCCTGCAGGAGATCCTCGAGACGGTGGGCAGGCAGCCGTTGATCGTCCGCTCTTCCAGCCTGCTGGAGGATAACTTCGGCACCTCCTTTGCCGGTAAATACGACAGTTTCTTCTGCCCCAACCAGGACAAGCCCTCAGCAAACCTGGCCCGCCTCACCGAAGCCATTGCCCGGGTCTATGCTTCCTGTTTCAACCCCAATGCCCTGCTCTACCGCCATCACAAGGGCCTGGTGGACTATGATGAACGCATCGCCGTGCTGCTGCAGGTGGTGGCGGGGGAGCAGGTCGGTCGCTATTTCCTGCCCCAGGCGGCCGGGGTGGCTTTCAGCCGCAACCTCTACCGCTGGTCGCCGCAGATCCGCCGGGAGGATGGATTCCTGCGCCTGGTGTGGGGACTGGGGACGCGCGCCGTGGAGGCGCCCGGTGATGACCATCCACGCCTGGTGGCGCTCAGCCACCCGCTGCTCCATCCCTCCGACTCGGCCGAGAAGATCCGCCAGCACTCCCAGCAGTTCGTGGACCTGATCGACCTGCAGGCCAACACCTTCGCGCACCCTGCCGGCCGCGGAGGTGCTGCTGCCTTCCTACCCGGCCATTCGCTACGTAGCCCAGATGAATGAGGAGAGCTACCTGGCTCCGCTGACCAGCGCCATGGTTGACCCCGGGCAGTTGGTGATCACCTTCGATGACCTGCTGCGGCGTACCCCCTTCGCCGAGCAGATGAGATCGATGCTGTCCATTCTTGAGAGATCACTACCAGGCGCCGGTGGATACCGAGTTCACGGTTGAGGTAAGCGATGTAGCCCTCCCCAGGTCGCCGGTGAAGATCACCCTGCTGCAGTGCCGCCCGCAGAGCCATCTGCAGGAAGGGCTGAAGTTTTCGCTGCCAGCCAACCTGCAGGCAGGCGAGGTGCTCTTCTCCACCCGCCGCATGGTGCCGCGCGGGTCGGTGAAGGACATTCACTGGGTGCTTTACGTTCCCCCCGCAGGCTACTTCGCGCTTGTCTCTCCCGTCGAACGCGGCCGGCTGGAGCGCGCCATCGGGCAGCTAAACACTGCCTTGAAGGATGAGAGCTTCATCTGCGTCGGGCCGGGCCGCTGGGGAACTTCAACCCCCGAACTCGGGGTGGGCATTGCCTATGGGGATATCTACCACACCCGCGCCCTGGTGGAACTCACCGGCAGGGGGATCGGCCCGGATCTCGAACCCTCCTTTGGCACTCATTTCTTCCAGGACCTGATGGAAGCCGGCATCTTCCCGCTGAACGTGAATCTGGATGACCGCGAATCCGCCTTCAACCGCAGTTTTTTTAACCAGCTCCCGAACCACCTGGCTGACTTTCTTCCAGAAGCATCAGACCTCGCCCATGCCCTGCGGCTGATCCGGGTGAGTGATTTCCGTCCGGGCTCCAGCCTGGCGCTGGTGATGGACGATGAGGCACCCAGGGCGGTGGCATTCCTGCAGGCGGACGCCTCGGGGTAGATGCAGCACCCTATACCGTATTTGGTTTAACTTACCAGCCTGGGATCACCTCTCCTCCCCCAATTGTCATTGCGAGGCGCGCTCTTGCCCCCGTACTTTGGGGGTGCGCCGTGGCAATCTCCGGTGGGGGAGGCTGGGAGGAGGTATATTTTCCCCCGCCGAAATCCAATTTCACTCTATTTGTCGTTGGGATTCTGGCGCAGGATTTCTTCGAGTTCTGAGATCAGGGGAGGAATCTCGTCCTGGCTGGCACGCCAAAGGATTTCCTCATCGATGCGAAAATATTCGTGCACCAGCACGTTGCGAATGGCCTGCATCTTCTCCCAGGGTAGCTGCGGCCAACGATCCCGCACGTCAGCGGGTACAGCGCGGGCGGCCTCACCCATGGTGGTAAATTCGAAGGCCACGGCGCGGGAAGTGCGCGGGTCATCCAGGAAATCGTTCAGGCTCATCCCCGTTGTGAACTCCCGGATGTTGTGGGCACAGGTCAGGATATCTCCGATGCGTTCCAGCCAGTCTCTAGGCGACATGGATCGCCTCCCGAAGAACGATCTCTTTAAGGCGGGGTTTCAAGGATCCCGGTGTGCCAAGGTCCACCTTGCAGCCCAGAAGGGATTTGAGGTATTGCTGCAAACCGATGAAAGCAAACAGGCCTACCGGGTGGCTGAACTCGACCAGCAGATCCACATCGCTTTCGGAACGGGCCTCATTCCGGGCGACCGATCCAAATAGCGACAGCGACTTAACGCCGTACTGCCGGTGCAGTTCGACCCGGTGCTTTTTCAAGACGCGAATGACATCATCTCGTTTCATGCGATACCTGCCATCACTGCTATTGTACCCGTCATCAGGGAGTGAAGCAAACTCATCAACAGGTTTATCGATTTACTCTTCTCCTCATGGGCTTGTTGGAAAAGCTGAAATCTGGCCTAACTCTCCTCCCCCAACTGTCATTGCGAGGCGGCAGCGACTTCAGCGCCGTGGCAATCTCCGATGGGGGAGGCTGGGAGGGGGTTCGTTTTCACCAACCCTTTCGGAACTGCCGTGTCCCGAATACTTCCAGGATCTCCCCGTAATACATGCGGTGGTAATCCTGCCGCGGATATTTTTTGGCGATGCGCTTATCCAGGAAATTTTCCTTGACCAGGTCCGCCCAATACATTTTCCGACATTCCAGGATCAGCGACGCCTGGGCATAGCCGGGCGCGGCCACCTGCGTGGATGCGATCGGCACCAAACCGGATTCGCTGATCTTGTCCCCGTCCCGGCCGGAACGGGTGCCGAGCAGGTTGAGCGCTTCCCGGTATTTTTCCGGGAAGGCGCACACGGTAAAGGTATCGAAGCGTTCCATGAATTCATAGGTATACCGCACCGGGCGCACCACCACCTGGATAAAGGGCAGCCCCCACATCACCCCGATGCTGCCCCAGCCGACGGTCATGGCATTGAAAACACCCTGGCTATAGTCTCCGCTGGTCAGCAACAGCCACTGCTTGTCCCACAGGTGCTGGGAGCGATGAGAAAATTTTTCAATGGGGATGGAACGACGATTTCATTGCACTCCTCTTCGTTTTATAGGCAGTCCGCCAACTATACAACCAATCCACCCGGCAGGCAAGTATTTCGCTCGGGTATAATCCGGGTTTGAGGAAAACTTCACAATGGACCCCAAAATTGCCTCCCGTTTCAATGATACCCTGCTTAAGGATGCCATGCAGCGCTACGACATCCCTGCTGACAAGATCAAGCTCCTGAACGGTTTTGAGAGTTTCATCTACGAATTCAACCGTCCGGATGGCGACTTCATCCTGCGCATCGGGCACAGCCTGCGCCGCACCCCGGACATGATCCGGGGCGAGGTGGATTGGATCAACTACCTGGCAGATGGCGGCACCACCGTCGCCCGGGCGGTGCTCTCAAGCTCTGGAAACCTGGTCGAGCCGGTGGATGACGGAGAAGGCGGCCAATTCCTGTGCACCGCCTTCGTCAAAGCGCGTGGCATAACCGCTGGCAGAGAACAGATGAACGAAACGCCTGTTCCTGAATTACGGCCGCCTGCTGGGGCGCATGCACAAGCTTGCCAAAGCTTATACCCCTGCCAACCCTGCCTGGAAGCGCTACGCCTGGGACTCCCCGGAGAACAACACCCCCGACCGGCAGTTGCCTGCCGAGGATAAGATCATCCGCGAAAAGTACCGGATCCTGTATGAGCACCTGCAAAGCCTGCCCTGCGGACCCGAGGCCTACGGCATGATCCACCAGGACGCCCACACCGGCAACCTGTTCGTGGACGAGGACTACACCCTGACGCTCTTCGATTTTGACGATTGCGTCTACGGGCACTTCATTTACGATATTGCCATGGTGCTGTTCTATATCGCCGGTTGGGGCGGGGAAGACATCCCCGGCTTTACCCAGCGCTTCATGAAGACCTTCCTGGAGGGCTATCGCCAGGAGAATTCGCTCGATCCCATCTGGGTGAAAGAGCTTCCTTATTTTCTGAAACTGCGCGAGATCGACCTGTTCGCGGCCATCCTGTTTACCATCGGTGAGAATCCGAAGGATGGATGGGTTGGCAGGTTTATGAACGGTCGCCGGGCAAAGATCGAGCATGAAGTCCCATTCATCGCTTTTGAGTGGGAAGCGCTGGAGGCATATCTTTAAGCCGCCGGTAACCGACTGTCGCCCCTGCGCTGGTTGATGATCAGCGCAGGGGCACCGTCCGCCAGTACAGGTTGTGTAGCCAACCCATCCGAATGTCATTGCGGGTAATAAAAAATATCGCCAAGGCTGAAGGGGAATCGCTTCCCCTTCTCTGTTTAACCGGCATTCTTTCCTGAAAGCATCTAGCCGGATTTCTGTTCAGCCTTCCACAGGCGGCGGTCGGACGGGTTTTCACCATCCAGCAGGCTCGGGTGCACCTCCGGTCGCAGCCGGAAACCGTGCGCCTTCCATAGATCGCGCGCCAGGTGCTGGGGATCGAGCGATAATCCCTGGGTTATGAAATATTCGCACAGCCGGCGCATATCCCGTTCGAAGATGGGATAGGCATTGCGGTTTTGATGGGGCGAGATGACCTGCGGGAAATCGATCAGGGTGGGCTTGCCTTCCCAGTAAAGCACGTTGTATGCAGAAAGATCCCCGTGGACGATGCCCTGCGCCAGCATGAGCTCGATATTGTGCAGCAGACGTTCATACAATCGTCTTGCTTCCTGCGGGTCGAGGCTGAGGGTATTCAGGGTGGGCGCGGCGAGCTGCTCGCTGCCGATATAGTCCATCAGGATGGCCTTGGGAGCCATCTCATAGGGTTTTGGCACATCCGCCCCGGCGGCATGCAGCCTTTCAAGGGTTTGGAACTCGAAGGCGATCCAGGACTGGCGGCGGATCTGCTCCCCGTACATGCTGCGGTTGTGCTGCGCCTTGAGCATGCCCAGGTCTTGAATGAGGTTGCCGTCCTCATCGAGGGTTTCGCGGCCCTCGCGGTAGAGCTGGTCATTCTTCAGGTTGCGCAGGTTGCGGGGCCTGTAAACCTTGGCGGCGATCAGCGCGGCCGGCACCTGTGCCCCCGCACGGCACAGGTAGACCGAAGCCTCCTTGCCGCCCTTCACCTGCCGCAGCACGTCCGAGATCCAGCGCTGCTCGTGGAAGGGACGGATCGAATTGAGCAGCCAGCCTTCTTCGAAACGGGAGGCGCGGTATGTTAATGCGAAGGAACGGGTCGAATCATCCTGGGTTTGGATGAATGAGGCGTCCGCAGCAATTCTCTTGCTGGCCACCCTGCCATGCTTGGCCTGGCGGTGACGCGTGCTGGCCCCTTCAGAGACTATTCTTCGACCGTCGGGCCGGGCGATCGTCTCAAACGTGGCGACCGCTTCATCATCATCCAGGTCATCCAACAATTCAAATGGTTCTGTAGTTATCATTTCTTTCCTTGAAGAATAAAAAAACAGGCTGGATCACCTGCGGTAAGGAATACAAAAACCGCAGGCGGAGGCGCCTGCGGTTTCTGTGTTTGCTGTTAACCCAGGTTGTACCTGGATAGGGACGAGAACTTATGGCTGCAAACCGGCTGGAGGCGCGCTCAATAGAATAAAGGTGACCAATATTCTTCTAGACATAACGAACTCGCCTCCTTCCTTGATTTGATGATCGGAGTTTATCATTCGCTCCCGGGGGTGTCAAGGTTGCCTTGATCCGGTCGATCGCGCTTTCATCCGGTCTTCCTCCGCACTTGCAGGACGGCGATCTTGGTGGCGTGGTTGAACGGGGCCGGATCGGTCAGCGGGCTGCCGCAGCGCGTGGAGGCATAACCGGTGACATCTTCCGGCACCGGGATCAGTTCAGCAATGCTCAAGTACCCGTCCGTGCACAGCGCTTCCAGCCCGGCCAGGTATTCCCTCCCGCTGACGAAGAGTGCGTTGTTGACCGCCACCAGCCAGCCCCGGTCGTTGATCAGCGGGCGCACCTTGTTGAGCAGCCGGGTTCCCTCCCGGTTCAGGTCCACCACCCCCTTTGTCCCGCTGGAAAAGAAAGGCGGGTCGACAAAGACGCAGTCGAAGCGCTCCCCCGCCCGCTTCAAGCGTCCCACCTGTTCAAAAAAATCACCGGCCAGGAAATCCTCTTTTTGGATCGGGAAACCGTTCAAAGTGTAGGAGGTCTTTGCCAGGTCGAGGAAGGCGGGCGTGCGGTCGAGCTGCACCACCCGCCGGGCACCTCCTGCCAGGGCGGCCACGCCCAGGCTGCCGGTGTAGGCAAAGGTGTTAAGCACGGTGCGCTGCCCCAGTTCACGGGTGGCCCACTCACGCAGCAGCCGCGTATCCAGGTACAGGCTTGCATCCTGGTTCAGGAAAAGGTCAAGGGCATACCAGGTGCCGTTCTCCTGTATGCGGTCGTCAGGGGTGCCGAAAAGCAGGCGTCCGCGCCTGGCCTCCACCGGCCCACTGCGGGTTTTTAACACTCCGGCTTCCAGCCAGGGCAGAGCCTCGCGCAGCAGGCGTTTGAGCCGGCAGGAGGATTTCAGCCTCCGCTAAAGGGATCCGGCCGTGGTCCTGGAAAACGACCGTCCTGCCGTACAGGTCGATGACCAGCCCCGGCCAGCCCTCCGTGAATCCATTGAACAGCCGGTAGGCGGAGAGGTGGTCACCCACGGAAAGGGCTTCACGTGCGGCCAGGGCTTTTTTAAGCAGCGGCAGCAATGGGTCTGTCATGGGGTCCTGCTGCAGGCTCTCATTGGGTGGTTGTTCCGATGCATACCCGGTCTGGCAGCCAGGCGTCCCTCGTATACCCGCAGGAAAACCACACCTGCCAGGATCAGCAGGCCGCCGGCGATCTGCACCCAGCTCAGCCTCTCACCCAGCAAGGCATAGGCGATCACGGCGGTGACAACCGGTTCGGTGGTCAGGATCAGGTTGACCACGCTGGAGGGCAGCATGGTCAGGCTGACGTTGTACAGGCCGAAACCCGCCAGGGTGGGTCCGGCAGCCAGCAGCACCAGCACGCCCCACCCGCTCCAGGAGCGGCCCAGCCAGAAGAAGTCGGCCGATGCCCGGTTGTGCCGGGGAGCTTTCCCCCGGAGAGCAGGTTGACAGCCAGCAGGAAGAGCGAGGCAAAGCCAAATGTATACAGCAGTGCAGTCCACGGGTTCAGGCCGCGCAGGGAAGCCGAACGCCCCATCAGCGTATAGAGGGCATACCACAACCCGGAGGAAATACCGACGATGATCCCCAGCAGGTTGAGCCGCCAGGCTGCCGGGTCCAGCGCCCCTGAGACCAGCAGGCAGCCCCCCAGGCTGAGGCATACCACCAGCAGTTTGCTCCAGTCCAGCCTTTC
The DNA here is from genome assembly GCA_963823545.1 of uncultured Chloroflexia bacterium. Lineage (GTDB taxonomy): Bacteria > Chloroflexota > Anaerolineae > Anaerolineales > Villigracilaceae > Denitrolinea. The sequence goes on along the minus strand of CAWGMC010000022.1, from coordinate 80,840 downwards.
CTTGAGCAGCCACCAGCCCAGCAGGGCGGTGAATCCGGCCGAACAGTAGGCCATCACGGTTGAGGCCGCTGCCCCGTTGAATGCCACCGAAAGGGTCCACAGGGCGTTGAAGATGGCCAGCACCAGTCCAAACACCACCAGGTAGCCCAGATGCCGGGGATGGACTCTCAGCAGACCCGGCCGGATCAGCCTCAGCCCGATCAGCAGGCTGACGGTCACCAGCGCATCCCGCCAGGTGGCCAGCACCAGGGCGGGCATATTGTAGCTGCGGGTGAGGTGGCGGATGAGAATGGACGTTGTGGCCAGGATGATGGAACTGGCCAGGGCGGTGGTGTAGCCGCGGGTGAGTTGGATGGGGCGAGTTGAGGGTGAGCTCATGGGTCTGATTGTAAGGCAGAAGAACTTTCCCGTGGTATGTAAATCCACCTCTTCGTTTTGATCAGCGCGGGATTCAAAAAAAGAGCCCCGGGTAAGCGGGGCTCCAGTGGATTGGCTACAGCCGGGATCACGGTTTGACAAAGACCGTGTAATCCGAGATATACGCTCCAGCCGGGTAATCAGCTGAACCGTCATTGATGGGGGCATCGAAGGTGGCGGTGGTGTTCAAATGATGCTCTCCTGCTGCCCAGTCCGAGAGCAGGGTATAGAAGTACCGGCATTTCTGCCCGGGGTCTATGATCTCGTACTTGAAGAGCTGGTCGGGGAGAACTTCCTGTCCGTTTAGAACAAAGCGGATGGCGATGTGCTGCCAGTTCTGGTCGAACTTGTCCGGGGTGGCGCACCAGCCGTAAATCCAGGCCAGCTCCTCGGAGGCTGAAAGTGGGATGGTGTAGGTAAAGACGCCCGGTTGGGAGAGTTGGGCAGCTATCGTAGCTTTCACGCGCTTTATCTTCGAGGAAAGTGGCACTGCTGGTGAGTTTCGCTTCAGCCGAAGACCTGGTCAGTCGCCAGCTTTGGGGAGGCGGAAGGGATCAACCCGGCTCCGGCCGGCAGCAGCACGGCGTTCTCGGCAAACTGCAGGACGACATCGTCCGTCGTCATCACTGTTTCCTCGGTCTGCGGCACCCGCACGGTGGGCGCAACCCCGCTGCCTTCCAGGAAGAGGCTGCCATCCGGCAGTTCAAAACGCTCGGTGGAGATCTGCATGCTGAACCCCTCGGGCAGGGCGATCTGCCCGTCCGCCACATCGGCAAAGGTGCCGCTGGTGGGGAACATGCCGACCACGATCATGCCGGGCACCTTGGAGAAAGCGTACGCTTCCTGGTCGCAGGCGCTGGCGCAGGCCGGACCGGTCAACAGCACCATTTTATCGAAACTGTACTGCTCCACATTCGGGATGAGTTTTCCGGGTACCCCATCCTTTTCGAACTTGCCGGTGGTCTCACTGTAGGAATAGCCCTGCGCCAGGGGGATCTCCTGGTCGGTCAGGAATCCTGCCAGACCGAGCGGGTTGCCTCCGCTGTTGTAGCGCAGGTCGATGATGATCCCGGGCACGCCGTTGGCCGTAAAGGAATCCAGGGCGCGCTGGAACAGGCGGATGATCAGGTTCAGGTCGTCGTAATAGGAATTAACCGCCACGTAGCCCACGCCCGAATCCAGGATGCGGAACTCCACCGGTAAAAGCGGGTAAACGTCCACACCATAATAGACCGAGGTGCGTGCCCGTGAATCGTTTTCTGCGATCGCCTTGAGGATGACTGTTTTGGACGTTCCGCCCGAATTGGTGAAGGTGACGCGTGGCTTCGGTCCCCACCGGCACACTCAACAGGTAGCGTGCCTGCTGGTAGCGTGTGTTCCATTCGGTGGAGCTGGGCAGCGTCCAGGGTTTGTTTTCGCTTACCGCTTCCGAGATCGGCTTACCGTTGAATTCAGTGATGACCGCTCCCACTTCCATGCCGGCTCCCCGGGCGGGACCCGGGTCGCGTACGTAGAGCACCACGAAGCGGCCGTCATCCAGTTCACGCATGGCAAAAGCCATAACCACCTGCATTCGCATCTGCAAATGCCTGGGCGCCGGGTTCACCGCCATCCAGCCCAACATGCCCGTCCTTGAAAGCCCAGGTGAAATCCCGCAGGGCCAGGTAGTATGCCATCGCATCCGAGTCGGCCTGCGCCTGTTCCACGCGTGGGCGGATCTCGGCGTTCAAGGCTTCCCAGTCCGGCTGCTTTCCCTGGATGCCGTTGAAGGCATAATGCACGCTGACGAACTCGTACATGGTGTCATAGGCTTCCAGGTAGGAGAGGCTTGAATAATCCTTCAGAGCGGTCTCGGTCGGTTCATAGAGCGTGATCTGCGGTTCGGTTTCCTGGCTGAATGCGAAGGGGCTTTGGTCCAGGTCCACCACCGAGTAACCGGCCGGCAGCGCTGCCACCGGGTCGTCGTTGGTGAAAAGCTTGCCGTCCGCGCCGTAAGCGGTGGGGAAGGATTGGTCGGCATCCGCTGCCCAGACGACCAGCTTGCCACCGGTCACTTCGTACTGGTTGCCGGCATCGGTTTTGATCGAGGCCAGGTAGGAGGGCCAGCCAAAGGACTTGTCGTCGCCCTCGGAATAGGGCCCGCCGGCCAGGTTCGGCCAGTAAGCCACGGAGAAGATCTGCACGCCCGCATCCGTCTGCCCGTTATTGTCCACATCGTTGGGCACTCCTTCCGGGTGGGCAGGCAGGCTGAGTTCATAACTGCCGCTCAGGTTGGGCAAATCCACGCTCAGAAAGCCCAGCACCTGTCCCTCCACCGGGATCTCCCACCACTGGTCGCGGATCACGAAACCGTGCATGTCCACCAGGGCCACTGCCTGCTCGACCATGTAGGTGGCGATCACGAAATCATTGGTGACGGTGAACCCGCCGGTGACCTTGTAGGGTTCATCCCCCGTGTGCGGGCATCGTGGAGGGGGTGAACCTGCAGGCAGCGACCACGAAAGCAGCCGTCAGGATCACGCATACAACCTTCAAGCGATTGTTCATGATTTCTTCTCCGGGAATGGGATGGGGATTTCCATCTGCAATAATTATACATTTAAACAAAGATATAATCCCTGCATGGAATTCACCACCGCCATGCAGGCGGAATTCGCAGCGGCGCAGGCTGCCCGCCTGGCAGGCAACGAGGGCCGGGCGCGGGTCTGTGCCCGCCGCGCAGCTGGGATTGCCGCCCGCATCTACCTGGAGCGGAACAACCTGAGGGGGAGCGGTGGCAGTGCCATGCAGAACCTGCAGGCGCTGTTGAAGGCACCGGGCCTCGATCCCCGCCTTGAGCAGGCCGTCCGCAACCTGATCACAACGGTCAGCCGGGAATTTACCCTGCCCTCCGGCATCGACCTGGTCCACGAAGCGCGCACACTGATCGGAGGTTTGCCATGAATATAGAGAACGGCATCATCGTATATGGGAACACCTGGTGCGGCGGCACCCGCCGTGTCCGTTCTTTTCTTGAAAGGAACAAGGTCCCCTACCACTGGGTGGATATCGACTCTGACCAGCAGGCGGCATTACTGGTTGAGGGTATGAACAACGGCATGCGCAGCGTACCGACCATTGTCTGGCAGGACGGCTCAAAACTGGTGGAACCGTCGGAAAAGGAACTGGCGGAAAAATTAGGGATCAAGCTGGTTCCCTGAAAGTTCAGCCTTTTGAGAGTGGAAAAACTATCCCACCTAAAAACTTTTGGTTAAAATAAACCCGTGATCCCCAGGCATTTAAAGATAACCGGATTCCTTTCGTATCGCGATCCCGTCGAAATCGATTTCGACAGGTTCGACCTGGCCTGCATCTCGGGCCGCAACGGGGCGGGCAAATCCTCCCTGCTGGACGGGATGACCTGGGCGCTCTTCGGCCAGGCCCGCAACCGGGACGAATCGGTCATCAACCTGCAGTCCAAAACAGCCGAAGTGGTCTTCATCTTCGGATATGAGGGGAACCTGTACCGGGTCATCCGTACCCTGGCGCGTGGAAAATCGACCGTGCTTGAATTCCAGGTGCACAATCCTGCCGGTACAGCCACGGCCTCCCCGGACGAAGGTCAATGGCGCCCGCTTACGGAGCGCAGCCTGCGCGAGACCCAGGCGCGCATCGAGCAGACCCTGCGCCTGGACTACGATACATTCATCAACGTCTCCTTCTTTCTGCAGGGGCGTGCGGACCAGTTTGCCCAGCAGAAACCCGGCCGCCGCAAGGAGATCCTGGGCAGCATCCTCGGCCTGGAGGTATGGGAGACCTACAAGGAACGCGCCGCCGGACGCCGCAAGGAGCTGGAAAGCGAGCTAAAAAAACTGGAAGGACATGTAGCAGAGATCGACGCTGAACTTGCCGAAGAGGACACCCGCAAGCAGCGTCTGTTGGACCTGGAAACACAATTAAAGGAATTGGGCAGCCTGCGCAAGGCACAGGAAACTGCCCGCGAGACCTCCCGGCAGTTGCAGACCGGCCTGGAGAGGCAGCGCCAGCAGGTGAAAACGCTCAGCCGGGACCTGGAACGCTCCCAGGCGGATCTGGAGGCGTCAAAGTCCCGCCTGGCAGGACGGGAGCAGGAGCGCCTGAAATCCGCCGCTGTGGCAGCGCGGGCTGCTGAGATCGAAGCCGCCCATGCGGACTGGCAGCGTGCCCGCCAGGAACTGGATAAATGGGATGGGTTGGCCGTCCAATTCCATGAAATGGAAAACCGCCGCCGCCCGTTCCTGGATGAGGTCACCACGGAGAAAGCCAGGCTGGAACAGGAACGCACCATCCTGCAGCAGCAGAAGGAAGACCTCACCGCGCAAGCCATTACGATCAGCGGATTGCAGGGCGAGCTGTCGACTGCCCGCAAGGAATTGGATAAAGCGGAAGTGAGGCTCAAGGAACGCCCTGAACTGGAAACCCGACTGCAGGCGGATCGTGGTCAGCAGGCGGAGCTGCTCGCTGCCAATGCCAGCCTGAAGAAAGAGATGGACCTGCTCGACCAGCGTATTAAAAAACTCCAGGCGGCGGAAGGCGCAGACTGCCCATTGTGCGGCCAGCCGCTCAGTCCACAGCACCGCAAGGCCACCCTGGAGCAGCTCCAGGCCGAGGGCACGCAGAAGGGGGATGCCTGGAGGAGCAACAAGGCTTCGGTTGATGAACTTACCATTAGTATCACCCGGCTGGAGGCGCAGCTTGCGGGGCTTTCAAAGGAAGATACCGCCCGCCTCACGCTTTCCAACCAGGTGGCCCAACTTGACGAGCGACTGCAAAGCCTGTACCCGCCAGGCGGCGGAATGGGAGAAGGGTGGGGCGAAGCGCCTGGAGGAAGTGGTGAAGAACCTCGAGGGCGAAACTTACTCAAAGAGCGCCCGCAAGCAACTGGCAAAGGTGGATAAGGAACTGCAGGCCCTGGGCTACGATGACGCTGCCCACCAGGCGGCACGCGCGGTTGAACAACAGGCCCGCTCTGCCGGTGAGGAGTACCGCCTGCTGGAAACCGCCCGGGCGGAGTTGAAACCGCTTGAGGACGAAATCACCAATTTGCAGGAGCGCATCACCACCCTTGCCGCTGAGATCGCCGCCAGGCAGGCGGAGCATGGATCGGCACAGCAGGCGCTGGAGCAGATGGAGGCGCAGGCTCCCGAACCGGAACGCCTGGAGCGGGAACTCAATGAGACCAAGGAACGCGAGAACCTGCTGAACCAGGATGTGGGTGCGGCCCGCCAGAAGGTGAATGTGCTGGATGAATTGCGCCGGCGCAGGAAGAGTTTGGAAACCCGGCGGGAGGAACTGGGGCAGCAGATCGGCCGCTTCCAAAAACTCGAACGGGCTTTCGGCAGGGACGGCGTCCCGGCCCTGCTCATCGAGCAGGCCCTGCCCGAGATCGAGATGAAGGCCAACGAGATCCTTGAGCGCCTCAGTGACGGTGCAATGTACATCAATTTTGAAACCCAGAGCCGCTACAAGGATGAGAAGCGCGCCGACCTGCGCGAGACCCTCGAGATCCGCGTCAGCGACGGCGCCGGGCCGCGCGATTACGAGATGTACTCCGGCGGGGAGGCCTTCCGGGTGAACTTCGCCATCCGCCTGGCGCTTTCGGAAGTGCTGGCCCGCCGCAAAGGCGCCCGGCTGCAGATGCTGGTGATCGACGAGGGCTTTGGCTCGCAGGATTCCCTCGGCCGCCAGCGCCTGATCCAGGCGATCAACACCGTCCGCGGGGACTTTGCCAAGATCCTGGTCATCACCCACCTGGACGAATTGAAGGACGCCTTCCCGAACCGCATCGAGGTTGAGAAGACGGAGAGCGGCTCCACGATCGATGATTTTCTGATGGGTAATGGGGAACACTATTGAGGCTTCCGGCGTCAATAGGCCATTCTGCCTTTAGACGAAAGGAACCTTTATGAAACACACTCTATCTCGTTCAATCCTGTTGAGCCTCCCCCTGCTCCTGCTGGCTGCCTGCTCTGGGCGGCCTGTCCTCCCCCTGCCGCTGCCCGCGCTCACCGACGAGCCTGGGCCGGTTGTGCCCCCGGCGGAGTACCCGGCGGTCATGGTGGATGACTCCACGATCCTCGCTGCAATGCCAGTTGAGAAGATCGTTTCCTTTGGAGCGGTCGTGCCCAACGGCTTTGCCGTCGACACCCGCGACGGAGTCGGTTTCACCTTCTTCAGCCCCGAGGGGGCTACGTTGGGTGAAATACCTGTCCCCCTGCCGGTCAACCCCTCCCCGGCCACGATCCACTTTGCCGGGAGCTACGGGCTTGCACTGGATTTTCCGGTGGTTTTCTTCTCCATTGACAGCCAGTCTTCCGGCCTGCGCCTCAGCCGGGACGGGCAGATCACCCCGCTGGTGGATGTGCAGACCCTGAGCGGGCTCACCGGCGTCCCCGGCCAGCCGCTGCTGGCTTATGGCAGCATGGAGCTGCAGGCCGATGGGATCATGCGCACCCGCATCTTCCTTGGCGACCTGGCCAGCCTGGCCGATTCCAGCCCCGTGCTGGTGGTGGATAGCAGCACCAGCCGCGCCGCCCAGCCGCTCCTGATCCGTTCCGTGGACGGGCAGGCCACCGGGTTGTGGTATACCCTGCGCCCGCTGGGCGGCGGGGGCATCTTCGAGCCGCGCGAGGGTCTCTACTTCCTCGATCTGGCGGAGCGAACTGTCTACCAGGCTCTGCCAAAAGAGGCGGCTTTCTCTGCCATTTCCCAGGAGCAGACCTGGGTGGTCTACTCCAATGCCTCCTCGAGCGTCTCCCCGCTGACTTTACAAAACCTCGCCACCAGCCAGACGGTTTTGCTGCCACCACTGCCTGAGAGCGATCTCGGGGCGGGGAATGCGATCTTCTCCACCTCGAGTTTCATCGCCTGGCTGGAAGCGGGCGGCAGCCAGATGGACGGCACATCCTTCTCCACTGTTCGTGTCGCCAGCGAAGATGGCACCTTCCAGCAGGACTTTCCACAGACCGCTTTCTACGCCGCGGCCGGGCTGGGCGAGCAGGTTTCGCTGCGCCCGCTGGGCTGGCAGGATGAACAGCGCTTCCTGGTTGAGGTACGCTCGTTGACCGAGGATGTTCTCCCAGCCGTTGTTCAAGTGGACATCGGCAGCGGGGGGACGATCACCCTGCTGGCGCACGGCGATTTTGTCGGGTTTATGCACCATCCGTAAAAATCCATTCCCGATTGAAGACAACAGGCTGCATGTTTGATAGTGCAGCCTGTTTGTTATACCCAAACGGTTTTAATCCGGGTGGCAATAAAGATTTATCACCCGTTTTTCCCCAAATCCGGTAAAATTGAGATACGATGAAAAAACATCTCCTGCTGGTGAGCGGCATCCTGCTTTTTGTTGCGGCGGTCGGCGTATTTACCTGGGTTACCGATGCACCCGCCTACCTGGGTCACGAACCTGCCACCTGCAACAACTGCCATGTGATGGACTCTGAGTACGAGAACTGGTACCATGCCGGGCACGCCCGTTCCGCGGTGTGCACCGACTGCCACCTCCCGCACCAGAACTTCATCAGTTATTACCTGTATAAGGGCTATTCGGGGATGAAGGACGTCTATTCGTTCACGCTGAAGACCTATCCATCCGCCATCCGTGCCACGCAGCAGACGGATGAGATCCTGCAGGCCAACTGCATCCGCTGCCACAAGGATACGGTTGAAAGCATCCTTGCCGGCGCCCAGCCCTTTGACCGCACCTGCTGGAGCTGCCACCGCCAGGTGGCCCATGGGGAGCGCGGTCTCTCATCCAACCCATACCAGGATTCGGAGGTGTACGACCAATGAAAAAAGTCACTGCTTTCATTCTGATCGGGATCATTATCGTCCTGGCCGGCCTGCTGGCGGGCACCCTGCTGTTCCTTAAAAACCAGCCGCCGCAGGAACGCGCCGTGCTCCAGCCGCTGGTGACTGTTTCGCCCATGGAACCGGATTCATCCGTCTGGGGCACCAACTTCCCCAACGAATATTCCACCTGGCTGCTGACCGCCGGGAACACCCAGGATACCCAGTACGGCGGTTCCAGCGGATTTTCACACCTGGAGCGTGATCCGCGCCAGGTGCTGCTGTTCATGGGCTACCCGTTCAGCAAGGACTATAACGACGACCGCGGTCACGGCAATGCCCTGGTGGATGTCAATGCCACCCGGCGGATCAGCGAGACCACCCATGCCACCTGCTACTCGTGCAAATCCTCCAACAATCCGGCCCTGTGGGCTGAGCTTGGGCTGGATGGATACGATGCCATGATGTTCTCTGAGATGACCCCGCGCCTCACCGAGACCATCGGCTGCGCCAACTGCCACGAGGCGGGCAGTATGCGTCTTATCGTCACCAACCCCTCCCTCGAAAATGCCCTGGAAGCCCGCGGCCTGGACTGGAAGACCTTCACCCGCCAGCAGATGCGCAGCCTGGTCTGCGGCAACTGCCACGTGGAATACTACATGGTCGGCGACCACAAGGTGTTGACCTTCCCCTGGAAGAACGGCACCGACATCCATGACATCCTTGCTTATTACGATGAGCTCGGTTTCAGCGATTGGACCTATCCCGGCACTGGCACGCTGATGTTGAAAGCCCAGCACCCCGAGTATGAATTCTTCACCAACAACAGCACCCATTACAACGCCGGGGTTGCCTGCGCCGACTGCCATATGCCTTACACCCGCGACGGGGCGATGAAATTCAGCGACCACAACATCCACAGCCCCCTGCTGGATCCCCAGGCAGCCTGCGGGCAGTGCCATACCGATGTGGACTATGTAACCACCCGCGTCAGCGAGATCCAGGACCAGGTCTTCACCGCCAAGCAGGACGACGAGGATGCCCTGCTGGATGCCATCACCGCCCTGCAGGCTGCAGCCGCCAAACCGGACTCCGATCCCGCCCTGCTCGACGAGGCCCGCCAGCTCCACCGCCAGGCCCAATTCATATGGGACTTTGTTTCCGCAGAAAACTCGATGGGTTTCCATAACCCGGAATATGCCCTGTCCATCCTGGCCGAGTCCACGAACCTGGCCCGCCAGGCGCAGATGAAGGCCTCCCAGGCAGCCGGTGATGCCTCCCTTCTGCTGATCGGCACCTATTACACGCTCGATCCACTCCCCACCCCGGTTCCTTGATCGCCGACAATTGTCAATAAGATTGAACGAAAATCCCACGCACTTCCGAAGTGCGTGGGATTTTATACTTTTCCAACCTTTTTTATGGAACAGCAGAGCCGGTTTCTATCTGATGGCGCCGTGCCTTAATACGTATTCAGCCAGGGTTTGGCCTGCTCCTGCGTTTCCCGCACGGCCTTCAGCAGCGCCTCCCTTTGCGGGATGTCTTCCCCGTCCATCAGGTTGATGCGGATCGCCCGCAGGAAGTTGCGGGCGGTGAAGAAGGCACACGTCCGTTGCTCACTCTGCCAGGCACCCTCCCAGTCCGCGCTCAGATCAGCCAGCCAGGTTTTTACCTGCTCGATACCCAGGGTGCCGCGGGTGAAGACCGTCATCACCGCTCTTGCCAGGCGGCCGTCTTCCCCATACAGATAAACCCAGTGGGTGGTGGCTTTGATCTTGTCTGGCAATGCATGCCAGGATCCTGAGATGGTCACCGGCTGCCGTATGCGGGCTGTGTGCCGCCCCTTCCAGGACGTCCGACCCGTGGGCAATGGCATGGGCCCAACCTTTCTTGGACACAAGGCCGCGCAGGTCGAGTTCTCGGGGAAAATAGGCCAGCGCCGCTTCAAGGATCGCCAGCACATCCTCTTTTTCCAGAAGCGGTCTGTGCAGATCATGAATCAGGATGTTGGCCAGCCAGAGTGAGGAGAATGAGCGCAGGAAGACCGAGTCATCTTCCGATTTCCCCAGGCCGGTCTGCAAGTTGGCCAGAAGGCGCGGGATCAGGTCACGCAGTTCATCCAGGCTGTAGCGACCCTGCTCCAGCCAGTTACCGAAGACGTCCTGCCCGATCGTATCGCGCAGTTCCTGGTCGGTGGAGCCGATCTGTGCGAACAGGTCCTCGGTCAGGGAGGCCACCGTTTGGCCCTCCGGTGGCGCGTAATCGTTTTTTTGGATGGAAAACCAGAAATTTTTATCCACAGCTTAAAAATCCTTATTTACCCAACACTGCTGCCAGGGGAGCCGGTGCCTGCACCTGGGCGGTTGAGCCGGCGGCCTGCGCCTTCTCCACATCCCGCGCCCACAGGTACAGGCAGGTGTGGTAGGCGGTGGAGGTGTAGGAGGTGAACACGGTGGCCGTCATGATGAAAATACCGGCCACGATCACTCCCAGCCCGATGCCGGTCACCATTCCGAAGGTTGAGGAGGCAGTGATGGCGATCACACCATAGCCAAGCCCGAATCCGAGCCCGATCCCCAGCAGGCTGACCAGGAAACCGATCAAACCGTTGACCGCTTTCACCCCAACCGTGCTGATCCCCACCAGCAGCAGGTTGTTCTTGATGATCACCCCCACCCGTTTCAGGGCGTTCTTGAGGTTGATGTCCTCGATCACCATGGCGGGCAGCAGCAGGAAGGCAGCTTCCGTCCAGACCGTGTCGATCAAGCCTGCCAGCAGGTTGCGCCCCCCGGAATGTCCTTTTTCCTTGATCGCGTTCTTGATCAGGTTGACCAGGGTGGAAACCGCTGCCAGGCTCATCAGGTCGAAGAAATCCCGCCGCACCACTGCCCAGGCCTTCGACATCATCCCATCCCCTTCAGCCAGGTAACCGTAGACCAGGTAGACGGTCATGGCTGAGAAAATATAGCCGACCATGTATTGGACAAAGATCATCACCGCTCCCAGGACGAACATGACCACCTGCCCGATCGTGCTGGTCTCCCCGCCGGTCAGGAACGTGCTGCCGACGATAAGCGGGATGAACAGCAAGGAGACCAGGAACCCGGCCAGGAGCGAAAAGATGGATGGCTTGATGAGGTCCTTATCCTTGAGGGCCATCTGCCAGGCTTGCTTGAGGAAGGACCAACCGCGCGCGAAGGATTGCATGTCTTACTCCTTTGGAGATGAGATGAATCGTATTATAGCAAACTTGCCGGTTCGGTCTCCACCCGCCAGCCTGCCAGGGCCTGCGTATGTTCATCAAATTTCAGGTCATTGATGAACTGCTCCGGCTTTGGGCCGCGCAGCAGGATCTGCCAGCGGTAAACTCCGCCCAGCTTTCCAAAAAAACAAGGTGCCGGACCGATCATGGTTGTTTCCCGCCTGCCGGCTGACTTTATCCAATTTTCAATCCTGGCTGCCATCCGGCGCGCTTCGGCTTCCGCCTCTACCGCCTGGTAATGGCGGTACTCCAATCGAAGCAGGCGCGAGAACGGCGGGTAACCGAGCCTGCGGCGTTCTTCCAGCTCGCGGGCGTGGAAGCCCTCCACGTCGTGCCGGGCGGCATACTGGATGACATAGTGCTCCGGCTGGAAGGTCTGCAGCACCACCCGCCCGCCAAGGCTCGAACGCCCGGCGCGGCCCGCCACCTGGGTGAGCAGGTTGAAGGTGCGTTCGGCGGCGAAGGGATCCGGAAGGTTGAGGCCCACCTCGGCCAGCACAATACCCACCAGCGTGACCAGCGGCAGGTCCAGGCTCTTGGCCAGCATCTGCGTGCCGACCAGTACATCGGCGCGGTGGGCGGCAAAATGGCTGAGCAGGATCTCGTGGGCATCCTTCTCGCGGGTGGTCTCCCAGTCCCAGCGCAGTGTGCGGGCGGATGGGAAGAGCTGCTTCACCTCAGCTTCCACTTTTTCGCTGCCCAGCCCGTAAGCGCGGATCTGCTGCCCCCCGCAGGTTGGGCATTTTTCGGGCATCCCGCGCCGGTAACCACAGTGGTGGCAGGTTAACGCGCTGGCAGGTTCGCCACGGCCTCCTGCTTCAGCAGCCAGGTGCAGGGTTAACGGCCCATCGCAGCGCGGGCATTTTAGCGCGTAGCCGCAGTCGCGGCAGAATACGTAACTGGCCGTGCCGCGCCGGTTCAGGAAGAGGATGGCCTGCTCATTACGGTTGAGCACCTGCTCCAGCGCTTCCTGCAGTGGCCGGCTGAAGATGCCGCGGTTGCCGGATTTCAACTCCGCCCGCATATCCACCACCTGGATCTCCGGCATTTCCCGGTTGACGATCCGCCTGGGGAGGGTTACCCGCAGGCTCTCCCCGCTGCCAGCCTGGTGGACCTGGACGATGGACGGGGTGGCCGAGCCGAGCAGGCAGACTGCGCCGCCCAGGCGGGCGTATTCACAGGCGGCACTGGTGGCATTGTAAAACGGTGGTTCCGCCTGGGAATAGGACGGGTCGTGACACTCATCCACAACGATCAAGCCGATATTGGGGAGCGGGGTGAAGAGGGCCGAGCGCGGACCGATGATGACCTTCAACAGCCCCAGGCGCGCCCTTCGCCAGGTGTCATAGCGTTCGCCGGGTGAGAGTTTCGAGTGCACCAGCCCCACCTGGCCGGGGAAGCGCTCGAGGAAGCGGCGCACGGTCTGCGGGGTAATGGCGATCTCCGGCACCAGGATGATCGCTTCCCTGCCTTGCTGCAGGGCATCGGCAGCTGCTCGCAGGTAGAGTTCTGTTTTCCCGGAACCGGTCACTCCCTGCAGCAGGATGGGCAGGTTGGGGTGCTGGAGCTCGCCCCGGATGCGTTCCCAGGCGGCCTGCTGGTCAGGCGTCAATTCCGGCGGCTGAAGCTGCCTTGCTTCCTTTTCTTCCAACTTATGCAGAGGGTCGCGCCAGATCTCGGTCTCGTGCAGGGTGATGAGTTCGCGCTCGCGCAGCTCCTGCAGATCAGCCAGGGTGCAGCCGCTCTCCGCATACACCCAGGCCACATCCACCTGGGCGGGTTCACGCATCAGGAAGCGCAGCGCGGCCTGGCGGCGGGTGAGGGTGGCCTCCGTTTTCCCCAAGTCGGGCAGGGCAGCTTCAGCCTGCGCAGGCGGGACGGATAACTGGGCGGTACGGATGTACTTGGGCCGCACCGTGGGGGCGGGCAGAATGGATTGGCTGCCCAACACGCCCCGCCGCAGCAGCAGCTGCGCCGTTTTCCGCCAGTCCACGTTCCTGAAGTGGCGGTCGATCTGGCGGCCGCGCAGACTGCCCTTTTCGCGCAGCAGGCTTACCAGCCGGTTCTGGACGGCGGATGGCGGGTTGCCACCCGTTCCGGCAGGCAGGTTTTCCCGCAATGAATAAAGCGTGTCCGCCTGCTGGTTCAATCCGGCCGGCAGCATCAGGCCGATCATTGCGGAGAGCGGATTCAATGTCAGCGCCGATAGCCGCCTGGCCAGATCCAGCTGGACGGCGGTTAAAACCGGGAGCGGGTCGAGCAGGTTCAGGGCGGGTTTTGTATCTGCAACCAGGGGTTGGCTGACCAGTTCCAGCACCACCCCCTGCACGGTCTGCCGGCCGAAAGGTACGCTCACCAGGTGCCCGGGCCCTACCTTCCCTTCCAACTCCTCAGGCAGGTGGTAGTCGAACTCGCCGCTCAGGGTGGGAACGTTGACAGCAACCCGGATATAACGCATGACTGCATTATAAACGGGTTGGTTAGTGCGTATTTGAAATCCCCCTGGATGAGAAAAGCGGGCAGCAGCGCTGCCCGCACCAGGTATAGGGTGTTCAATCCCGCCGTTACGATCCGCTGGCGCCTGATTTTAGCACCACCGCCGCGCCGTAGCCAACCACGGACGAAACGTCACCGGTCACATCGGCGGAGGTGGCATGGCGCAGCACCTTGACCGTATCCGCACCCAGGGCTTTTGCAGCCCACAGGGCGGCGGTCAGGGCTCCCAGCCCGCAGGCAAAACCCTTCTGCTCCTCTTCCGCGCAGAAGACCTGCTCCGGGGAGAAGGATTCGATCCGCCGCAGCATCTCGGCATCCAGCGCCTGGGCGTGTTCCTGGCTGTAAAAGTGTGAAAGGTCCGTGCTGGCCACGATCAGGGCATTCTCACCCCGCAGTGTTTCAGCCAGGGCGAGGCCAAGTTCACGGGATACCTGTGCGGAGTGGGCACGCACCATCACCGGCAGCAATTTGAAGTCGCTGGCAAGGCTCCGCTGCAGGAAGGGCAGTTCGATCTCGAGCGAATGTTCGCGATCGTAGGCGATGGAGGTCAGACCGAAGCCGAGACTTTTTTTCAAATACCCATCCAGCCGGGTGACAGCCCGGTCATCCACCGATACGGGTCCGAGGGGGGTTTCGTAGGCGCTGTGGGCGGTGGTCAGCAGGGATTCGCGGTACGGCTGGTGCATGGGCGCCAATACGGTTACCAGTTCGGGAGTGCAGGCCGCGGATGGCGGCAAAGGCATATCCGGCAACCGGGCCGGAATAGACATGCCCGGCATGCGGGGCGATCACGGCCAGGATCTCTCCCGGTAGTTCAGGAAGCTCGGCGCGTTCGATGTACTGATCCACGGCCTTTGCAAGCGCCTGGGCATTACCTTCATACCAGGTGCCGGCGATCGGGGAAGGACGAATGGGGGCTATCGCGTCCATCTTGCCTCCTTTAGGCTGCTTTTATTGTAGCACGTCGGGGAAGCGGAAACGAGGCTTGAGCGCCAGGTGAACAGCGCGCGGGGAGATTGTTTATTCCGGAGAAAACCGACCCGATCCTAGCCCCCGGGTGGGTGCGGGCTGATCCTGCGCAGGAATGCGCGCCTGTTGAGCCAGCGCAGGAGCAGAGCTGCCAGGATCAACAAGCCCGCCACCCCCAGCCAGATGCCGGGCCAGGTGGGGCTGGATGGCTGAGGTGCCTTCTGGTCGGGAATTTCACCTGCGCCGCGTGCCTGCGGTGCATCTGTTGCTGCGGGAACCGCCATCACAAAGGCTTCCCCGGTCGGGCTGGTCTGGGCGCTGTCCATTGCAGGCACTTCGGTGGCTGCCGGGCCTCCACCGAAGCCATATCCTTCGCGGGTCATGGGTGCGGAAGCAAGCATCGGGGCAGCCGCTCCGGCCGCTAATTGACCGAGCAGGCTGGTACCCAGGGTAAAAACAGAAAACAACATGGCAACCGCTGAAGCCCACGAGAGAACTGGAACGGCACGCGGCAGGGGTGGCCGGAGCGTTTTCATTAGAGGAGAGAGGGTAAAGTTACGCGGCGCGCGCCGCTGCGGGGTGTGACGCAGAAGATTGCGGGCCTGGCGCAGGTCGTGCAAAGCCGCGGCCAGTCCAGGGTCGCTCTTTATCCGGACTTCAAGGCGGGAGCTTACCTTCGGTGAGGTTTGCCCGTCCAGGTAGGCTGATAGCAGTTCAACTTCTCGTAATGAGATCTTGTTCATCGGTCGCGCTCCTCATCCAGACGGAAGGCAGCCGGTAAAAGTTCCCCGAAGCCCCTTAAGCATTCCCGCAGGCGCAGGCGGGCGCGGGCCAGGCGGCTCTTGATGGTGCCAAGCGGGATGCGGGCAGCCTGGGCAACTTCCGCATAATCCAAGCCCTGCACATCCGCCAGGACGACCACCGTGCGGAAGTTGAGCGGCAGAGCCTCCAGGCAGTGCTGGATGGCATGCTCGAGCTCCAGCAGGTCAAGTTTTTCCTCGGGTGAGGCGCTGGGATCCGCCAGCCAGCGCGGGGTTTCCATCTCATCGCCAGCATCGGTTTCAGGCTCGAGCGGCACCGCCGGGCGGCGTTTCCGGCGGCGTAGTTCATCGTAGCAGGCGTTGGTCACCGTTCGGAAGAGCCAGGCTTTGAAGGAGCCCCCTCGATAGCTGTTGAGTGCTTTGAATGCAGAGAGGAAGGCTTCCTGGGTGGCATCCGCGGCCTGTTCTTCATCGTTGAGGATACGCAGGGCGGTATTGTACAGGGCATCCTGGTAGCTGAGCACCAGGATATTGAAAGATTCAAGGTCGCCGTGCTGGGCATTGTGGATCAGGCTGGGTTCATCCATGGTGGATATTTTACACTACAAAGCGGGGGATTGTTTCAGGGGTGATTCGGTGATAGCATAAAAACCATAAATCCCTTAAAATCCAGGTGTCAGGTCTGCATTTTTCAATTAATCGATTTGATGGTATATGAAAGATAATCATGATTGAAAGGTTTGAAAAATGAGAGCCAAGCGAGCTGGTGGCAAGCTGCTGGTTGTGGATGATATCCCTGAAAATGTCCGCCTGCTTTCGCGCATCCTTACCGACAGTGGATATCACGTCAGGTCTGCTGCGAACGGCGCCCAGGCACTGCGTATGGTCCATGAATCCCTGCCGGATATGATCCTGCTCGATATTGGTCTGCCCGATATCAACGGCTACGATGTATGCACGAGCCTGAAAAAAGAGAAGGGTTTTCAGGATATTCCAGTCATTTTCATAAGCGCCCTGGATGCCACCGAGGACAAAGTGCGGGCGTTCCAGGTCGGCGGGGTGGATTACATCACCAAGCCCTTCCAGATGGAGGAAGTGCTGGCCCGGGTGGAAACACATCTTGCCCTCCTGCACCTGCGCAGCAGTTTGCAGGCAGCCAACCAGGACCTGAAAACCCGCCTGCTGGAACTGACCCAGTCCCAGCAGAAACTGAGTTCCCAGGAAAGCAAATTAAGGGCATTCATCAATGCTCTGCCCAACCTCTCCTTCATCTACGACCAGAATGGAAGATACCTGGAAATCCTGGCGAATGAAACCCACTTGCTGAGCGCCCGTCCCGAGGATCTGCTGGGACGGTTGATCCGTGATGTTATGCCGGTTGAGGTGAGCAAATTGATGGAAGATGCCATCCATCGCGCCATTGAGATGGGTAAGATCCAGATCATCGAATACAGGATACCAACTGTGGCTGGGGAGGATCACTGGTTCGAAGGCCGGATTGCTCTGATGGAAAAAGACGGCAACGGGAAAGGCAAGGTCATCTTTACCGCCACCGAGATCTCCCAGCGGGTGGCGATGTATGAGGAAGTCCAGCGGCTTGCCATGCAGGACTCGCTGACGGACTGTTTCAACCGCAGGCACTTTTTCAAGCTTGCCGAGCAGGAATTCCAGCGGGCGGTACGTTACCACCATTCGCTGTCCATGATCATGCTGGATATTGATCATTTCAAAAAATTCAATGACACTTACGGCCACCCGGCGGGTGACAGGATTCTCTGCGACCTGGTGGAGACCTGCCGCAGCAGTCTGCGCAGCATCGACCTGATCGGCCGTTATGGCGGAGATGAATTCATCCTCATGCTGCCGGAAACCCCGCTGGAAGGTGCGCTTAAAACCGGCTCACGCCTGCGACAGGAACTTATGAAGATAAAAGTGACCGAAAAGGATGCCACCCTTTCAGTCACGGTCAGTCTGGGGGCTGCCGGGTACGACCCGGCCACGAACGATATCCGCACGCTGGACCAGTTCATTCAACTGGTGGATAAATCCCTGTTCGATGCAAAGGCTGCCGGACGCAATTGCGTCCGCAGCCGGCAGAATTCCCAAAAGTAAAACACATCGCCCCGGACAGCTTTCCGGGGCGATGATCGTTCTCAATCTTCCTTGCGCATGTGGGGGAACAGCAGCACTTCCCGGATGTGGTGCTGGTCAGTCAGCAGCATTGCCAGCCGATCCACCCCCATGCCGAAACCTCCACAGGGCGGCATGCCATAGCGCATGGCACGCAGGTAATCCTCGTCCATGGGATGTTTCTCTTCCTCGTCATTTTGAAAATCACGCGCCATTTCGAGAAAGCGTGCTTCCTGGTCGAGGGGGTCATTCAGTTCAGTAAAGGCATTGCACAGCTCGAATCCGGAGATATAGCCCTCAAAACGTTCCACGGTCAGTGGATCGCCCGGTTTTGATTTTGCCAGCGGGGAGATATCACGCGGGTAGTCGTACAGGAAAGTTGGCTGGATCAGGGTGGGTTCGAGGAACTCAGAGAGCAGGAAGTTGATCAGCTTGCCGCGCGGCGCCTGCGGATCGGTCACCTTGCCTGTAGCGGCGATCGCTTTGAAAAGAGATTTGGCGGTGCCATGTGCAGCAATGTCAATGCCGCTGGTTTCCAGGATCCCGTCGCGCATCGAAAGCCGCCGCCAGGGAGGGGTCAGGTCCAGCGTCTGCCCCTGGTATTGGATCTTCATCCCGCCCGTCACTTTCTGGCAGGCGGTTGAAACCATCTGCTCCGTCAATTCCATCACTTGCAGGTAATCCGCGTATGCCCAGTAGAACTCAAGCTGGGTGAATTCAGGGTTGTGCTTGTGGGACACGCCTTCGTTGCGGAAGTCGCGCCCGATCTCGTAGACCTTCTCCAGGTTGCCCACCAGCAGCCGTTTGAGGTACAGCTCGAACGAGATGCGCAGGTACATGTCCTGGTCGAGCTCGTTGTGGTGGGTGGTGAAGGGCAGGGCGGCCGCCCCGCCGTACAATGGCTGCAGGATGGGAGTTTCCACCTCGAGAAATCCCTGGCCATCCAGGAACTCGCGCAGCGAGCGCAGCAGCAGGGCGCGCTTGCGGAAGTTCTCGCGTACTTCGGGATTCACTGCCAGGTCGGCGTAACGTTGGCGGGCGCGCAGTTCCGGGTCCTCCAGGGCGGCGTGACGAAGGACCGTCCCATCCTCAAGGGTTTCATCCTTTGCGGCCGGGAGGGGGAGACGGCCTTGGCCAGCATCTTGAAGTCATTGACCAGCAGGGTGATCTCGCCGGTGCGGGTACGCATCAGCGCTCCCGTGGCCTGGATGAAATCTCCCAGGTCAAAGCGGTCGTTGAAAAAATCCACCCGTTCCTGCCCAAGCTCGTTCACCCGGAAGAACAACTGGATCCGTCCGTCACCGTCTTCGATATGGGCGAAAGTCAATTTCCCCATCGGTCGGGTGGCACGGATGCGTCCGGCCAGGGTGACGGTCACTTCAGACGGAGCCTGCCCTTGCGGAGCGGCTTTTTCAGCAGCTTCAAAAGCGTTGATGGCTTCGGCGCTGGTGTGGGTGCGTTCGGCGCGGGTGGGGAAGGGTTCAACCCCATCCCTGCGCAGGGCTTCGATCTTTTCGAGGCGGATTTTTTCGAGGGAGGTGAAATCGGACATCTTGAAAACCTTTCGGCTGTATTGTACAACAAAAGCCCCGCGCTCCAGACAGGATGCGCGGGGCCGGCAGGGTGGACCCCGGGCCTAATCGACCTTGACGATCTTTACTTTGAACGTACCGCCGGGCGCTTCCACGGTCAATTCCTCCCCGGCGTGGTGGTTGAGGATGGCTTTACCGATCGGCGATTTGTTGGAGATCTTGCCTTCGCGTGGATTGGCTTCCGCCGCACCGACGATGATGAATTTTTCCGGCTCAGCCCCATCTTCACTGATCACGATCGTGGACCCCACCTGGATGGCTCCTGACTTGTCCTTTTTATCCTTTTCATCGATGATCCGTGCCGAGGCCAGGATGATCTCCAGTTCCTGGATGCGACCTTCGACGAAAGCCTGTTCATTCTTGGCGGCTTCGTATTCAGCGTTCTCGATCAATTCCCCGCCCTCCATCGCCTCATGCAGACGGTTGGCCACCTCGGCGCGTTTTTCCGTGCGCAGATGTTCGAGTTCGTCGGCGAGTTTTTGGTATCCTTCTTTGGTCAGGAATGTCGTCGGCATTTTATTTTGTCCTGAGAAAATACAAGCATCTCTGAAACAGAGATGCAGGTTTTGTAGGATTCCCTACCCGGCAATATTATACATGATTTTATTTGAAAAGCAAGCGGTTATCAGGATGGTCAGCAGCCGGGCTAGACGATTTTGTGGCAGCCCGCTCATGGCCTGTGCCACAGCCGTATCCCGCCTCCGTCTTCAGCTGCCCAATACTGGCGGATCGCCTGCTTCATTTTCTCTCGAAGTCTCAAAGAGCATGAGGATCTGGCTGGAGTAGGCGGAGATCCCGCCTGCCAGGCCTGCAGCCCGGCCTCCGTAACCGCTTCACGCTCCGGCATCCAGCCCGCTTGAAGCCGCGGCGAGCATCTCTGGATGGTCGAGCAGATAGGGGATGTCAGCATAGTACCGCAGCGGCCGGTTCAGGCGTTCCGCGGTGCGCCGGGTGAAGACGTGATCGATGTGCCCGCCGACCGCCAGCGGGCTGACGACTACATCTTCCGTCTGCAGTTCGGAGGCCAGTGCAATGGCTGTCGTTGCATCCAGGTCTTTCTCGCGTGGATGAATGGGAACGAAGATACCGTCCGGGTAGAGCAGTTCCCCGGTTGGGGAACGGCGGTAAATGCAGTCAGGGATGCTGAAATTGACCGTGTCCGCTCCCACCTGCGCAGCGGCCTCCTGGTTTTCAATGCGGCGGGCGGCAACCACCTGCTCTGCGGAATCGAATCCCCCACTGCTGGTGACAGGCCAGGGCAAAGGGGGAGAGCGGTCCCGGCGGGGCATCCCCGGCGCAGATCGTCCAGATCTCCACGGCTGGATCCATTTTTGGTCTGTTCGCGGATCAGGCCTCCGCAGGAGAGGATGGCGTCATCAAAATGGGGGGAAAGATAGATCCAACGCATTATTTTTACCTGTTCTATTTGGAAAGCCATGCAGGTTCATCGGCGGGGGTAGTGCGAATGCCTCCACGCCAGCTACCGGCAGTGCCCCAGGGTAACACCCGGCATCCGTTATCTGCATGGATGACGGCGCGGGCAGGAGGACTGTCTACCCGGATGTGGCTCTACCTGATCATGCCAGGTCGCCCTGGTCTTCTTCAAGCAGTTCACGGGCCAGTTTCTGCAGGCTGGTGATCTCTTCAGGATCAGCATGGTTGGCCCGCCAGTACTGGTCCAGCAGTTCGAGAGGGCTGAGGCTGCTGACGGTCTGATCGGCAGGCAGGCGGATGCGCGCTTCCACCTGTGGGTGCCTGGAGAGCTGGAACTCAAAGGCGCCTGCCGTGTACCGTCGCAGCGCCTGCTCATCGATCAAGCTGTCCCACTCGCGCGGGTAATCCACCACCAGGCGAACGATGGCTCCTGCCAGAGAACTGGCCTCCGGCAGGGCGGAGATGAGCGTTTCTGTCACCTTTCCGCCGACTCGAGGGTAACATGCCTGTCGATGAATGGGCGCACATCCAGCTTGCGCCATTGGATATCGGTCCTGCCGCGCGTGACCTCGGCGATGACGAAGTATTTATCATCCCCAGCTTCACCGAAATCGATCCGCTCGATGGAACCGGGGTATACCACCGGGGGATGGGCATTCTCATTCAGGTTCTGGGATTTGTGAATGTGTCCCAGCGCTGCATAATCCAGCCGTGGATCGCGCACCAGCGAGCCGGGCAGCACCAGGTCTGAGCCAAGCATCACCGTTTGTTCCGAGCCATACTTTGCCCCCTCCACCGAGGCGTGGGCGGTCAGCACGATCGGCAGGGATGGGTCAGCCTTTTCCAGCCACTGGTTCACCAGGCGGGTGAGACGTTCCTCGATGTTACCGAAGGCTTCCGCCGCCCCGCTTTCCGTGGCAGCCATCAGCCCCGAGCGCGAGACCCACGGGATGGCGATCACCTGGAGAGGCAGGCCGAGTTCGCCGGGACCGAGGAACTGCGGTTTCGAGAGCACGCGTCACATGCGGGATCTCAAGCGTTTCGAATTCCTGGATGGCATTGGCGCGGCCCAGGGCCGGGGAAAGATCGTGGTTGCCAACCAGCAGCAGGGTGCGGATGCCTGCCTTGGATAGGCGGATGATGCGCCTGCCCCATTCACGCTGGAAGGTGGGCGCCGGCGAGCGGTCGCGGTAGGCGTCCCCGGCAAAGAGCACCAGCTCCACCTTCTCGGTGACCGCTGCCTCGACGATGGCATCCAGCGACTTGAGGAAATCCAGCACGCGGAGCGGCAGGCCGGTTTCAGGGTCATGGCGGCCGGAACCGGCCATGTCGATGTGTGCATCAGAGAAGTGAAGTATTTTCATTGTTCACTATTCTCGTGATCTGTTGGCTTGAGTGCCTATTTAATATCAGGGACTGATTCCCCACTGCGCCAGCACATCCAGAGCAGGCTGGAAACCAGGGTGGTATTGAACCGCTTTACGCATATCAGCGTAAGCAGCATCGTACAGGCTCAGGTTGGCTTCAGCCAGGGCGCGCCAGTACAGTGTTTCCTCGAGCACCCGTTTGATGTACAGGGTTGCTTCGGTACTGTCTGCCCGGGTGATCACATCCTGGTAGCGGCTGGTATAGAAGTAAGCCCGGTAGGGACCGGTCTGATACCACATGATGCGGTAAGGGCGGTCCTTTTCCGGAAGGGCGTCATACAGGCATGAAAGCCTGGTCATAAGCCTCCGCGCCTCGGCCATAATCGGTAAGCAGGCCGTAGCTGGTTCCCAGGTTGAACCAGGCAAAGAATTGGTCGATGCCGGTCAAAGTGGTGGATTCCTGCAGGGCGGTGTCAAGCGCTTTTTGGAAAGCCCAGTTCTCATCCACCCAGTTACCCAGCACCTGGAATAGCTCCGCCTCCCTTTCGGGCTGATAAACGATGATGAAAACATAATTGAAGGCGCGCCAGCCCTCTATGTATTCATCGTAACTCGAGCGCACGTTCTTGCCCTGCTTCTCGCGGGGAATTTCATTATTCGGAGTGTATGAGTCCTGGAAGATGAACTCCCGGGTGCTGTCATCGTAACCGGTGGTGAAGGCATAATGGCCGGCCCACTGCATGGTGTTCTCCGGCGGCAGGGTCTGGTAGATGCCCTTTTCGGCTATGATCGGGAAACCGGCTGCGATCAGGCTCTTTGCCAGATCCACCGTTCCCGCCGTAGCGGAAGAGCGCCCGGTAGGAGGTCTTCTCGTTCACGAAATCCACCATCTCATAGGGCATCACGTTGACATCGGTCTGGGAGCGCTGGATGGCATCCAGGCTGGGATCATCCACTCCGGGTTTGATCACTGCCCCCACCTCGTCCCGGTTTCCGCTCCAGCCAACATATTTCAGCGCCATGGTCAGGTTGGCCGGTCCGCAGTAATTCCAGCGGTTCATCTGGTCCACAAAGGTGATGTTATCGAGCATCACCATTTGGGGAACAGGCGTGGAGGTGATGGTGGGCGTGAAATCCGCGGTCGTCACCCGGGTGGGGGTGGTGGTTGGGAGCGGGGTAAGGGTGACCTGGGGCTGCTGGGTGGGAACGAACACCACTTCACCCGGCGGATTGAAAAAATAGTAGAGGCTGGTTTGCAGATTATCCAGGCGCCAGGCGAGCTTGTCATGTATAAAAGGCACGAAGTACAGGGCCACGGCGATGAGCACCAGCCCTGCCAGGCCGAGGAGTATTTTTATGGTTCGGATGAACGTTTGCGCATGGGGGGATTATACTGCTTTACACCAAACCCTTGAATGGAACCATTGGGCTTGGAGAATAAACCTGGCGGAGCAAAGGTCTCCTTGTTCGAGGAGACCTTGCTCCGCCAGGAATTAAGTGATCAATACGGAACGGATCTTGGTTGGAAGGATGTCAGGCGTCGCGGACTTCGCCGTCGATCACCTCACCCTCCGGTCCACCTGAGGAGGGAGGTGTTTGCGAACCGTCGGGACCTTGCAGCCTGCGGCTCCCCTCCGGGTGCGGCCTGGCCGGGTTGGGCATACATCTGCTGGCTGAGGGCATAGAAGACATTCTGAAGTTCATCCGATGCCTTTTTAATGCGGCTGGCGTCGTCGGTCTGGACTGCCTGCTTGACATCGTTGATCTTGCCTTCCACCTTGCCGCGTTCTTCCGATGAGACTTTCTCGCCCAGCTCGCGCAGGGCTTTTTCGGTCTGGTAGACCAGGTTGTCGGCATTGTTGCGGGCATCGATGAGTTCGCGGCGTTTTTTGTCGTCCGCCTCGTACTTCTTGGCTTCCTCCACCTTGCGGGCAATCTCGTCCTTGTTCAGGTTGGTGGAGGCGGTCACGGTGATCTTCTGTTCCTTGCCGGTGGCCTTGTCCCGGGCGGTCACGTTCAGGATGCCGTTGGCGTCGATGTCGAAGGTGACTTCCACCTGCGGGATGCCGCGCGGCGCTGGCGGGATGCCCATCCAGGCGGAAGCGGCCCAGCGACATGTTGTCGTTTGCCATCTGGCGCTCCCCTTGCAGGATGTGGATATCCACGGCGGTCTGGCTGTCTGCGGCGGTGGAATAGGTCTCGGTCTTGCGTACCGGGATGGTCGTGTTGCGTTCGATCATGCGGGTCATCACGCTGCCCAGTGTTTCCACGCCCAGTGAGAGCGGGGTCACGTCGAGCAGCAGAATGTCCTTCACTTCCCCACCCAGCACGCCGGCCTGGATGGCGGCACCCACCGCAACCACTTCGTCGGGGTTAACGCCCTTGTTGGGTTCCTTGCCGTCGGTAAGCTTGCGCACCAACTCCTGCACCATGGGCATCCGGCTGGATCCACCGACAAGCACCACTTCATTCAATGCCGAGGCTTTCAGGCCGGCATCTTTCAGGGCGGCCTCAAAAGGCCCGCGGCAGCGGTTGAGCAGGCTTTCGGTCATTTGCTCGAACTTGGCACGCGTCAGTTTAAGCACCAGGTGTTTTGGCCCGTTGGCATCAGCCGTGATGTAGGGCAGGTTAAGCTTCGGTCTCCATGGTGCTGGTGAGTTCGATCTTCGCTTTTTCTGCAGCTTCGCGCAGACGCTGCAGAGCCTGGCGATCCTGGCGCAGGTCGATGCCTTCCTGTTTTTTGAACTCATCGGCTGCCCAGTTGACAACGCATTGATCCCAGTCATCGCCGCCCAGGTGAGTATCACCGTTGGTGGACTTGACTTCGATCACGCCTTCACCGACATCCAGGATGGACACATCGAAAGTGCCACCTCCCAGGTCGAAGACCAGGATGGTCTCATTCTTTTTCTTATCCAGTCCATAGGCCAGGGCGGAGGCGGTTGGTTCGTTGATGATCCGCTTCACATCCAGGCCGGCGATCTTGCCGGCATCCTTGGTGGCCTGGCGCTGGCTGTCGTTGAAATAAGCCGGAACGGTGATCACGGCTTCGGTTACGCTTTGCCCGAGATAGGCTTCAGCATCCGCTTTCAGCTTGGCCAGGATCATGGCAGAGATCTCCTGTGGGCTGTACTCGCGGTTTGTGATCGGGATCTTTACGCGGGCCTCGTCCGATGGACCGGCAACGACCGCGTAAGGCACCATCTTGCGTTCGGTCTCCACTTCGTCGAAACGGCGACCCATGAAGCGCTTGATGGAATAGATCGTATTCTCTGAATTGATGATGGCCTGGCGTTTGGCGGTCTGTCCCACCAGGCGTTCGTTGTTCTTGTTAAAAGATACCACGGAGGGGCACAAACGCCCTCCCTCGGCGGTGGTTATTACGGTTGGCTGTCCGCCTTCCATGACGGCGACCACGCTGTTGGTGGTGCCCAGGTCGATACCGATGATTTTTCCCATGGCAGTTCTCCTTGTTTGCTTTGCGCGCATTACGGCGCATAATTTCAGATGGAATAAGGATACCGCGAGCGTGCAAGAAAAACGTTAACAAAGTATAGAAATAATATAATCCGGTTTTCGAATAACAAAAAACGCATCCTGGTATGGATGCGTTTTCAGGTGGAGATGGCGGGAATCGAACCCGCGTCCGAAAGACTCGACCCTCGAAAATCTACGAGCGTAGCCGGTTGTGATTGTCGCCACAGGCCATACCATCCGGCAAAATTGGCCTGCAGCCATCCGCTGGAACCCGAAGGCCCTCTTTCGCGCAGCTAGCGGAGTCAGGCGCGGCACTCCACCTTTTTGACGCCCAGTCCCTTCACCGGGTGGAGCGCGGGACGGGTGGACGCCGCCTCATTATGAGACGGGCCGTTTACTCTCTACTGCTTACGCAGCGAGGGGCATAGCGGCGTAGGAAGTGCGGTTGGCACTTGATTTTTTGCGCTGAGTTTTCGAGTTCGGCGCCTCTCGGCTCGCATTCCGGGACCAGCCTCTTCCGTCGAAGCCAGTCATCCCCATAAGACGGGGATCAACCCGAAGACAGGGAACCACCCTGCGCGCGCATTATAGCACATTTGGACATGATATACTTTACCTGCAACCTCCAAACCCCCATGGGGTTATGTCATGAGACATTCCTGGTAAAGTGAGCAGAATGCCGGAGATCGAAGAAAAAGATATCCTGGTCAGTGCTTCGCAAGGCAATCTGGATGCCTTCGGCGTTCTATACGAGAAATACGTGGAACGGATTTTTAACTACGTATATTACCGTACTGGCAATGTCCATGATGCTGAAGACCTGACCGCCCGCGTGTTCTACCGCGCACTGCATCACATGCGCAGCTATACCGATCGCGGCGTTCCGTTCTCGGCCTGGTTGTACCGCATCGCTCACAACCTGGTCGCCAACTGGCATCGCGACCGCAGCCGCCACCAGGAGATCCCCCTGGATGATGCGCCGACCCTTCAGTATCGCGGCGAACTGCCTGAAATGGCCATGGTGCATGCCCAGGACCAGGATGCTCTCCTGAAGCTGATCCGCCACCTGCCGTCGGAGAGACAGCACCTGTTGATCCTTAAATTCGTCGAACATATGTCGAACGCCGAGATTGGCGAGATCATGAACCGCAGCGAAGGGGCGGTTAAAAGCCTCTACCACCGCACCCTGCTTTCCCTGCGGGATGAGCTCGAGGGCTTCGACCTGGTGGAATGATACGGAATTTCCCTGATGGGAATGATTACGATAGCAATGATCAAGGAGTAAGGAGAATGAGCACGAAATTCCAAAAGATGACAGACGCCTCGCGGGCAAAGATCGCCTCCCTGGAAAACCGGCTGGCGGGGGTGTTCAAACCAATTGCGCCACGCAAGGAATTTGTCCACCGGGTGGCCCACCGCATCCAGAGCGGGCCGCGGGTGACCCTGGTGGATCGCCTTTCCAACTGGCACCTGATCGCCATGCTGGTTGCCGGCCTGCTCTCGCTGGTTGTTTTCCTTGCCCTTGTCGGGAAGGCGCTGGTTTCACAGTCCGGTAAAAAACGCACCGCTTCTTCGCGGACTTAGTTCGGAGAGGCTGGCCGTGCAGCCTGCGAACCGGTTGATCCGCTGATGAGAAAGGATCTTAGAGACGCCTGATTCCAGGCGTCTCTTTTTATTACCCTGCCGCCTATTCGTGCCCCTGGCGGGTGATGCCACAGGCAAGATCATACCCGTGCAGCACCTCGCGGATCTGGTCCGTGATCAAGGCTTCAGGAGTGGATTCCAATTTCCCCTCTCGGATGCGTTCGTATTGGCGAGGCAGCACCTGTTGGAGCAGGGTCTGCGGGATCGGCGCCTGGTGCAGGTTGCTTAAAAGCGTTTCCAGCGCAGCCTGCACTGACGGCTCCGGCCAGTAGTACCGGACCCGGTCACTCAGGCTGAATTTGCGTGCATGGGCCTGCTGCTGTTCATCACCGCCATAATGACCCTGCCAGTGCACCGGGTTGCGCAGCATGGCTGCTTCCAGGGTCTCAACCAACCGGGAACGCTGATCCATTTCCACAAGCTCGGCTCTCGATCGCAGCCAGCGAGAAAACCGCCTCGCGGAATGCGTAGGTCAGGGCTGGGACCGACCTTCAGGATGGCAAAATGATCCTGCACCAGCGCCTGCAGGCTGGATTGCCGCTGGTAATCGGTGGAATGGGCTTCATAAACAAAAGCGGTTGTCTCGGAAAAAAGTGCCAGGTCGCGCCCTGCTGCAGGTTTGTATTCCTGGATAAAACCATCGCCAAATTCCACCCCCGGCTGCACCACCAGCGCCAGCACCCGTTCCCAGGCGGATTCCAACCCGGCTTTAATGAAGGCTGCCTGCATGACCTCGAGAGTCCGCCGGGCAGCCTCCACCGTGGTAACGCTGATCCCGGTTCCATGGGTTCGGGCACCGCCCGGGATGGGCACCTCCGAGCCGATCACATAACGCAGGCTGGGGGAGGCTGCGGGCTCTTCCGGGCAGCCGATTCAGCCGCCCGGGCAAGTTGTGCGGTTCGGCTGGCAACCAGTTCGGGGTCGAGCGGTTGAGCGGGGTCATCGCCGCCGAGTTTCATGCTGGCATCCAGGTGGAGCTTGGTATAGCCAGCCTGTACATATGCCCTGACCATTTCCTCGGCACGTTCCATGGCAGGTTCGACGGGTTGATTCTGCCACGGAGATGGACCGAGATGGTCGCCCCCCAGGATCACAGACTCTTGTGGGAAGCTGTTGCTGGCCGCCAGTTCGTGCACATACCGCACAAAGTCTGCCGGGGTCATGCCGCTGTACCCGCCGGACTGGTTGACCTGGTTGCAGGTGGATTCGACCAGCACCGGCGCATCCCCGTACAAAGCGGATTTCAGCACCCAGGGATTGGCGGAACACAGGGAGGGCAGACCCGCCGCTGTCACCGTGTTTTTGGGCCTGCAGCATTTCATCCAGCGGATGGGACATATTCCAGCGCCTCTGCCAGGGTGGGCTGGGCGGCAGTACCCCCGGCGGCGCGGGTGGAGAGCGATCCGCAGGCGGCCGCCAGTCGCAGGGCTTTCTCCAGCCCCCAACCCTTGAGGAACCCAAAGATGAACCCGGCATCAAATGAATCGCCTGCCCCGACGCTATCCACCACTTGCACCTGCAGCGCTGGCTGCGCAGGCCGTTTCGGTGCCCCGGCAGGCCAGCGCGCCTTGACCGCCGCGCTTCATGGCCACGGTTCCTGCCTCCTGCCCCAGTTTTTCCAGTGCCTGCCCGACGGTTCGGCTGCCGCTGATGGCGATGGCTTCGTTTTCGTTTGGCAGGAACACATCCGTGAGCGGCAGCAGTTCATGCACACCCTTCCACTTTTCATCCGGGTCCCAGTTGGTATCGAGCGAGGTGGTCAGGCCGAGGCCATGGGCACGGCGAAAAAGGTCCGGCAGGCCGGGCTGCAGGGCGGTCTGCAGGAAATAACTGGCCACATGCAGGTGGCTGAGCCCGCTGCAGCAGATCGTTGGTGACCTGCTCTGCCCGCAGGTCAGCGATGCAGCCGGCATGGGTCAGGATGGCGCGATCGCCTTGTGCGCCGCGGTTGAGGATGACACTGAAACCGGTCTGGCGGGCCGGGATCCACCCGCACGGCGGAGACATCCACGCCGTGAGCGGTCATTTCCTCGAGCATGAAGCGCCCAAAAACATCCGCCCCGCATACTCCGCAGAAAGCCACCTTCAACCCCAGCCGTGCCGCCCCGCAGGCAAAGATGACCGAGGAGGAGCCGATGGTCAGGCCGGCGGAATTGACCAGTTTTTCCACCTGCCCAAAGGCAGGCTGGACATCGCCGCTAAGGATCAGGTCCGGGTTGATCTCGCCGGCAGTCAGGAGGTCAAATTCTGGTTGCATGGTCAGTATTTTTGATACCAGTCGAAGGGTGCTTCCGCTGTGTAGAAATCGCTGACGGGTTTGCCAGCGCCTGGCACACAAACGGGCAAGCTGTGAAAACCGCCGGCGCCCGGTGTTGTGAAGAAAATCAAGGCGGGCTTTCCCATCCAGTGGAACTGCTTCCTGCCAGACCGCCCGGCCGGTTGCACAGCCGGAGGCCCCGCCCCGGCAGGCAGCCTCCACCTGGCGCAGGTGGGTTCTCAAAATCGACCGCTGCCGAGAGCACGATCCACGGTGCCCGGCAGGCGGAGGAGATGGCTCTGCAGGCTTCCACCCATTCCGCACCTTCAGGTTCTTCAGCTGCGTCGAGCGGGAATTCGCATTTCAACATGTCGATCCCGGGCATGGACG
Organism: uncultured Chloroflexia bacterium; assembly: GCA_963823545.1. Taxonomy (GTDB): domain Bacteria; phylum Chloroflexota; class Anaerolineae; order Anaerolineales; family Villigracilaceae; genus Denitrolinea. Next base: position 50,835 of record CAWGMC010000022.1, on the reverse strand, counting down.
AGGCGGCGGGCAGTCTCGGTGACCACGTAGCTTTTTTCAGCAGAAGTGAGTTTTTTGCCTTCACTGAGCGAATAAGAGAGCGGTTCCAGCATCAGGCCGAGATCGTAACGGATGCATTCCTGCGCCACCTGCCGGACAAAGGTTTCGATCTCTGCGGCGGCAGGGGAATTGGGGTGGTAGTAGACCAGCAGTTTGACCATGCTGGCACCCATGCGCTTGGCTTTTTCCACGCTCCAGCCGGGCAGCATCTGGCTGCTGCGGGCGGTGGGGGCTCCGCCGTACCCGGTGGATTCCAGCGCCACCACGAGACCCGTCCTGCCCGGCAGCGCCGCGGCGGAAATGGCCTGGGCGGCGGAGACTTCGGGATCGAGCAGCACGGCTGTGGAGAGATCCGCCAGGCGTGGCGGTCACCTCCAGTTTAAAGCGGGAGAGTTCTGCATTCTCTGCAAAGGCCGGGTTGGCTTTGCGCAGGTTCTGGCGGTGATCGAGCGCCAGGCAGGTGAACGTGCCGCCTGGTGCGCTGCACTGCTGCAGGCCGCGCAGTTTTCCGATGGATAATCTGGTTTTCATGAGCTCACTTGCCTTATGGTTGATGGATGAGGATGCTCAAGGGCAGGCGATGCGGAAGGCGGTCAGGATGCGGTTCTTGCGGATGAAACTCACTTGATGGTTTCCACCCCAGGCACAGGCGGCATTGAAATCCACCTCCATGTCGGTGTATTCGGCAGCAAAGACAGCCTTTCCGGCATCGATAAAGGGCAGCATTTTATCGATCCATTGATAGTAATAGGCGTCTTCGGTGATGGCAAAGTCAAAAAAATCCAGCGAGTCTGTCACCATGTCGGGGGCATTTTTGATGCCGATCGCCAGCCCGCGGGCATGGGCTTCATCTGCCAGCCAGCGGGCATATGCCAATTGGTCTTCATAGGTGATCGGAAAACCGGTGTTGTTGTCGTGGATCTCGAGGTTATCAGGTTCGAGACCGTCGAAGCCTTTGGCTGCGCACAGGTCGAGGCGGGCGCGCAGGATCGGGGCGAGCAGGTCCATGCGGCGGATGTCCAGCCATTTCTCCCCTGGCCAGCCATCATAATCCCTGCCCAGCACTTCCTGCGGGAACTGCCCTGCATCGGGGCGCCAGTCCTCCCACGATCCGACCGAGATGTAGCAGATGACCTTTACCCCGCGCTCCGTGCAGTTCGTCGATCACCTGCTTGATCTGCATACAGGTCGATATCGTACACTTCGGCCTCAATGGAGGTGTCGATTTCTTCATCCAATTGCCACTGCCAGGTCAGACCCGGGGAGGGGTGCCACCAGCTGTTGGCGGGAGAGGGGGAGGTTGGATCGGGACTTTTCATACTATCTTCCGAGGCTGGGCTGCAGGCTGCAAGCGAGGCGATCAGGACGGCAAGGAATGCGGATGATTCGTTTCATACCTTGTGGATCTTGAACTGCGGCAGGTATTCCTTGTGCTGTGCGAACAGCTCGTTGGTCATCTGGCGGATCTCAGCCAGTGAAAGCACCGAGGCGGTCAGCGGGTCGTGGCAGATGGCGCGGTAGACCATGGTCGGGTCGCCCGTCAGGGAGGCCGTGATCGCCATCTCTTCGATGCCGCTGGAGAGCTGGGTGAGCAGGGCGCATTCAGCGGGCAGCGCGCCAACATGCATTGGATGGAAGCCGGCGCGTCCACAAGCACAGGCACTTCGACGCAGGCGCCTTCGGGCAGGTTGGTGATGAGGCTGCGTATTGCGGACATTGCCGTTGAACTTGAACGGCTCGCCGCCTTTGAGGGCATTGATGATGTAGGCGGCGTATTCATGCTCGCGCTGCAGGTCTTCGTGCGGTGAGCGGTTTTGCAAGCCGTTCCTTCACCTGATCCTTCCAGGTGGCTTCGTTGTGCTGGTATTCCTTGAGGATGTAGGCATACTCGCCGGGGTTCCAGCCCGTGCCGTGCGTGCAATATTTTTCGATCAGGTCGGGGCGTTTGCGGAACCACCAGTTGTATTCGGAGTTGTGCCCGCTGGACTCGGTGACATACTTGCCGAGCGCGAGATACATTTCATTGCGGACGTGTTCGTCATTGTAGATTTCGGGTCGCTCGGTGATGGCTTTGTGGATCAGCGGATATGCGTCCTTGCCGTTCCACTTGTATTCGAGATACCAGGCCTGGTGATTGATGCCCGCGCACAGGTAATCAATTTCGTCGATACGGCGCGCCGATCCATTCGGCCAGCATCATGGCTGTGCCCTGCACCGAATGGCATAAGCCGGTGACTGAGATGAAGGTCTGTCTCTGGATGGCGGCACACAACATTGCCATCGGGTTGGTGTAATTGAGCAGCACGGCATTCGGGCAATATTTTTCCATGTCGCGGACGATATCCATCATCGGGTTGATCGTGCGCAGGAAGCGGAAGATGCCGCTCGGTCCGCGCGTGTCGCCGACGTTGATATCCACGCCATATTTCTTGGGGATCTCGATGTCGTGCCGCCAGACTTCGGTGCTGCCCGCCAGGATGGTGGTCAGGACCACGTCCGCGCCTTTGAGCGCTTCTGCTCGATCCAGCGTCGCTTCCACCTTGGCGGGACGGTTCCCGGCTGCGATCAGTTTTTCGACTCCCTTTTTCGCCCATTCGAGTCGTTCGGGGTGGATGTCCATCAAGGAGATGGTGGCATCTTCCAGAAGCGGAAAGGTGAGGATGTCGCGCACGAGTTCGCCGGTAAAGCCCAGGCTGCCTGCGCCGATGAATGTGATTTTGGTCATTAATGCTCTCCTTGTTAAGTCGTTTGATTGCATTTTATCGTTTCACGCCGCTTAATGCAATCGCCTTCGATGAATTGCTTTTGGGCGAAGAAGAAGATGATCAGCAGCGGCAGGATGCTGATAGGAACGCGCCTGCCATCAGGACGGTGAACTTCCCGCCATGTGCCATCTGCTGCTGGAAGAATGCCAGCCCGACGGTCAGCGTGGTGTTCGGCATTCGCGGCAAGTAGACCAGCGGATGAAGCAGGTCATTCCAGGCGCCCTGGAAGATAAAGATCGCCAGGGCAGCCAGGGCGGGTTTGGCAAGCGGCATGTAGATGCGCCAGAAAATCTGCAGAGGGAAGCGCCGTCCACGCGGGCGGCATCCACCAGGTCACGCGGGATGGTCAGGAAATACTGGCGGAGGAGGAAGGTGCCGAATGCGCCTCCCCAGAACGCGGGCAGCCAGAGCGGCACACTGGTCCCGATCAGGTGCAGACTAGCTGAAAATGATGAAGTTGGGGATCAGGGTCACCTGCGGAGGGATCATCAGGGTGGCGAGCAGCAGCGCGAAGAGCAAGTTGCGCCCTTGAATTTGACCACCGCAAAACGAAGGCTGCCATGGCGCAGGTCAGCAGTTGACCCGCAGTGATCAGGATGGAAATGTACGGTGCTGTTCAGGAACAGCAGCGGGAAATCCAGGTCCACGCCGAACAAGCGTCAATATTGTTCAGGGTGGCCGGGTTGGGAATGAGCGTTTTGGTGAACTGGTCGGCGGGCAGCTTGAACGAGGTCGAGATCATCCACAGGAACGGCAGCACCATGATCACCGCGCCGAGGATCAGGAGGCTGTAGGTGACGATATCGAGGATGGTTTTTTGGGTTTTCGATTCATGGTCTTGTCCCGTGCTCCTCACTCGTACACCACGTAAGCGCTTTTCCAGCCAGAAATAGAACGCCATCAACAGGGCGACGATCAAGGTCAGTTCGATGGCCTGGGCGCTGGCACCGCCGTAATTGGAAGAAGAACCAGGCATTGCGGTAGATCGAAAATACCACCACCGGGACGGTGCTGTCGCCCTGCCCGCTGGCGGGTGAGCATGTAGATATAGTCGTAGGCCTGGAAGGCGTTGATGGTGGACATCAGGGTCTGGAAGAAAATGCTGGGCGTGATCAGCGGCAGGGTGATCTTGAAGAACTGCTGGATGCGGTTGGCCCCGTCCATGGAAGCGGCTTCATAATACTCGCGCGGGATGGCGGTCAGGCCGGCCAGGAAGATGATCATGCCCTTCGCCGATCGCCCCCCAGATATTGACGATGACCACCGACACCATGGCATTGTCGGTGCACAGCCAGCAGACCGGCTGCAGATGCAACAATCTCCAGGATAATAGTTCAGTATCCCGGTATCCCTGCCGTAGATCATGTTCCAGACCAGGGCAGTGGCAACGGCAGAGGTCACCGCCGGCAGAAAGTAGACGGTGCGGAAAATCCCAACGCCCGCGGATCTTGCGGTTCAGCAGCACCGCCACCAGCAGGGAGATGATCACCACCCCGGGCACATACAGCGCGGAAAATTTGGCGGTATTCCACAACGATTTGAGGAATTTTTCATTGGTGAACAGGTCAATATAATTGGACATGCCGGCCCACCTGGGCGGGCTGAGCAGGTCCCACTTGGTGAAGCTCAAGCCGATGGTGGCCAGCAGGGAACCAAAAACACTGAACATCAATCCAAACAGGGTTGGCACCAGCAGCATCCACAGCCAGAACCTTTCACGCCCGAGAGGTTTTATGCCATAGTCCATGTGAGCCTCCAACAAATGAATAAAAATGATTGCAGAGGATGGATGCCGGCCTTGAAGATCGCACGGCATCCAGGTGAGTGTGACTTACTTGTACTTCGCCAGCACTTCGTCTGCTGCAATGATGACTTCATCGAGGGTCGGGGTGAGCTGGCGCTTCGCCGCGCCAGACCGGGGCCATGCCATCGCCAACAGCAGAAGCCCATTCGTCATAGCCTATGAAGACCGGCTTCATGTGGGCATATTCCACCGCATCCAGGAACATCTGGTGGTCGATCGGGGTGCTTTGTTCCAGGAAGGCCGGGCTTTCTGCCACCGACTTGCAGCACCGGGCAGGCAAAACCCAGCTCGGCCAGGCGGTCTGGGCAGGCGCGCTGAGCACATACTTGATGAACTCCCAGGCTGCATCGGCATGCGGCGAGGCCTTGGAGATGACAAATCCGGCGCTGTTGACGCTGGTAAAGCGCCCCGCCGGCCCGGAGGGCATGGGGGCCACATCCCAGTTGAAACCGGCTTCGTTATAACCCGGCACCGCCCAATGCCCCATCGGGATCATGGCTGCCACCCCGCCAGGAAGGCATCGTTGCCGTATTCGCCCGCAACAACTGCATCTGGGACGGATTTATCCACGAAGGTCATATCGTAGAGCAGCTGCCAGGCCTGGCGGGCTTCGGCGGAGCCGATCAGGGTCTTGGTGTGGTCGGCGCTGATGATCTCACCGCCGTAAGCCCAGACGGCTTCACTCCAGCCGGGTTCCATGTCCCACATGTCAAATGTAAAACCATATTGTTCGATGATGCCGTCCCCGTTGGAATCCTTGGTCAGCGCCAGCGCAGGCTGCCCGCAGGTCATCCCAGGTCCAGTCCGCGTTCGGGTAGTCCAGGCCGGCAGCATCGAACATATCCTTGTTGTAGAACAGGACGATGGTCTGGAAATCACGCGGCAGGCCGAAATAACCATCCGGGGTCTGGTAGGCCAGCAGGGTCTGCGGATAGATGCCGTCCAGCACGGTCGGGTCGGCATCGATGTACGGCTGCAGGTTCAATAGCGTGTCCTTGGTCTGGTAATCAAGGTAGTAGGGAGCATCGATGGTGAAGATATCCGGCGGGGTGTTGGCCGCCAGCAGGGTTTTGATCTTCGTCCAGTAGGAATCCCAATCCGACACCTCAACCTTGATATTCATATCCGGCTGGAGGACGTTGAAATCGGCCACGATCTGGTTCCAGACATCCAATTCCGCCGGATCCCCCCACATCATGATGGTCAGGTCGGGTTTGGCCGCGCAGGAGCTCATTAACAAGGCGGTGATGGCAAGAACGAACAGGGTTATTTTTTTCATTTCTTCTCCTCATCTTTGAAACTTGAACAGGAATTCAACGACCAAATTTCTTGAAGAGATAGTGGCCTTTGTAAAGGATATTTCTTTTCAGCATCCTCCTTTTCTAATTCAGTTTAATGACGGTATCCAGATTGTTGGGGTGGTCGGGGTCCAGCCCCTTGGAAATGGACCTCTCAAAGGCGATCACCTGGCCAACCGGCAGATAGAGCACGTTGCGGATGGCCTCTTCAAGCCCGGAGCCAAGTTCCATCCCTGCTCCCGCCTCGCCGATATCCAGGATCTTCCCTCCCATGGCACGGATATCCTGGAGCACGGCCTGCTCCTTTTGCCCATTGAGTGAGGAGACCAGGCCGATCGTCAAGGCCGTTGGGGTGATCATGCTCTTCGGTCCGTGGCGGAATTCCATGAAGTGGAAGGGTTCGCTGTGGCTGAGGCTCATCTCCTTCATCTTCAGGCTCAGTTCACACGCCAGGCCGTGGCGCGGCCCGGAACCAAGCCAGTAAAAACGATCCAGGGCTCGCATCGCGGCCGAGCTCTCCTGCCAGTTTTGCATGGCTCTTGAAGACTCTTTCCCCGCGCTCGGGGAGTTTTGGCAGGGCGGCATAAAGTTCCTCCCGCTCCGACCACAGGCAGGCCGCTGCCACCGTTCCGAGATACAGGGTGGAGAAGGCGCGGGTCTGCGCCACGGAGCGTTCCTGACCGGAGGGCAGCACGATATTGATGCTTCCCATCCCGGCCAGGGGCATCTCCCCGTAACAGGAGAAGGTCAGCAGTTCACCGCGTTTGGCATCCAGAAAGGCTTCACAGGCGCGCAGGGTCTCGGTCGTCTCGCCCGATCTAGAAACAGCCACCAGCAGGGATCTGCCATCCACGTAAGAAGAGCCGGCTGAGAGCCAGAGCTCGGAAGCCGGAAAGGCGCGGCAGACTGCCCCGGTCAATTCCTGGGTAAGGGCAGCCGCGGCCAGGGCCAGGTAATAGGTGGAGCCACAGCCGGTAAAGATGATCTGGCGGTACTTGCCGGCAGGTTTTAGATCCTGGAGGATTTTCCGGTTCTCATCCAGTACCTTGAGAGCGGCAGCCCAGCTTTCCGGTTGGGAATAGATCTCTTGTCGTGTGAAATGTCCTTTTTCCATTAATTTATCCATTTTTTAGAAGGATTCGTTGTGCGTTGTTGAAATACACCTTTTCCAGAATCTCATCGGGCAGGAAGAGGCCATGGACGTGCCAGCGTCCCTGCTGCGGGAGCGGGGCGGCATTGTAGTTGAAGTATTCATCATCGGTTTCCAGGAAGCGGTAAATGACGCGATAGGCTTCGGGATCGGGTCCCATGTCCGAGCCGAACAGGATCCGATCTGCATGGCGCAGGAAGAAACGCCGGGCGGAATAAGGCTGACGGCCCAGTTCCCCGATGCGGGCCGAGATATCCACGAAGAAATTGGGGCAGCGCTCGAGCAGCGCCCCCACCCACCCGAGGTTCTCTGCATAGCAACCCACATGGGCGCCGATGAAGGTGGTTTGTGGGTGGCGGGCGACCAAGGCTGCCAGCCCCTCGACGATGTGCAGGAAAGCCGGGCAGGGCGGGCTGGTGAAAGCCCAGTCGGGATGGTTCCCCAGTTCCTCCCAGCGTTCGTTGTTAGCATCCACCGGATCAAAGAAAGCCACCGGGTCAGCCACGTGGATCATGACCGGCAGCCCAAGTTCCCCGGCGGTATCCCAGATGGGAGCGAGGCGCCCATCATCCACATCGACCAATTTTCCGGCATCGTCCCGGACCTGAAGGCCAAGCCCTTTCCAGATCTTCAAGCCTTCGGCCCCGCGCTCTTTCTGGATCCTTAGCCTGCCCGCCGCCCAGTCCGGGAATTGCTCCCTCTTGTCTGGCCACTGCTGCCAGTCCACCCCGCCGAAGATGTGAAAACGCTCCGGGGCGGGTTGTTTGAAACGCTCCAGGTGGGCGTTGAGCAGGGCTTCCCCCCAGCCTCCATCCAGGTCAACGTACTGCTGGACGCCGGCGGCATCCAGCAGGTCGAGCAGTTCCTGCAGCGGGCGATTTTCCCAGCCGCCGCCAAAATCCTCCCCGAGGTGGTTGTGGGCATCGATGGCCGGGAAGCGCGGTTTATCAATTCGGGTGGTTTTGGTCACCAGTTTGGATTGCGGAGTATAGTCTCGGAGTTCCATTATTTCTTATCCAATAGATCTCTGAGGGTTAGACGGCCTGCACGCGGATACCGCGGATCTGCAGGGCATCGATGAATTCCTTCGGCGCGGCCTGGTCCGTCACCAGGGTATGAAAACCTTCCAGCGGAGCCAGCAGAACGGCAGCGGCACGTCCAAACTTGGTATGATCGGCCAGCACGATGATCTCCTGGCCGCCTCTCAGGATGGCGCGATCGGTCATGGTTTCCGGCAGGTATTCGTGCGTCAGTCCATGCTCCAGGCTGATGGCGCGGGTCCCGATGAAGACCTTGTCGGCCCGCACCTCGGCCAGGGCGTTTTCGGTAATGTGACCGATGAAGGAGAGTTCGCTGTCCCGAAGCATTCCCCCAAGGCAGATCAGCGTGATCCCCGCTTCGCCCGCCAGGACGTTGATCACCGGCAGCGAATTGGTAATTACGGTCAGGTTGCTGCGACCGCGCAATCCCCGGGCGGCTTCAAGGACGGTGGTGCCTGAGCCCAGGAAAACCGTCTCACCATCCCTGACCATGGCTGCGGCTGCCCGGCCGATGCGCTGTTTCTCGGTGGATTCCTGGTCCTCCCGCTGCAGGATCGGTTGCTCGGGAGGCGGCTGGGTGAGGGCAATGGCGCCGCCATGCACACGCTTTAACTTCCCTTCACCGGCCAGGGTTTCCAGGTCCCGCCGGGCGGTGGCCTCGCTGATCGAAAAAAGGTCACAAACCTGCGTAAGGCTGATGCGCTGGTTCTGACCGAGATACTGCAGGATCTGATCCTGGCGTTCGGGACTGGAGAGACTGTCGTTCATGATAATCGCTCAATAACGCTCAAAATCAATCAAAATCAATCACAGTATCGCGTAAGCCTGGATGGGATTCAAGTAACAAATGTCATATTACCCCCGTCAAATGGACGATCAGAAGATTGTGATGGTCTCTCTATTCCCCACTCGTTTTCAACTCCCCTCTTTCGATCCGTTGCTGATCTTTTCGTAATTTGGCTATGGCAGCTTCGCGTGCCAGCAGTGGGATCCGGCTTACCCTGCGTCCACTGGTTAAAGCCAGCAGGTAGGCCAGTGCGCACTTCTCCAGCACCTCCACGTTGTGCATGGCGCGTTCCATATCATGACCGAAGACCAGCGCCCCGTGGTTTTGCATCATGTAGGCGTTGTTGTGATCACGCACGTGCCGGGCGATGGTTTTAGCCAGCCGGGGTGTACCGGAAGGAGCATACGGGATGAGCTTTACCTTGCGACCCAGGAAGCGGGTCTGCTCATCGAAAAGCGCCGGGATGGGAACCTTGATCAAGGCCAGGGCGCTGGTGTAGACCTGGTGGGTGTGGATCACGGCATTCACATCCCCGCGCACGCCGTAGATGGCGGCATGCATGCCGGTCTCCACCGATGGCTTGAGCGTCCCTTCGAGCGCCTGCAGGTCAAGAGTCAGCACGCAGACATCCTCGGGCACCATTTTCAGGTAATCATAATTGGAGGGCGTGATGGCAAAGGCCGCCTGCCCGGGGATGCGCATGGAGAGGTTGCCGCCGGTGGCCATCAGATACCCCTTTGCGACCAGCTTCTGGGCGGTATCCACGATTGTTTTTTTAGCGAGATCATAACTTCCCATGTTCACCTCGGTGCCATGTCTGTGTTATGTAAAGATTATATACCCGTGAGGAGGTATATGGTGTTCCGGCTGCGCCCGGTGCACTTCCCGGTATAATGGGAGCTGCCGAGGAGCGTATGAATAAATTCCTTGAACGTTTGAACTCCGGTGAGATCCTGGTGGCGGATGGCGCCACGGGCACCAATTTACAGAAAATGGGCATCCAGCCCGGCACCCCGCCGGAGGAGCTGGTCATCGATCAACCCGGCCTGATCCTGGAGCTGGAAAAAGCCTTTGTCGCTGCCGGCTCGGACCTGATCCTCACCTGCACCTTTGGTGGAACACGGCTGCGGATGAAGGAATCCCGGTACGTGGAGCGGGTGGCGGAGATCAACCGGCTTGCTGTGGAGATCGCTCGCACTGCCGCTGCATCCCGCCCAGGGGTGCTGGTGGCCGGTTCGATCGGACCCAGCGGGCAGGTAATGAAGCCGTATGGCCCCCTGAGCGAGGAGCAGGCCCTGGAGGCATTCACCGAGCAGGCCGCGGCCCTGAACGAGAGCGGGGTCGACTTGTTCGTCATCGAGACCATGTTCGCCATCAATGAAGCCGACGCGGCTTTTAAAGCGGTACGTTCCGTCAGTGATCTGCCGGTGGTGGTGTCCTTCAGTTATGACCGCGGGGTGAGGACGATGATGGGCGTAAAACCGGCGGAGGTCATGCAGCATTACCACCAACTGGGTGCGGCAGTGGTGGGGGCCAATTGCGGCACCACGCTGGAAAACATGGAAAAGATCCAGCAGGAATACGCAGCCGCGCAGCCGGGTTTCCCCTTGTGGGCCAAGCCAAATGCCGGGGTGCCGCGCCTGGAGGGGGAGCAGACCATCTTCGATATTACCCCGGAGCAGATGGGTGAGGCGGCCAGGAAGGTTGTTGCCATTGGCGCCCGGGTGGTCGGCGGATGCTGTGGAAATACCCCCGCACATATTGAGGCGATCTCAAGAGCGATCAAACCCGTTAGTTAGCCATTTCCCCGGCACGTGGATTTCGCATAGTTATAATCTGTAAAATCATCACGTTCTGGTATGGATAAAAGGATAGGCTGCCTGGATCTATATCAGACAGCCTATCCTTTTTCCATTTTGGGGATAAATTTACTTGTTGGTGCAGTAGCCGGCAGTGGTCAGCGCGATCCACTGGCAACCCGGCTGAGACTCACAGGTTTTCTGATCGGTATACCTGATGCAAAAGACCGGCACCCTGGTTGGGGGCAGGGTCGGCACGCTGGTGGGAGTGGGAGTTGGCGGGATGATCAGCACCCGCAGGTTGGAGATATCCCCGGTGGGTGACCCCGATGAAGCCGGCACCCAGCAGCCACGGGTGGCAGACATCATGATCCTGAACCAGCTGCTGTCAGCAATTCGCCCATCCAGCAGGTAGGGCTGACCGCTCATGGCTACATCCACCACGGGATAGATCACTGGGTCTGGACCGGAGCGGCAGTTGGCATTGATGTTTGGGATGAAGTTCAGCGCCGGCACGGGTGTTGGGGTTGGGGTGGGGCCTACGGGAGTGGGGCTGGGAACAGGCAGGTTCTGGTACCAGGCAAAATCCTGGCCGGTGAGATTCCCGCCCGCACCGAGCAGAACAGCCCGATAGGTTTTACCTTCATGCCCGCTCATGTTCAATGTCCAGTGCCCATTACCCTCCGGGCCGGCGAAGCTTTCGGCATCCACCACGATACAGTATTTCCCGGGGGCGAGAGCGGGGATGGTGTACAGGCCGTTCACATCCGTCACTGCGCTGGTTGGCCCGCCGGATGGACAATCTCCCGGACCGATTATGACCGTGATCCCGGCCAGGAAGGGTTCGGATGGCTGATGGATGGCATCACCATCGATCCCATAGGCATCTTCCACGCAGCCTTCGGGCATCGGCACGGGGGCTGGTGAGGTATCCAACGGCACCGAACACTGGTCGTGCCAGATCACACCGCTGACCGAGGCAGGGGTTTCTGCCGGGCAGGCCCCGCTGACATTGGTGCGAAATGAGAATACATCCGAAGCAGGACCCAAGGGTTGTATCATTGATCGGAGCGATCTTCCAGAAATAGGTGGTGCAGTCTGCCAGGGGAGCTCCCGGCCCCCAGCGTGTGGATGGATTCCCGGTACCTCCGCTCAGGCTGGTATCGGCGAAGGTGGGATCCACCGAGAGATCCACCCGGTAACCCTGTGGCAGGCAGCCATCCATGTATTCCCAGATCAGGCTCGGTTCCAGTTCGGTGATCACCGCGCCATCCGCCGGTTCAAATAGCACCGGGGCGCTCAGGGCGGCAGTATCGCACATCGGGCCGGTAAAGAAGTAATGCGAACCGGCGTAGGGGCCAAGCGTCGTGCCGTTGATGGCCTGCACGCCCCATTTATATTCCTTGCCGGGCTGCAAGGGACTGCCCGGGCTCCAGGCCAGCGAAGGGTTACCGGTGCCACCACCGAGATCATCGGTGAAGAACGGCCCGGTGCTGAGATCAATCGCATACCCTTCCGGGTTGCAGGTGGCATCCGGATAGGTCCAGCTCAAGGTGGGCGAAAGGGAACCGACCAGCTCCCACATGGCCGGGCTGGCGAGAACAGGCGCCTGCAGGCTGCCGGTGGCGCAGGTGGGCAGGGTTGGGCCGCAGCCGTTGAGCGCCAGCAGCAGAAGCGTGCTTCCTGCCGCAACGAAAATCCATTTTTGTTTCATCAGCGTTCTCCTTTTATTCCCTGAGGTTGCTCAAGAGCCATTGTCGCGCCATTACCCGGGGAATACAATAGTACTATCAACCAGGTGACGGAAAAATGAATAGCAGCGAGCAGATACAATAATTGGGCGGGTTATTGCAATCCATTTGTAAGTTTGAAAGTAACGTGACAAGGATATACTGATAAAAATATCTCGATAATAGCAAACCTGTCGAAAGGCAGGGACGCAAAGCCATGGGTCTAATAGTGTGCCAGCACACTTACGATTGCCAGGCCGCCGAAAGATTGTGATAGGAAGGATTCTTTCCCGGCTTGGTGCACGCCGGGATTTTTATTTTTAATAAGCGGAGTTCTCCATGAAAAATAATAGCGGTAAAACCAAAACAAACGCAGTCAACCATTCACCGATCATCTCCATTCTATCTGTTGTTTCCATTGGTTATTTTCTGTATTACCTCTGGTGGAGGGTTACTCATACCCTTAATCCTGATTACCCTTCTTCTATCCTGGATGTTATTGATCGCTGAGGCTTTTGGGGTTTTAAGCTATTGTCTTTTTGCCTGGATGACGAAGAGATATTTCCCCTGCATTTACACACAAACTCCCCTGAAGGCCGGATTATCTGTGGACATTTTTATCCCAACATATAATGAAGATATCGCCATTCTTGAGGCCACCCTGGTAGGCTGCAACAGCATCACCTACCCTCACCTGACCTACCTCCTGGACGATGGAGCCAGGGAAGTGGTTCGCCTAGCTTGCACAGAGGCTGGGATGCCAATACATTTCCAGACCAACCCACGAACACGCCAAAGCAGGGAATATTAACTATGCGCTTGGCAAATCAAAAGGCGAGTTCATTGTCATCCTGGATGCTGATATGGTCCCGCAGCCAGGTTTCATTGATAGATCTCTTGGGTATCTTTAAGAATACTAAACTGGCTTTTATTCAAATGCCACAGGAATTCTACAACCAGGACTCCATTCAGCATATCGGGCAGGATAACGATTGGCACGAACAATCCTTATTCTTCAGGGTAATCCAACCAGGCAAGAACCATTCCAACAGTGCCTTTTGGTGCGGCAGCCCTTCGATTGTACGCAGAGCTGCCCTGATCGATGTCGGGGGCGTTGCCACTGAAACGATCACGGAAGACATCCATACATCTGTACGTATGCACTCGCAAGGGATGGATATCTTATTTCTTGAATGAAAAGCTTGCTTTTGGTATTGCCCCACAGACCATCAATTCATTTCTGCTGCAGCGTCTTCGCTGGGCCCAGGGCACCATGCAGCTTTATCGAAGCAGTGAGAGTCCATTATCGATTCGTGGGTTAACCTTCAAGCAACGCCTTTCCTACCTTGTATGAATCTGATCCACGATCTGTTGGAAATTCTTCCTGGTAAACCTTACAATAGATCAAACCAAGTAAAAAATCCGCTCCATGCCGGTCGCTGTGCATGGAGCGGATTTTTGGACTAATGGATGATGCCATCCAGTTCACTGGCGGGCGGCTTTCACGCAGGATACCGCTTCAGCTGCCTTCCTGGTGACCTGGTCGAAGGCGGACTGCGCCAGCAGTTTGGGCGCCACCAGCCAGCTGCCAGCCACAGCATGGACGAAGGGCAGCTTGAGCCAGGAACCCATGTTGGCGGCGCTGATGCCGCCGGTGGGTATATACCTGGTCCCCGGTAAAGCAGCAGACATGGCTTCCAGCATGGCAATTCCTCCCAGGGCTTCCGCCGGGAAGAACTTGAGTACCTTCAGGCCCAGGTTCATGGCCATCATCGCCTCGGTGGGGGTGGCGATCCCCGGTATCACCGGCACGCCCTGCTCAAGGCACCATGCCACTACCTGCCCATCAAAACCGGGCGAGACGATAAATCTGGCCCCGGCTTGCACAGCTTGCTGCGCCTGGGAGAGGGAGAGCACAGTCCCAGCCCCAACCAGCATTGCAGGTTGCGCGGCGGCAATGCTGCGGATCGCTTCCTCGGCGGCACCTGTGCGAAAGGTGATCTCAGCACACGGCAGCCCACCTTTTTGCAAGGCTTCCCCCAGGGCTGGTGCCTGCCCGCTGTTCTCGATCTTCACCACAGGAATGATCCCCAGTTTCCCCAATTGTTCAATAATATTCATAATGGCGATTCCTTCTACACGCTGAGCCTACCCGGTTTGTGAGCCGGAGTTGGTCACGCAGAGGATCAGTTCAATTTCAACCGGGATGTTCCCCGGCAGGCTGTTAACACCGATGGAGGTACGGGCATGTTTTCCACGCTCCCCGAACACCTGCACGAGCAGGTCGGAGGCGCCGTTGATCACTTCGGGTTGGCGGTTAAAATCCGCCGCGCTGTTCACATAGCCGTTGAGCTTGACCACATAGGCCACACGGTCCAGATCGCCCAGCGCAGCTTTTGCCACGCTTAGCAGATTTAGCATGGTCTGGCGGGCAGCGGCATATCCCTGGCTGATATCCAGGTCCGTGCCCAGCCGTCCATTAAAGAGCAGCCCCTGCGGGGTATAACAGGTGGTTCCGGAAAGGTACAACAGGTTGCCCACCTGCCGGGAGGTGAGATAGGAGCCCACCGGCTTTGGGGGTTCGGGCAGGGTGATCCCAAGTTTTAACAGGGTTTCCTCGATCAACATTAACTGCCTCCGGTAAACAAATGGGCTTCCCCGGCAAAAGGATCATGCTGGGGAAGCCCTGTTTCCTGCTCACGCAGGGAGTGCAACAATCAGGTCTTACCCGATCCTAGAATTCACCTTCAGGATTGTAATAGCGTATCACGTTATCCTTGGTGATGATCGGGGAAGCCAGGAAGGTGTTCTTCTCGGTTGGGGTGGCGCCGGCCAGGATTGCAATCATTTGATTAAAGGCAGCGCGGCCGATGATATCCGAGTTGTTGAGGCCGGTGGCAGCGTAGTTAGTGTTGTTCATGATCGCTTCCAGGGCGGCATTCTCACCGTCCACGCCAACCAGGAACATCTCATCCGAACGACCGGCATCCTTGATTGCGGTCTGGGCACCCAGGCACATGGAGTCATTCTCACAGAACACGGCGTCGATCGTTGGGTTGGAGGCCAGCAGATCTTCCATCAGGGCGATACCACCGTCCGCACCCCAGTTGCCGAAATCGGGGGCTACAACCACGGTGATTCCTGAATAGGTGGAGAGGATGCTGTTGACACCATTGCTGCGGTTGAGACCGATCGAGTTGTCGGCCGGACCACCGCGCAATTCAACAACCACACCCTGGCCATTGAGGCGGTCAGCAATATACTGGCCGTTCTGGACGCCAATGGTGAAGTTGTCGGGGCCAATGTAAGCATCATAGGCTTCAGCTGCGCCCTGGGTGAAAATGCGATCGACCAGCACGGTGGGGACGCCGGCAGACTTGAGTGCATCCAAGGCAGCGGGAGCCTGTTCGAGCCATGCACCGGAGATGATCACGCCATCCACACCCTGGGCGATGAGGTCTTCAATGTCCGACTGGAACTTGGCGGCATCACCGTTCGCATCGGTTGAGACGATGGTGACGTTGCTGTATCCGGCTGCCTGAGCAATAACGGCATTGTTCATACCGATGAAGTAGGGGCAGCACTGTGAGAAATTGGCCATGCCGATCTTGAAGCTCTTGGCGCCTGTATCGGTGGTGCTGGTTTGTGCCGGTGCACAGGCAGCCAGCATGATGGCCAGGGCTAAAACACATGTAATGACGATATTTCTTTTCATGAAATTATCCTCCGAATATGATAGTTGATTTGAAAGGACTTTCAGCGTACGGGATCAATTTTGATCTAAAGTCATCCTCCTTTCATAAGACTTTGGAAAATGGTGAATTCGGTTCATCATCCAGCTCAGCGCCGCTTGCGCCGGGCCAGCACGGCCACCAGGATGATCACACCTTTGAGGATTTGTTGGTAGTAGGATTGCACGTTGAACAGGTTGAGCAGGTTGTCGATCATACCGAGCGCAGCCACACCTGCCAGCGTTCCGAAGGTGCTGCCCCCGCCTCCGCCCAGGATGGCGCCGCCGATGACACAGGCGGCAATGGCGTCCAGCTCAAAACCGGAACCCACGCTGGGTTGCGAGATACCCAGGCGTGAGGCCAGGATCACGCCTGCCATTGCAGCGAAGAATCCCGGAGAGCATGTATGCAAGGAAAATATTCCAGGTGACGTTTACCCCGGCCAGCCTTACCGCTTCTTCGTTGCCACCAATCGCTACGATCGCCCGACCGGAGCGGGTGCGGTTCAGGAAGAACCATACCAGTGGGTAACTGACCAGCATGATCAGGGCGGAAACCGGGAAGGGACCGACCATCCCCGCCCCGAGAACAGCCCGGAAGGTGGGATCGGAGGGCGTGATCGGGATGTCTGAATAAACGTAGACCAGGCCGCGGATCGCCCCCAGCGTGGCGAGGGTAACGATAAATGGCTGAAGCTTGAAACGGGCAATAAAGAAACCGTTGACCGCTCCCATGGCAGAGCCCACAGCCAGGCAGAGAAGGATACCCAGGGAGAGGGGCATGCCCTGGTTGGAAAACCCGGCTACCATGATGCCGGTAAGAGCCACGATTGGGCCAACGGAGAGGTCGATGCCTCCGGTCAGGATGACGATCAGCATACCCAGGCTGAGAATACCGTTGGTCACAGATTGGCGCATCAGGTTGCTAAGGTTTCGCTGGGTGAAGAAGACGTCCGACATGGTGGCAGTTACCACCAGCAAAACAATAAAAGCAGCCAGGAAGGCAAAGTTCACCCAGTTTGGGCGGCGGCTGCCAACACTTCCCAGCAGCAGGGTTCGCAATCCTCCTGACATGGTCTCAGGTTTTAATTCGTTTGTTTTTGTGTCCTTGGTCATTGACTAACTCCTGCAGCCGAAGAAAGCAATTTCTCCTCAGTTGAATCAGCGCGGTTGAATTCTCCCACCACCCTTCCCTGGCGCATCACCAGGGTGCGGTCGCACATTCCGAGAATTTCCGGCAGTTCGGATGAGATGAACAGAATGCACATCCCATCTTTTACCAGTTGATCGATGATGTGGTAGATCTCCACCTTGGTGGCCACATCCACCCCGCGGGTTGGCTCATCCAGGATGAGCACCTTGGCATGGGTTAATAAGCCACTTGGCCAGTACCAGTTTTTGCTGGTTGCCTCCGCTCAAATGGCTGGCCAGTCGTTCCAGATGAGGTGGTCGCACATCGAGTTCATGGACGATCTTGGTGACTTCTGCGGCCTGCTTGCGGCGGTTGATCACACCCAGTTTGCTGAAGAAGCGGTACGAAGCCAGGCTGGCGTTATCCCGCAGGCTGCAGTTCATTACCAGGCCATCCCGCTTGCGGTCTTCGGTCAGCAGGGCAATGCCGTTGCCAAGAGCTTCACGCGGCGAACGGGGGCGGATGGGTTTTCCATTAAGCAGGATCTCCCCTGAGTTGAAGTGGTCTGCCCCGAAGATGCCGCGGGCCACCTGCGTGCGCCCGCTGCCCACCAGGCCGAACATGCCGAGGATCTCGCCTTTGTGCAGCGAAAAAGATACATCTGCATAACTCCCCTTGTGGCTCAGCTTCCGAACCTCCAGGGTGGTTTCTCCGGCCGGGGTTTTTCGTACCGGAAAGATCTCTCCCAGGCTGCGTCCCACCATCATTTTAATGAGCTGGTTTTGATCGGATTCGTTGGGCTTAACGGTTCCAACCAGTTGCCCATCCTTGAGCACCGTGATCCGGTCAGCGATCTCGAAGACCTCGTCCAGGCGGTGGGAAATATACAGGATGATGGTGCCCTGTTTCTTCAATTGGCGTACGAGCGCAAACAACCGTTTTAGTTCATCCTGCGAGAGCACCGCGGAGGGTTCATCCAGGATCAGCACCTTGCGCGGACCCGCAACGGCTTTGGCGATCTCCACCATTTGCTGGTGTGACACACTGAGCTGTTGAACAGATTGGCGGACATCGATGCCGGTAAAACCGATCGTACCGAGGATCTCATCCGCTTTTCGGAAAGCTGCAGGCCAATCGATCACGCTCTTGATCCGGGTGGTTGGCATTTGACCCAGCAGGATGTTCTCAGCGATCGTCAGATGCGGGATCAAACTGAATTCCTGGTAGACCGCGTAGATGCCCATGTGTCGAGCTCGCAGTGGAGAGCCCAGTTCAAGGGGTTTGCCATCCATGATGATCTCGCCCTTGTCGCAGGGCAATGCGCCGGAAAGGATCTTGACCAGGGTTGATTTTCCAGCGCCGTTCTCTCCGGAGATGGCATGCACTTCACCCAGGCTTGCAGAAAAATCCACACCACGCAGAGCCTGCGTTCCTTCAAAGCTCTTGCTGATGCCTTTCATTACAAGAAATTCGGAATTTCCCATCAATTATCCCTGTTATGCATCCACTGGCGGGAAGGCATTATGCACGACCACCGTCTTCTGGTCGGTCATTTCGTCCAGGGTGTCATGCACGCCTTCGCGTCCGTGACCACTCGCCTTGATGCCTCCGAATGGAAGTGTCTCAACCCGCAGGGCGGAAGACCAGTTGATGATCACGCCGCCGGCTTCCAGGCGGTAGGCGATATCCAGGGCCTTGTTGATATCCTGCGTGAAGACCGCGGACTGCAGGCCGTAGGGGGAGTCATTGGCCAGGCGCACCGCCTCGTCGATCGAGGTGAACGGGACCAGGGGTACAACAGGTCCAAAGACTTCCTCCTTGAAGAGCGGCATGTCCACAGTAATATTCGTCAATACCGTCGGTTCCATGAAGGCGCCGTGGCGCTTGCCACCCGCCTGTACCTTCGCCCCGGCTTTGACCGCCCCATTCACAAAGGCTTCCACCTCTTCGGCAGCCTGTTCGCTGATCAGTGGACCAACGTCGGTATCCTCTTTGAGCTGGTCACCCACCTTGAGTGCCTTGGCTTTGGCGGTGAGCAGGGCTGCAAATTTATCAAAAATGGGTTTTTCAACCAACACGCGCTTTACTGCGCAGCAGATCTGCCCGTTGCCGCGCGCCAGCCGGCCAAGCACCACCGCGGTGGCGGCTTTTTCCAGGTCGGCATCCGCCAGGATGATCAGCGCATCGTTGCCTCCCAATTCCATGTGCACTTTCTTCAGGTTCTGGGCGGCCAGTTCGGCGATACGCACACCCACCTCGGTGCTGCCGGTAACGGTGATCAGCTGGACACCTGTCGAGCGGGCCAGGAAATCACCGATCAGGGCTCCCGGGCCGGTGATCATCTGGTGGGCGCCGTGCGGCAGACCGCACTCCTGCATCAGGGCGGTGATCTTCAAAAGGGTGAGCGGGCAGGAACTGGGTGGCTTCGAAATGACCGCGTTGCCGGCGGCGAGCGCCGCGGCTGCCTTATGGCCCCAGAGTTCCACCGGGTAATTGAAGGGTACGATAGCCGCCACCACCCCGAGCGGTTGGCGGATGGTAAAGGCAAAATGACGCTCGTTCCCGCGCACGGCATCCACCGGCATTACCCTGCCAAAGATACGCTTGCCCTCTTCTGCAAATCCGCGGAAGATATTGGCGGTTACCATCACCTCGGCGCGCGTCTGCTGGACGGGTTTTCCATTTTCTGCCGCCAGTAGTTTTCCCAATTCGTCGCCGTGGGCTTCGATCGCCAGGGCGATCTTATTCAGAGCCTGGTAGCGCTGATTGGCCGTCAGGCGGCGCATGGCCAGCTTGCCTTGCTGGGCAGCCTCCACCACCCGGGTGACATCTTCGAGAGTACCGCGCGGCACCCGGTCGATCACTTCACCCGTGCCGGGGTTGCGGATGTCGGTCCACGCCCCGTCGGAAGCTTCCACCCATTTTTCATCGATGAACATTTTCATGGTTTCCTCGCTTTCGATCTTCGAGCTGAGATTTGGTCTGGGCTGGTAAGGGAAGGCTGGAGAATTGACTTCACCTACGCAGCCTGGTTTTGTTCGTTTGAACCCGGCAATTGCCTTGAATATCCTCTGCGGCGTGAGATGCGCTGAGTGCGTTCCCAAAGCAGAGGACCCAGTTGGAGGGCCCTGGCGCGGTCCATGCGATCACTGGGGCCCGATATGCTGATGGCCCCGATCGCCTTCCCGGTGTAATCAAGGATGGGGGCTCCCAGACAACAGATGCCGAGTTCGTTTTCTTCATTATCCAGCGCAAAGCCCTGTGAGTGAACGGTGAACAGTTCTGCTCTCAGGGCTTCGTTGGAGGTGATCGTGTTCGGGGTGCGGGCTTCTGTTCCCCTGGCGAGCACCGCCTCGACCAGTTCGGGGTCATTAAAGGCCAGGATGGCCTTCCCAAGCGAAGTGCAGTACATCGGAACCCGCGTACCAATATGGGAGGACATGCCGAGGGTGTGCTTGCTTTCAATCTTGGCAATATAGACCACGTCGGTAGCGGAAGGTACCGCCAGGTGAATGGTCTCGCCGGTCATCTCTGCCAGTTCGTCCATGACAGGCTGGCTCTCGCTGCGCAGGTCGCTGTGGGCGAGGAAGGATCCGGCCAGTTCGATCACCCGCGTGCCCAGCCTGAAGCGGTCTTCCCCTGTCCGTTCCGCCAGGCCCACCGATTGCAGCGTGGTCAGGTAGCGGTGGGCGGAACTCTTCGGCATGTCGACCAATGCCGATAGTTCGCTCAATCCCACCCCGGTTTCCGCTTTGGCGGCCAGCAGCTCAACGATCGTCATGGCTTTGGCCACGGTCGTCGAGGCAGAGCCGCGCTGTACATCATCTGCTTTGGAGTGCTCGTTGGAGTGATTAGGTCGTTTTATTGCGGAAACCATGTTTTCTCAACATTTTTAGTAACACTGCAGACTAATTTGATTGGTTCCAGTATATGGAACTACATTCCGCATTTTAGCACATACGTTTATGTGTGTCAATAAAGGTTTATCAAAAGATCATTAAGACACCCCTCTACTCAGCAAAAGCAATGCAAACTCCATGGACGTCCATTGAGGGAATCTAACAAAGGCAACCTGGCAAAGGTTCCGGGAGTCTATAAAAGCATTATAAAACCGGGGTTTTTTCATGCGTTTTGCCGGTTTTTAGTCATTAACTCCCGCCATCCTTTTCTTTACAATGCATTCGTGGACAAGTTTTATCTCGAATCGCACACGCCACTGACTTATTATGGGGGTTTCTTCCGCCCGGACCACGATCCGCCGGGCAGTGCCGGGTTAGCGCACCTGCCGCCTGCTTAATTAAGCAGGGTTCATCGACCAGGTTAAACAATTTATGCCCGACCCTTCAGCCGGAGGAAATATGAGCGTTTTACCTTTTACATCCAAGCGCGCTGCTGCTTTTGCAGATGTTCCTGATGAAAAATGGAATGACTGGCACTGGCAATTAAGTCACCGCCTGAACACGGCGGAAGAGATCGATAAAGTATTCCCTTTAACCGAAAGTGAACGCAAGGCCCTCAGTACCAGCGGTCTTTTTCGGGTGGATGTGACCCCTTACTTCATCTCCCTGATCGACCCGCAGGATCCACAGGACCCCATCCGGGCGCAGATCATCCCCCGTGCCGAGGAGATGAATTCCTTCACTGCCATGATGGAAGACTCGCTTTCCGAGGACCGCCACTCACCTGTCCCCGGGCTGGTGCACCGCTACCCGGACCGGGTGCTGATGCTGGTCACCACGCAGTGCGCCTCCTATTGCCGCTACTGCACGCGTGCCCGGATCGTTGGTGATCCGACCGCCCAGTTCTCGCGCCAGGAATTTGACCTGCAGATCGAATACCTGAAGCGTACGCCGCAGGTGCGTGATGTGCTGCTCTCGGGCGGCGACCCGCTTGTGCTGGCGCCAAAGATCCTGGAGGAGATCCTCACCCGTCTGCGCGAGATCCCGCATATCGAGATACTGCGCATCGGTTCGCGGGTACCGGTCTTCATGCCCCAACGTATCACCGCCGAACTCTGCGACATGCTGCAGAAGTTCCACCCGTTCTGGATGAACATCCACGTCAACCATTCGAATGAGATCACCCGCGAGCTGGCGGAAGCCTGCGACAGGCTGTCCCGCGCCGGCATTCCGCTTGGCAACCAGGCCGTCCTGCTGGCAGGCGTGAATGACAACGTCCATATCCAGCGCAAGCTGGTGCAGGACCTGGCCCGCATCCGCGTCCGCCCATACTATCTCTACCAGTGTGACCTGGTGGAAGGCGCCGGGCATTTCCGCACCCCCGTGGCCAAGGGCATCGAGATCATGGAAGGATTGCGCGGGCATACCTCCGGTTTTAGCGTTCCGCAGTATATCGTGGATGCGCCTGGGGGCGGTGGAAAGATCCCGGTTGCACCCAATTATGTGTTATCGATGTCCGATCACAAGATCATCCTGCGCAACTTTGAAGGGTATGTGACCACCTACGAGGAGCCAACGGACTACACCCCGGCCATGTCCGCCAAATACAAAGGCCTGAAGCGTCCCGAACCGGGACAGGAGGGCCTGACCGCCATGCTGGATGGCGAAAAGATGTTCATCAAGCCGGAAGGATTTGATGAAATCCACGACCGGCACGGCATCCAGCACCGGCTCAAGGACGAATCGAAATGGAAGCCGCTCGGTATTGGTTCCGGGGAAGAAGAGAAGTAAATTGCAGGTCAGGCGCATGATCGTGCGCCTGACAGCTTGACAGGAGAATATATGCAATATCGTCGTCTAGGTCGTTCAGGTTTGAAGATCAGTGAATTATCGCTTGGTTCCTGGGTCACTTTTAGTCAGCAGATCAGTGAGGACACCGCCCGGGAATGCATGGCTGCGGCTTATGAAGCCGGAGTGAATTTCTTTGACAATGCCGAGGGCTATGCCCATGGCAAGTCCGAGATTTTCATGGGGAATGTGTTCAAGAAAATGGGCTGGCGGCGCAGCAGTTTCATCGTCTCCACCAAGTTCTTCTGGGGCTTGAACAACACCCCGCTGGAGAAGAACACGCTCAACCGCAAGTACCTGCTGGCTGCGATCGATGGTTCACTGGAACGCCTGCAGCTTGACTACGTGGACCTGGTGTACTGCCACCGTCCGGACCCGGAGACTCCCATCGAGGAGACGGTCTGGGCCATGCACGACATCGTCTCGCGCGGCAAGGCGGTCTACTGGGGCACCTCCGAGTGGAGCGCAGCGGAGATCATGGAAGCCTGGCAGCTCGCCGACAAACATCACCTGCACAAGCCGGTCATGGAGCAGCCGCAGTACAACCTGCTCCACCGCGAGCGGGTGGAGCGTGAATATGCCCGCATATTCAAGGATATTGGCATCGGCGCCACCATTTGGAGCCCGCTGGCCTCCGGCCTGCTGACCGGAAAATACAATAATGAGATCCCGAAGGAGAGCCGTGCCAACCTGAAGGGCTACGAATGGCTGAGACCTCACCTGACCGACCCGCAGCGTATTGAAATGGTGAAACGCCTCGTCCCGCTTGCGGCCGGGCTGGGCGTCAGCCTGGCGCAGATGTCACTGGCCTGGTGTCTCAAGAATCCCAATGTGAGCACCGTGATCACCGGCGCCACCCGGCTTGAACAGTTGCAGGAGAATCTGAAGGCGCTCGAAGTGGTTGACAAGCTGACCCCCGAGGTGATGGCCCGCATCGATGAAACCCTCGGCAACAAACCCGTGGAGGAGGATTAGACGATGCACTACCGCCGCCTGGGCCGTTCCGGCTTAAAAGTAAGCGAAATTTCACTGGGTTCATGGATCACCTTTGGCAGCCAGGTGGATCAGGAACTGGCCGGCGACCTGCTGCATGCCGCTTACGAAGCCGGCGTGAATTATTTCGACAACGCGGATATGTACGCGGACGGGCAGGCGGAAGAGTTGATGGGCCGGGCGATCAAGGACCTGCCGCGCACGGCCCTGGTGTTATCCAGCAAGGTCTTCTGGCCAACCATGCCGGGTCCAAACGGGCGCGGCCTTTCCCGCAAGCATATCATGGAGTTTGCCCACGCCTCGCTAAAGCGGCTGGATACCGATTACCTTGATTTGTATTTTTGCCACCGTTTCGATCCGGACAGCCCGATGGATGAGATCGTCCGGGCGATGAGCGACCTCGTCCAGCAGGGCAAGGTGCTCTACTGGGGCACCTCCGAGTGGCGCGCACTGGCAGATCTCCTCCGCATTTTGTGTGGCGGGCAGCCACCACCTGGTACCACCGGCGATGGAGCAGCCGCAGTACAACATGCTTCACCGTGATCGGTTGGAGACCGAGCTGGCGCCACTTTGCCGGGATCTTGGCATTGGGCTCACCACCTGGAGTCCGCTCTACTTCGGCATCCTCAGCGGGAAGTACAATGAGAGCATCCCCAAGGGGACACGCGCCACCCTGAGCGACTACGGCTGGATCCGTGACCGCATCACCCCGCAAAATACAGACATCGTCCGCAGGCTGGGAGAACTGGCCCAAGAGCTCAACCTGACCAGCGCCCAGCTCGCCATAGCCTGGATCCTGCGCCGCAAGGAAGTGTCCACTGTGATCACCGGTGCCACCCGCCTGGAGCAACTGCAGGAGAATCTGGCAGCTGCCGAAGCGGTTGAAAAATTATCCGATGCAGTGCTCGAGCGGATCGAGCAGATCCTTGGAAACCAGCCGGAAGGCTGACCACGTACATCGATCTATATAGATCAACCGAAGACTGGAAAGAATCTCCTCCCCCGTCCGCTCTTTTAGATGGGGGAGGCTGGGAGGGGGTGTACTTCGTCGGGACTGAAGTCCCGCCTCATAATCAAGAAAGCCCTGCGGGCTCAGCAGTAATATGAAGCAGCAATGGTATCCCAGGATATGCATCGCCCATTCGTTCAATCGTTCCCCAATTTATGGCAATGCTCCTTCCCCATCCGATCTTTTGGATGGGGAAGTTGAGGGAGGGGCCATCTAAAAGTGCGACGCACTTCGAAAGTGCGTCGCACATTAACAGGCAGGAGGGCTGTTATTCCCTTGTGCCACGATATTGAAATCGAGAGATGCTCTAGCCTGCGGCTTTCTTCACCTTCTCAGCCGCGTCAAACCCGGCTTCGAGCGCCTTGCGGTTCATCTCTTCGGTGCCGCGCGGGCGCGTGCCTGTACCGCCTTTTCAAGGGCAGCCCGGGAGACAACCTCATTCAATCCGACCAGCACCCCCAGGGCCACCGTGTTGGCCGTGATGATGCGGCCGGTGGTTTCCAGCGCCATGCGGGTAACCGGGATGCGCAAAGCGCCCGGCAGCGAACTGGAATCGACCCGATCCTCGTCCACGATCACCAGGCCGCCGGGTTTAACATCCTCGGCAGAATTTTTTGAAGGCTTCCTTGCTCAAGGCCACCAGCACATCAGCTTCGAGTACTTCAGGATGGTCGATTTCACTGGCTGAAATGACCACTTCCGACTTGCTGGCCCCGCCGCGCGCTTCAGGCCCATAACTCTGGGTCTGAACGGCATTCTTACCGTCGTAGATGGCCGCTGCTTCTGCCAGGATGATCCCAGCCAGGATCATGCCCTGCCCGCCTTCCCCGGCCAGGCGGATCTCGGTGCGTTTTCCCGGGGACATTTCTTGCGGCGTTCCGGCAGGTTTTTTGGTCATTTTTCACCTCCCTGGACGCGGGTGATCAGGTTTTGGTAGATATTTGTATACTGGGGCCGGTCAATGTTGATAAAGTTACCCCGGACGATCTTGGTGTTGGCGGCTTTCTCTTCATCTGTCAGCCTGTCGAAGGCGGTTCTGGCGATGCTGTTGTCCTTGAGCGCACGCATCATGTCTGCCGCAGTGCCGAGCTTGTTCAGGCGGCCGTAGGTGGTATGGCAATAGGATACAGCCTCGACCAGGCTGAAACCGTCCTTGGCGATCGCTTCAGCCAGGAATTTATCCAGTTCGAGGGCATGGTAGACCGTGGAGCGTGCCACGTAAGTCGCACCGGCGGCCATTGCCAGCTCGCAGATGGGGAAAGGCGGTTCGACGTTGCCGTACGGGGCGGTGGTGGCTTTCCCGCCGAGAGGGGTGGTAGGGCTGTACTGTCCGCCGGTCATGCCGTAGATGGAGTTGTTGACCACCAGGGCGGTAATGCCCAGGTTGCGCCGGGCGGCATGGATGAAATGATTTCCGCCAATGGCCAGTGCATCGCCATCTCCCATGATGGCAATGACCTTCATGTCGGGGCGGGCGATCTTCAGGCCGGTGGCGAATGCCAGGGCGCGGCCATGAGTGGTGTGCAGGGTGTTGAAGTCCATGTAGATGGGCATGCGCGCCGTGCAGCCGATCCCGGCCACCAGCGCCACGTTATCGTTATCCAGCCCGAGGTGGTCAATGGCCCGGATCAGGGCGCCCATGACGATGCCGATACCGCAGCCCGAACACCAGATGGTTGGGAATTTTTTGTTTTTCCGTAATTTTTGCAGGGTCTCGTTCCGCTGGAACCAGTCTGACTGCGGGATGAGAGCTTCATCGGCATCGAGAGTGGCCGCGTCGAGGATGTGTTGTTTGCTCATCTCTTCAGGCCTCCATCGCTTCCAGGATCATTTGCGGCGTGACCATCTCACCATTGGCGCGCCCCACCCGGCAGACCTTTTTGCGGCCGACGATGCGCTCCACTTCATAGGCCAGTTGTCCGAGGTTCATTTCGGGAACGATGATCCTTTCCACGCGTTCACCCAGGGCTTCGACCACTTTTTCAGGGAAGGGCCACAGGGTTAGGAGTGGTCAGCATATCCACTTTCTCACCCCGCTCCCGCAGGGTTTTCATCACATGGCGGGAGGTGCGCGCCGAGCAACCGTAGGAAAGCAGGGCTACTGTCGCTCCTTCCTGGTAATCCTGCTCGAAGAGGGAGATCTCGTCGAGACGCTTCTCCAGCTTGGTGTTGACCCTTTCCAGCCAGGGATCGATCTCATCCAGGCGCTGGGTGGAAAACCCAAACTCATCATGCAGCAGGCCGGTGATATGGTACCGGTAGCCTTTGCCAAACGGAACCAGGGGTGGGACGCCATCCGGAGTATTGCGAAAGGCCTTGTAATTCTCTGGGCTTTCGGTCACCTGTTGTTCGAAGACCTTGATGGTCTTAAAATCCGGCAGTTCAACCGGTTCGCGCATGTGGCCGACGATCTCGTCGGTCATCAACAAAACCGGGGTGCGGAACCGTTCTGAAAGATCGAAGGCTTTGACGGTCAGATCGAAGGACTGGCGGACGGAGGTTGGAGCCAGGGCAATGATCGGATGGTCGCCGTGTGTGCCCCAGCGGGCCTGCATCACGTCGCCCTGCGATGCTGCAGTGGGCTGCCCGGTGGAGGGACCCAGACGCTGCACGTCCACCACCACGCAGGGGATCTCGGCGATGGCAGCGTAACCCAGGTTCTCCTGCATTAACGAGAATCCCGGCCCACTGGTGGCGGTCATGGATTTGAGCCCGCCCACCCGCCCGCCGATGATGGCGGCCATGCTGGCGATCTCATCTTCCATCTGGATGAATTTTCCCCCGACCTTGGGCAGTTCGCGGGCGAGCACCTCCGCAACTTCGGTGGAAGGGGTGATCGGGTATCCGGCATAGAACCGGCAGCCGGCTGCGACAGCCCCCATGGCGATCGCTTCATTGCCTTGCATCAGCTTAATGGCCAAGATGACCTCCTAATCCAGCTTCCTGACGACGATGGCCAGGTCGGGGCAGTGGGTGTCACAGAAATGACAGGCAGTGCATTTATCAGGGGCGACCACGCGTGGGTGGTTGTCACCCGCCTCCATCGCCAGCACCTTGGGGGGACAGAATTCCACGCAGATATGACACCCCTTGCACCAGGTGGCGTAGATCGTCACCTCACCGCGCGGCCCTTTCCTGGCTGTGGCTGGGGAGGGGGGTGTCTGTTGCGCTTGCGGGATCGCTTCAGGCATGATTATTTTCTCCGTCAGATGAAATCATTGGATGGGTAATTCTAAACAATCATACCCCGAATGATAATAGAAGAATATCCTCATTCCTCCGTTACGAAGTGCGGTCTTTTGGATCCAGGGATTGGCCTGAAAAACCCTGGCTCTGCCGCCTGGTATGATTATTAGGAAACCGCGTTGTATAATTGAAGAGAAAGGAGCAAAAAATGTACATTCAAAAAGACGATTGGAAAAAAGAGAAGCACGTGCCGGTCATCGAAGCCCCGGCGCAGGCAGCCGCGGGGACGGCCTTCCAGGTGAAGGTGACCATTGGCAAGGAGATCCCCCATCCGAACACCACCGAGCACCATATCGATTGGATCGACCTGTATTTCCACCCCGAGGGTGAGAAATTCCCCCACCAGGTGGGTCACTTTGCCTTCACCGCCCACGGCGAAGCCGTGGCAGGGCCCAACACTGGCCCGGCATACACAGAACCGCAGGTGGTGGTCACCCTGAAAATATCCAAACCGGGCATCTTCCAGGCACTGGCGATGTGCAACATCCACGGCCTGTGGGAGAGCGAACAGGCTGTTGCCCTCAACTGAGCGGTACTTTTATTTTTAAAACAAAAACCGGTTCCATCTCAGTGTGAGGAACCGGTTTTGTGTTAATGGAAATTAAAAATCACTTCCCGGGAGGGATGACAGCCGGGGAGCTCCAGAGTATTCTCAATACGGAATTATAGAACGCATGTGGGAACCTGGAGGTAATTCAAATGGATCGCATCCTTCGTCTGACAATCATCCTGCTGACCTTGTGCATGTTCATGATTGCCTGCCAGCCATCAATTGGGGAACCTGCTGAGATGGATCAAGCTGTGTCCGAGACTCCGACACTCCCCACTACTCAATTACCCGACCTCCAGACAATCTCTTCATCGAATGCTGACGAGGTGCAGTTGATCAGCACCTTGCAGATCCCCGGCTTTAGCATGGGCAGCATCAGCCAGTGCAACCCGGCCTTCAGCCCGGATGGACGTTTGCTGGCCGGTGCCTGCGGCAGGAACGGCATCCCGGTTTGGGATGTCCGCAGCGGGCAGCTTGTCCAAACCCTGACCGACGGAAAGTGGCAGATGGTGGTCTGCCGGTTTTCACCGGATGGATCCATCCTTGCCTGCGGCGGCTTCGACAACCAGATCAGCTTCTGGGATCCGCTCACGGGTGATCTGGCCCGCTCCTTTGCCTCGCTGGATTCTCCGCTTTGGGACCTAGCCTTCAGCCCGGATGGCCGGTACCTGGCATCTGCAGGCATCAGCAGCGATATCCGCCTGTGGTCGATGGATAGTGCCGACCTGGTCTGGAGCCACCCGGGCAGGAGATCAACCCTCAGCCTGTCGTTTTCCCCGGCCGGGGACCGGGTCGCTTTCGGTGGACGATACGGGGACGCTGGGATTCTGAATGCCCTCAGCGGGGAGAGTATTCTTGATCTGACCGGGCTGTCCTCCAAACCGGTGGGCAGCATTGCCTACAACCCGCCCGGGGATCTTCTGGCGGCAGGTACGGACGACAACTTCATTTATCTCTGGCAGTCAGACCAAGCGGAGCCTGTTCAAACCCTGGCTGGCCATCAAGACTTTGTCAACGGGGTGGCCTTCAGCCCGGATGGCAGCCTGCTGGTTTCCGGCAGCCACGATTCCTCTGTCCGCCTCTGGGATGCCGCCAGCGGGGCAATGCTCAGCACCCTGAATGGACATACCGGGGCAGTTTTACGGGTGGTTTTCAGCCCGGATGGAAAATTGATCGCCTCGATCAGTTGGGATGGCACCCTGCGCCTGTGGGGGCTGCCACAGTAGCAGCGCGAAGTCGATTTATCCCGCTTATAACCAACAGGATTTTCTCCCTTATAACCAACAGGATTTTCTCCTTTCCCATCTGTCTTTGCGAGGCGCGCTCTCTGCGCCGTGGCAATCTTCGATGAGGGACTTGGGAGGGGGTGTTTTTAGTAATTCCTGTATTTCTCATGCCAATTAGAGCCGGGTAGACTAAAATTAGATGACATGTAAGCCGGTTTCACTAAAAAATCTTTATGTTATACTTGCGCGCCGAGCCTGAAATTTACGCGCAATTCCCCGGGAGGCCCCATGCTACTGGAATACGCAGCCATCGCCGCGTTCATTTTTATTACTGTATTGGTGGGTTTGATCGCGATCGTGCTGGGAATGTTATTCGGCCCCAGGAAAGCAACGGACATCAAGGCCATGCCTTATGAATCAGGCATGAATCCCATCGGGCCGGGAACCCGCCGGATGCCGGTGCGCTTCTATCTAATCGCCGTCCTTTTCATCCTCTTCGATATTGAAACAGTATTCTTCCTGCCCTGGGCGATCGTCTTCCGCCAGCTGGGTATCTTTGGTTTGATCGAGATGGCCATCTTTATCTTCATCCTGCTGGTGGGCTACTTTTATGCCTGGAAGAAAGGAGCCCTTGAATGGGATTAGAGAAAAAACTTAGCAACATGGGGGTGATCACCACCACCCTTGAACAGGCGGTGGCCTGGAGCCGGAACTACGCCATGTGGCCGATGCTTTTCGGGCTGGCATGCTGCGCGATCGAAATGATGGCCGCTGAGGCTTCGGATTATGATATGAGCCGCTTCGGCATGGAATTGATGCGCCCCTCGCCCCGCCAGTCGGACCTGATGATCGTGGCCGGGCGCGTCTCCCGGAAAATGTCCACCGTGCTGCGCAGGCTGTACGACCAGATGCCCGAACCCAAATGGGTGCTATCGATGGGAGATTGCGCCTCCTGCGGCGGCGTATTCAATAACTATGCTGTTGTTCAGGGTGTGGATGAGATCGTCCCGGTGGATGTGTACGTTGCAGGCTGCCCGCCACGCCCGGAGGCACTCATCCACGGTATTCTCACCCTGCAGGAAAAAGTAAAAACCCTCAAGTTTTCGGAAACCGGGAAGTAGCCGAGGCTGCAAATGGACAAGAAACTGCAATCCATTGTTGAAAAACTGGAAAAGACCTTTAACCTCCGGGCAGTTGAAGCTCATGGGGATGTCAGCCTCACCATCCCCCGCGAGAAGCTTGTTGAAGCCTGTGAGCAGTTGAAACTGCTGGGTTTTGAATTGATGTCTGATCTAAGCGCAGTGGACTACTGGCCGAATGACCTCTCCGGTCAGGGAGGATCCTTCCGCTTCCATGTCATCTACCAATTCACCTCGGTATCCCACAACCTGCTGCTTGCCTTTCGTGTGCCGGTGCCGGGGGTGAACCCCACCATACCCACCATCTCTCATATCTTCCACAATGCCAACTGGCGCGAACGTGAGCTATGGGACATGTTCGGCATCAAGGCTGAGGGCCACCCCGACCTGCGCCGCATCCTGATGCCGGGGGATTGGGAGGGCCACCCTCTACGCAAGGACTACCCGCTCGGATACGAGGAGCCGCAGTTCAGCTTCAACCTGGAAGAGATCGACCTGCGAAAACCCTATGCCAGTGAATGACCAGGTGCATCAAACCCAGCCAGATCAGCGGAGCCCGGCGACCCGGGGTTCCATCTGAGAGAAACCTATGCCAGATATCTTTGAAGTCTCGATCGATGACCTGAAACACCTCGTCTCGGAACGTGCCATCAGCGGGGAGACCATGCTGTTGAACATGGGTCCGCAGCATCCCTCCACCCATGGTGTGCTGCGCCTGCTGCTTGAACTGGACGGCGAGATCGTGGTCAACTGCATCCCGGATATCGGGTTCCTGCATACCGGCATTGAAAAGAACATGGAAGCCAAGACCTACCAGAAAGCCGAAGTGATGACCGACCGCCTGGATTACCTGAACACGGTCGGCAACACCCTGGCTTATTCGATGGCGGTTGAAAAACTGGTCGACCTGGATGTGCCTGCCCGGGCCCAGTCTCTGCGGGTGATCCTGGTCGAACTGCAGCGCATCGCCTCCCACCTGATCTGGCTGGGGACGGCCGCCCTCGACGTGGCAGCCATGTCCACCTTCCTGTACTGCTTCCGTGAACGTGAGGATATCCTGGATATCTTCGAGCTGGTTTCCGGCCAGCGCATGATGACCACCTACATCCGCCCTGGGGGTGTCTGGAGGGATGTGCCGGTGGAATTCGAGCAGGCGGTGCACGACTTCCTGAAGATGATGCCCCGCCGCATCGACCAGTATGAAGCCCTGCTGACCCGCAACCCGCTCTTCCTGGATCGCACGCTGGGAATTGGCAGGATCAGCGCAGCCGATGCTCTCAATGTCGGCATGACCGGACCCGGGCTGCGCGCCTGCGGTATACCCTGGGACCTGCGCAAGAGCCGACCGTACAGCGGCTATGAGCAGTATGAATTCGAAGTGCCCATCCACAGCGAAGGCGATGTATACGCCCGCTACCTGGTACGCGTCCGGGAAATGCGCGAATCACTCAAGATCATCGAGCAGGCGCTTTCCAGGCTGCCGCTTGGGCCGGTGCGCTCCAGTAACCGGAAATTCATCCCGCCCCCGCGTTCGGAGATCGGTGCCAGCATGGAAGCCCTGATCCACCATTTCAAGCTATGGACGGAAGGCTTTGCCGCACCGAAAGGATTTATATACAGCGCAGTCGAGTCACCGCGAGGCGAACTCGGTGTGTACCTGGAAAGCGATGGGGGACCAAAACCATATCGTGCCCACTGGCGCACTCCGTCCTTTGATAATTTACAGGCCATGCCGATGATGACCAGGGGTGTATTCGTTGCTGACCTGGTCGCCATCATCGGTTCGATCGATATCGTTCTGGGAGATGTGGATAGATGAGTCTGGCAGCGAAATATCCCCAGGAAATCAAGAAGATCCTCGCCAAATATCCGCCGGAATATAAGCAGTCCGCGGTGATGCCATTGCTGCACCTGGCCCAGCTCGAGAAGGGCTATGTGGACCGTCACCTGCTGGTTGAGATCGCCGGCCTGTGTGGCATCAGCGAGACGGACGTAGCTGAGATCATCGGTTTCTACACCCTCTACCACGATGCTCCCGGGGGCAAACTGCGTTTGCAGGTCTGTACCGACATCTCCTGCGCCCTGCGCGGAGCGGACGAGTTCCTGAAGATGCTGTGTGAAAACCTGCATATCCAGCCCGGGGGTACCACCCCGGATGGGCTGGTTACAGTTGAAGCGGTGATGTGCCTGGCGGCCTGTGACAAGGGCCCCATGTTCCAGGCGCAGGGACCAGCCGGCATTTCTTTCCACGAGAACATGACCGTGGAAAAAACGATGGCATTCATCGAAGCAACCCGCAAGGAGGTGAAATAATGGCACACCTTCTTCTGCGCCACCGTGACATCCCGGATATCGACCAAATCGATATTTATAAGAAGAACGGTGGCTTTGAAGCCTTTAAAAAAGCGGTCACCGGAATGAAACCGCAGGAGGTGACCGATGTCATCAAGGCCTCCGGCTTGCGCGGCCGCGGGGTGCGGGCTTCCCGACCGGGGTAAAGTGGGGATTCATCCCGGGCAACATCTGGCCGCATTACGTGGTCGCCAACGCCGACGAGTCTGAACCGGGCACCTTCAAGGACCGCGAGATCATGGAGCGCAATCCTTTCCAGTTCCTGGAAGGGGTGGCGCTTGCTTCCTACGCGGTCGGTGCCAACGCCGCCTATATCTACCTGCGCGGTGAATTCTGGCCGGTGGCTGCCCTCCTGGATGAAAAGATCGCTGACATGGAAAAAGCCGGCCTGTTGGGCGACAAGCTCTTTAACAGCGAATACTCCCTGCGCCTGCATACCCATCTTGGCGCAGGGGCATATATCTGCGGCGAGGAGACAGCGCTGCTTGAGTTCATCGAGGGCAAACGCGGCCAGCCGCGCATCCGCCCACCATTCCCGGCGGTGTATGGCTTGTACGGCAAACCCACCGTGGTCAACAATGTCGAGACGCTGGCCAATGTCCCGCTCATTATTGAAAAAGGCGCCGATTGGTACAAATCCCTGGGTACCGCGGATAGTGCCGGGGTGAAGATCTTTTCGTTATCCGGGCATGTCAACCAGCCCGGAAATTACGAGCTGCCCTTTGGCACCACCTACCGCGAACTCATCTACAAGCACGGCGGAGGGGTGAGCGGAGGGAGGCCGGTAAAGGCCATCCTGTCTGCGGGAGCTTCATCGGCGGTGATCGTAGCTGACGACAAGGCCCTGGACACCCCGATGGATTATGCCTCCGTACGCGGCCTTGGCGCAGACCTGGGATCGGCATCCGTGATCGTCATTAACGACAGTGTCAACATGGAATGGGTGATCAACAAGACCATTCACTTTTTCAAACACGAATCCTGCGGCAAGTGCACCCCCTGCCGGGAAGGCACCTACTGGATGCTGCACCTGGTGGAACGCCTTGAACGCGGTGAGGACGTCCGCAGCGAATACCGAACTACTGCACAGCGTAGCCAGGCAGATGCAGAACAAGTGCCTGTGCCCGCTGGGGGAGTTCTCCACCATGGCGGTCACCACCGCCATCGAACGCTTCCCGGCTGATTTCAAGCCCTCCACCCGCGGAGGCAGCCATGCCTAAAAGCATTTCCCTGACGATTGACGGGCAGCCGGTCACGGTTGCCGAAGGCACCCTGATCGTGAACGCTGCCAGGCAGGTTGGCATCAACATCCCGGTCTTCTGCTACCACCCGAAGATGGAACCGGTGGGCATGTGCCGCCAGTGCCTGGTGGAAGTGGGCCGCCCGGTTATCGACCGTGCCACCGGCCAGGTGGTGATGGAGAACGGCCAGCCCAGGATCGGCTTTGGTCCGAAACTGGAGACAGCCTGCACCACGCCGGTTTCAGAGGGGATGGTCGTCCTGAGCCAATCGGATAAGGCCAGGGTCGCGCAGCGCGAGAACCTGGAATTCCTGCTCACCTCGCATCCCCTGGACTGCCCGGTCTGCGACAAGGGCGGTGAATGCCCGCTGCAAAACCTGACCGTGGCCTACGGCCCTGCTGAAAGCCGCTACCTCTTTGAAGAAAAACATCATGCCGAAAAGCATGTTGCCCTGGGCGATAAGATCTGGCTGGACCGCGAGCGCTGCATCCAATGTGCCGCGCTGCATTCGCTTCCAGGAGCAGGTGGCCGGGGATCCGGTGCTGGCCTTTTACCAGCGCGGCCGCAACACCGACATCATCACCAGTTCCGAACCACCCTTCGATTCGATCTTTTCCGGCAACACCACCGATATCTGCCCGGTCGGCGCCCTGACGACGGCGGATTTCCGCTTTGGCGCCCGGCCGTGGGAGATGAAGGCTGCTGCTTCCATCTGCCCGCTCTGTCCGGTGGGATGCAATGTGACCTATAACACCCGCCGTGAAGCGCAGGCAGAGGGCAGGGTCGTCATCAAACGCGCCATCCCGCGCCAGAATGAGCAGGTCAACGAGATCTGGATGTGCGACCGCGGCCGCTTCAACTGGCACTTTGTGGAGAATGACAACCGGCTGAAGAAACCGCTGCTCCGCAGGAACGGCAGGCTGGAACCGGTCTCCTGGAAAATTGCGCTGGAAGAAGCTGGCAGGAGACTTTTAAATGGAAAACGAGATGCGGTCATCCTTGCTTCCGGCAGATTATCCAATGAAGATCTTTTCAACCTCAAGCGGCTTGCAGATGGATTGGGCGGGCAGGCTCTGCTGTATGACTCGCACCCCGGTGGGGAGCTGACCACCACCCACGGCGTTGCTGCGGGAACCAATCTTGGCAAGCTGGGCAAAGGGACGACCATCCTGGTCGTGGCTGCTGACCTGTATCATGACGCCCCCATCTGGCATCTGCGGATCCGCCAGGCTGCGGCACGCGGGGCTGAACTGGTGGTGATCGATTCTAAAGACACCCGCCTCGATAAAACCGCCCGCCATGTGATTCGGGTTGAGAATGGGCAGGAAGCCGCTGCGATCAAAGGCCTTGCAAAGAAACTGGGAACGGTAATCAGCGCTGCGGAAAACCTGCTGGTATTCTTTGGCCGGGGTGATTCCCCCGCCCTGGCGGCAGCCTGTGCTGAACTGGTAAAAGATCGCCTCGGCAGACCGGATAGCGGTCTGATCGCGGTCTGGCCGCGGGCCAACGACCAGGGCGCCTTTGAAATGGGTTTTAAACCCGCAGCAGATCTCACCAAAACACTGAAGGGGAAAACGGTCTATCTCGCCGCAGTGGATGCGGCGGGCGATGATCCAAAACTGGCCCAGGCGCTGAAAGGTGCTGCGTCAGTCATCGTCCAGGATATTTTCCTTACCGACACCGCAGAGATGGCCGAGGTGGTGCTGCCGGCCTGTGCTTTCACCGAACGGGAAGGTACCTTTACTTCCGGTGAGCGGCGGGTTCAGCACTTCTCCCCGGCGCTGCCTGCGCTGGGCGAGAGCAAGGCAGACTTTACCATCACCGCCCTGCTGGCTGCCCGGTTGGATATTGAGTTGGAAGGGAACTCCCCCCGCCTGGTCATGGACCAGATCGCCGCCTCTGTGAATTCTTTTAAAGGTATCAGCTATGGCAGGCTGGCCGAGGTGACTGAACAGCAGCCGCTTATCGGCCGCAAAGACCTGTACTACGGCGGGACGTCGTACCAGAACACCCAGGGGCTGGGTGTGCCGCTCGGCTGGCAAAATCAAAAGGCAGAGGAAGGTTCCCGATGACACTTGCCTCCGTTCTTGAGTGGCTGATCAAAGGTTTCGTCTGGGTGATGATCCTGCTGGTTGGATTTGCCTACCTGACGTATTATGAACGCCGGGCGCTGGCCCGCATCCAGGTGCGCATTGGTCCGAACCGGGCGGGACCGCTTGGGCTGCTTCAGCCGATCGCCGACGCCATTAAATTGATCTTTAAGGAAGAACTCATGCCTGCCAGGGCGGATAAGGTGCTGTTCTTCCTGGCACCGATCATCACCCTGACCCCGGCGCTGGTCATCACCGCGGTCGTCCCATTCGGTCCGGAACTGTTGAACTTTACCCTGTTCGGACAGGTGATCACCTGGCAGATCGCAGACATCAATGTCGGTGTTCTGTATATCATGTCGGTGGCCTCCATTGCAGTCTATGGCATCGTCCTGGCGGGCTGGTCTTCCAATAACAAGTATGCCATGCTGGGTGGGCTGCGTTCCACTGCTCAAATGCTTTCGTATGAGCTTGCCCTGGGGCTGTCGTTCATCAGCGTCATCGTGCTGGCCAATTCCACCCGCATGATCGATATTGTTGAAGCCCAGCGCTCCATGTGGTTCACCATCCTGCAGCCGGTGGGAATGGTCATCTTCCTGATCGCCACCCTGGCGGAGGTCAACCGGGCGCCATTCGACATGCCGGAGGCGGAACAGGAGCTGGCGGCGGGATATCACAGCGAATACGGCGGGATGAAGTTCGCCCTGTTGTTCATGGCTGAGTACGACAAGATGATCGCCATCTGCACCATTGCTGCCACCGTTTTCTTCGGCGGTTACCGCGAGTTCTGGTTCCTGAAGAACACGATCTTCAGCGTTGACCAGACTCCCATCCTTGGTCCCCTCTATGTGTTCATCAAGGTATTCGTTCTCCTGTTTGGGATGATCTGGGTCAGGGCCACCCTGCCGCGCATCCGCTACGACCGTTTGATGGCTTTCGGCTGGAAGATCCTGCTGCCCCTTTCGCTGGTGCTGGTCTTCTTCACGGCAGCAGGCATCCTGCTTGCCGAGCAGCTCAATCCGCTGTATATCTGGGCCATTCCTGTGGCCTCCCTGGCTGCCGGCTTCGTTGCCATCCTGGGGATGTATCAAACATTGAGGAGGAAAGAACATGCCCGTGCTTGAGCCCATCCTTGAACTGGGCCGGGGTCTGTTCACCACCCTGCGCTCGATGTTCGAGAGACCGGTCACCGTTCAGTACCCTGAGCATAAGAAACCGGTCAAACCACGCTTCCGCGGGCGCCATGTCCTCAAGCGCTATGAGAATGGCCTCGAGAAGTGCATTGGCTGCGCCCTTTGTGCCGCAGCCTGCCCGGCGGATGCCATCTTTGTTGAATCATCCGAGAACAGCGACGCCAGGCGATTTTCACCCGGGGAGCGTTACGCCAGCACCTACGAGATCAACATGCTGCGCTGCATCTACTGCGGCTTCTGCGAAGATGCCTGCCCCACCGAAGCCATCGTGCTCGGCGACAACTACGAACTCTCCTTCACGGATCGGCGGCAGGCCGTTTACGTCAAGGACATGCTGATCGAAGCCGTTCCTGCAGCCGGGCAGCTTACTCCGCAGAAAACAGACCCGGGCGTATTTACCCGGTCGGTGCCATTGATGAAAGATCCCCTGGATTAAACCCATGGACGTATCCCTGATCCTTTTCATATTATTAGCTGTCACCGCTGTGGTTACCGCAGCCGGGCTGCTGATCAGCCGCAACGCCGTTTATGCAGCCCTGTTCCTGGTGTTGAACTTCGGCTGTGGCGCGATCTTTTACCTGCTGCTGGGCGCACCTTTCATCGCCATGGCACAGGTGACCGTTTATGCCGGGGCGATCATGGTGCTGTTCCTGTTCGTGATCATGCTGCTCGGCTCGGAAAAACTGCCCAAGGGTGATGTGCTGCCGGCCCAGCCTCCGCTGGCGATCGGGGCGGCGGTCATCCTGCTGGCCGAAGCGGTCTTCCTGTTTGCCCGGCGCTTCCAATCCGCCGCGGTCCTGCAGGACCCTGGTGCCATGGAGAATTCCATGACCTCGCTCCGTGAAATGGCGATGATGCTCTTCAGCGAATACCTGCTGCCTTTTGAAGTGACTTCGATCCTTCTTCTGGTGGCGATGGTTGGGGCGATCGTATTGACCAAAAAAGAGAAAGGAGCGCAAGGATGACCATAAACCTTGGCGGCATCCCGCTCACCTGGTACCTGGTAGTCTCGGCGATCCTGTTCACGATGGGTGCGCTCGGCGTGCTGATCCGCCGCAACGCCCTGATCATCTTCATGTCGGTGGAGTTGATGCTCAACGCTGCCAATTTGGCCTTTGTGGCTTTTGCCCGGCAGTACAACGTCTACACCGGGCAGTTATTCGTCTTTTTCGTGATGACCGTTGCAGCGGCGGAGGTGGCGGTTGGGCTGGCATTGATCGTGGCCATTTTCCGCACCAAGCATAGCATCGATGTGGACCAGATGAGCAGCCTGAAAGGATGATTATGAATCTGTTCAACCTGGTGCCCCTGATCGTCTTTCTGCCCATCCTCGGACTGCTGGTCAACATGGTCTTCGGCGGCAGGCTGGGTGAAAAAGCCATCGGCATCGTGGCCAGCACGGCCTCCGGCCTTGCATTTGTTGTCTCCCTCCTGCTCGGTGCAGCCCTGCTGTCCACCGGCGGGGAGGCGCACGTCGTCCCCTTTGCCGAGTGGATCAGGATCGGTTCGCTCGACATCCCGTGGAACTTCAGGGTGGATACGCTTTCGGTGACGATGATGCTGGTCGTCTCCGGGGTGGGCACGCTGATCCACATCTACGCCATCGGTTATATGCACGAGGATGTGCGTTTCAAGAAGGATGAAAAACGCTACCGCCGGTTTTTTGTTTTCCTGAACCTGTTCATC
The DNA here is from genome assembly GCA_963823545.1 of uncultured Chloroflexia bacterium. Taxonomy (GTDB): domain Bacteria; phylum Chloroflexota; class Anaerolineae; order Anaerolineales; family Villigracilaceae; genus Denitrolinea. The sequence goes on along the minus strand of CAWGMC010000022.1, from coordinate 11,089 downwards.
GCCATGATGATGATCCTGGTCAGCGGCAATTCCTACCTGATGCTGTTCGTCGGTTGGGAAGGGGTGGGCTTGTGTTCCTTCCTGCTGATCGGCTTCTGGTACGACATGGATACGCTTGGGCGCCCCTCCTGGGCCAATTCGAACGCCGCGAAAAAAGCTTTCATCGCCAACCGCGTTGGTGACTTCGGTTTCCTCCTGGCTGGCATGACCATGTTCTGGGCTTTTGGCAGTGTGCAGTTTGGCCAGGTTTTCGGCATGGCGGAGCAGATCGCTGCCGCCCAGCCGGGAGTGATCATTGCCATCACCCTGTTCATGCTCATCGGCGTGGCAGGGAAATCGGCACAGATCCCCCTTTACGTCTGGCTGCCGGATGCCATGGCGGGCCCTACACCGGTCTCCGCCCTCATCCATGCCGCCACCATGGTCACGGCGGGTGTCTACCTGGTCGCCCGCTCCTGGGCATTGTATTCGCTGGTGCCGAATGCACAATACATCGTGGCCATCACCGGTGCAGTGACGGCACTCTTTGCTGCCACGATCGCGGTTGGTCAGTACGACATGAAGAAGGTGCTCGCCTACTCGACCATCTCGCAGCTGGGTTTTATGGTGGCCGCGGTGGGCATGGGTGCCTTTGTGGCGGGTATGTTCCACCTGATCACCCATGCCTTCTTCAAGGCGCTGCTCTTCCTCTCGGCCGGTTCGGTCATCCTCGGCATGGAGCGTGGGCATCATCACCTGGCGCACAACGCCGGGCCTGGCAACCAACACGCTGAAGTGTTCGACCCGGGCGATATGCGCAACATGGGCGGACTGCGCAAACAGATGCCGGTGACTTTCTGGCTGTACATCATCGGGACTCTGGCCCTGGCGGGGATCTTCCCCTTCGCCGGGTTCTGGTCGAAGGATGAGATCCTGTTCGATGCCGCCAAGCTGCATCCCGAAGTATATATACTGCTGGCGATTGCGGCGTTTTTTACCGCCTTTTATATGGGGCGGCAGATCTGGATGGTCTGGTTTGGGAAACCGCGCCATGCCGCCGCGCAGCATGCGCAGGAAAGCCCCCGGGTCATCACCGTCCCCCTGATGGTGCTGGCAGGCCTATCCATCCTGGGGGGCGCATTGAATCTCCCCGGCGTCCACAGCCTTACAATCTGGCTGGAGCATACCATCGAGCTGGTGGAGCACGAGCTTGAAGTGGCGCCCTGGCTGCAGATCTCCTGGGGCGGGTTAAATCCACTCGTGGCGCTCTTTTCCACGCTGCTGGCCCTGCTGGCGATCTACATCTCCTGGCTGATCTATGGCCGCCGGCCGCTGGAAGCCGGCCAGAAAGACCCGCTGAAGAAAGCGCTCGGTTTTATTTTTACCGGAATGGAAAACAAGTGGTTTGTGGATGAAGGCTACCAGGCCGTCTTCCTCAAACCGTACACGGCCATTTCACGCTTCCTGGCGGAGGTGATCGATGGCCGCTTCTGGCATGATTTTGTCCATGATAAGGTCATCGCCGGGACCTACAACTTCGTCTCCAGGACCGTGCTCGACCTGCGCATTGATCAGCAGGGTATCGATGCCATCGCCAACGGTCTGGGAGAACTGACCAGGCGCATCTCATCCACCCTGCGCCGCCTGCAGAACGGTTTTGTCCGCATCTTATGCCCTGGCGGTGCTGTTCGGTGTGATCGCAATTCTTGGTTATCTGATCCTGAAATAAGGTCATGCGCCGCATGCCCGGGATAATTTCCTTAAGCGTGCGGTATGACTGAGGAGTGAACATGGAATTTATTACCAATCCTCTAAACCTGGTGATCTTCCTTCCCCTGCTGGGCGTGCTGGTTTTGCTGCTCCTGCCTTCCGGGAGGAATAACCTGCTGCGCTGGACAGCTCTCGTCTCCACGCTGCTCACCTTCGGCGTGTCGATCTGGATGCTGACGCTGTTCGACAAGTCGAACCCGGGGCTTCAACTGGGACTGAACCTGCCCTGGATCCAGGTGGCCGGCTGGAACATCATGTATGCCGTTGGCATCGATGGGCTTTCCATCCTGCTCGTCCTGCTCACCACCTTCCTGACCCCCATTTCCATCCTTTCCACCTGGAAGGCGGTGGAGGACCGCGTCAAGGATTTCATGCTGTTCTTCCTGCTCCTGGAAACCGGCATGCTGGGGGTCTTCCTGGCTCAGGACCTGTTCCTTTTCTATATCTTCTGGGAATTCACCCTGGTACCCATGTATTTCCTGATCGGCATCTGGGGTGGGCCGCGCCGCATCTATGCAGCCATCAAGTTCTTCCTGTACACCATGGCCGGTTCGATCCTGATGCTCATCGCCATCCTTTTCGTGGGGATCAAGGCCGGTTCATTTTCCGTGCCCGAGCTGACCAGCTTTCTGCCCGCGCTGTATGCCAGCGGAGTCATCCCCTTCCAGGCCCAGCTGCTGTTATTCCTGGCTTTCGCCGCCGCTTTTGCCATCAAAGTCCCCATGTGGCCGCTGCACTCCTGGCTGCCGGATGCGCATGTGGAAGCGCCCACGGCTGGCTCGGTCATCCTGGCTGGCGTGCTGCTGAAGATGGGCACCTACGGCTTCCTCCGGTTTAACATCCCGCTCTTCACCGAGGCAGCGGTGAAAGCCGCCCCCTGGATCGCCCTGCTGGCGGTCATCGGCATCATCTACGGCGCGGCGGTCTCCTACGCACAGAAGGATGTCAAGAAACTGGTCGCTTACTCCTCGGTCAGCCACCTCGGTTTTGTCATGCTGGGCTTGTTCGCCCTGAATGCCCAGGGTATTGAAGGCGGCATCCTGCAGATGATCAACCACGGCCTGAGCACCGGTGCCTTGTTCCTCCTGGTGGGTATGATCTACGAACAGACCCACACCCGCGAGCTGGCCGTCTACGGTGGATTGTGGAAGATCGTTCCGGTCTATGGCTCGATCATGTTGATCGTCTCGCTCTCCTCGATGGGCCTGCCGGGATTGAATGGGTTTGTGGGTGAATTCACCATCCTGCTGGGCGCCTTTGGTTCACAAGCCATCGGTTCACCCTGGTTTGCCGGTATCGCTGCGGCGGGCGTCATCATGGCTGCGGTTTATATCCTGTACATGTTCCAGAAAATGTTCCTGGGTCCGGAAGGCCCGATCGTTGAAGAGGTGAAGAAACACGGCCATGCCCTGCGCGACCTGAATGCCCGCGAGATCATCACCGTTGTGCCGCTGCTGGTCTTCATTTTCTGGATCGGGCTGTATCCCAAACCGTTCTTTGAATTGATGGCCCCGGCAGTGGACAAGCTGGTGCTCCTTATCCAGGCAGTACCTCACTAAGATGGTGACGGGTCATTCGTTATCGCACCTGGAGCATGTATGATGCCACAAGCTAACGATCTGAGTTCGCTCCTTCCCCTGCTGGCCCTGATCCTCTGGGCCTGCGCCCTGCTGCTGGTGGACCTGTGGATACCGAAGGGGCACAAAGGCTGGACCGCATTCCTCGCGGCGCTTGGCCTGGCTTTAAGCATGGGGCTGACCATCATGCAGGCCGGACGTGAAGCCTCGTCCTTCAATAGCATGGTCCAGTTGGATGGTTTTTCCACCTTCCTGAGCATCCTCTTCCTGGGATCCGGTCTGCTCGGCGTGGCCCTGGCCTACGGCTATCTCAAGCGCATGGGTCTCGAGCGCGGCGAATTCTACACCCTGCTGCTCTTCAGCATCTCAGGCATGATCCTGATGGCGCATGCCACCGACCTGATCGTCATCTTCCTGGCGCTGGAACTGCTCTCCATCCCCCTTTATGTGCTGGCTGCCTTTGCCCGCCCCCGGGCGGATTCGGAGGAATCCGGCCTCAAATACTTCCTGCTGGGCGCCTTTGCCACCGGTTTTGTTGTTTACGGCATCACGCTGGTCTTTGGCGCCACCGGAACGACCTCTTTGACGGGTATCTTTGAAACCCTTGCCGCCGGTATTCCCAGCTTCATCGACCCTGCTGCTGACCATCGGGGCAGCGCTCATCCTGGTCGGTTTTGGCTTCAAGGTGGCCGCGGTGCCGTTCCACATGTGGACCCCGGATGTTTACCAGGGTGCCCCCACCCCGGTGACCGCCTTCATGTCGGTGGGCGCCAAGGCGGCCGGTTTTGCCGCCCTGCTGCGCATCTTTATCCTGGCCTTCCCCGCCCTGAGTGAAGACCTGACCCCCGTGGTCTGGTCGCTGGCCGCCCTGACCATGATCGTCGGGAACCTCATCGCCATCTCGCAAACCAACATCAAGCGCATGCTGGCTTATTCCAGCATCGCCCATGCCGGTTACATCCTGATGGCTTTCGCGGCATTTGGGAATCCGCTGGTGCGCGCTGATGCGGTCGCCTCGGCCCTCTTCTACCTGGTAGCCTATGCGGTGACCTCCTTCGGGGCCTGGTCGGTGGTGATCGCCCTGGAGAAAGCGGATGGAGGCGGCCTTGAGATCAATGACTATGCCGGGCTTGGCCGGAGAAATCCGCTGCTGGCGGCTGCCATGACGGTGTTCATGCTGTCCTTCACCGGCATGCCGCCCACGCTGGGGCTGGTGGGCAAGTTTTTCCTGTTCCGCACGACCATTGAGGCGGGTTCATCGGCCTGGCCGTCATTGGCGTGCTGACCTCACTCATCTCCGCCTACTACTACCTGCGGGTGGTCGTTGTCATGTACATGCGCGAAGGCGAACCGCAGGTTGAAAGCGAACCCTGGCTGTCCTATACCACGGTCATCACGGCCCTTGCCACCATCATCCTGCAGTTCCTCCCGGCCGCGTTATTTGCCCTGGCTGCCGGGGCGGTGATGAAGTAATTCAATAAAACTCCTCGGGGATCTTTCCGGAGGGAGTTTTTTTATTTTCGGGTTAGATCGACCACCAGCATATCCAGAGCCAGGTCAAGCGGGACCTGGCTGGTTTTTGCCTGCTCGTCGATTTCCAGCAGTTTGTGATAAATCGACTCCAGCCATTCAAGCGAGAAGCGTTTTGCCTGGGCGCTAACCTTTCCGGCCACGAACTCGTGCAGCCCAAGGGTTTTCTGGATCTCGGGAACGGTTGCGCGGGTCATCCAGCATTTCGCGCCCCTGGAGCAGCAGCCGGAATTGGCGGATGATCATCCCCCATAAATCCATGGCCTCCACGTCTTGCAGCAGTTGATGGAGCACGTGCTGGGCTTTTTTTCCGTCCCCCATGCCCAGGGCATCCACCAGTTCAAAGATGTCTCCCGGGCGAGGTGACGATGCTCACCCGCTCCACATCCAGCAGGGTGATGGGCCGTGCAAAATTGACATAGGTCAGCAGTTTTTGCAGCTCCTGGGAGGCTATGCGCGTGTCCTCTCCGATCCATCTCGGCGAGGTGCGCAGCTGCATCCGGTTCGATCTTTCCACCCAGTTTTTTTGTTTCGGATTCGATCCAGCGCGGCATCTCCCAGCGTTTGGGCATGTTGTAAACGTGGATTCCGGTGCGGGGTGCCGCTCCGGCTGCCCATTTCATAAGCCAGTGGTCACGCTTGAGTTCATCGTACTCTGCCAGGGCAATCGTGGTTGTCGGCTGGGCTTGCTCCAGAAAATCGAGGAATTTCTTGCGGGTTTCGGCAGAATTGAAGGCCGAGATCGGATTCACCAGCACCATCACCCGCCGGGGGGCCAGGAATGGCATGGCGTTGACGGCGGCGTGCAGGGCTTGATAATCCAGGCCGAGGCGGCCATCGAAACGGCTGATGTTCATGTCCGCGGTGGCTGGGTCGCCGAGACCCGCGCATAGTTTTTCGATGTGGGCGGCGATGGCAAACTCGTCTGTGCCGTGCAGGAGCAGGATGTTGGCAGTTTCAGTCATTCAGCCTCGCAAGGCTATCCCCGGGTGACCACCCGGTGAAAGCGGAAGCCCCCAGCCTGCAGCGGAGAGATGTCCACGATCCCCAGCCCTTGCGGATCGCCTGAAGTGGTGACCCGTTTTTGGAGCAGCAGCCCCAGCGGCTGGCTGGCGATAAAACCAAGCGTGACCAGGCTGACCACCAGCGGCAGCCGTTCCAATTGGTCCCGTTTTGATCTTGCCCCGAGCATCCCCAGCCAGGCCAGCAGACCGGCGATAAATCCCGAGGCAGCAAAGTTGGTGCCGCAATTGACATGGATGGCGAGCTGCCGTTCTCCGTTGCCCATCCGGGCGAGCGCCTGGAACACGGCCTCCCGTACTGCATCCGTTGGCAGCTCCCCGGCCAGCAGGAATCCGCCCGGGTGGGAGAACCCTGCCATGCGCCGCCCGGGGAAGCGCCTGGCGAGCAGATTGAGGGTGGCATGTTCCAGCCCGTGGTTGCGCCGGATGCGGGAAAAGATGGGGATGTCCAGGATGGTCATCAGGTCACCTGTCGAAAAGATTATACCTGTAAAAAAGGCTTCCGAAATTTCGGAAGCCCTGGCGACCTAAGCCGGCCTGAGAGTGTTTATCACCCCCCGGCAGGATGGAGCGGGCCGGAAGGATCCAGCCCAATCCTGGAAGGGTCACGATCCCAGGGCCACCGGCGCTGGGTCGCGTACGGGAACGCTTGTGGCTTGAATGAAGCCGATGTACATCAGCACCACCCCGAACAACTCGGAGAGGTACAGCCCGTCCACCAGGCCTAATTTGACAAAAGAGCCTGCCATGGCAGGAGCCAGGGCGCCGATGGCGATCAACAGGTTGCCGACCATGCGGTTGAACAGAACGCGCTTGCGCCAGAAGATGATCGCCGAGTACAGGGCGCCGCCAAACAAGGTCAGCGTGCCATAGATATTCAGCAGGATGGTCAGCAGGAGGATCAACGCCGCCGCGGGTCAGGAGTTGCTTGTATTGGGAGGAAATGGGCAGGGTGATATCGTATATGTAGCTGAAGAAACATTGAGCGGGGCGATCAGCACCAGAACCGCAGCCAGCAGGGATACCGCAGCCAGGGCCACGGTCAAGGCTCCGGCGAGACCGCGTTTTCGCACCAGCAGGTGGACCGTACCCTGGCCCAGCCAGGCCGCGGTCAGCATGGCCCCCGAGAGGTACCAGAGCTTGAGCACCAGCCCGCTGAACGTGAAACCCAGGATCACTTCCGCCAGGGTACCAATGCCATAAAAGAGCAAGCCAATGCTCCACAGCAGCAGGTGCAGGCCGCGTTTATGCAAATAGCGGCGGAAGACGGCCGCGGCGAATGCGAAGGTGACCAGGGTAGAGAGGAAAGGCAGATAGTGCATGGCTTCTCCGATTTTTAAATTTGTCATTGCGAGGAGCGCAGCGACGAAGCAATCTGCCCGCAACAAGGGATTGCCACGCCGCGCAGATCCCTCATTACACTCCCCCTGCGGGGACTTCGCGGGACAGGCGCGGCTCGCAATGACACCTCTGGGTAGATACAATTATGCCAATCCTAGCCAGCCAGGATGAGACGCTGCTGAATACGGGGTTAAAGATTGGATGAATAAAAAAAACCGGCACCAGGGCCGGCTTGGATGGGTAAAACAGGCCGTCAGGCCACTTTCCTGCCTTTCGGTACTTCCCTGCGCTTGCCAAATGCCAGTTCCAGCGCCTGGTGCAGCGCGCGGGCTTCAAGGATCTCGATCTCCTCCGGCCAGGGTTCCCCCTTGCGCAGGCGCTGGGGGACGATGGCGGTCTTGAAACCCAGCTTGGCGGCCTCGCGCAGGCGCGCCGGCATCTGCCCCGGCATGCGCAGTTCTCCCGCCAGGCCGATCTCGCCGATCAGCACCGTATCCGCCCGGACGGGCAGGTCGCGCATGGAGGAGGCGATGGCCGCGGCAATGGCCAGGTCGGCAGCGGGTTCGTCGATCCTCAGGCCCCCGACCACGTTGACGAAGATATCCGCTTCTGCCAGCTTCAGACCCACCCGCCGGGTCAGCACCGCCGCGATCATCAGCAGGCGGTTGTAGTCCACGCCGTTGGGAGTGCGGCGGGCATTGCCGAATTGGGCCGGGCTGGTCAGCCCCTGCACCTCCACCAGCAGCGGGCGGGTGCCTTCCATTGTTACCGCGATGGCCGACCCGGCGGCGTTGACCATCCGCTCCGCCAGGAAGGCCTCGGATGGGTTGGTCACCTCGGCCAGGCCGTGTTCGACCATTTCGAACACGCCCACCTCGGCGGTGGCGCCAAAGCGGTTCTTCACCGAGCGCAGCAGGCGGTAGGCCTGGAAGCGGTCGCCTTCCAGATAGAGCACGGTATCCACGATGTGCTCCAGCACGCGCGGCCCGGCGATCGTGCCCTCCTTGGTGACGTGCCCGATCACGAACACCGCCGGCCCGCAGGTCTTGGCCAGTTCGCGCAGCCGGTTGGCGCACTCGCGCACCTGCGAGACCGACCCGGCGGCCGAATCCAGTCGGGCAGGTAGACCGTCTGGATCGAAGTCGACGATCAGCAGGTCGGGTTTGACGTCGTGGACATGGTCGAGGATCGTCTCCAGGTTGGTCTCGGTGACCAGGAACAGGTTCCCGGGAAGTCGCTTCTCGCCGGTGGCAATGCGGCCGGCCCGCATCTTGATCTGCCGCTCGGATTCCTCGCCCGAGACATACAGCACGCTGCGCCCGGCGGCCATTTCCAGCGCCACCTGCAGCATCAGCGTGGATTTGCCGATGCCCGGGTCACCGCCCACCAGCACGATCGAACCGGGAACGATCCCACCGCCCAGCACGCGGGCGAATTCGCCGATCGGCACAGGGATGCGCTGCTCCGCTCGTCGCTGACCTCGGTAAGGCGATGCGGCGTGGAGCGCCCGCTCAGGCCGCGCGGCGCGGTTTTGTACTCACCGGCCGGCTCATCGCGGACGATCTCCTCGACCATGCTGTTGAACGAACCGCACTGCGGGCACCTGCCCATGAAAGCGGCGGAGACACGGCCGCACTGCTGGCAGACATAGCGGGTATGGGTTTTGGGCATGGCGGTATTATACCTTTGGACGGCAGGCACAGCCCTTGTGCTATACTGGGTGGATGGGATGGCGGACTTTCCTGGGGAAACGGGGCAGGTTCTTCTGGGGCACCACCGCGGTCATCCTGGTCGCCCTGCTGGGTTTGCTGGATTACCACACCGGGTTTGAACTCAGCCTCACCCTTTTTTACCTGATCCCGATCTTCCTCGTCGCCTGGTTTACGAGTGAAATACTCAGCAACAGCTCGAGGGTGACCTTCAGTGTCGGCGCGGTCACCTTTACCCGCCTGCCGGGATCGGTGGACGAGATGGTCAAACTGGCGGATGGGTTGATGGTCCAGGTGAAAACGGGCGGTAAAAATGGCGTGCGATACTATGTTTATAATGAATGAAGGCCAGAGCTGATTAAACCGGGGGATTTTAGGCCAAAAATACCTGATCCATTTCTAAATCATTCCAATTACCGGGAGGCCTATTCCCTGCCATTCTGCCGGGAAGCAGAAACAATGCGGAAAGGAACGTATGAATAAAAACAAGCGTTTGCCGGCTGCCCGTTGCGGGGGATATTCGTGCAGGAACAAGCCGCCTTTGGCAACCCTGGCAGGCAAAATTGGTAAAATAAATGTAACGATATTAGCATATTGACAATACTCTATGGTCGAGTACAATTGATTAATTAAAGATCAGTAAGGTCTCACGAAACAAACTCCTTCGCCAAAAGTGCTGGAAAGAGGTCTGTTTTGTTGAGGTGTTTTAAAGAAGCATGCGGATACGTTGACCCGGGGCCTTTATTTGGTCGCTTTTCTTGGAAACGGGAGAGGCCCTGGCGAGTAAACCGCGAAACCGGCCGCAACCGTGTTTCGCTATTTGTATTAAATCGACGATCGCCGGATTGAGTACTTAAAACTTGGATGGATGGAGTACCTTATGAAATCTGCACTGACCCAGCTGGCTCGCCTCTCGTTTGTTGTCATGATCATCCTGGGGCTGGCCATTCAGCCCCAATCTTCTGCCCTCAGCAGCCAGTTTAACCATCCAGCCGGACGCTTGGAATGTCATTGGGCTGGATAGCAATTTTCCCGCGACGGGACCTTTCCGCTTCCCCGTTGGTGCGCGCCTGCACAACACCACCGGCAGCCCAGTGACTGCCACGGTCACCTTCTATTGGGATAACGGTGGGACAGGTGTTTTCTGGGAAGATGCCGGTGCCAATGCCTATATCAACCTGCGGAAGGATTCCAAAAGAGACCTGACCATCACGGTACCGCCGAATGGTTATGCCGACGCTTTCTTCGAAGTCGAGGTTTTAAAGAACGCATCTGCTTTTGACAAGACCCGCCGCTACCATATCACCGCCGATCCAGGTGACGGTTCGGGCAACGTTTCCACTCCTCAGCCACGCGAGCTCTATGTCGAACACCTGATCTCCCAGAACCGCAATGGCGTCCGCGAGGTCTGGCTGGATGATACCGCTGTTCCTGGTGATACCACCCTCATCCCCTTCGGTGGGAATATGTCCCTCGCCGTGGGTCGCACCTACAACATCGCCCTCAAGGGCTTCACCGCCACCAATGGCTATAACCAGTTCGTGGATTTCATCAATCTCCCCAACACCATCTTCCAGGTGAATTCGGTCATCACCAATTATGCGGTTACAAGCAGTACAATCGTGACCCCCAAAACCAACTGGCCGATGCTCTATGCAGATGCCTGCGGCTGGGACAATGACCCCGGCAGCCCCACCTACCGTTCCTGTATCTTGGATGACGGCAAAACCGGCGGCGATCCCGTGGAAACCACTTACAATGTAACCATCCTTTCCGGAAGCCCTACCTCGGGTCCCCTCAGTTCCTTGCTTTATGATTTCTCCGGCAGCAGTTATCACTACAATGCCGATTTCAGCGCAGCATATGTCAATTACACGGTCGCCGATCCAAGAGAAGTGACCATCGACAAGGCTTTCAATCCAAAATCGTATGAATTCCTCTCTCGTCGATCATTCTCTGCTCACCATAACACTCAGTAACCCCACCGGCATCACCGTAACCGGGCTCGAGTTCAGCAATGTGTTCCCCAGCATAGCAAGCGGTGCACCCGGGAATATGCAGATCTTCAACACCACCACCACCAATAGCTGTGGTGGCAGCCTGTATAACAGCAACCTGGGCACGAATCCCATCGCTGTTAATGATGCCGGCATCAAGCTCG
>CAWGMC010000021.1:0-14156 GCA_963823545.1 uncultured Chloroflexia bacterium | reverse complement strand
ATGGTATCGCCAAAGACCCTAAAGGTTTCCGTTGCCAGCGTGCAAAAGGTTAGTTGGGGCAAACCTTTAGGGTCTGTTGATAGGAGGTCATTGATATTATGACCGGTCCGACCCCGTTACTCTATGATATGTACTACCACATTTACAATCGCGGCAATAACCGCGAAAACATCTTTTTTCAGGAACGTAACTATACCCATTTTATGAATTTGTATGCCAAATACATCGAGCCCATTGCTGATACATTTGCCTACTGCTTAATGCGTAATCATTTCCATATATTGGTAAGAATAAAATCGGAAGATGAAATCCTTCAGAGTTTGAAAAAATCATCAAGGATTTTCAATGCACGAAAGGAGCAGGAAGTGCAGGAGCCTTTGGAGCTGATTATCCCAGTCGACAGTTTTCCAATTTTTTTAATGCCTATGCAAAAGCCATCAACAAAGCCCAGGGACGAACAGGGAGCCTGTTTCAGCATCCTTTTGGGCGTATCCCCATTACCAACAACCGCCAGTTTTTTAATGTACTTGCCTACGTTCACGAACCCCCAGAAGCACAAGTATGTGGAGGACTTCCGTGATTGGAAATGGTCCTCCTATGGGATAATAATTGCAGAAAGCCCAACGAAACTAAAACGCGATCATGTGCTGGATCAAATGGGAGGGAAAGAGCAGTATCTTGAAATTCATAAACACCTGATCATAGACGAAGAAAGCAGTAGGTTTGCAGATGATGATTACTGAACTTTGGAATAAAGACCCTAAAGGTTTCCGTTGCCAGCGTGTCCCGTGTTGGTTGGGAAAACCTTTAGGGTCTGGTGAAAGAGAAGGAACGATGTTTGCCAAAGTTAGAGACCCTAAAGGTTTCCATGGTTGGCATGTCCCGGGTTGGTTGGGAAAATCTTTAGGGTCTAAATGAAAGGAACCTCATGCTCCCGAAGTCAAAGCCCTGATCGAATATTTCGGTTTCAAACCGCTGCCTGTGGAGGGGACGCTGTACGCGGAAACCTACCGTTCCGCGGGGGGTTACGGGACCGCCATGCTGGGGCTGTACTGCGATGAGCCGCACAGCCTCTCCACCTTTCACCGCTTGACGGCGGACGAGGTCTGGCATTTTTATGCGGGCGATCCGCTGCGCTTGATCCTGTTGTACCCGGATGGGTCGAGCCGGGATGTGGTCTTGGGAAGTGATCCGCTCAAGGGTCAGCAGGTGCAGTTCGTCGTGCCGGCGGGGGTCTGGCAGGCGGGAGGCATGCGGGAGGGGGGCAGGTATTCGCTGTATGGCTGCACCGTGGCGCCCGGGTTCACAGGGGATATCTTCGAAGGCGGCAGGCGCGGCAACCTGATCGCGCGTTATCCATCGCGGGCGGAGGATATCCTGAGGTTTAGCAGCCCTGAAGACGGGGCGCGCATGCCGGAAGGTTTTGCTTCGTGAACTAAATATCACTCGTTTCCTGGCATTGATAGTTATTATTCACGGAGGTCTCCATGTCGAAAAATAAAAAAGATCCGCTGCTGGAAGCGCTGAAGGAAGGACGTTCGTACAGTTGGACCGTGCCGGACGGCGGCAACCGCGCCTCGATGCGCAAAGCCATCGAGCACGGGCAGATCCTGACCATGTCACCGATCACCGACCCGGCTGAGATACAGGTCGGGGACAAGGTGCTGGTGAGATGGCATCAAAGTTATATCTTCCACCTGGTGGGGGAGATCAAGGATGGGCGCTACCTGATCGTCAACAGCCTGGGAGGGGAAAACGGCTGGGTGGGTGCAGAAGCCATCGTGGGCAGGATCACACAGGTGGTGGAACCGGAACCGCGCCCGGAGGTGGATGCCATGCTCGAACTGCTGGAAACCTCCTACAAGAATTTGATCTCGCTCGATAAGCCTTCTGAGTATGAGGCTGGGCGGTTGTACTCCATCGTCAAGGACCTGCGCTGGTACGCCGGCAGGATTGGGGCGGAGCGCCAGGATGAGATGCCGCGCTCGAACAAGTGGAGCTTTGTGCAGAATCTCTGGCACATTACGAAGGAGGCCAGGGATGGAGCTGCGCCCGTGCCGGAGCGCATCCTGTACTTCATCGACCAGGGCAAGCAGACCGTGGGGTTGGCGGCGGAGATTTGCGCTGTTCGAGTACGACAAGCCGGAGTAGGGATGCAGGACAGGCAGGGACACAGAAGCAGGGTCCGGCTTTTCCTTAAAGAAAATTTCAAGGACGGACCCTGGGAATTGACGCTCCCCATTGGCACCGGGAATGAGACCTACTTTGCGCGCTGCGATGAGCAGAACCTATTCGTGAAGCTGGGCGCTGAGACGGGCAGGTACCAGGCTGTGGCAGCGCTTGGAATCACCCCGCCCGTGCTGGCGGCAGGTGCGCTGGCGGATGGCACCTCCATCATTGTTCAACCCCATATTCCCGGGAAAAGACCTGCGCGGAGCGACTACCGACTCCACCTTGAACAATTCGCCTCCACCATCCGCCGCCTGCATCACAGCGCCGAAGTGAAACGCTGCTCCTCCCGTCCGGTCCGAATCCTTATAGCGCGGCGGGAGCGGATGTGCTGGCGGACATCCGTGGACGATGGGAGCCTCACCGTGCGCAGGTGCCGGATGTTGCGGACTTTGTGGACGAAAGTCTCGATTCTCTTCAAGGGCAGGTGATGGATTTCAAGGGCTCGGGGTTGGTCGCCTCGCACAATGACATCTGCAATGCCAACTGGCTGCTGGCAGAGGACGGGTCGCTGTACCTGGTCGACCTCGATTCCATGTCTCGGGATGACCCGGCGCTGGACATCGGCGCGACGCTCTGGTGGTATTATCCTCCTGAGTTGCGCCCGGAGTTCCTGGCGAAGGCGGGTTATGGCAATGACCCGGAATTTAAGAAACGCATGCAGGTGCGCATGGCGATGCACTGCCTCAACATTGCACTTCCCCGCGCAGACAGTTTTGATCAGTTTGAGCCTGCCTCCTTTGCAGAGGACCTGATCGATTTTAGAGCCATCTTCGCCGGGCAGGAGAACCCGCAGGGATATGAGGATTGAGGCTGAGATTCCTCGCCGATCAACGATCGCTCAAAGGTATATTAAATGAAAACCACTTTATCAAGACTCAAACTCCCGGCTGTTCTCAGTCTCATCCTGGTGCTTCCGTTCATGCTCATGGAACTGGTCAACCGGCGCGCTGCCAACGGGGCTTTCCCATCCCTCTTTTTCATCCAGCTGTTCCTGCTGCCGCTGGGTTTCTTCCTGATCCTGTCGCCTCTGATTTAGAAGGCAAGGGCTGGGGGGAATTTATTGGAAAAACCCCTCAGCCTGCTGGTCAGCCTGGCGGCGATGCTCCTGCTGGCAGTGGCATGGGCTGCCCTCCTGCTTGACCAGATGCCGTGTTTCCTGGGAACTTTGAATTGCGATTAAGCCGGCGGCGAAAACCGGTTGTATAATGAATTTGTACTGATTTGCACGAAACATGGGGGTTGACCTTGTTCACCTGGAAGTATTGTGGAGGAGGTACCCATGAATCCAAAAAGGATCTCCCTTTTCCTCGCAGCGATGATGCTGGTCGTCACGTCATTTGTGAACCTGCCTGCCGCGCGGATGCAGGCATCGGGGCTGGCGGACCTGTACGCCCAGAGCGCCAAGTTGACCGTGGAGGGCGCGGGAGCGGAGCCCACTTCGGCACCTGGGTCGCGGTGGACGGGAACGTCATCGCGGTCGGCGCGCCCGAAGCGGACGTGGATGGGGTGGTGGACGCGGGCGCGGTCTATGTGTACGTCCGGGGGCAGGCGGATGGTTCGACATGGTGCAGACCGCGGTGTTGACCGCCTCGGATAAGCGCGCCGGGGATGGGTTCGGGCGGTCGCTGGCAATGGATGGCGACACCATCGTGGTCGGCGCCCCCACCGCGGATCCCGGGGGAGTGAGCAACGTGGGCGCGGCGTATTATTTCACCAAACCGGTCGGCGGCTGGACGGGGACGCTCACCGAAACCGGCAAACTGTTCGCCTCCGATAACGAAGAGGAGGACGACTTCGGCTTCTCCGTCGCCATCGACGGGGATGTGATCGCGGTCGGCGTGCTGGATGTGGATGTCGGCGCGGAAGCCTGGGCGGGCGTGGTGTACCTGTACCTCAACCCCGGAACGGGCTGGTCGGGTGCCTCGGAGGACGCGCGCCTGTATGCCTCCGATGGTCTTTCGGGCGACTGGTTCGGGTACTCCGTTGATATCGATGGGGATGTGATCGCAATCGGTTCTAAATATTCCGATCCCGGGGACCTGTACGCGGCTGGTTCCGCCTACGTGTTCGTGAAACCAGTAAGCGGTTGGGTCACGATGACCGAGAGCGCCAAGCTGCTCGATTCGGCTCCGGCGGTGAGCGACCGCTTCGGCGGGCGGATCGGCATCAGCGGGGATGTGATCGTGATCGGCGCGGACGGGGACGACCCGCAGGGGAATATCGATGCCGGGGCGGCATTCGTCTTTGAAAAACCCGTTGGGGGCTGGGTTGGGCAGATCTATGAGACCGCGCTCCTGACCTCCGCCAACAAGGAATTGAACGCCTGGAAGGGCTTCGGCATATCCGCGGCGATATTGGGGGATGTGATCGTGGTGGGTTCCTGCCTGCAGGATGCGGGCGGGCTCACCAATCCGGGCGTCGCCTACATCTACGACAAACCGGTTACCGGCTGGCAGGACATGACCGAGACCTACTCGATCAGTGCGGCGGACAGGCAGGCGGCGGATGAGTTCGGAGTTTCAGCCGCGATCGGCGGAACGGGAATCGTGATCGGCGCCTGGATGGAAAATCCGGGCGGTGTAGCGGATGCAGGTTCCGCCTATGTGTTCGAATTCAGCGATGTGGACCTTCATTATCAATCCTTCACATCCATCGCGGCGCAGGACGGCTGGATCCTGGAATCCAGGGAGACGAGCGGAATGGGGGGATTTGTTAATTCCACCCAGGCGGTGTTCATGCTCGGGGATGCGGCTCGCAACCAGCAGTACCGCGCCATCCTGTCGTTCAACACCGGCAGCCTGCCGGATAATGCCGTGGTGATCTCCGCGCTCCTGAAGATCCGTTTCTGGCAACTGGTGAAGGGCAACCCGTTCCTGACGCACAAGCCTCTCATCGCCGACATCCGCCAGCCGTTCTTTGCCGCCGGCATCTGGTTGGAACCGCCGGACTTCCAGGCTGCCCCCGGTGTGAGCCGTGCCGGTGTCTTCAAACCCGCCGCGAATTGGGGCTGGTACAGCGCGCCGCTTGCCCCAGGCGCATTTCCCTTCATCAATACCGGGGGGACCACGCAGTTCCGCCTGCGTTTCGCATTGGATGATGACAATGACCTGCAGGCGGATTACGCGACCTTCCTGAGCGGGAATGCCGCCCTGAGCCTGCGCCCGGTGTTGATCATCAAGTACGCGCTTCCCTGAGCGTTTTCCAACAGCATTGACAAAAAAACCGGCTCATGAAAATGAGCCGGTCTGCTTATAAAGGTATCACCTGGAATTTGAATTTTGATCAATGGATGGTGGATCCCTGGCAGGTCGGGCAGAGACCGTAATACATCAGGCGGGCGCCGAGCAGTTTGTAACCTGAAGTGGCGCTGACCAGCGCATCCAGGTCGGCGAGCCCGGGGTAGGGGAGATCCACGATGCGGTGGCAGGAGACGCAGGCGAGGTTGATGTGCGGGGAGGTGTCGCCGTCGTAGTGGATGTTGCCATCCCCGGCGTGACCCAGCGTGTTCACCACGCCCAGGTCGACCAGGGTGTTGAGCGTGTTATAGACGGTCATCAGCGAGAGCGAGGGGTACTCCGCCTGGAGCGCCTGGTGGATGCGGGCAGCGGTGGGGTGTTCCCGGGATTCGCTCAGGAGCTTGCAGATGGCGATGCGCTGCGGTGTGAGCCGCAACCCGGCTTTTTTCAGGGCGGAGGTGAAGGATTCGAGTTTGGGCATGTGTTTGTAGAAACTATAAGATTGTAATCATTATAGATTTTAATCTCGATCTGTCAAGTCAACTTTGAGGGGCATGGTTTGATCATTCCTGATGGTCCACGGAGTGATCGCGTATCCTCGGACTTCCCAATAACCATGCTCCTGGTTATAATATGGATAATTATTCTTTATAAGGAAGTATTTTCCATTATCATGACCGATCCCAAAGTCCGATTCAATGAACTGATCACTGCGCTGAAGGAGCGCGATTTCCGCCTGACTCCCCAGCGGGTGGAATTGGTGCGGCTGATCTCGGTCAGTGAGGGGCATCCCAGTGCTGCCCAGTTATATGACCGGATCAAACTCCAGTTCCCGACCATGAGTTAAGCCACCGTCTACAAGACCCTCGGTCTGCTCAAGGAAATGAACCAGGTGCTGGAGATCGACCTGCGGGATGACAGTCACTACGACGGCAATATGCCGCATCCACATCCCCACCTGGTATGCACGAACTGCAACCGCATCCTGGATGCGGCTCTTGAACTGGATGCCTCCGCCGTCCGGAAACTGGAACGGGCGTCAGGATTCAGGGTCACCCGTCCCCAGGTGACGTTCTATGGTCTTTGCGCCGACTGCAAGCGCAGGTGAACCTTTTTTTACCCCGCATTGGAGAATGCTCATCCGAGCAACAATTCCTGAAAGGAGGCTGAAACGGAAAACAGCCCGATCTTTATCAGCCACAACCTCCCATCCGTCCTCTCACTTCCTATTTGAAAAGGAGCAACCCATGCCAAAGAACAAGAAACTGACCACCGCCGCCGGCGCCCCCGTGCCGGATAGCCTGAACGCCATGACCGCCGGACCGCGCGGTCCCATGCTTTTGCAGGATGTCTGGTACCTGGAAAAGCTGGCGCACTTCGACCGCGAGGTGATCCCCGAGCGCCGCATGCACGCCAAGGGCTCGGGCGCCTTCGGCACTTTCACGGTCACGAAGAACATCACCAGGTACACGAAGGCGAAGATCTTCTCCAAGGTCGGCAAGAAGACGCCGCTCTTCATGCGCTTCTCGACCGTGGCGGGGGAACGCGGCGCGGCGGATGCGGAACGCGATATCCGCGGCTTCGCCATGAAGTTCTACACCGAGGAGGGGAACTGGGACCTGGTGGGCAACAACACCCCGGTCTTCTTCCTGCGCGACCCGCACAATTTCCCCAGTCTGAACCGCGCCGTCAAACGCGACCCGCAGACCAACCTGCGCTCCGCCATGAACAACTGGGATTTCTGGACCTCCCTGCCGGAGGCATTGCACCAGGTCACCATCACCATGAGCGACCGCGGCATCCCGCTTTCCTTCCGCCACATGCACGGCTTTCGGCAGCCACACCTTCAGCATGATCAATGCGAAGAACCAGCGCGTCTGGGTCAAATTCCACCTGCGCACGCAGCAGGGCATCAAGAATCTCACCGACCAGGAAGCGGAGGCGATCGTTGCAAAGGACCGCGAGAGCAACCAGCGCGACCTGTTCACCAGTATCGAGAAGGGCAAATTCCCACGCTGGACCCTGTACATCCAGGTGATGACCGAGGAGCAGGCGAGGAAGATGCCCTACAATCCCTTTGACCTGACCAAGGTCTGGTATCACAAGGAGTACCCGCTGATGGAGGTGGGCGTACTGGAACTGAACCGCAACCCGGAGAACTACTTCCAGGATGTGGAGCAGGCAGCCTTCAACCCCGCGGCAGTGGTGCCCGGCATCAGCTTCTCGCCGGACAAGATGCTGCAGGGACGGCTGTTCTCCTATGGGGATGCACAGCGCTACCGCCTGGGCGTCAACCACCACCAGATCCCCGTCAACAGCCCCCAGAGCGGATGCCCGGTGCATGCCTCCCACCGCGACGGGCAGATGCGCGTGGACG
Source organism: uncultured Chloroflexia bacterium (assembly GCA_963823545.1). Classification (GTDB taxonomy): domain Bacteria; phylum Chloroflexota; class Anaerolineae; order Anaerolineales; family Villigracilaceae; genus Denitrolinea. The sequence goes on along the minus strand of CAWGMC010000021.1, from coordinate 6,311 downwards.
GCAACCACGGCGCCACCCTGGGTTACGAACCGAACAGCTTTGGCGAGTGGCAGGCGCAACCCGAATATAAGGACCCTCCCCTGGAGCTGACCGGCGCGGCGGACATCTGGGACTTCCGCGAGGACGATGACGATTACTACACCCAGCCCGGAAAACTGTTCCGGCTGATGAAGAAGCCGCAGCAGCAGGTGCTCTTTGAGAACACCGCGCGCGCCATGGGTGATGCCCCGCAATTTATCAAGATCCGTCACATCGGCAACTGCTACAAGGCAGACCCGGCGTACGGCAGGGGGGTGGCAGCTGCGCTCGGCATCCCGATGAGCAAGGTCAAGATCAAGTAAGCCATCCGATCGATCAGCATAAAGCATCCCGCAGGCACAATTGCCTGCGGGATGTTGTTTTTTGAGGTGGAAGGCGGGAACTTACTTCGGCGGACGCGCAGCCAAGGAATCTATGAGTTCCGGATGCCCTGGTAGAGCTTGCGGGCATCGAAGTGCGCCTGCAGGATCTTGAAGGCGGATGCTCCCACGCCCTGCTGGATGATGCGCGCGAAGCGCGCTGTGCCTCGGCGATGGTCCAGGCATTGAAGAAGCGCGGGACCTGGGCGGTGGTGACTGTGCTGGATCCGTCGCGCTTGAACTCGAAGCGCGCCCAAAGACTGATCAGGTTTTTGCGTGTCCCATGTGATTGTCATGGTCGCGCCGGGGAGTGGGGTTGTCCTCGAGGACGTAGGTGATATTGCCGAACTTATAGGTCAGTACTGCTGTCATTGTCTTTTCTCCTTTAGGGTGAAGATCATGCCATGATATAAGAACCGGACAGGAAGAATATCCTGCCGGCAGCTAAGACCGAAGTTGGCGACAATCCGCGCGGATGACAAAGAGACCATTGGCAGTGATGCCTCCAGTCCCTACTGCAGCTGCTCCTGTGGTGGCGTCACGGTAATCGCATGCCATGGGTGTGGCAGTCCCGTCGAATGTGATGGGCGGGGTTGCTGCAGCTGTGTGCTGGCTGTGCCTCCGGTCGTGCCTGATGGCATTGATGATCACATGGACAGTAGTGCCTATGACCTGGAACTTGGCTGTAGTGATTGTGATCGATGTATAGGTCATCGATCCACCGGCTGAAAATGTGGGCGTGTAATTGAACCAATGCGGATATCCCTCCGGATGCTCCGCCCTGGTGATGTATCTCCCTACGATCGTAGTGGCAACGATGGCATAGTCGCCATTGGTGGCGAGTGTGACGGTCGTGAGGCCTGTGCCGGCAACGTAGGCAGACGAGATCACTACTCCATATTTGCGTGTGCTGCCATCTGTCCAGCGCACTCGAACACCGCGTCCGTACTTGGCAGTGTAGTCCGTGGGAATGGTGAATGTATAATTTCCGGTCCTGGTCCACTGCTCTGCGACGGAGACCCAGCCATTAACGAGACCCGCGCCGACGTCATCAACCCGGTCAGCGAATGCCTGGAGATTGTTGACCGTCGCATCCAGCATCCCGTTGAAATTGGTGGTGACGAGTGGAGTGTACGCGGCAATCCGCTCGATGGTGGATGGCAGTGCTCCTGCGTTGGTGTTATTGAAGCGCTCGATCAGCTCGATCTCGCAGCGCCAGCCGATCTCTGCAGCCGGGTCCAGGATCTCGGTCACCTTTGCGTGGTACGTAGCGCTTTGTCCCTCCTTGATCGTAAGCCTGATCACGTCCCCGCTCTTGTACTTCAGATGTATCCCGACCGTGACCTTGCCGCGGTCTGCATTGAGCAAGGATGCAGGCGGGCTGTCTGTGCTCTCGAGATATCCCAGGTTGTGGACTATCGAAGCTGTCCTCGCCGGTCAGATGGATGCATTCCAGTTCATCCCGCCAAAGGAACGCCTGGATAGATCCGTTCTTGAGTAGTGTTACATCGCCCTGCGTGATGGTGTGGGATGGCACGATGCCTGAAATCGAAGTGACGATGTTATAAGTCGATGTGCCCTCCGATGGCACCGAGGCAATAGATAAACAGATCGGGGATCCATTTCAGTATTTCCCAAATGCTCTCCGCGGGTTGGGTCTCCGCGATCCAGGTCAACCCGTCTGTAGAATACATCAGGTCTCCCTCGTAAGCTGCAGCATAAAAGAATTGCTGTGATGGAGACCATTCGACCGTTTCATAGGTCGCAGTGCCGGCATGCGCGCGCCCTGTCCAGGTGATGCCATCCGGGGAGGTCATAACCCGCTGTGTGCCGGTCTCTGAGACAGCCACCAGCAGCCCGAGGTCTGAGCTCCACGTCGAGCCCTCTGTAGTACACACGTTCGGGAGTGGTGCGTTGTGTCCATGTAATTCCGTCCGTGCTGGTCATGGCACAGGTGTCAGCACTGGCAAAGTAACCGGATGCCACAATCAGCCCGAGGGTATCAGCATAGACCAGACCGTCGAAGATGCCAGCAACTGGCATGGTTCTTTCGGTCCAAGTGATGCCATCTGGACTGGTGGCGATCTTCTGCCCGACTGCCACGAATAGGGAGAGGTCTGAAATCCAGATGACCGCTCCGCAAGCTATTGGGGGAAGTCCTGTTCGTCCAGTTCGCGCCATCTGTGGAAGTGGCAACTGCCTGCGTGCCTGTGGCGTCTGTTCCCACCATGACGAAGATGCCAGCTCTGCACTCCAGCAGATCCCATGGGGGCGGAATGGAATGCCGGCGAATGTGGACGGGTTCCAGATAATGCCCTGGTCATTACTGGTCTGTGTTACTGCGACGTTCGGAGCCATTGATCCCGACTGCGACAAGCAAGTCGAGGGTGGGAGAATAGGCAAAGTCATAGATCTGCACTGCCTGTGTGCTTCGAAGCTTCCAATAGAATGCATCGATCGGGGAACGAAGATGGTAATACTGGATCTCATCTTCGTTCGTGTCGTCGGAATTATCGACGACCTGGATTAAGTACTTCTGCATGAAATGGGAAAGCAGAGATTCATGTATGACTTTGGGAATGACCTGCTTGCCTGAGGGATAGAACTTATATCCCCAATGATCTGGCGTTCTCCGGGGTGGCGAGGAAATCCACTGTGCCCAGGATGCCAGCGTTGGGATTGAGCGCGGTTAGGACATTTGTGTAGGTGTCGTAGCCATCGATGGCATCCGGTCTCGCGTCCGGGCTGAACAATGAAAACATGGCGGTCACGACCTGGCGATTAATGGAGTAGTCATCGAAGCGCAAGGACCCGGATTTGATCGTCGAGGGCGTCCCACTGATCAGCACCCCGCGTTCGAGATAATACTTATTCCCCACGATCAACCCGTCATCGACCGGGAGATTGGCGGATGCGTATTTGACCGTGAGCTCGAGACCGTCGTATTTGTAGTACAGGATGTTGGTGATGAGCGTGGTGTAGCTCGTCAGCGCGGTGGGAGGAGACGCGTCGTAGTTGCGTCGACCGATGGCAACGTAGGCGGTGAATGATCCGCTATCGAGGGCGCTTGTGAGGAGGGCGGGTAGTGTTCTTGGCATGGCTCTTTATGACTGCAGAGACGTAGAGACGTTGCATGCAACGTCTGCTACCGGTTTACCGGTTCCATCCGTGCCATTGGTCATTCCAGCGAGTGGGTATTGGGGAGTGGGACCGCGGGGGGCGGCATGGCTGCAGCTTTCTGCAAGCCGGCTCTCCCACTTGGCTTTTAGAATGGCTGCAAGTGCCGTGTAGTTATCTGATACGTCTTTCTGGAGGTTGACGGTCCCGACCCTGGCAGCGGCAAGCAGCACCAGGCAATAATACGCGCCTCCAATGACAATTGAAGGGTCATCGTATTGGCGGGAAGGGTGCTCTCTGTTTCACTGTCAAGACCATTGATGGTGTGGTTCTTGGTGTAGCGGATGATGAGATGATCAGTCGCTGAGCCTGGGCGGTCTGCAGGCGAATGAATAACCGGCGTCCTCTGTGTACTTGTCGAAGGCAAGAGAAACGTGATTATCCTCCTGCGTGTCCGTGCCCTTGAGCAGAACGTCAATAATATCGACTGCTTGCGCGTCCTGGGTGGTGACTTCATATTCTTTCTGCTCCGCAACAACGTCCACGGTCGCCGCGGCAAAGATCGGCGCGCGCTCGTTCCAATCGTCCAGGGCGAGGCGCAGGGCTGCGGTAGCGTGGGCTGTGGTGAATATGGTCCCATCGTCGCCGAGGGTGGCTTGGATCTTGGAAATCAGGGTAGTGAGTGTGTCGGTCATTGGTCACCTCCCGGTGTTTGACCTTCCTGGAATAAAAATACCTCCCAACCGCCAGGTAGGTTGGCGGTTTGAGGGAGGTGGCTATAATTTAGCACAAGTGTTCTAGTTTGTCAAGGGTGGGTAAAGACCCTGAAGGTTTCCATTTGAGATTCACCTGTCGGGGTTATCTGTCACCGGACGTGCCTGCGGGGATTGTATAAACATTACTCGTGTGCTATATTTCATATATATTTGGTTGGATCCCGGCGTTTTCGAGAGACAAGTCACCCGTTCCCATACGGCTTTATTGTCAGCAGGTTGGCAGTAAAGCTGTTTTTTTCTCCCCTTCCCCCAGGAGGTTTCCATGAACAAAAAGTTCTTCCAAGGCGTGCTGCGGATCCTGCTGGCGCTGGTCGTCAGCCTGTCGGTTGCGGGCATTTCGGCACAGCAGGCGCGGGCAGCCACCTACACGGTGACCAATCTGCTCGACGACGGCTTAGCCGGCTCCCTGCGCAAGGCGATCACGGACGCGAATGCAAGCGCCGGGGCGGACACCATCAATTTCACGGTCAGCGGGACGATCACGGTGCTCACCGCCCTGCCCATCATCACCGGTGACCTGACCATCGATGGCAGCGGTCAAACGGTCACGCTCAGCGGGAACGACCTGGTGCGAGGCTTGCGGATCGGAGCGGGGGTCAGTGCCACGCTCAGGCATTTGACCATCGCCCATGCAAAGACCGCCGGCGATGTTGGGGGTGCCGTCCAGAATCAGGGCACCCTGACGGTGGAGGACTGCACATTCTCGAACAACTGGGCGCTTAATGGCGGAGCCATCCAGAGCACGGGCGTCCTGCATGTCACTGACAGCACGTTTCTGGACAACACTGCCTTCGAGCTCGGAGGCGCGATCTATGCCTTTAACAGCACATTGACCGTATATGGCAGCACCTTCTCCGGCAACCAATCCACCACCAGCGGCGGAGGCGGCATCGCTCTGTATCAGTCCACCGGCATGGTACTGGCGGTGGTAGCCAACAGCACTTTCTCTGCGAACACCGCGGGTAGTGACGGCGGAGGCATCTGGAACTATTACGGCACGCTGACCCTGGTGAACAGCACGCTCTCCGGCAATGGTGCCACCTCCGCAGGCGGGGGGCTGAATGACTATGGCGGCACAACGCATGTCAAAAATACCATCCTGGCAAACTCGACCAGCGGGCTGGATTGCGACAGCGCCCTGGGACTTGCCACCAGCCTCAACAACCTGTTCGAAACCGGCGATCTCTGCGGGACATCCGTCTCCAGCGCGGACCCGAACCTGGGTGCCCTGGCAAATAATGGCGGCACCACGCAGACCCTGGCACTGCAGGCGGGTTCACCCGCCATCGACGCGGGTGACGACGCGACCTGCCCCGCGGCTCCGGTCAACAACCTGGACCAGCGCGGTGAGACCCGCCCGTCCGGTGCCCACTGCGACATCGGTTCCTTTGAATTGAGGAAGTACATCCTGACCGTCCGTTCGGCGGGCAGGTTCGACGGCTGGGTCGGTGAATCGGGCGAGGACACAAATGTCGGCGGGATGATCAACGACACCGCCATCAATATTTACCTCGGCGACGGGGCGGCGGACAGGCAGTATCGCGCCATCCTGTCCTTCGGCACAGGCGCCCTGCCGGATACCGCGGTCATCACGAAGGCTACGCTCAAGATCCGCAGGCAGGGGCTGCCGATCGGGACGGATCCCTTCACCATCCTGGGCGTGCTGAGAGCCGACATCCGCAAGCCGTATCTCGGCACCAGCCATCACCTGGAGACCGGCGATTTCCAGGCGGTCGCGAACCGGTCCAGTGTCGGGACGTTCGGCTCGACGCCGGTCAACAACTGGTATTCCGCCGAGATCCTGGCAGCTGGGTACCCCTACATCAACATGACCGGCACCACGCAGTTCCGCCTGCGCTTCACGAAGGATGACAACGACGACGGCGCGGTGGACTACATGAAGTTCTTCAGCGGGAACTATGCCACCGCCGGCGTGCGCCCGACGCTGGTGATCGAGTACTATATTCCATGAAGAAGTAAAGACCCCAAGGGTTTCCAAAACCCCTGGGGTCTCCTGTTA
>CAWGMC010000020.1:0-16686 GCA_963823545.1 uncultured Chloroflexia bacterium | reverse complement strand
TAGTTTCTAATCGATCGTTATGGAAGCGTTGGAAGCCTCCGAGGTTGTCGTCGCATTCCCAGTCATTGATGGTCAGGAACAATTCCCCGTCTTCGGTCACCGTCAGGACCAGGTGACTGCCGACCAGGAAGGTTTCCCCTTCGCCTATTCTTCCGATCAACAGCTCCATATTGGGAGCCCCTGTGTGGGCACTCGATGGCACCGCATTGATTGGCGGGCTGACCATCCGGACCTCCGTTGCTGATGTCCTTGCCTTCCCAGGTGTTGGCTGTGCCACTGGCGTCGATGGTCACGGTCTGTCCCGTGGTGAGGGTCAGAGTCCGGATGTAACCCAGCAGGCGGAGGCTTCGATCCGGATGTTGAAGATGTTCGTCGTCGGTGCAACCGGAGGCGTGCTGGTGGGCGTTGGTACAGCCGCGGTGCAGGGTCAGGCTTTCCGCCTGCTGTGTGGCGGCTGCAGCCGCCCGTTCTGCAAGAACGGCTGGTTCCTCACCGTGTTTCTAGCTGACCGGCAGCAGTGGGCGCAGGGGTCGGAGTGGCTGGGGCACAGGCTGCCAGGATCAGGACGAACGGAAGGCAGAGCAGGACAATTCTCGGTTTCATGATTTGTATCCTTCTTCTCCTTGGCGAATAAATGACGGGATGATCCGGTGGGACCGTGGACAATGCCGCAATTCAACTATACAACTTTTTAAATCAATATTCAATCCCCACCCTCCACCGATTGACTTTGAAACGGAAAGTCTGTATAGTATTTCCGTCCACATTGATCACCGGATGCATCGCAGCCTGGACCGCCTTCTGAATGGTCCCGGATCGGGTCTGTGTGAAGAAAATCTGACCTGGGATGGTTGGGAGACCCTAAAGGTTTCCATGATTGGCATGTGCCACGTGGATCGAGTAAACCTTTAGGGTCTGTGTGAGACAATTGGACCAGGGATGGTTGGGAGACCCTAAAGGTTTTCATGATTGGCATGTGCCACGTGGATCGAGTAAACCTTTAGGGTCTGTTGATAGGAGATCTTTATTATATGAGTGGTCCGACCCTGTTACTCTACGACATGTACTACCACATCTACAATCGCGGCAATAACCGTGAAAACATCTTTTATCAGGAACGCAACTATACCCATTTTATGAATTTGTATGCCAAATATATCGAGCCCATTGCTGATATATTTGCCTACTGCTTAATGCGTAATCATTTCCATATATTGGTAAGAATAAAATCGGAAGATGAAATTCTTCAGAGTTTGAAAAAAACATCAAGGATTTTCAATGTACGAAAGGAGCAGGAAGTGCAGGACCCTTTGGGAGCTGATTATCCCAGCCGACAGTTTTCCAATTTCTAATGCCTATGCAAAAGCCATCAACAAAGCCCAGGGACGAACCGGGAGCCTGTTTCAGCATCCTTTTGGGCGTGTCCCCATTACCAACAACCGCCAGTTTTTAACGTAATTGCCTACATTCACCAGAACCCCCAAAAGCACAAGTATGTGGAGGATTTCCGTGATTGGAAATGGTCTTCCTATGGAATAATCATTGCAGAAAGCCCAACGAAACTAAAACGCTATCATGTGCTGGATCAGATGGGAGGAAAGAGCAGTATCTTGAAATCCATAAACACCTGATCACTGACGAAGAAAGCAGTGGGTTTTCAGATGATAATTATTGGACTTTGGAATAAAGACCCTAAAGGTTTCCGTTTTGAATGGATGCCACGTTGGATGGGAAAACCTTTAGGGTCTGGTGAATGAGAAGGAACGATGTTTGCCGAAGTTAGAGACCCTAATGGTTTCCGTGATTGGAATGTACCGGAGTGGTTGAGCAAACCTTTCGGGTCAAAATGAAAGGAATCCCATGCTGCCCGAAGTCAAAGCCCTGATCGATCATTTCGGTTTCAAGCCGCTGCCCGTGGAGGGCACCCTGTACGTGGAGACCTACCGTTCCGCAGGGGGATACGGGACCGCCATGCTCGGGTTGTACTGCGATGCGCCGCGCAGCTCTCCACCTTCCACCGCTTGACGGCGGATGAGGTCTGGCATTTTTATGCGGGCGATCCGCTGCGCTTGATCCTGCTGTACCCGGATGGATCCAGCCGGGATGTGGTCATGGGAAGTGATCCGCTGCAGGGTCAGCAGGTGCAGTTCGTCGTGCCGGCGGGGGTCTGGCAGGCGGGAGGCATGCTGGAGGGGGGACGGTATTCGCTGTATGGCTGCACGGTGGCGCCCGGATTCACAGGTGACATCTTTGAAGGCGGCAGGCGTGAGACCTGATCGCGCGTATCCGTCGCGGGCGGAGGACATCCTGCGCTTCAGCAGCCCCGAAGACGGGGCGCGCATGCCGGAGGGGTTTGCGTCGTGAACCAGGTATCGCTTGTTCCCGGCATTTGGTAGTTTTTATTCACGGAGATCTCCATGTCGAAAACAAAAAAAGATCCGCTGCTCGAGGCGCTCAAGGAAGGGCGTTCGTACACCTGGACCGTGCCGGACGGCGGCAACCGCGCCTCGATGCGCAAAGCCATCCAGCACGGGCAGATCCTGACCATGTCGCCGATCACCGACCCGGCTGAGATACAGGTTGGGGACAAGGTGCTGGTGAAATGGCATCAAAGTTACATCTTCCACCTGGTGGGGGAGATCAAGGATGGGCGCTACCTGATCGTCAACAGCCTGGGAGGCGAGAACGGCTGGGTGGATGCGGAAGCCATCGTGGGCAGGATCACACAGGTGGTGGAACCGGAACCGCGCCCGGAGGTGGATGCCATGCTCGAATTGCTGGAAACCTCCTACAAGAATTTGATCTCGCTCGATAAACCCGGGGAGTATGAGGCGGGGCGGTTGTATTCCATCGTCAAGGACCTGCGCTGGTACGCCGACAGAATTGGGGCGGAGCGCCTGGATGAGATGCCGCGTTGAACAAGTGGAGCTTTACGCAGAATCTCTGGCACATCACCAAGGAAGCCAGGGATGGAACTGCGCCCGTGCCGGAGCGCGTACTGTATTTCATCGACCAGGGCAAGCAGACCGTGGGGTTGGCGGCGGAGATCTTGCGCTGTTCGAGTACGACAAGCCGGAGTAGGGATGCAGGACAGGCAGGGACACAAGGAGGGGGTCCGGCTTTTCCTTAAGGAAAAATTCAGAGACGGACCCTGGGAATTGACGCTCCCGATCGGCACCGGGAATGAGACCTATTTTGCGCGCTGCGATGAGCGGGATTTATTTGTGAAGCTGGGCGTGCAGGCGGGCAGGTACCAGGCGGTGGCAGCGCCTGGAATCACCCTGCCTGTGCTGGCGGCAGGTGCGCTGGCGGATGGCACCTCCATCATTGTTCAACCCCATATTCCCGGGAAAAGACCTGCGCGGAGCGACTACCGACTCCATCTTGAGCAGTTTGCCTCCACAATCCGCCGCTTGCATCACAGCCCCGAAGTGAAACAACTTCTCCCCGAGGTTCGATCTGATTTTATAGTGCGGCGGGATCGGATGTGCTGGCGGACATCCGTGGAAGATGGGAACTCCACCGTTCGCAGGTGCCGGAGGTGGCGGGCTTTGTGGACGGAGCCTCGATTCTCTTCAAGGGCAGGTGATGGATTTCAAGGGCTCGGGTCTGGTCGCCTCGCACAATGACATCTGCAATGCCAACTGGCTGCTGGCAGAGGACGGGTCGCTGTACCTGGTCGACCTCGATTCCATGTCGTGGGATGACCCGGCGCTGGACATCGGCGCGACGCTGTGGTGGTATTACCCTCCTGAGTTGCGCCCGGAATTCCTGGACAAGGCGGGTTATGGCGGTGACCCGGAATTTAAGGAACGCATGCAGGTGCGCATGGCGATGCACTGTCTCAACATTGCACTTCCCCGCCCAGGCAGTTTTGACGAGTTTGAGCCTGCCTCCTTTGCTGAATGGCTCATCGATTTCAGAGCCATCTTCGCCGGGCAGGAGAACCCGCAGGGATATGAGGATTGAGGCTGAGATATCCTCACCGATCAGCGATTGCTCAAAGGTATATTAAATGAAAACCACTCTATCGAGGTCAAACTCCCGGCTGTTCTCAGTCTCATCCTGGTGCTTCCGTTCATGCTCATGGAACTGGTCAACCGGCGCGGTACCAACGAGGCTTTTCCCATCCCGTTGTTCATCCTCCTGTTCCTCTTGCCGCTGGGCTTCTTCCTGATCCTGTCGCCTCTTATTCAGAAGGCAGGGGCTGGGGGGAATTTATTGGAAAAACCCCTCAGCCTGCTGGTCAGCCTGGCGGCGATGGTGCTGCTGGCAGGCTTGTGGGCGGGCATCCTGATCGACCAGATGCCGTGTTTCCTGGGCACTTTGAATTGCGATTAATCCGGCGACGGAAATCGGTTGTATAATGAATTTGTCTTGATTTGTCAGAAACACGGGGGTCGACCTTTTCATTCGGAACCATTGGGAAGGAGGTACACATGAATCAAGGAGGATCTCACTTTTCCTCGCAGCGATGGCGCTGGTCGTCGCGTCATTTGTGAACCTGCCTGCCGCGGGGAGGGCAGGGATCGGGGCTGGCGGACCTGTATGCTCAGAGCGCAAAGTTGACCGTGGAGGGCGCGGGGAGCGGAGCCCACTTCGGCACCTGGGTGGCGATGGACGGGAACGTCATCGCGGTCGGCGTGCCCGAAGCGGACGTGGACGGGGTGGTGGACGTGGGCGCGGTCGATGTATACGTCCGGGGGGCAGGCGGATGGTTCGACATGGTGCAGACCGCGGTGTTGACCGCCTCGGACAGGCGCACCGGGGACGGGTTCGGGCGGGCGGTGGCAATGGATGGCGACACCATCGTGGTTGGCGCCCCCACCGTGAATCCCGGAGGGATCAGCAACGCAGGGGCGGCGTATTACTTCACCAAACCTGCGGGCGGCTGGGTGGGGACGCTCACCGAGACAGGAAAATTGTTCGCCTCCGATAACGAGGAGGAGGACGACTTCGGCTTCTCCGTCGCCATCGACGGGGGTGTGATCGCGGTCGGCGTGCTGGATGTGGATGTCGGCGCGGAAGCCTGGGCGGGCGTGGTGTACCTGTACCTCAACCCCGGAACGGGCTGGTCGGGCGCCTCGGAGGATGCGCGCCTGTATGCCTCCGACGGTCTGTCGGGCGACTGGTTCGGGTACTCCGTTGATATCGATGGGGATGTGATCGCGGTCGGTTCAAAATATTCCGATCCCGGGGACCTGTACGTGGCTGGTTCCGCCTACGTGTTCGTTAAGCCCGTGAGCGGCTGGGTCACGATGACCGAGAGCGCCAAGCTGCTCGATTTGGCTCCGGCGGTGAGCGACCGCTTCGGCGGGCGGATCGGCATCAGCGGGGATGTGATCGTGGTCGGGGCGGACGGGGATAACCCGGATGGGAACATCGATGCCGGGGCGGCATTCGTCTTTGAAAAACCCGTTGGGGGCTGGGCAGGGCAGTTATATGAGACCGCGTCCTGACCTCCGCCAACAAGGAATTGAACGCCTGGAAAGGCTTTGGCATATCCGTTGCGATACTGGGGGATGTGATCGTGGTGGGTTCCTGCCTGCAGGATGCGGGCGGGCTTACCGACCCAGGGGTTGCCTACATCTTCGACAAACCGGACACTGGCTGGCAGGACATGACCGAGACCTACTCGATCACCGCCGCGGACCGGCAGGCGGCGGATGAGTTCGGCGTATCAGCCGCGATCGGCGGAACGGGAATTGTGATCGGCGCCTGGATGGAAAATCCGGTCGGGGCGGTGGACGCGGGTTCCGCCTATGTGTTCCAATTCAGCGATGTGGATCTTCATTATCGATCCTTCACCTCCATCGCGGCGCAGGACGGCTGGATCCGGAATCCAAGGAGACGAGCGGAACGGGAGGATTTGTTAATTCCACCCAGGTGATGTTCATGCTCGGAGATTTGATCCACAACCAGCAGTACCGCGCGGTCCTGTCGTTCAACACAGGCAGCCTGCCGGATAATGCCGTGGTGATATCCGCGCTCCTGAAGATCAGGGTCTTGTCACTGGCGCATGGGAATCCCTTTGTGACTTACAAACCCCTGATCGCGGACATCCGCCAGCCGTTCTTCGGCGGTTTTGGCGGGTTGGAGGCGGCGGACTTCCAGTCCGTGGCGGGACTGAACCGGGCAGGCATCTTCCGGGCGGTGCCGAATTGGGGCTGGTACAGCGCGCCGCTTGCCCCGGGTGCGTTCTCCTTCATCAATCCCAGGGGGACCACGCAGTTCCGCCTGCGTTTCGCATTGGGTGATGACAATGACCTGCAGGCGGATTATGCGACCTTCCTGAGCGGGAATGCCGCCCTCAGGTTGCGACCGGTGTTGATCATCAAGTACGCGGTTCCCTAGCCTTTCCAACAGCATCAACAAAAAAACCGGCTCATGAAAATGAGCCGGTCTGCTTATAACGTGATCACCCGGAAAATGAATTTGAATCAATGGATGGTGGATCCCTGGCATTTTGGGCAGAGACCGTAATACATCAGGCGGGCGCCGAGCAGTTTGTAACCTGTAGTGGCGCTGACCTCCGCGTCCAGGTCGGCGAGCCTGGGGTGGGGGATATCCACGATGCGGTGGCAGGAGACGCAGGCGAGGTTGATGTGCGGGGAGGTGTCGCCGTCGTAGTGGATGTTGCCATCCCCGGCGTGACCCAGCGCGTTGACCACGCCCAGGTCGACCAGGGTGTTGAGGGTGTTATAGACGGTCATCAGCGAAAGCGAGGGGTACTCCGCCTGGAGCGCCTGGTGGATGCGGGCGGCTGTGGGGTGTTCCCGGATCCGCTCAGGAGCCTGCAGATGGCGATGCGCTGAGGGGTCAGACGCAGACCGGCTTTTTTAAGGGCGGTGGTAAAGGATTCGAGTTTGGGCATGTAGATTTTGTAGAAACTATAAGATTGTAATCATTATAGATTTTAATCTCGATTTGTCAAGTCAACTTTGGGGCATGGTTTGATCATTCCTGATGGTTCGCGGGGATGATCGCGTATGCCTCGGACTTCCCAATAACCATGATCCCGGTTATAATATGGATAATCATTATTTATTAGGAAACATTCTCCAATACCATGACCGATCCCAAAGTCCGATTCAATGAGTTGATCACTGCGCTGAAGGAGCGCGATTTCCGCCTGACTCCCCAGCGGGTGGAATTGGTGCGGCTGATCGCGGTCAGTGAGGGGCATCCCAGTGCAGCCCAGTTATATGACCGGATCAAACTCCGGTTCCCGACCATGAGTTAAGCCACTGTCTACAAGACCCTGGCACTGCTCAAGGAGATGAACCAGGTGCTGGAGATCGACCTGCGGGATGACAGCCACTACGACGGCAACATGCCGCATCCGCATCCCCACCTGGTATGCACGAAATGCAATCGCATCATGGATGCGGCTCTTGAACTCGATGCCTCCGCCATCCGGAACCTGGAACGGGCGTCAGGATTTCAGGATCATCCGTCCCCAGGTGACGTTCTATGGTCTTTGCGCCGACTGCAAGCAGAGCGGGTGAGACCCCTTTTTTACCCCGCATTGGAGAATGATCATCCGGAGATAACAATTCCTGAAAGGAGACTGAAACGGAAAACATCCCGATCTTTATCAGTCATAACATCCCATCCATCCTCTCACTTATCATTTGAAAAGGAGCAACCCATGCCAAAGAACAAGAAACTGACCACCGCCGCCGGCGCCCCTGTGCCGGATAGCCAGAACGCCATGACCGCCGGACCGCGCGGTCCCATGCTTTTGCAGGATGTCTGGTACCTGGAAAAGCTGGCGCACTTCGACCGCGAGGTGATCCCCGAGCGCCGCATGCACGCCAAGGGCTCGGGCGCCTTCGGCACGTTCACGGTCACAAAAAATATCACCAGGTACACGAAGGCGAAGATCTTCTCCAAGGTCGGCAAGAAGACGCCGCTCTTCATGCGCTTCTCGACCGTGGCGGGGGAACGCGGCGCGGCGGATGCGGAACGCGATATCCGCGGCTTCGCCATGAAGTTCTACACCGAGGAGGGGAACTGGGACCTGGTGGGCAACAACACCCCGGTCTTCTTCCTGCGCGACCCGCACAATTTCCCCAGTCTGAACCGCGCCGTCAAGCGCGACCCGCAGACCAACCTGCGCTCCGCCATGAACAACTGGGATTTCTGGACCTCCCTGCCGGAGGCACTGCACCAGGTCACCATCACCATGAGCGAGCGCGGCATCCCGCTTTCCTTCCGCCACATGCACGGTTTCGGCTGCCACACTTTCAGCATGATCAACGCGAAGAACCAGCGCGTCTGGGTCAAGTTCCACCTGCGCACCCAGCAGGGCATCAAGAATCTCACCGACCAGGAAGCAGAAGCGATCATTGCCAAGGACCGCGAGAGCAACCAGCGCGACCTGTTCACCAGTATCGAGAAGGGCAAATTCCCACGCTGGAAGATGTACATCCAGGTGATGACCGAGGAGCAGGCGAGGAAGATGCCCTACAATCCCTTTGACCTGACCAAGGTCTGGTATCACAAGGATTACCCGCTGATGGAAGTGGGCGTGCTCGAACTGAACCGCAACCCGGAGAACTACTTCCAGGATGTGGAGCAGGCAGCCTTCAACCCCGCGGCAGTCGTGCCCGGCATCAGCTTCTCGCCGGACAAGATGCTGCAGGGACGCCTGTTCTCCTATGGGGATGCACAGCGCTACCGCCTGGGCGTCAACCACCACCAGATCCCGGTCAACAGCCCCCAGAGCGGATGCCCGGTGCATGCCTCCCACCGCGACGGGCAGATGCGCGTGGACGGCAACCACGGCGCCACCCTCGGTTACGAACCGAACAGCTTTGGCGAGTGGCAGGCGCAGCCCGAATACAAGGACCCTCCCCTGGAGCTTTTCGGCGGGGCGGACATCTGGGACTTCCGCGAGGACGATGACGATTACTACACCCAGCCTGGAAAACTGTTCCGGCTGATGAAGAAGCCCCAGCAGCAGGTGCTCTTTGAGAACACCGCCCGCGCCATGGGCGATGCCCCGCAATTCATCAAGATCCGCCACATCGGCAACTGCTATAAGGCAGACCCGGCATACGGCAGGGGGGTGGCAGCTGCGCTCGGCATCCCGATGAGCAAGGTCAAGATCAAGTAAGCCATCCTGTTGATCTGCATAAAGCATCCCGCAGGCATGACAACCTGCGGGATGTTGTTTTGTGGGGTGGATGGGGGGAATATACTTTGGCGGACGTGGAGCGAAGGATTTATGAGTTTCGGATCCCCTGGTACAGCTTGCGGGCATCGAAGTGCGCCTGGAGGATCTTGAAAGCGCTGGCTCCTGCTCCCTGCTGGATGATGCGCGCGAAGCGTCGCTGGGCCTCTGCAATGGTCCAGGCATTGAAGAAGCGTGGGACTCGTTGGTGGTCACCTCGCTGGTTCCGTTGTGTTGGAACTCGAAGCGCGCCCAAAGTCTCTTGCCTGGATTGTTCGTTCCCCAGGTGATGGTCATGATCGCGCTTGGGGTATTGCTGTCCTCGATGCGATACTCGATGTTGCCGAAGATATAGGTCAGTGTTGCCATTGTCTTTTCTCCTTTTTGGTTGTGAGAGACGTATCATGATACGTCTCTACGGATGGTGGGAGACGGAGCATGCTCCGTCTCTACGAATGATGGGGCGGGTCGAAACCGCGCCATGATTGGGATCAGCCATGACATAATGCCGGACATATACATACCGGCTGCGAGACCATAATTGGAACCATCGAACTTGAAGACATTCAACCCATTGGCATTGATCGAACCTGTGCTGACATATGCTCCGCCTGTGGTGGCGTCGCGGGTGGCTGCTGTGATGGGGAGACCTGTCCATCGAAGGGTACCGGGGGAGTGGCGCGTAGTGCAATATCGGCTGTCCCACCGGTCGTACCTGTGGCAAGAAGAACGACATGCACAGACTTGCCGATGATGTTGAACTTGGCGTAAGATGTGGTGACCGATGTGTAGGTCATGGATCCACTGGCGCTATAAGTGGGCGTGTAATTGAACCAATGGGGATAACCCTCCGGGTTCTCCGCCCGGGTGATGTACCTGCCTACGATCGTAGTCGCAACGATGGCGTAGTCTGTGTTTGTTGCGAGTGTGACGGTCGTCAGCCCTGTGCCGGCAACGTAAGCGGATGAAACCACTACCCCGTACTTGCGCGTGGCGCCATCTGTCCAGCGCACCCGCACGCCGCTTCCGTATTTGGTTGTGTAGTCAGTGGGGATGGTGAAGTGAAATTGCCGGTGCGTGTCCACTGCTCTGTGACCGAGACCCAGCCATTGACCAGACCCGCGCCAACATCATCCACCCGATCCGCGAATGCCTGGAGATTGTTGACCGACTATCCAGCATCCCGTTGAAATTGGTGGTCACCAGTGGAGTGTACGCGGCAATCCGTTCGATGGTGCCTGGCAGTGCTCCTGCATTGGTGTTATTGAAGCGCTCTATCAGCTCGATCTCGCAGCGCCAGCCGATATCTGCAGCCGGGTCCAGGATCTCCGTCACTTTTGCGTGGTAAGTAGCGGTCTGTCCCTCCTTGATCTTGAGCCTGATCACGTCTCCGCTCTTGTACTTGAGATGTATCCCGACCGTGACCTTGCCGCGGTCTGCATTGAGCAAGGACGCGGGCGGGCTGTCTGTGCTCTCGAGATATCCGAGGTTGTGAACGATGCTGCTGTCCTCGCCTGTCAGATGGATGCATCTCGAGCTCATCCCGCCAAAGGAAGGCTTGAATAGATCCGTTCTTGAGCAGGGTTACATCACCCTGCTTGATGGTGTTGGATGGGACGATGCCGGAAATGGAAGTGACGATGTTATAGGTCGAAGTCCCTCCGACCGCGCCGAGGCAGTAAATGTACAGATCCTCGATCCAGACCAGCTTTTCCCAGATGCTCTCCGCGGGCTGGGTCTCCGCGACCCAGGTCAGCCCATCTGTGGAATACATCAGGTCGCCCTCGTAAGCCGCGGCGTAAAAGAATTGCTGTGATGGAGACCAGGCGACCGTTTCATAGGTCGCAGTGCCGGCATGCGTGCGCCCTGTCCAGGTGATGCCATCTGGAGAGGTCATAACCCGCTTGGTGCCGCTCTCCGAGACTGCCACAAGCAGCGCGAGCTCTGAGCTCCATGTCAGACCCTCTGTAGAACACGCGTTCGGGAGTTGTCCTGGGTGTCCAGGTGATGCCGTCTGCGCTGGTGGCAGCACAGGTATCCGCACTGGCAAAGTAACCGGATGGCCACGATCAGCCCGAGGGTATCGGCATAGACCAGTCCCTCGAGGGTGCCGGCGAATGGCATGGTGCGCTCTGTCCAGGTGATGCCATCTGGACTGGTGGCGCACTTGTGTTCCGACTGCCACGAATTTGGATAGGGCTGCAATCCAGATCACTGCATTGAGACCGTCCGGGGAAGTGCGTGCGGTCCAGTTCGTGCCATCCGGGGAAGTGGCTGCTGCCTGTGTGCCTGTTGCATTGGTTCCCACCATGACGAAAAGAGCCAACTCTGCAGACCAACAGACCCCATGGGGGCGGAATGGAATGCCGGCGTATGTGGATGGGTTCCAGATGATGCCCTGGTCATTACTGGTCTGCGTGGCTGCGACATTCGCGGCATTGATCCCCACCGCGACGAGCAAGTCGAGCGTGGGCGAGTAGGCGAAGTCATAGATCTTGAGTGCCTCCGTGCTGCGAAGTTTCCAATAGAACGCATCGATGGGGGAACGAAGATGGTAATACTGGATTTCATCTTCGTTCGTGTCGTCGGAATTATCGACGACCTGGATTAAGTACTTCTGCCTGAAATGGGAAAGCAGAGTTCATGTATGATTTTGGAATGACCTGCTTTCCGGATGGATAGAATTTATATCCCCAATGGTCTGCGTTCTCGGGTGTGGCAAGGAAATCGACCGTGCCGAGAATGTCTGCATTGGGATTGAGCGCGGTCAGGACATTGGTGTATGTATCATAGCCATCGATGGCAGCCGGCTTCGCATCCGGGCTGAACAAGGAAAACAAGGCAGTCACTATCTGGCGATTGATGGAGTAGTCATCGAAGCGGAGGGAGGCGGTCTTGATGGTGCTGGGCGTGCCTCCGATCAACACCCCGCGCTCGAGATAATATTTGTTTCCCACGATCAACCCATCATCGACGGGGAGATTGGCGGATGCATATTTGACAGTCAGCTCCAGCCCATCGTACTTGTAATACAGGATGTTGGTGATGAGAGTGGTGTAGCCTCAAGCGCGGTGGGAGGAACGGCGTCATAGTTGCGCCGACCGATGGCAATGTAGGCGGTGAAGGATCCGCTATCGAGGGCGGAGGTGAGGAGGGCGGGGAGTGTGCGGGGCATGAGGATTTAGATTTTAGAGACGTAGAGACGTTGCATGAACGTCTCTACCGATTTAGTTCCATCCGTCCATTCGTCATTCCAGCCGAATGGGTATTGGGAATGGGACCGGGGGGGCGGCATGGCTGCGGCTTTCTTCAAGCCGGCTCTCCCACTTGGCTTTTAGAATGGCCGCAAGTGCCTTGTAGTTATCTGATACGTCTTTCTGGAGGTTGATCGTCTCGATGCGGGCCGCGGCACGAAGCACCAGGCAATAATACGCGCCGCCGATGACCAGTGAAGGGTCATCATTGGCGGGGAGGGTGCTCTCTGTTTCACTGTCAAGACCGTTGATGGTGTGGTTTTTGGTGTAGCGAATGATGAGGTGATCCGTGGCTGATGCCTGGGCGGTCTGCAGGCGGATGAATAACCGGGCGTCCTCTGTGTACTTATCGAAGGCAAGCGAAATGTGATTTTCCTCCGCGTGTCCGTGCCTTTGAGCAATACGTCAATAATATCGACTGCTTCCGCGTCCTGGGTGGTGACTTCATATTCTTTCTGCTCCGCAACCACGTCCACGGTCGCCGCGGCAAAGATGGGCGCGCGCTCGTTCCAGTCGTCCAGGGCGAGGCGCAGGGCTGCGGTGGCGTGGGCGGTGGTGAATATGGTGCCATCGTCGCCGAGAGTGGCTTGTATCTTGGAAATGAGGGTGGTAAGTGTGTCGGTCATTGGTCAGCCTCCCGGTGTTCGACCTTCCTGGAATAAAAATACCTCCCAACCGCCAGGTAGGTTGGCGGTTTGAGGGAGGTGGCTATAATTTAGCACATGTGTTCTAGTTTGTCAAGGGTGGAACGAACAACATTTATAATGGTTCATTATCGGGACATACGTCGTGTGCTATATTTCATATACTGTATTATCCTTTTCAGAACAAATCTTCCGTTCCCATACGGCTTTATTGTCAGCAGGCTGGCAGTAAAGCTGTTTTTTTATCACCCTATTTCCCACGGAGACATTCATGCACACCAAACTTCTTCAAAGCACGTTGCGGCTCATCCTCGCCCTGGTCATCAGCCTCTCGCTTTTGGGAGTTTCTGCGCAGGAGGCGCGGGCAGCCACCTTCACGGTGACCAATCTCCTGGATGACGGCTCAGCCGGCTCGCTGCGCAAGGCGATCACGGATGCAAATGCAAGCGGCGGGGCGGACACGATCAGCTTTACGGTGAGCGGGACGATCACGCTGCTTCACCCCTGCCCGATCATTTCCGGTGACCTGACCATCGATGGCAGCGACCAGACGGTCACCATCAGCGGGGATAATCTGTACAAGGTGTTGCGGATCGACGCGGGGATCAGTGTCACGCTCAACGAATTGAGCATTATCAATGGAAAAGTGCCGGCGATTCACTCCCGGCGGCGGCATCTCGAATTACGGCACCCTGACGGTGACGAACTGCACTTTCTCCGGGAACCAGGCGACCTTTGGTGGAGCCATCCATAATGACAGCGCTGCCACGCTGAATGTATCGGGCAGCACGTTCCTGAACAATTCACGTGACGGAATATGGAGCCGCGATCGCCTCCATTGATGGCACCCTGACCGTTACGAACAGCACCTTCTCCGGCAACCATGCCACCCGTGGATGGAGGCGCCATCTGGGGGAATCAGAATTCGGCAACGAATACGATGACCGTCTCGAACAGCACCTTCACCGGGAATACTGCAGATGGTGACGGCGGAGGCATTGAGAATTATGGCGGCGGTACGCTGACCGTGGTGAACAGCACTTTCTCCGGCAACGGCGCGACCTCGCAGGCGGCGGGATCCATAATGGCATGGGCGGCATCCTGCATCTCAAGAATTCCATCCTGGCGAATTCGACCAGCGGGCGTGGATTGTCATAGCACTGCAGGGATCGCCACCTGCCATCAATAACCTGATCGAAAGCGGCTATCAATGCGGCACGCCCGTCTCCACCGCGGACCCCATGCTCGGTCCCCTGGCAAATAACGGCGGCACCACCCAGACCTTTGCGCTTGCTGCCCGGTTCGCCTGCCATCGACAAGGGCGACGACGCGACCTGCGCCGCGGCTCCGGTCAGCGATCTCGACCAGCGCGGCGCGGCACGCACCTACGGGACGCACTGCGACATCGGTGCCTATGAACTGAAGAAGAGCAGCCTGACCATCCTATTCTGTTGGCGTCAACGATGGGTACATCCTGGAATCCGGCGAGAACACCACTGCCGGCGGCACGCTCAATTCCACCGCCACCACCTTTAACCTGGGCGATGGGGCGGGGGACAAGCAATATCGCGCCATCCTGTCCTTTGATACCTCCAGCCTTCCGAATAATGCCGTCCTCACGCGGGTCATGCTCAAGATCCGCAAGCAGGGAGTGGTGGGGACGGATCCCTTCACCATCCTGGGGGCGCTGAAGCTGGACATCCGCAAACCGTACTTTGGCACCAGCCTGGGGTTGGTGGCATCCGATTTCCAGGCCGCGGCGGGCAGGGCGAATGCGGCGACCTTCCGCACGACGCCGGTCAACAACTGGTACATTGCGGTGATGAACAGCCTGGGGTATCCCTATGTCAACCTGACCGGCACGACGCAGTTCCGCCTGCGCTTCGTGACGGATGACAACGATGACATGGCGGCGGACTACATGAAGTTCATCAGTGGTGATCACGCCACTGCCGCGGCGAGACCGACGCTGATCATTCGATACTACGTACCTTGACGGAGTAAAGACCCTGAAGGTTTCAAAAACCTTCAGGGTCTCTTCCTCGATTAAAAACGTATGACCTGTGTCACAGTCTGTACTGTTTTCCAAAAGGAGAAAAAATATGAAACGCATCTCGATCCGCAATTTGCTCTTGTTCCTGACCGCGGTCGTGCTGGTGGTCGGGTTCGGAAATCCCCCCGGGGCAGGCAAGCGCTGCACCGGTCGCTGTCATTTCAAACGTATCCACCATGGATGCCAGTGCTCTATGGATTGGGGAGTACATGGCTGTGAGTTTCACCACGGCTGCCGCCAATATCTATTGGGCAACCTCGGCGGATGTAAAAATGTACAATTCCCAATCAAGTGACGTCACCATCTCTGCCTGGTTATACTCGGACAATGCGGGGAGTCCCGGAAGTGCCGTTGCCACATTCAACTCCATCACGGTTCCGCCAAGCAACTACAACTTTAACCTCCAGTACACCTTCACCCTGGATACGCCGTATAAAATGGCAGCCGGCACCACTTATTGGCTGGTGCTTCCACTAGGTTCTCCCGGTATCCTATGGGTAAAGTCTCTCACAGCTCCCACAGGGATCTTTACCTATTCCGCCATCCGTTACTATGATGCCGGTTGGATTACATGGGAAAATGGCTGGTATATGAAATGGGCATTGAACGCCGACCATGAGGTGCCGGAAGTAGCCCGTCCTCCCTTAACCTGGCATTCGGCAACCAGCTGGTCGGCTCCACCAGCGCCGAGCAGACGGTCGTCATCACGAACAGCGGGTACGCGGACCTGGTGCTTGGCACGCTCTCCGTCAGCGGTGAGTTTGACCTGAGCACCAATCCCTGCGACGGGCAGACGCTCATCCCCCAGGCAACCTGCACCATCGGGGTGACCTTCAGCCCGACCTCGGTCGGGGCGAAGACCGGCAGCGTCTCCATCCCCTCCAGACCGCGCCCACCTCGCCGGATGGCATATCTTTGAGCGGGATCGGGATGCCCGTGATCCTGAGCATGACCCTGCGCTCCACCGGCGCCCAGGATGGCTGGGTGCTGGAAAGCGGCGAGGACACCAGTGCCGGCGCAACGCTCAATTCCACCGCCACCACCTTTAACCTGGGCGATGGAGCGGGGGACAAGCAATAACGCGCCATCCTGTCCTTTGATACCTCCAGCCTTCCGAATAATGCCGTCCTCACACGGGTCATGCTCAAGATCCGCAAGCAGGGAGTGGTGGGGACCGATCCCTTCACCATTCTGGGCGGGTTGAAGATGGACATCCGCAAGCCGTACTTCGGCACGGGCGTGGGGTTGGGGGCATCCGATTTCCAGGCCACGGCGGGCAGGGTGAATGCGGCGACCTTCCGCACGACGCCGGTCAACAACTGGTACGTTGTCGTGATGAACAGCCTGGGGTACCCGTATGTCAGCCTGACGGCACGACGCAGTTCCGCCTGCGCTTCGTGACCGGTGACAACGACGACATGGCGGCGGACTACATGAAGTTCTTCAGTGGTGATCACGCCACGGTCGCGGCGAGACCGACGTTGATCATTCAATACTACGAACCGTGACGGGAAAAGACCCTGAAGGAACCCGAAACCTCCGGGGTCTCCTGGTATT
>CAWGMC010000019.1:0-98654 GCA_963823545.1 uncultured Chloroflexia bacterium | reverse complement strand
TTGTCATTCGAAGGAACCAGTATTTCGACTCCGTCTTCCTGATGGGGATCAGCAAGCGCATCTCCGATGAAAAGGGCGTCCAGCAGAACGCGGTGCTCATGGGCAGCGAGGCCAACAAGGGTCTGCTCGCAGACATTGGCATCCACGACCCACAGATCGACTCCGCCCTGCCCAGCGACCTGATCGTGGCGGTCATCGCCGATTTAACCCAGACTCGTCAGTGAAGTCCTCGGGGAAACTGGATGAATACCTGCTGGGAGGTGTGCAGGCTGCCTCGACCTCCAATCCACATTCCCTGCAGGAAGGGCTGGCTCTCAAGCCGAATGCCGGTCTCGCGGTCATTTCCGTTCCCGGTGAATATGCGGCGCGTGAAGCGCGCCAGGCACTTGAAGCCGGTTTGAATGTCTTCATCTTCAGCGATAATGTGTCGATCGAGGAAGAACTGGCTTTGAAACAATTCGCCGCCGGGAAACACCTGCTCGTCATGGGACCGGATTGCGGCACGAGCATCATCGGGGGCACTGGCATCGGGTTCGCCAATGTGGTCCGCAGGGGCGCCATCGGGGTCATTGGCGCGGCCGGGACGGGTTTGCAGGAGTTCACCAGTCAGATACATAACGCCGGTTTGGGCATTTCCCACGCCATCGGTACGGGCGGGCACGACCCATCCGACCAGGTCGGTGGACTGACGACATTTGCCGCCCTGGACGCCCTGGAATCCGACCCGGGAACGAAGATCATCACCGTCATCTCCAAGCCGCCGGGCGCGAAGACGCTTGCGCGACTCCTTGATCGCTTTGAGAGCTGCACCAAGCCTGTGATCGGGTGCTTCCTTGGTACGCGGCAGGACTCGTCTGAAGGAAAGCGCCATGTTCAACGCGCCTCCACGATCGATGCGGCGGTCCGCCTCGCCATCCAACTGGCAGGCGCATCCTCGTCTTCAGAGCAGAGCCTCTCCACACCGGATGAAGTGAAGCTGATCGTCTCGGAAAAAGTAACCTGGGGTCCCGCTCAAAAATATGTGCGCGGGTTGTTTGCCGGCGGCACGTTCTGCTATCAATCCCAGCAAATATTCCGGCAGGCCGGGATCAACGTGTATTCCAATGCTCCGCTTGACCCGAAACATAAACTGGCAGATTCGGATCAAAGCCTGGAACACACCTTTGTGGACATGGGCGCCGATGAGTTCACACGCGGCAGACCGCACCCGATGATCGACGGGACCCTGCGCAAGCAGCGCATCCTGGCTGAATCACGCGACCCGGGAACCGCCATCCTGCTCCTTGATTTCATCCTCGGTTATAACGCCTCCATGGATCCGGTGGGAGAATTGCTCGACGCGATCCTTGCCGCGAAACAGAACGCGAAAAAGGCGGGCGGAAACCTGACCGTGGTGGCCTCCATCTGTGGGACGGAGGCTGATCCGCAGGACCTGGACATGCAGGTCAAATTGTTAAGATCGGCGGGCGTCATCGTCTTCAAGAGCAACGCGGTGCCGCCTCCTTCTGCCTTGAGTTCTTGAAGTGACCTGAGGTCCACATGCAATCGAACATCGACAAATTATTACAGGAACCCCTGGTTGTCATCAACCTGGGATTGAAGAAGTTTGCAGAGAGTTTGCAGGAACAGCAGGTCGAAGTGGTACAGGTCGATTGGGTACCGCCCGCTGGAGGGGACAAGCAAATGGTGGATCTGCTGGATCAACTCCTTTGATGGGCTGCCTCTCCCGGGTCTGCTTTCGTTCCGGGAGAGTTTCTGATCCCGCCGAATAAATATCCGTCGCAAGTTCCCGCAGGGAATGGGTCTCCAAAGCTCGCTCGCATCTAGGCGTTTGTCGGTTCGTCGAACAACGCCACTTGGATCGATAAGGAGGGATCTATGATCGTGCCTCTGAACTGGGCGCGGTGGCTTATAATCCTGCCAATCATTCGACATAAAAATCATGGTTCGCGATGGTCGCGAGTCGCTCATGATTCTCCTTCATTCGTTTTGATAACAATTACCCATCCAAGACGGATCGCGAACCTAAAGATTTCCAAAAAACTTTACAGTTTTGATCAGGCGCGAGGTGGGGGCGCTGAGCAGCGTCCATACTCTCTCACGCCTCCCCAGGTGCGCCAAATGACCTGGAATGCAACTTCTGCTCGCGGACGATCCCCATACAACAAATATACCGTGGAAACAACTTTCGAAGAACTATTCGCATCTTATGACCACCTGCGCATAATCTATTAAATCTCCCGGCTTGCTTACGCGAAATTCGTTTCAGACTCGTTTCTGTCCCCGCCTCCTCGCCGAGCGAGGCACGCCCTCCAACCTGAACACCGACTCCAAATTCACCGGGCTTTCATTTCCACGCGAGCTGCCCTCGCAAAACCCCTCCGCGGCAAACCTTCCCATATTCAGCCTCTCGGACTAACATTGGGAATGCACTGCTTTTAGGTCAGGTCGGGCAAAGCATTTTCCTGGAGAAATCGCTCATGACCACTCTCACCATCTCGGTCCCCGGACAGCCCTCCCGTACGGTCAAGCTCGAGCGGGATCGCTACACCATCGGTCGGACACCGGGCAACGACATCCTGATCGACCAGCAGGTGGTCTCACGCAACCACGCCGTCCTCGAACGGACCGCCGAGGGCTGGACCTGCACCGACCTGGACAGCCGCAACGGCACACGCCTGGAGGGGAACCGCATCCAGAAGATCCTCCTCAAGGACGGCATGCAGTTGAAACTGGGCAAGGACCCGCGCCAGGCGGTCACGCTGACCTTCCAGATGGCGGAGGCGGCAAAGGTCCCGACGCTCTACCAGGAAGCACGCCCGGGGGAAGTTAAAAGCGCCGTGGCAGCGCCGGAGCAGACCAGGGTTGACACATCCGAAACCTGCCCCAATTGCCATGTACCCATTCGACCCGATTCCCCCTTCTGTCCCTCCTGCGGAACCAACCTCAACCCGGCTCGATCCGAACGGACGCTGGAAACCGCCGGGGTCGTGATCTCGCAGGAATTCATCGTGCACGACGAGCAGGGCGGCATGCAGGGCTACGAGCTTTCAGCACCGGTCATGAAGGTCGGTCGCGCACCCGACAATGACATCGTCCTGAAAAGCAAACTGGTCTCGAACCACCACCTGCAGGTGAACATCCAGGCGGGGCGCGTGGCGATCACCGACCTGAACAGCACCAACGGCACGCAGGTCAACGGCGTCCGCATCCCCGCGAACCAGAGCCGCGTGCTGAACCCGGGCGACGTGATTCGCATCGGCGACCTGACCGGCAACTCCATGCGCATCACCTACGGCAGCCTGGCGGGCGGCGGTCTGCGCACGCGCGAGGTGGAGAAGCTCGACTTGGGCAAACTGGCAAAACAGCCCAGCGTATTGATCGGGCGCTCCTCCACCTGCGACATGACCATGGCTCATCCGAACGTCTCCAAGCATCACGCCATGCTCACCCGCGACCAGAGAGGCATCTGGATCCGCGACCTGGGAAGCACCAACGGCACTTTCGTGAACGGCGTGCGCATCACCCAGGCGGCACTGCGGGACGGCGACGAGATCCAGATCGGACCCTTCAGCCTGGTCTATGACGGGCGGATGCAGAACCTGGCGGGCTCCCAGCGGCTGGGGCACCGGCTGGACGCCATCCACCTGGTGAAGCAGGTCAAGGGCGGCTTCATCATCCTGAACAACGTATCGCTTTCGATCCAGTCCAGCGAGTTCGTGGCGCTGGTGGGCGGCAGCGGCGCAGGCAAGAGCACCCTGATGAAGGCCCTCAACGGGTATGAACCAGCCACCAAGGGGCAGCTGCTGATCGATGGGGATGAACTGTACCCCAGGCTGGACATGTACCGCACCGAGATGGGCTATGTGCCGCAGGATGACATCATCCACCGCGTCCTGCCCGTCCGGCTGGCGCTCTGGTACGCCGCGAAACTGCGCCTGCCGGATGCCAGCGAGCATGAGATACAAAAGAGCATCGACGATGCCCTGAAAGCCGTCGAGATGACCGAGCACCAGATAAAGCGGGTCAGGGACCTGAGCGGCGGTCAGCGCAAACGGGTTTCCATCGCCAGTCGAACTGCTGGCGCAGCCGACCCTGTTCTTCCTGGACGAACCGACCTCCGGGCTGGACCCGGGGCTGGAAAAGAAGATGATGTACGACCTGAAGCGTCTGGCCGACCAGGGCAGGACCATCGTGCTGGTCACGCATGCCACGACCAACATCGAGCAGTGCGATTTTGTCGCCTTCCTCGCCAAGGGCGGACGGCTCGCCTATTACGGTCCGCCGCGCGAAGCCATCTCATTCTTCGAGGCACAGGATTTTGCCGATATTTACCAGAAACTGTCCTTCGAGATCGACCCGGGCAGGGGCGTCCAGCCGCCTCCCGAATTAAGCTCCGACTACCAGCAGCATGTCACAGCCTCAGCCGCCACACCCGGGAGCGCCAAGGTGTCCGCCGGGGTGCTGTGGGCGGAACGTTTCCACAGATCGCCGATCTATCAAAAGTACATCTCCGGTCGGCTGGCGGCGGTCGGCGGCACCCAGAGGGCTGAACTCGCCAGCCGGGCGGCGCCGGTGCGCTCCGCGAAGGTCTCCTTCCTGAAACAGACATGGATCCTGGCGCGCCGCAATTTCGACCTGATCCGGCATGACATGCGGACCATGCTGATCCTGCTTGCCATGCTCCCGCTGATCGGGATGCTGTTCGGCGTGGTCAGCGAAAAATACTGGCTGACCGGGAAGGGCTGGGAGACGAAGGACGGCACAGCTGGTCACCGCGAACTTCGAGGCAGAGATGAAGGCGGACCTGGAGGGCGAAGCGCTGGACGCCAGCAATACTTTCACCCCCTACCAGGACGCCTCCATGCTGGTGATGATGATCGCCCTCGCGCTGACCCAGGGCGGCACGTTCGGCGCCTCGTACGAGATCGTCAAGGAGCGACCGATCTTCCAGCGCGAACGGGCGGTGAACCTGAGCGTGTGGGCTTACGTGCTTTCCAAGATGGCGGTGCTGAGCATGTTCGCGCTCGTGCAGGTGGGCGGCACGCTGCTGATGCTCGGGATCTTCGTGGACCTGGGGGTGGAGGGCGTCTTCATCACGAACTTCAGCCTGCCGGAGATCTTCATCACCCTCTACCTGGCGGTGCTGGCAAGCATCGGGCTGGGCTTGTTCATCTCCGCCATGGTGCCCAGCACCGACGTGGTGCTGTACGTCATCCTGGCGGAACTGTTCCTGCAGATCGTGCTTTCCGGGACCCTGTTCCCAATGCCCGCCAACCTCGCCTCGTATGCCACGCCCGGATACTGGGCGACCGACGGGTTGTCCTCCATCGTGGACCTGCCCCGCCTGGATGAAGAGGGTATCAGCTGCAAGGTGGTCGAGATCCCCTCCATGACGGGCGGTCCCGCGACCCTGGAGTCCGTCTGCGACTCAGCCGCGAGCAACAAGGAAAACCTGGAAGGCTACCACCACACCGCCGGGCACCTGCTGGTGGTCTGGTTCGCAATGGGGACCCAGTTGATGATCTGGATCCTGCTGACCATCATCGTTCAAACCCGCAAGAAAGCCGGGAAGGACTGAGACATAGACCCTAAAGGTCTTGAAGACCTTTTGGGTCTATAAAAAGGTACAAGCCATGAAAAACATCATCGGTCAATCGCTTGGACGTTACCACATCATCGATCAGCTGGGGGAAGGCGGGATGGCAACCGTGTACAGGGCGTACGACACGCGCCTGGAGAGCGAGGTGGCGGTCAAGTTCATTCGCACGGACGGTCTTCCCGAGGGGGGCATCGAGCGGGCGCTGAAACGCTTTGAACGCGAAGCCAAGATGCTGGCGAAACTCACCCACCCGAACATCGTCAAGGTGATCGATTATGGAGAATACGAGGGACAGCCCTACCTGGTCATGCCGTATCTCGTGGGCGGGACCCTGAAGGACAGGATGAAACATCCCATCCCCTGGCAAAAAGCCGCCCGCCTGCTCGTCCCGATCGCGCGCGCTTTGGAATATGCCCATCACGAGGGCATGATCCACCGGGACGTCAAACCTTCCAACATCCTGATCACCGGTTCCGAGGAGCCGATGCTCACCGATTTCGGGATCGCCAAGATCATTGATGATGAATCCACCATGGAACTGACGGGTGCCAACATGGCGGTCGGGACCCCCGAGTACATGGCTCCGGAACAGGTGATCAGCAAGTACGTGGATCACAGGGTTGACATCTACTCGCTGGGAATGGTCTTCTACGAGATGGTGACCGGGCACAAACCCTTCCATGCGGACACCCCCATGGCGGTGCTGCTCAAGCAAGCCAACGAACCGCTTCCCAGACCGACCAAGTTCATGGCGGACCTGCCGAGCGAGGTGGAGAACGTGCTGTTCAAGGCACTGGCAAAAAAGGCGGATGACCGCTACCCGGACGCAGGCGCCTTCGCCGCCGCGCTCGAGGGGTTATCCATCAGCGGAAGGCAGCCTGTCCCGTCCGGGAAGACCGCGGCAGTCCCGCAGACGATGGCTGAAAACCTCAGCCGGACCTTCATGGCTCCGGGGGTGACACCGGGTGCCAGCGGGCAGACCTACCTGGGGTCAGCCGCCATCCCCGCCAGCAGACCCGCGGGTCGTTCCAGGACCAAGCCCATCCTCGGCGCCATCCTGGGCATCGCGGCTCTCCTGGTCTGCCTCGTTGGAGGGGGACTGCTGTATGCCACGGACGGTCTCGGCATGTTCACCACGCCCACTTCCCTGCCCACCGCCGTCCCGATGTTGAACGAAGATCCCAAAGCATGGCTGCCATCCACGCTGCACATCCCCCCGGAGATGGTTCCCAGCCTGCAGGGTATCAATACCAATGAGGATCTGGCAGCTGCCCATGCCAATCCTGCTGAACGGCTTGCCTACCTTAACCAAGTGGGACGGGAGACCGGATACTTCATGAACTATGTCAACAGCAATGGTTGTTCCTATTCGTCCGGGCTGACCTACATCAGTTTCAACCCTGTGCGAATGAAGGACCCGATCGCCACCCTTGAATATGCCAATCAACTGTACCTGGATGTGGCGAACGATCCGCCCGCCGATCTGAGGCTCAACTGGGTGGACGGCATCGGCGAGAGAGCCTTCGTGGAGGAGTGGACATACCAGGACAACTGCGACCCCAAAAACACACACCTGGCGGTCACGATCCGCTTTGCGCGTTACAACGGGCTGGTGGGTGTGACCGTGCAGGTGCGCTCCGGCTTGATGACCAGGGAACGCCTGTATGAGATCGCGGAGAATTACGCCCTGCTGATCGCCAATCACATGAAATCCCAGGTCATCCCATGAGGCAATGAGAAGACATTCTTATTTCTCCTCTTGCGCGCATAGACAGATGTACCGTAATACGAGGGCATTTGTACCACACTAGCAAAAAGGTAACAGATGGCACTTATCCCCGCAGGGCGAAAATGGAATAATGTGAATTGGGAGGGACATCCGGCGAAAAAAGCCTCAGCCAATGGCTCTTCGCCCGGGATGTCCGGAGGGTTTCACCCCATGAATAGGGAGGGGGATAGCCAAGGAGATATTCACCCCCGCCGCGCGGCGGGGTTTTTCATCCCAGGCAGTTTAGAATCTCCCCCACTGCCAAGTCTTATATCCCCAACAAATGCGCATAGATTAACTATGGTTTTTCGGATTTTAGGAAGATGCCTGGTGATCCAATGTCAACGTATCCCAAACATCAGGCAGGCATTCTCTGTTATCACACCGCAAACCTCGTATAATATGGACATCCTTACCGACTGGCAGGTATTTCGTCATGATCATTCACTCTCTCTAACCGGTATGCCGCGAACAGATGGGCAGCGTGCGGCGCAAGTATCCCTTTGCCTTTTCCCTCATGCGGACTTTCCCATGAGCTTTACCCCGAAGTGAAAACCTTATGAACCAAAAACGCATCACCGACAACCTCGACGCCATGCTGGACGTCCTTCCCCCGACCATCCGCCATGCGGTGGAGGCTGCCAACCAAAAAGAATTCCTGCTCGAGATCATCCTTGACCTCGGGCGCGTGTCCACGGCGCGCTTCGTGGAAAACGAGATCGTGCTCAGCGACCGGGAAGTGACGCGCGCCGACCTCGACTACGTGACCGAACGCATCGGCGACTTCGACGCGGACAACCGCGCCGGGATGGAACGCACCCTGCACCGCATCTCCGCCATCCGCAACCGGCGCGGGAACATCGTCGGTCTCACCTGCCGCGTCGGGCGCGCCGTCTACGGCACGATCGACATCATCGAGGACATCGTCAACTCGGGCAAGTCCCTGCTGATCCTCGGGCGCCCGGGCATCGGCAAGACCACCCTGCTGCGCGAGGCCGCGCGCATCCTGGCGGAGACCAAGCGCGTCATCGTCGTGGACACCTCCAACGAGATCGGCGGCGACGGCGATGTGCCGCACCCGGCGGTCGGCAAGGCGCGCCGCATGCAGGTCAAGGTGCCGACGCTGCAGCACGAGGTCATGATCGAGGCGGTGGAGAACCACAACCCCGAGGTGATCGTCATCGACGAGATCGGGCGCGAGCTCGAAGCCCAGGCGGCGCGCACCATCGCCGAGCGCGGCGTCCAGTTGATCGGCACGGCGCACGGCATCACGCTCGACAACCTGCTGCTCAACCCGACCCTCAGCGACCTGGTCGGCGGCATCGAAGCCGTGACCCTCTCGGACGAGGAGGCGCGGCGGCGCGGCACCCAGAAGACGGTGCTCGAACGACGCGCCCCGCCCACCTTCGACGTGCTGATCGAGATCCAGACCGCGCGACCGGTTCGCGGTGCATGCCGACATCATGGCCTCGGTCGACGCGCTGCTGCGCGGCTTCCCCCTGCCTCCCGAGATCCGCACGCGCGATGAGGAAGGCAAGATCAAGATCGAGAAGAGCGCGCCAGCCATCGGCTCCAAGCTGGACGCCAAGGACCCAACCAAAACAGTCCGCCGCGGGCGCGCAGCGATCATGGTCTCCGAGGAGGCAGCTCCCGCCCCGCGCGCCGCGGAGACATCTGCGCTTCCCGCCAACCCGACCGCGCTGAAGCCGATCCGCATCTATCCCTACGGCGTGGCGCGCAACCGGCTGATGCAGGCTGCCAAGCGCTTCGGCGTGCCCGCCATCATCGTGCGCGACGTGGAGGAGGCGGACGCGCTGGTGACCCTGCGCTCCTATTACCGCGACCGCCAGGCGACCGTGATCGACGCCGAGACGCGCGGTGTATCCATGTATGTCCTGCGCGCCAACACGGTCGCCCAGATCGAGCAGTTCATCAGCGGTCTCTTCAACCTGCCTGTGGAAGGCGGCGTGACCGCCCGCAGCAGCGAACTCGACAACGTGCGCGATGAGACCCAGCAGGCGATCGCGGCGGTGCTGAACGGCGAGCGCTGGGTGGACCTGCCGCCCGGACCCTCGCTGGTGCGCCGCCTGCAGCACGAGATGGCACGCACCGCGGAACTGGTCTCCCACTCGTACGGGAAGGAACCGCGGCGGCATGTGAGGATATTCAGGGAGTAATAAACAGAGAGTACAGAGGAGTGCAAAGAAAGCACAAATCTCTACTCTTTATTGACTTCCTGCCCGGAATTTCAAATGGGAGAATGAATGAATTTCAGGGGTGTTGCCCTCGCCATAATACTGATCATTCTTGTTCTTGTTTTTGTGCTGGCAATTAGAGATGGCGTGAATCCCTTCGGCAATTTAACACTCATGCTTAGCATTTATGCAATCATATTTAGTTTGGGAGAGTTCAAGAGAAAAATAATTGCCAAAGCGAAACCTGCCCATAAAAGGACGTCGAAATCAGAACCCTTCAGGCAGGAATTCACTCCCGCGGGTCAATGGATATTTCTACTGGATGCATAATATTCATATTTCTTCGCAGTAATTAGTGCGGCATCCAGTCTCTGGGGTTTTGGTGTGTTCTTCTTTTTGACAATCCTGTTCGTGATATTCTTCATTGCTCCCCCGAAGTTGATCCTTTCGTCAGGAAGGTATCGAACTTCAAACGCTTTCCAAGATCACGAAGTTTCGTTGGGAAGATATTGAAGAAATTGCCCGTTACTACGATAATAGTGAGACAATCCTACTGCGCGGAAATCAACGAATACCGGTTTCCATTTTTAGATCAAATCCAAATAGGGCCAATGTTAAAGAGATAATCAAGGAAAATGCACCCTTTTTGGAATTTCTGGAGTAATAGTAAAGATTTATAACAAGAAATACCTGAACAAACAATTGGAAACAATCCATAAACGGTGACCCATGTTCATTACCCTCGAAGGACCGGAAGGCTCCGGCAAGACATCCCACGTCCCTTCTCTCGTGGAATATTTCCGCGAGCAGGGGCGGATCATTTTCCCGACGCGCGAACCGGGCGGGACCTCCATCAGCGAGCAGATCCGCGAGGTGATCCACGACCTGAGGAATGTGGAGATGCACCCGCGCACCGAGACCCTGCTCTACCAGGCGGCGCGCGCCCAGATCGTGGAACAGGTCATCCAGCCGCGGCTGAAAGCCGGGGAGATCGTGATGTGCGACCGCTACGCCGATTCGACCATTGCCTACCAGGGCTACG
The DNA here is from genome assembly GCA_963823545.1 of uncultured Chloroflexia bacterium. Classification (GTDB taxonomy): domain Bacteria; phylum Chloroflexota; class Anaerolineae; order Anaerolineales; family Villigracilaceae; genus Denitrolinea. The sequence goes on along the minus strand of CAWGMC010000019.1, from coordinate 88,047 downwards.
GTCACCAGCAGGACCTGGCACAGGTGCGCACCCTGGTGCGCTATGCCACCGGCGGATTGGTCCCCGACCTGACGATCCTGCTGGACCTGGACGTGGAGGTGGGCTTGAAGCGCAAGCAGAAGGCGGATGAGTGGAACCGCCTGGACGCCTACACCGTGGAGTTCCACCGCCGGGTGCGCGCCGGTTACCTGGAGATGGTCAAACTGGAACCGGAGCGCTGGCGCGTGGTGGATGCGGGACGCGAATGGAAGCTGGTGCAGGCTGAGCTTCGGCAGGTGATCGAGGATAAACTGGAGGCAGGAAAATGAGCGCTCAATGGAAACTTCCCGGCAACACGGCGGAATTGCTCTCCCAGATCGAGGCGGAATGGTCCGCGCTGATGGATGTGGTGGCGAAACTGGACGAGAACCAGATGACCACCCCGGATGAGGGCGACTGGTCGCCGAAGGACAACCTGGCTCACATCTCCGAGTGGCTGAAATTCATGCTCATCCGTCACATGGGCGGGGGCACAGCACATGAGGCGATGGGGGTGACGCCGGAGGTCATCGGAGATTGGGACGTCGACCGCATCAACGGCGTCCTATTCGAACGGAACCGGGATCGCTCCACCGAGGATGTATTGGCGGAACTGAAAAAACTCTACGCCATGGCGATGGACAGGCTGGCATCCACCCCGTTCGAGGAGACGCTCAAACCGCCGCACTGGGCTGACCAACAGAGCACCCCGTCCCTGCTGGAGATGGGCATCCTCAACAACACCCGCGACCACTTTGCCGAGCACCGCGAGGCGATCGAGAAGGTGCTGGCGGGTGGAAAAGCATAATAAATCAGTTCCATCGTTTTTGCCAACTGAATTTTAAATAAACCAACCGTCGGATGCCGATCCCTGCTGCCGACGGTTAATTCATGTACGTCACATCTGAACTACATATCCATTGCTATTTTCCAAAATCCCCGGGCTTTAAGCCTGTAACTTTAGCCACCCTGGTCAGCATTTTAGGTCCGATTCCTCAGATCATACCATCATCAGACCAGCCTTCGCGTTCCAATGAGAGCTGAATGAGCTTACCAATCCCACAGAACTGAAACTTGCTAACTGGATAATCATCATTCCCGATCGAAAAATATAAAAAATAAACACCACCCAAGACAAACAACCTCGTCCACATGAGCAAGGTTCATCAGGATTTTATGCTTTCGGGCTAGGATGTTATTTCCTGTTCTTCCATGATCCCACCTCCAAGTTTTACTTCTTACTTTCTTTTATCGTCTGCCGGGCGGTCTGCAACAGTTCATGCGCCGAGCGCAGGGTGCCCTCGCCGACCTCGCCCAGCATCTGCGAGAGTTCCAGCAGGCGCGGATCGCCATCCAGTTTTTCCACGCGGGTCAGGGTGCGGTTCTTCTCGATCAACTTCAGCACCTGGTAATGCTGGTCGCCAAAGACCGCCAGCTGGGGCAGGTGGGTGACGCAAAAGACCTGGTGATTGCGCGCCAGGTTCCACAACTTGTGACCGACCACCAGCCCGACGCGCCCGCCGATGCCCTGGTCGATCTCATCGAAGATCAGGGAGGGGATCTCGTCGGCGCGCGCCAGCACGTTCTTCAATCCAAGCATCAGACGCGAGGTCTCGCCGCCCGAAGCGATGCGCGCCAGCGGCTTGAGCCCCTCGCCGGGGTTGGGAGCCACGAGGAACTCCACGCGGTCAAGCCCGTTCTGGTCAAAGGCAACGCGCGTTCCATCCGCGAGCGGGATGCCGTTCGGGTCGGGTTTGGTCTGGAAGTCCACACCAAAGCGGGCTTCAGCCATCTTCAAGTCATCGAGTTCAGCCTCGATGCCGCGGCTCAGGGTCTCGGCAGCCTGTTTGCGCCTGGCGGATAACTTCCCGCCCTGTTCGGCGAGTTTACCCAGCAGTTTTGATTCCTGCGCCGACAGTTCCTGGATGCGTTCGGTGGCGGTGGTGATGGTCTCCAGTTGTTTGCGCGCCTCCACGCCGAACTTGTTAACCGCCTCGAGGCTGCCGCCGTATTTGCGCGTCAACTGGAAGATGAGATTGAGGCGCTCCTCCACTTCCTCCAGGCGCCGCGGATTGAACTCGATAGCCTCGAGGTAATCGCGCAGGTCGCGGGTCAGGTCGTTGAGGTTCTCGAGCAGGAGGCTGGCGCGCTCGGAGAGGTCCGCCTTGGAGGGGTCGGTCTTCGCCAGGGCGGACATGGCTTGCGCAGCCTGCCCCAGCAGGTCGGAGGCGGCGGAGGCATCCGGGGTGGACTCATCCAGGATGCTCAGCGCCTCCTGGGCGTGCTGGGCAAGGCTTTCGGCATTGGCAAGGCGGTCGCGCTCCCTGCGCAGTTCCTCATCCTCGCCCTTCTTCAATTTGGCAGCTTCGATCTCCCCCGCCTGGAAGGTGAGCATCTCGGTGCGGCGGGCGGCATCGGCTTGGGCGGCGCGCAGATCGGAAAGTTCACGCCGCAGGTCGATCAGGGCGTGGTAGCTCTTGCGGTAATCGGCGAGCAGGGAGGTCACATCCGAGAAACGGTCCAGCAGACCAAGGTGGGCGCGCGGGTCGAGCAGGGAGAGATGCTCGCTCTGCCCGTGGATATCCACCAGCGCCGCGCCGACCTCTTTAAGAGGGAGACGCCCACGGTACGCCCGTTGATGCGCGCCACCGAGCGCCCCTCGCGCCGGAGCTCGCGCGTCAAGGTCACGTGGTTGGGATCGTCCTGCAGTTCCTCGCGCTCCAGGATGCCGTTGACCGCATCCTTTGCGGACCCCTTGAGATTGAAGGTCCCCTCCACGAACGCCGCGTCGGACCCGGCGCGGATGACGGTCGCGTCCGCGCGCCCGCCGATCAGCATGACCACCGCGTCGAGGATGATGGATTTGCCCGCGCCGGTCTCACCCGTCAGGATGGTGAGACCCGGACCAAGTTTCAGGTCCAGGTGGTCGATGATGGCGAAGTCACGGATGCGAAGTTCGATCAGCATGTCATTTGAAGAATTGGAACCCGGAGAGGCGGGAATAGACGATGGGCACACCCACGAAAAGATAAATGGCGATGAACACCAGCCCGAAGATGTTCATGGTCAGCAGGGTGGTGAGGATGACCGGGACCGCGCCGAGGAGCATGCCGGCGATGATCGTGATGAAGAGGGCGCGCGAGCGGTGGCGGCGCGTGACGAAGCGGCACGCCTCCGCGATGATGACACCCGCGGTGGAGGTGCCTGCCGCGATCAGGAAAAAGGCAAAAAATCCCACCATGCTGCCGATCAGGTTCACCAGCAGGCTGGAGATGCCCCCGAGCACCGCGGCGGTGATAAAACCCGCCACATAATCGACCCAGGTGGCGGTATCAAAAAGCTTCTGCTGGCCGCGCACGCATTCCCGGCAGCGGTAACCGGTGGGGGTGCGGATCGCGCAGGAGGTGCAGATGGGACGCTCACAGTTGTTGCAGCGCAGCAGCGTGGTGCGAGTCGGGTGGACATAACAGGTGAGGGGGGTATCGGTCATAAGGATAATCGGGGTTCAAATGGAATTCTGGTTCATGTGCGCGGTCAGGTTGCGGTAAAAGTAACCGGGGTTGCCAAAGCGCACGAACTGCGCGGTGAATTCACCGGCACGCACGTTCACATGATCGTCCTCAGCCAGACCGATGGCCTCCTGCCCGTCCACGCTGAGCACGGTGTTGTCGCCCTGGATGTGGATGCTGACCGCGGAGCCCTCGGAGAGCACGACCGCCCGGTCCACGGACAGGTGCGGGGCGATGGGGACGATCAGGATGTTCCTTAACTCGGGAGGCAGGATCGGTCCCCCGGCAGCCATGGCATAGGCGGTGGAACCGGTGGGGGTGGCGGCGATGAGCCCATCCGCCACGTAGGTGGTGAGCAGGCGCCCATCCACATTCACCGAAAGGTGAATGGGGCGCAGAACCTGCCCGCGGCTGACCGTGGCTTCGTTGAGCGCGTGCGACACGCTGCGAGCCTCCCCGGCGCGCGCATGTTCCACGCGCAGCATCATGCGCTTCTCGATCCAGGCTCTGCCGTTCAACATCTGGTCGAGACGTTTCCTGCTTTCCTTGTGCTCCACCTGGATGAGGAATCCAAGACGCCCAAGGTTGATCCCCAGGATGGGCACGGAGTAGGGGGCACAGAGATGCGCCGCCCGCAGCATGGTCCCGTCGCCGCCCAGGGCGATCAGCAGGTCAAAATCCCCGCGCTTGACGCGGCGATAGAGGCTCTCATCATAGAGGGTACCGGTCGGCGCGTTCAAACCTTTTTCTTTAAAGAAGGCGGCAAGCGCGCGGGCTTCCGTCAGCGCCTCCGGCATCCTGGGGTGCACTGCCACGACGGGACGCCTGGGCAGGAACGTTTCGGACATAGTAAACAATTATACATGTAAAGAGGAGCGGCATTTTGGGTGGGTTCATGGTTGAAGGGCGGTTAAGGGTTAATGGAGAATGGATCATGGTGAATGGTGAAGGGAAATCATGGGATATGGAGGAGAGAGGGAAAAGAAAGAAGAAAGAAAGGGGACACGGGGAGGGAAAGATTAATGAAAGATGAGAAAGCTTAATTTGAGAGCATTTAAAAAAAATACGCGGATCAAATCCCTTTCGGTTGGAGGAGCGCAAGATTGCCGATTTTTGATTGGGGTCGGGGACACAGAGGGTGTGTATGAGGTGGATGGATAGAAGATTGATGCAAGATGAGAAAGATGATAACGCCTCGATTTTTTAAAATAAATTCGAACAAACAAATCCCTGTCGCTGGATAGTTGGATGGTTCAATTGAGGTTGAAGGGTACAGGTTCCATGCAGCGTGTCATATTAGATGTTGCGACTCCTTAGGGGGTCGAGACAAGGTATAATTTAGTACAAATGTTCTAAATGTGTCGAAGTGGATGGTAATGAGGAAGGGTACAGGTTCCAACCAGCAGTCTCTTGATCAGATATGACCCAATTCCTTAGGGGCGTCGGGACAAGATTATTTTAGAACAATTGTTCGTATTCGTCAAGAGGGATTGGAGACCTCGACAGTCGCTCAAGATTGAGGTGGCGGGGATTACAAATCCCCGCCAAGCAATCATTGAGAGCTGCCCTCCAAGAGGACCTTCGGCGGTCATAATCCCGGCGGGGGTGCATGGCAGCGTCATTGCAGGACGAGCGCTTCACGCAGCACCCTCGCCGAGCGAGAAGGGTTCATCCATCCGGGTTGGGACTAGGGCGCGGTATTCCGGTCACCGCCGGGCACGCCCTCAGCCGGTTCAAGTTGGAGATCAGCATCCGGCGGGTAGATGACGGTGGTGTCCAGTTTGGCATAGTCCACCAGGAGCTTGTCGCCGCTGCAGGTGTAGGCGCGATACATGGCAATGCCCACCCGTCCACTGGCATAGGAGTTGTCGTAACCACTCCAGACCAGGTGGTCGTTGATATAGTAGTACATATAACCGCCATCCGCCTTGACCTTGAGGGTGTTCCAGCCTCCCTGGTTGATGTAGCTGGAGTAGACCCAACCCCCGGTACCACCGCTGAGGGCGGTGTAACTGCCGTAGTAATCCTTCCAGACGGAGAAATAACCGGTGTTGGTATAGTTGAAGGTGTATTCCGTGTTCCACCAGCCGGTGGAATCCAGCACCGGGTTGCCGCGGATGATGAGGGCATTGGAGTTCCCGGCGCAGCCTTCGCGCTTCATGCGCACTTCATAGGTGAGAGTGGAGTAATCCAGCATGTGACTGATGGTGGCAGTGTAACCAGGGTTGACACCTGCAATACCGGTGGTGGTCAGGTAGTTGGAGGACTCGAAATTCCACACGCCGGAATGCACCGCCCAGCCCACCGCGTCGGTGGTGAAGGGCGAGAAAAACCCGGTGGCGGGAACGGGGACCGAGACAGTGAAGGGCTTCCAGGAACTGTATGCCCGCGCGATCCCGCCGACATAGGCTCTCGAGCCTCCATTGGTAGGTGCCGTTGGGGAGATCCGCATTATGGCGGGTGGTGCAGGAATCGGAGACGCACACGGCGGCTCCGAGCGTCCTGTTCATGACCGGGGTGGTGCCCTGATATACCTGGAGCTGGTACTGCGTGGCACCGGTCACCGCAGCCCAGACATAAACGATCCGCTGGATGGGAACGGTCACCCCGCCGACCGGAAACAACTGGACCGGGACGTAGGGAGCGGACAGGGTCGTTTGGGAGGGGGAGGCCTCCACGGAACCGGCACCGCCGGGCAGGAGGACGACCGAGGCGGCTAAAACGGTTACTGTGAGAGCCGTGATGAGAAAACGGTAAAGGCGGGAAAAGCGTGACATGTGAACCTTCCTTGTTCAGGGCTGCTTGATTACCGGGAGGCGCGCAGCAATGGATTCGCGATGGGAGTAAACCCTGATCTATTAACGATTTACCCCCATGAATAGTTCCGGAAATATGGATGCCGGCTGATAAAATGCGCGGTCCCCGAGAGATCACCCGGGGACCGCGGCAAGGTCAACTGACCTGATCAGGGAGCGGGATTGACCCTTACCCAGGCTTTATACAGGGTAAAGACGGTAGTGGTATCCTGGTAGGTCAGGAGCACGCTGATCCCCAGATCCTGACGCCAGACGCCGGGGCTGAAGGTGGCGCCAATGCAATGGTAGGCATTATCTGAAGGCCAGGTAATATTGCTCGAATAGAAATTACTGCCGCTGCCCTCGTACATATCCCAATGGACAGGATAGGCTTTTGTATAGTTGTTGGACTTGCCACAGAACTCAACGTACTTTACATACATCGCTGAGCCAGCCATAACACTTGGATACGGCATAGGACATGTGCACCCAATAACTCCCGGCAGCTTTTACCTTGGTCTGGGTTCCCCAGCCCCTGGGGGATGAAGGCGGTGAATTGTGCACGAAATTCCGGCACCCAGGCTGTTCCATGATTTGTGAAATCGTAATCACCCTGCAGGCGCCGCGGTTTAACCGAAGCATCCGGCGGCGGCAAGGGTGGAACCTGCGCCAAGAACAAGAAGCAAAGCCAACGCAAGCAGGATGGTTGTAAGACGATAGTTCATGACATTCTCCTTGTCAAGCATGTTCAAACGGAGAAAATGTGCGGGGTACTTGCTGCTTGAATAACCTCTCAACAATCCCTTCCCCCATGGTATTGATCGTGCGAGTTCCGCCTTTAATGCATATGGACGGGGTGTGCTATCTCTGACAATCGCTCCTTTCCGGTTGTGTCCTGCTGTGATGATCGTTCACAGCAGTAAATTGGAAAAGGATGGCATCATCCTGCATGATCATATTACAACGAATGAAGGGAATATTCAATCCCTTTTACGGTGAAATATCACACAAACCGGCGGATTCTCAGCCCAGTTTCTGATCACAGACATGGCGAAACCCGCAGCGCCGGCAGCGGGCAGGGTCGTCATGGGAACAATCCACTTCCGCGCGGGGATCGTCGCGGCGCATCTCCGCCAGCAGGTCGAGCAGGGAGGATTCGAGCGCGGGGGTGTAGTCCACGGCAAAGGAGCGCGAGGGGTAATGGATGATCCCGTAGGGCGGGACGTTTACCGTAGATCTTATCGACCAGGAGGCAGTAGGACGCCAGTTGATAGATGTGTAAATCATAGGGTGAGTCCGGTGCCCGCCCCGATTTGACCTCGACCGGGATGATCTGCCCTTTCTGCTCCACGAGGTAATCAGGTTTGCCCGTCAAGCCGAGCTTGGAATCGTAAAGCGGTTTTTCCAGCGGAGCGCCCCAGGCGCGCGTATCGGTATAGATCACGCGTCCGCCCGGCAGACCCGCCTCCTTCTGCCGGCGCGAAGACAGCCAGAGGATGAACAGGGCAAGGGCGAGCAGGGCGAGGGCGATGTAAATGTAAGACATGGCGCTGTATATAAGAGGCTATCCGTTCAAAAGAGCAAGGGTGATGGCAGCTGTCAGCAGGACCAATGCAACAAGAAGCAGCAACAAACCCAGGTTCCGCAGCAGACCCGCCGCAATAATCTTGCGCCCATGCTGGCGGTGCTGCTCCGTCCCGGCGGTCAGTTCGGACTGGTTGGTCGATTCCACGCCCTGCTTGCGGTACCACCAGGCGCGGCGGCAGTACAAATAGGTCCCGATCTCGGAGGCGCGGATGGTTCGCATGGACGTATTGTATATCAATATTACGCACTGGCGAAAAAACAAAATCTGATATACTCCTTGACAGGTGCGGACTTAAAAAGGTGAAATGGACAAATAAAAATGTCGCAGCATGCCATACGAGAGGAGGTGCCCGGCCGCTCTCATTGTCTCCTGTCCTGTCAATGTCGTTCATTGGATCATTCAAGAGGAGAAGTTTCGTATGCGTACCTTTCAGAAGGTTTTTCCATTTCTTGTGGTACTGGCGCTGATATTAACCGCCTGCGGGGGCAAGACCCAGACCGCTGAACCAACCGAACCAACACAACCCGCCCAGGTAACGGAAGTGCCGCAGGCGGAGAAAAAAGTGGCAACCCTGATCTACACACAGGAATTTGACACCCTCTCCCCCCTGTACACCAGCATGTGGTTCTCCTGGACCACCTGGCAGATCTACCTGCACTGGGCATGGGAATTTGACGAAAACAACGAACCGTTCCCGCGCCTGGTGACGGAGATCCCGAGCGCGGAAAATGGCGGCATCAGCGAGGACGGCCGCGTGATCACGATGAAACTGCGCGATGACATCACGTGGTCGGATGGGACCCCGGTGACCGCCGAGGACTTCATCTTCACCTGGGAGATGGCAGTCAGCCCGTCCAATACCGTGGCAACCGCCTATCCGTATGACTATATCGAGTCGGTGACAGCCCCCGACCCGCAGACCGTGGTGATCACCTTCACCGACCCGTTCGCCCCCTGGCTGGCAAATCTCTGGCACGGCATCCTGCCGGCGCACGTCCTGCGCCCGGTCTATGAAGCCGACGGGACCATTGACAACGCGGACTGGCTGCGCAACCCCACGGTGGGTTGTGGTCCATTCGTCTTTGCCGAGTGGGAATCCGGCAGTTACGCCCGCTTTGTCCGCAACGAGAATTACTGGGGCACACCCGCCAAGCTGGATGAGATCTTCATCCGCTTCGTGCCGGATGATGCCTCCCAGGTTGCCGCCCTCAAGGCAGGGGATGCCGACATGGGCACCTTCATCTCCTACTGCCGATGTCCCGGCCCTGAAGGAAGCCGGCTTGAACATCATGGTGGAGCCGAACGGCTACAGCGAGTGGATGTTCTTCATGGTCAACGAGGAAAAAAGCCACCCGGCGCTGCTGGATGTGAATGTCCGCAAGGCGATCGCCCTGGCGATCGACCGCGAGAGCATCGTCCGCGACCTGCTGCTCGGTCTGCCCAAGGTGCCAGCCAGTTTCTGGGACGCGCTGCCCTACTACAACAACCCGCCGCTGGAAAACTACCCGTATGATCCGGAGCAGGCAAAGGCACTGCTGGATGAGGCCGGCTGGGTGGATGCCAACGGGGACGGCGTGCGCGAGAAGGACGGCGTGGACCTTGAGATCTCGCATGCCACCACCATCCGCGAGGTCCGCCAGGATACCCAGGCGATCATGCAGCAGCAGCTGGCCGCGGTGGGCATCAAGCTCGACATCCTGCCGGTGGACGACACGCTGTACTTCGCCAGCTATGGCGACAACGGACCGGCTGCACGCGGTGAGTATGACATCCAGGAATGGTCGGATGGACCGCTCTTCCCCGACCCCGACCTGTACTACTGGCTGTGCGACCAGATCCCATCGGACGAGAACCCCTCCGGTGAGAACTGGTTCTACATCTGCGATGAGGAACTGGACGCCCTGATCAAACTGCAGTCCACGCAGGTGATCGCCGCGGAACGGCAGGCGACCATCACGAAGATCAACCAGCTGTTCTACGACAAGGTCTACATCATCGGCTTGTGGCAGGATCCGGATGTCTATGCCGTTGGCCCGCGCCTGCTGAACGTGAAGTTCTCCGGCGTCACGATGTTCTTCAATATTGCCGAATGGGACCTGGCAGAGTAATACCGTTGTAGCATTCGAGTCTTACCGCACGGATGGATGGACTCCAGCATCCATCCGTGCGGGCTGTTTCCTCGGGAAAAGGGACTGCCATGGGTCGATATATCATCAAACGTTTGCTGCAAGGGATCCCCCTGCTGCTGTTCATCAGCATCATCCTGTTTGTGCTGATGATGAACATGGGAGACCCGGTCGCGACCATGGGAGGCAGGCGGGTGACGCGCGCCTGCCGATATCGAACGCCTGCGGCGCCAGCTGGGTCTCGACAAGCCCATCTATATGCAGTACATCTACTGGCTGGTCGGCAATGACTGGACGAATGACCGACCTGGATGGGGATGGCATCGCCGAGACGCAGGGAACCCGCAAGGGCGTCCTGCGCGGTGATTTTGGCACCTCCCTGGTGAACCGCAAACCGGTCCTGGAAGTGATCGGCGAACGCCTGCCGAACACGCTCATCCTGATGGTGGCGTCCGAGGTGATCATCATCCTGGGGGCATTGCTGGTCGGAATCTATTCCGCCCTGCAGCAATATTCCTTCATGGATAACCTGATCACGGCGCTCATGTTCATCGGCTATTCCATGCCCATCTTTTTTATTGCCCTGATCTCGATGTATATCTTTGCCGTGCTTTTCAAACGCTGGGGATTGCCCTACCTGCCCACGGTCGGGATGTTCGACCCGCAGGTGGGCAAGACGACCCTGCAGGTGCTCTGGCACATGATCCTGCCGGTGCTGAGCATCTCGTTGATCAGTTTTGCCTCCTACAGCCGCTACATCCGCAGCACCATGCTGGAAGTCATGAGCCAGGATTACATCCGCACCGCGCACGTCCAAGGGGCTGCCGAAGCGCGAGGTCGTTTTTATCCATGCACTGAAGAATGCCTCCCTGCCGATCGTCACCGTGGTCGGGCTGGACCTGCCCCTGCTGCTGGGCGGCGCGGTGGTCACGGAGCGCATCTTTGCCTGGCCGGGCATGGGACGGCTGTTCCTGGACCATGTCGACCGCGCCGACACTGCCGGTCATCATGGGCATCCTGATGCTGATCGCCGTGGCGGTGGTGGTCTTCCAGATCATTACCGATATCGTCTATGCCTGGCTGGACCCGCGCATCCGCTACGAGAAGTGACCCGACATGGCAGACTGATCCTCCCCGATGCCTCTGCAAAGATCGCCATCCTGCCTGCCGACGAACTGGAGACCCCTCCGCTCAGCCTGGGTCAGCTCACCTGGCGGCGTTTCCGCCGCCACAAGATGGCGATGTTCGGCGTGGTGATCCTGATCCTGCTCTTCATCTATGCCTTTGGCGGATCGCTGATCTTCCCGGAAAGCTATGCCAATTACACGGATACCCCCCTGCGCCTGAACCCGCCCTCCGCGGCACATCCCTTTGGCACGGACACGATCGGACGGGATGTGCTGGCGCGCACGATCTACGGCGGGCAGATCTCGCTCCTGATCGGCCTGCTGGCAGTGCTGATCGAAAACCTGATCGGCATCCTGATCGGCGCGGTGGCGGGATACTACGGCGGCTTGATTGACAGCCTGCTGATGCGCATCACCGAAGCCATGCTCAACATCCCTGAGATCTTCCTGCTGATCGTGATGGCAAAGTTCTTCGGCGGAGAGCTCCCGAATGTCAACTTTTTTGGCCGGGAGTTCAGCGGCAGCGTGGTGGTCATCGTGCTGATCATCGGGCTGACCAGCTGGATGTACCTGGCGCGCATCGTGCGGGCGCAGTTCCTCTCGCTGAAGGAGAACGATTTCGTCCTGGCGGCGCGCGCCACCGGCACCTCGAACTTCGAGATCATCTTCCGGCACATCCTGCCCAACAGCATGGCACCCATCGTGGTCTCCGCCACGCTGGGTGTCGCCAATGCCATCCTGGCGGAAGCCTACATCAGTTTCCTGGGCTGGGTGTCCAGCCGCCCACCGCCACCTGGGGCAATATGCTGGATGGGGCGAACAACTATCTCGAATCCGCCCCCTGGCTGTGGTTCTTCCCGGGTCTGTTGATCGTGCTGACCGTGCTCAGCATCAACTTCCTGGGCGATGGCCTGCGCGATGCGCTCGATCCGCACAGTCGGCACCGATGTGAGGCATCGCATGACGACTGCTCCTTGATGTTCAAGACCTTAAGACCACGCTTCCACACCCCCGAGGGCACCGTCTACGCGGTGAACGGCGTCTCGTTCCATCTTGATGAAGGTGAAACCCTGGCGGTGGTCGGCGAGAGCGGCTGCGGCAAATCGGTCACCATGCTGTCGGTCATGCGCCTGATCCCCATCCCGCCTGGCGAGATCGTCAGCGGCGTAGTCAATTATCAAGGACCGGGACCTGCTCAAGCTGAGCGAGGAGAGTATGGAGTCGACATCCGCGGCAAGGAAATCGCCATGGTCTTCCAGGACCCGATGACCTCCCTCAACCCGGTCCTGACCATCGGGCGCCAGTTGACCGAATCGCTGCGCGTCCACCTTGGCTTGGACCAGGATGAATGCCGCGAGCGCGCCATTGAATTGCTGGCACTGGTCGGCATTTCGGACGCAGCCCGGCGGCTGGACGATTATCCGCACCAGTTCTCCGGGCGGGATGCGCCAGCGGGTGATGATCGCCATGGCACTGGCCTGCAACCCCACCCTGCTGATCGCCGACGAACCCACCACCGCCCTGGATGTGACCATCCAGGCGCAGATCATCGACCTGGTCAAGGACCTGCGCGATCAAATCGGGCATGGCGATCATCTGGATCACGCATGACCTGGGCGTGGTGGCTGGGCTTGGCCGAGCGGGTGATCGTGATGTACGCCGGGCACATCGTGGAAGAAGCGGACGTGGATACCCTGTATGAGAAGCCACGCCATCCCTACACCATGGCGCTGCTGGAAGCCCTGCCGCGCGTGGACCACCGCCGCGAAGGTCGCCTGAAATCCATCCCCGGCGCGCCGCCCAACCTGCTGGTGGAACCGGTGGGCTGCCCGTTTGCCCCGCGCTGCGAGTATGTACGGGAACGCTGCCATGTGGAAAACCCGCCCCTGCTGGCGATCGAAGAGGGACATGCGATTGCCTGCTGGGTGGATGTCAAAACAGGAGCCTTGCGATGAGCGGCGAACAACCCCTGGTGGAAACAAGGAACCTGAAGAAATATTTCCCCGTGACGCGCGGCATGGTGTTCCAGCGCAAGGTGGGGACCGTGCGCGCAGTGGACGGGATCTCCTTCGCCATCGCACGCGGCGAGACGCTCGGGCTGGTGGGCGAGAGCGGATGCGGCAAGACCACCGCCGGGCGCACCCTGCTGGGTCTCTATCCGCCAACCGATGGCGAGAGTCATGATCGACGGGCACGACCTGCGCACTGCGCGCAGCGCCGAGATGATGACCATCCGCCACAAGGCGCAGATCATCTTCCAGGACCCGTATGCCTCGCTCAACCCGCGCTGGACCGTGAGCGCCATCGTCGCCGAACCATTGCGCGTCCACCACCTGCTGCCTGAAAAGGAACGCGCCGAGCGGGTGCAGGAACTGCTGCGCCTGGTGGGTCTCAGCCCGTCACAGCTCAACCGCTTCCCGCATGAGTTCTCCGGCGGACAGCGCCAGCGCATCGGCATTGCGCGCGCACTGGCCTCGAACCCCAAGTTCATCGTCTGCGACGAACCCATCTCCGCGCTGGATGTCTCCATCCAGGCACAGGTGGTCAACCTGCTGGAGGACCTGCAGGACCATTTTGGGCTGACCTACCTGTTCATCGCCCATGACCTGAGCATGGTGCGCCACATCTGCGACCGGGTGGCGGTGATGTACCTGGGGGTCATCGTGGAACTGGCCGACCGCGACGAGCTGTACGAGAATCCGCTGCATCCCTATACACAGGCATTGCTGACCGCCGTGCCGATCCCCAACCCAAAACAGGACCGCGCCCGCCACCGGATGGCTCTGCAAGGCGAGGTCCCCAGCCCGCTCAACCCGCCCCCAGGCTGCCGCTTCCACCCGCGCTGCCCCATCGCCAAACCGTATTGCTCCGAGGTGCAACCGGAGATGCGGGAGATCCAGCCCGGTCATTGGGTCGCCTGCCATGAGGTCAAATAGAACAAAAAACGTGATCCGAACGTCATAAATACAACCACCGGCAGGTCACTCTCATTGTGCAGCGTGTATAATGAATTAATCGCCATCCAGACACGCTGGCTTATCCGGAATCGAAAGGGTATGCACATGAGCAGAAAAACAACCCGCTTCCTTTTCACTGTCATGCTGGGCACGCTGGTGTTCGTGTTATCCGCCTGCAGCCTGGGCTCGGCACCCAAGAAGGATATCGCGGTCAGCCAGACCGCCATATCGTTGCTGTACACCCAGATGGCAGGCACCCTTGCCGCCACTCCGACCTTTGAGAATCTGCCGACAGCGACCGCCACAGCCACCGTCACCCCCACCATACCAGTCACGCCTGCCTCGCCCACCACCGGTCCGAGACCCGCCTCCTATACTCTTCAGATCGGTGAATATCCCTACTGCATCGCGCGCAGGTTCAACGTGGACCCGAAGGAACTGCTGACCCTGAATGCCCTCTCCTCGGGGATGATCTACTGCCCCCGGGTTGATCCTGTCCATCCCGCAGACCGGTCACCCCTTCCCGGGCACGCGTGCCCTGCGTCCCCATCCCGTTGCCTACACACTCCCGGCGCAGATGACCGTCTACAAGGTGGCATGCCTGTTCGGCGATGTGGACCCGCAAGCTGATCATGCAAAACAACGGGCTGACCTCGCCTCTTATCAACAGTGGAGTGACCCTCCAGATCCCCTGAGCGCTCTCCTGCCTGTCACAGGTTCCAGGAGTCCCTGTCTTTGCCATTGGTCTTTAATGAAAGGAGTATGCCATGGCACATAAATCTTTCGTCCGTTTTCTTCTCGTGGCAGCTGTCCTGCTGGGCAGTTTTGCCGGTGCCGGCAGTGCCCTCGCCCGGGGTTACTGCGGTGCGACCTACACCGTCCAATGGGGTGACACCATCGGGCGGATCGCCTCCATCTGCGGCGTGACCTCGGATGCCATCTACGCAGCCAATCCCAGCCTGGGCGCTTATCTTTACGCCGGGCAGGTGATCAACATCCCCGGCGGCGTTCCCAACCCGCCCAGCATCCCCGCCACCAGCGGGACCTACGTGGTCCAACGCGGTGACACGCTCAACAAGATCGCAGCCCGCATCGGCACCAGCCTGTCGAACCTGCTGGCGGTCAACCCGCAGATCTGGAATCCAAACCTGATCTACGTTGGACAGGTCATCAACCTGCCTGCGAACCCGGTGTATTACACCGTGCAGTGGGGAGACACGCTGTTCAAGATCGCCGTGCGCTTCGGGACGACCGTGTCCACCCTGCAACAACTGAACAACATCTGGAATGCGAACTGGATCTACGCCGGGCAGGTCCTGCGCATCCGCTGACAAGTGAATAATCCTACAAAGGCTGTCCCATCCCGGACAGCCTTTTGTTTTGTCAATTATCCGCCTCTCATTTTTACATGGTAAACTCGCGGCATGTCCAGGCGCGTGAAAACATTTCTACTCATATTTGCCGGGTTGATCCTGGCGGGCAGCCTGCTTTACCAGGTCCCGTCCATTCGATCCCGGGTGCTCTGGCGTTACGAGGTCTGGATGACCAGGCTGAAGAACACCATCGACCCGGTCGTGATTCCCACCCCCATCCCATCCACACCCTTCGCGACATTCACACCCGTTCCTCCAACTCCCACCCTGCCTGTCACGGAAGCTGCCACGGAACCTCCCACGCCCACGCAGGTCCCGCTGCCGCCGCAAGCGTTGCTAAAATCGCCCACCTTTGAAAAACAAGATTGGAACAACTGCGGTCCAGCCGTCCTGGCAATGACATTAAGAATGTACGGGTGGGAGGGAAATCAGTATGATATCGCGGATATCGTCAAGCCCAACAGGGATGACCGCAATGTTAATCCCGAGGAACTCCGTTATTACATTCATAATGAAGCGGGTTGGCTGAAAGCGGAGTACCGCCTGGCAGGGGACCTGGATTTACTCAAGCGACTGATTGCCAACAACTATCCCGTTATTATTGAAGAGGCTTCCAAAGTTGAACCTGAGTGGGCAAATGGTCCAAATGATGATCTGTGGGATGGACATTACCTTCTTATTAACGGCTATGACGACGCAACTGAAACATTTATCTCCCAGGACCCCCAATTTGCGGCAGATAAAGGTGCCGACAAAAAAATTCCATACGAAACATTGATGGCGAACTGGAAGCCGTTCAATTACCTGTACATCGTCATCTATTTCCCCGGGGATGAGGTGGAAGTCCAGTCCATCCTGGGAGCAGATTGGGATCCGGCATTAAATCGCCAGAATACAATGGATCTTGCCAACGCACAAATTACAACCGACCCAACCGATGCTTTTGCCTGGTTCAATCTTGGTGCATCACTGACCTATTTTGATCGCTACCTGGAGGCTGCCCAGGCTTTTGACCAGGCTTTCACGATCGGTCTGCCTCAACGCATGACGCGCTACCAGTTCTGGCCGTTCAAGGCATATTTTGAAGCCGGTCGGATTGATTACCTGCTGGAGATCACCGAAAAAACCTATGAGCCCATTCGAGGTCATGATGCAGAGGAGGCTCTGCTCTGGCATGGCTGGGGTCTCTGGCGACTCTGGCAACAAAGCAACGAACAGCACTATCTGGATGACGCAATCAAGGATTGGCGAAAAGCTCTGGAAGTCCACCCCGGTTACGACGACGCCATCTACGCCTTGCAGTTCGTCGGCGCGCAGCCTTAAAAAAAGACGGTCACCATGAAGGTGACCGTCTTTTTGAGCATTTCCAGGCGAACCCGTTCTCTTACTTTTCTACATGGGGCTTCATCCACTCCAGCACTTTTTCATCAGGGACGGTCTCTCCATATAAGGATGTAACTCCCCTTGGAAGACTGGGAGGGAATGACGGGGCTCTCCGCCCAGTATGGCAGCATAGGCAACGGTTGCACCGGTGCGCGCCTCATACAGCGTGATGATGGTGTCTATCCGGATGCGCGTTACAAAGATCCATCCGCTCTGCCCTGAGATCTTGTAACGGGTGGTAGCGAGATCCATCCAGCGATAGCTGGCTACAGCAACCAATTCAGCCTGGCTGACATTCAGGGGACGCCAGGCAGCCGGCAATTTGGCGTTCCATTCCTGCACTTCGTCGGCTGGGGAGACAAAAACAACAGTATGTACTCCCGGCTTTGCCGGGTCATAGGCGGCTGCTTCCGGGATGCCGGTTCCCAGCGACGCCGGTTTCAATACCTCGACCATCGAGGTGATCGATTGGGTGGGGATGGGAGTTGGGGTGTCCGTGGGGACGGGTGTATCCGTGGGCGGAATGGGGGTGGCTGTGGGCGGAATGGGGGTGGCTGTGGGCGGCAGGGGCGTCGCAGTTGGGGACGGCAGCGGGGTGGCGGTCGGCGCTGCGGGAATCACCCCGCAACCGGCTAGCAATGTTACCAGCACCATCGACCAAAACAAACGGGAAAATCCTTGCTTCATCATTTATCCTCCTTAAATAATGAGACCCAACTTTGGATGGGGCACTCATGAAGCCCCATTACATTCCAACAAAACGGACATGCGGCAGTCACTTTTACAGTAACTGCCGCATGTTATGCCTCAATGCTTCATTGCCTCAACTGCCGGGATAGGCTACTTTTCAACAAACGATTTCAACCAGAGTTCCACGGTCTCATAAGAGACAAGGGTTCCATACTCTCCTGAAGTTCCGACCGGGTAATGGGATTTCAGCGCCGGCGGATCCCCTCCCTGAAACGTAAATGCAGCAACGGTATCACCGGTCCGGGCTTCGCGCAGGATGACCTCGGTGTCCGTGCGGATTCGCCATATATAGAGGTTGATCCCTTTACCGAAATAATGACGATTCTCAAGTTTTACTTGATTGTTGGTGACCACGGCAACCAATTCCGCCAGGCTGACGCTCTGGGCACGCCAGGCATCCGGCAGTTCGGCATTCCATTCATTGACTATTTCAGCGGACGCTGAATATATGACGAGGGGATGCACCCCGGATTTTTGGGGATCATAAACTGCCGCATCGGAGACGCCTCTGCCTTCCGCCGCGTCCCTGAGCGCCTCAACGATCGAGGAGATCGATTGCGTCGGTGCGGCAGTCGGCTCGAGCGTGGGAACAGGGGTGTCGGTGGGCAATTGCGGGAGGGGCGTGTTGGTTGGGATGAGCAGTGGTTCCTGGGTCGGGATGGATGCCGGTTCCTCGGTTTGAACGGGATTTTCAAAACTGGGCGGCGCCCACTTCCCACTCCGGATACCCAGTCCCAATACGACGCCCACGACCACGATGCAGATGCAGCCGAACAGCCCGACCAGGGCAAGGATGATCCAGGTTTTCGACTTTCCTGCTGGTGGAGTGGATTGGTTGATGGTGGTCATTTCTTTCTCCTTATATTTTTCCGCTGGTTTCGGTCGGTGAATACCCGCCCCCGCTCTATCCTGGCGGTACAAGATCTTTGGAATGGCAGATTCTTCCTCAAGGAAAGCAAAAGGTATTCTAACATTAATTTATTATGAGTGGCGAAGAAGGATTCCTTCTTTTCATTGGTTTGCATATCCGGCTGGCAGGCTCAAGCCGGCATCCAGACCCGGCAATTATTTTGACTGATTCATCCAGGGTGTTTTGCTTTATACTTCAGCCAAATCCGTTCGAGGAGTCCGCCATGCTGACCATTGAACCTGTTGATACCGGCAACAAAGACCAGGTTAAGCGCTTCGTTGAACTTCCCTATCAACTGTACAAGGACTGTCCCGCAGTGGGTGCCCCCGCTCTTCATGGATGCCTACCTGCCGCTCAACCGGAAAAAACATCCCTTCTTCGAGCATTCCGAGGCGGATTTCTTCCTCGCCGTGCGCGATGGGAAGGTGGTCGGTCGCATCTGCGCCGGCATCAACAAGCCCTTCAACGAATACCACAAGACCAAAAAAGCCCAGTTCAGTTTCTTCGAAAGCGTGGATGACCAGGAGGTCGCGAACGCCCTCTTCGGCGCGGTCTTTGACTGGGCAAAGGCGCGCGGCATGGACACGCTCATCGGACCCAAGGGACTCTCCCCCTTCGATGGCTACGGCATCCAGGTGGTGGGATTCGAGCATCGCCAGATGATGACGATGATGAACTACAACTATGCCTATTACCCCAAACTGGTGGAGGCGCTCGGATTTGAAAAGGAGGTGGATTTCGTCTCCTGCTACCTTCCATCGGAATCCTTCAGGATCCCCGAACGCGTCGAGCGGATCGCCAAACGTGTCATCCAGCGCGGCAACCTGTGGGTCAAGAAGTTCCGCAACAAGCGCGAACTGGTCGAGTGGGCGCCGCGCATCGGGACTGCCTATAACAAGGCGTTCATTCATAACTGGGAATACTATCCATTCTCCCCGGGGGACATCCAGTACGCGGTGGATAACGTCTTCCTGGTTGCCGACCACCGCCTCATCAAGCTCATCCTGCACGGCGAGGAGATCGTCGGTTTCCTGTTCGCCTTCCCGGATGTCTCCTCCGCGCTGCAGCGCGCCAAGGGCAGACTCCTGCCCTTTGGTCTGCCTGACCTGCTGCTGGAGATGAAGCGCACGAAAACCATCAGCGGCAACGGCATGGGCATCCTGCCCGAATTCCAGGGCATGGGCGGCAACGCGCTGCTTTACTACGAAATGGCGAATACGGTCTTCAGCTTCAACCAGTTTGAACACGTCGAGATGACCCAGGTTGCCGAAACCACCGGGCAGATGCGCGCCGACCTGAAGAACCTGAACGGCGTGGAATACAAGAACCACCGCGTCTACCGCAGGCACTTGTAGCCCTGCCCCGCCGGGACCCGCACCCTGCATGGAATACCAGCTTACCGTTAATGAAGAAAGGGCTGCCTATCGCATCCTCCCCTGGGTGAATTTCATGCGCTTTGCCGGCGCGTTCCTGGTGGTCCTGGCGCACATCGATGTCTGGGGCGGCGGTCCGGACTGGGCTCAAAAGATCTGGTACACCCTCTCGCGCAATGGCGTGCCGCTCTTCTTCCTGATGAGCGGTTATCTGCTGCTCTCCAGGGACGAGGATAAATGGACATTCTTTAAAAAACGGGCGGCAAAGATCCTCATCCCGTTCCTCTTCTGGTCCATTTTTTATGATGCCTTCGTCTCCAACAGCTTTGCTGAGACGGGCTTGACCCTGGACGCGGTCCTCAAGATGTTCATCCGCATCCTGCGCGGGCCGCGCGCCGCGCACCTGTGGTTCTTTTACTCGCTCATCGGTCTGTACTTTTTCACACCCATCCTGCGTCTCTTCATCGCCAAAGCCAAAAACTCGGACATCCTCTACTACATTGCGCTCTGGTTCGTGATCATGCCCGTCATGTTCATCCTGGAGGAGTTCACCCCGCTGCAGAACGGTTTCGAGTTGTACTATGCCGCCGGGTACGTTGGCTATTTCCTGCTGGGTTATTATCTCGGACGGCTGGAGACCACCCCGCGCCTGTTATGGATCGGGCTGGGGCTGTTCCTTGCCGGGTTTGCGTTCACCTTTGCGGTCTTTTACCTCGACCTGCCCCCGCAGAATAACGAACTGCCTCTGCGCAGTTACCCCAGCCTGGACATCGTGCTGATGGCGATCGGTGCATTCATCTTGCTGAAAGCCGCTGGTGAGCGGATTCCCGACTGGCTGGCGCGCCTGTCCGCCCTGGTCAGTCCCTCCAGCTTTGGCATCTACCTTGTCCACTCCGTCGTCCTGACATTGATGGCGGCTGGTTGGGAAAGCCTTGGTTACCAGACCGCAGCAGGGCATTCACTTTTCATCATCCCCCTCGTGGCGGTCATTGCCTTCCTGCTCTCATGGGCAGTCACCGCGATCATGCGCAGGATCCCCATCCTGCGCACCATTGTCCCCTAGCGAAAACAACTTTTACCGGGCGATCTTGATCAAGGCTTCCTTCAGGCGCTCCACTTCATCCAGCGTGTTGTAGTGCGTTGCGCCCACGCGCACCATGCCGCCGCTTTCCTCCAGCCCAAGCCGTTCGGTCACATTGATGGCATAGTAGTTCCCGTCCCAGACGTGGATTCCCTGCCGTGCCAGTTTTTCAGCCACCAGCCGCGGGTGCAGGTCCTTCAACCGGAAGGAGAAGGTCGCCACGCGCTCATCCAACCGGCGGAGATCGGTCAGCCCGTAGACCCGCAGACCGGGGACGGATTCAAGCGCCCGGAGCAGTGCGCGTCCCAGTTCGAATTCATAGGCATGGATGGCGGTCATCGCCTTTTTAAGTTCCAGGCGTCGTCCCTTGTAGTCTTCCTCCGCCAGCCCTTCGACGATACTCCCCGCCGAACTCCCTGCCCACCCACTCGAAATACTCAACGGCTCCCAGCACGCCCGCGATCCCTTCGTGGTTTTGCGTGCCGGTCTCGAATTTCCCGGGGATGCGGTCCGTGGCGGGTCTGACCTTGTAGGCGAACAGTTTTTCCAGCAGTTCCTGCCTGCCGTACAGGATGCCTGCGTGCGGTCCGAAGAACTTGTAGGAGGAGGAGACCAGGAAATCACAGCCCAGTTTCTGCACATCGATCGGTCCGTGCGGCGCATATTGGACGGCATCCACGTAGGTCAGCGTCCCCGCCTCACGCGCCATCCTGAGGATGCGGGCGAGCGGGTTGATCGTCCCGAGTGAATTGGAGGCGTAACCCACCGCCAGCAGGCGCGGCTTCCGCTTGAGAGCCTTCTGCATCTCATCCAGGTTGAGCGTGCCGTCCTCCACGTCAAAATCCACCCACCTGACCTTCACGCCCTGATCCTGCGCAGCCAGCAACCACGGCGTGACATTGGCATCATGATCCAGGCGGGTCACCACGATCTCGTCCTTCTCGTTCCAGTCCCTTGATATCGAACGGCTGATGTGAAGCGTCAGGGTCGTCATGTTGTTGCCGAAGACGATCTCATCCGGGGAGCCGGCATTGTAAAAATCCGCCATCGCCTTGTGCGCCTCATCCAGGATGGCATCCGATTTTTTGCTGGTCTCGAACGCGCCCTCATGGTTGGCGTTGCTTTCCAGCAGGTATTGGTTGATGCGCTCAAGGGATTGTTTTGCGATCTGTGTCCCGCCCGGGTTGTCGAAGAAAATTGCAGGGCGGTCAAGCGCGGGGAATTGCTCACGGATGCGGTGGATGTCGAGGGGCATGTTGTCTCCTGTTTATTCAAGTGCCAGTCGTTCAGCCCTGGCAAATTCCTCGGGGGTGTTCACATTCCAGAAGGCGCGACCGGCGGGGTCCGCGGCGGTCACCTCGGCGTGCGTCAGGTCGCGCACCTTCACCTGGGGGAACCAGGCGATCACCTTCCACTGGTCAGCTTCGATCGCGGACCGGATGGCAGGCAGGCAGGTCGCACGTCGATAGACGGCATGGAATGGTTCATAGCCTTCCACGGTCTTCGGGATGACCACATCCGCATCTTCCGCAATGAGGATCCCCGTCGCCGTTTCAAGGAGCGCTGCGCTGGCAAAGGGCATGTCGCAGGCAACGACCGCCACGACCGGCGAGGCTGCCGAGTCAATGGCAGTGTAGAGCCCGCCCAGGGCTCCACGCCCCGGCAGCAGGTCCGGCACCGGGCGCGTTCCAGGAAGGGCATACTCCTCCGGGCGGTTGGTGGTGATGATGATCTCATCCGCCAGGGGTGCCAGCCTGTCGATCACGCGCTGGATGAGAGGCCGCCCCAGGAAGGGTTTCAGCCCCTTGTCCTCGCCCATGCGCGTGGACTGCCCGCCGGCTTGTATCACAAGGCTGAACATGCGGTATATTATACGGTATGAGCATTGCCGACGTGCTTGACCGGTTGACACAGAAGGGGGAGTTGTACGAAGCACTCCCCGACGAATCAGTGCGCTGTTTCGCCTGTGCACATCGCTGCCTGATCCGCCCCGGACGCCGCGGCATCTGCCAGGTGCGCTTCAACCAGGCAGGGGAGCTGCGGGTTCCCTTCGGCTACGTGGCTGCCTTGCAAAGTGACCCGATCGAGAAAAAGCCCTTCTCCCACGTCCTGCCCGGGTCGAGTGCCCTGACCTTCGGGATGCTGGGCTGCGATTTCCATTGCGGGTTCTGCCAGAACTGGTACACCTCCCAGACCCTGCGCGACCCTTATGCGGATGGATCGGTCGACCTGGTCCGCGAGATCACCCCGGCTCAAATGCTGGCTGCCGCGCGGCGGACGCGCGCTTCGGTGGTGGTTTCCTCGTATAACGAGCCGCTCATCACCAGCGAGTGGGCTGCCGCGATTTTTAAGGAAGTCAAAGCCGCCGGGTTGAAATGCGCCTATGTCTCCAATGGGAACAACACGCCCGAAGTGATGGAATACCTGCGCCCGTACCTGGATGCGTACAAGGTGGATCTGAAATCCATGAACGACAAAAATTACCGCAAACTGGGCGGCGTTTTGCAGAACGTCCTGGACGGCATCCAGCGCGCCCGCCAGATGGGATTGTGGGTGGAGGTGGTCACCCTGGTCATCCCCGGTTTCAACGATTCGAACGAGGAACTCTGGGATGCCGCCCGTTTCCTGGCGGGTCTTTCACCCGACATTCCCTGGCATGTGACCGCCTTCCACCAGGACTACCAGATGACCGATCGCGATAACACGGATGCGCGCACCCTGCAGCGCGCCGCGGATATCGGCCGCGAGGCGGGGCTGCACTTCGTTTATGCAGGCAACCTGCCCGGGCGCGTCGGCGAGTATGAGGACACCTTCTGCCCGGGCTGCAACCAGCCCGTGGTCCGCCGTACAGGCTACTTCGTCCGCGAGTACCATATCACCGGGCAGGGAACCTGTCCGCATTGTGGCACGCACATCCCGGGCGTCTGGGCGGGGGATCCGGCTGCAACACCCCCTCTTTCACAATCTTAAAAACCATACCTGGGGAGGGGCTGCTTTACCTGTGTACTGAAATGGATTTGCTGTATAATTTCGCAATCTTACCCTGCTTGTTCAGATGAAAGGAGGTGTGCGTCCGCATATTTTATGCTGTCCGGTATACGTTTTACATCGCCTTACTAACACTCTCAAATTGGAGGAGAGAACTGTGAACAAGAAACTATTTGTTTTGTTATCGATCCTCGTGCTCGCCAGCATGGTCCTTGCGGCCTGCGGCAGCGCGAAAACTGAAGCCCCGCCACCGAAGCTCCCGCCACGGAAGTCCCCGCCACGGAAGTCCCCGCCACGGAACCCCCTGCTGCGGAACCCACCCCCATCCCCGACATCCCCGTTGCGACCTATGAGCGCGGCTCCCTGACCGTGGCGGAATGCGGTAATGGTTATAGCGGCTTCTTCAAGTCCATCGAAGCCACCGACGATTACACCGTGACCTTCACGCTGTGCAAATCCGATCCCGCCTTCCTCTCGAAGATCGCCTTCAGCCCGTTCGCCATCTACCCGGAAGAATGGATCGAGGCGACCGCTGGCGAGACCACCCGCACCAGCGAAGGTCTTGAGAAACCCATCGGCACCGGTCCCTACATGGTCAGCGAATGGACACGCGGCGACAAGCCTCACCTTCACCGCCTATCCTGAATATTGGGGTGAAGCGCCCTACGCCGACAGCGTTGTGTTCCGCTGGTCATCTGAATCCGCTGCCCGCCTGCTCGAACTCCAGGCTGGCACGATCGATGGTTTCGACAACCCCGGTCCCGATGACTTCGCCACCATTGCAGGCTGATCCCAACCTGCAGCTGGCACTGCGCCCGGCGTTGAACATCTTCTACGTTGGCATGACCAACACCTTCGCGCCCTTCGACAATGTCAAGGTCCGCCAGGCGATTGCCATGGGCATTGACCGCCAGCGCATCGTGGACAACTTCTACCCGGTGGGCTCCGAGGTTGCGACCCACTTCACCCCCTGCGCCATCCCGAATGCCTGCGATGGGCGATGCCTGGTATGACTTCGATGTCGAAGCCGCCAAGGCGCTGCTGACCGAAGCTGGTTTCCCGGATGGCTTCCAGACCAAGCTGTACTATCGCGATGTCGTGCGCGGCTACCTGCCCCAGGTTGGCAATGTCGCCCAGGATATCCAGGCTCAGTTGAAGGCCAACCTGAACATCGATGCCGAGATCGTGGTCATGGAATCCGGCGCCTTCATTGAAGAGTCCGGCGCTGGTCGCCTGGATGGTCTGTACCTGCTCGGCTGGGGCGCGGACTATCCCCACATCACCAACTTCCTGGATTACCACTTTGGTGCAGCACAACCCAGCAATTCGGTGTGATCCAGTCTCGAGATCTACGAACCGATCGCCCTCAGGGCGCCAGCATTGCCGATCCCGGTTGAAGCTGCCCCGATCTATACCCAGGCCAACAATGCCATCCGCGAACTGGTCCCGATGGTCCCGGTCGCTCATGGTGGTTCCGCGGTTGCCTATCGCGCCGACTTGACCAACCCGCAAGCCAGCCCGCTGACCACTGAAATGTTTGCCGTCACCGACCCAGGTGGCCGCGATGTCTTCGTCTGGATGCAGAACGCCGAACCCATCAGCATGTTCTGCGCCGATGAGACCGACGGCGAATCCCTGCGCGCTTGCGAGCAGGTCATGCAGTCCCTCTACGGCTACGAGATCAACGGCACGGCGGTTGAACCCGTCCTGGCTGAATCCTGCGACCCGAATGATGACCTGACGGTCTGGGTCTGCACCCTGCGCCAGGGTGTCAAATTCCACGACGGCTCGACCTTCGATGCCTTTGACGTGGTTGCCACCTTCAACATGGGCTTGAACATCGGCTCACCCTTCCACGTTGGCAACACCAACCTGTGGGAGTACTACGATTACCTCTGGGGCTTGATGAAGAAGCCCGGTGGATAAGTCGTAATTCACCTGATGTAAGATACAATACGGGATGGCGGTGCACCGCCATCCCGTATTCAAAAAGAGACGTTCATGATGCTCCAATACATCCTGCGCCGCATCCTTGCATCCATTCCAGTCCTGTTTGGCATTTTGCTTGTCACGTTTATCCTGGCGCGCGTCATCCCCGGCGACCCGTGCCGCGCCATCCTCGGCGAAAAAGCGACCGAGGCAGTCTGTGACCGTTTCATGCAGGAAAAGGGATTGGACAAACCGATCCTGACCCAGTTTGGGATTTACATGAGCGAGATCGTCCGCGGCGACTTTGGCGAGTCCTTCCGTTTTGGCATGCCGGTCACGCGCCTGCTTGCCGAACGCCTGCCCACCACGGTCGAACTTAGTTTTTCAGCCCTTGATCATCAGCATTCTTGTGGGGATTCCGCTTGGTATTATTTCTGCCGTCAAACATAATTCCTGGGTGGATGTGGTCACCATGGTCTGGGCGAACATCGGCGTTTCCATGCCGGTCTTCTGGCTCGGCCTGATGCTGGCCTATGTTTTTTCCATTATTGTAAGGACACGCCTTTCTGGCTGCCGCCCTCCGGGCGCGTCAGCCCGGTGGATTCCCAACGATCCGTTTTACGAGGTTTGGGGATTGGATCTCCCGAAGACCGGTTTCCTGCCGGGCTTCTTTGATTTCATCAGCCGCATGAACATCCTGAATGCGTCTGCTGACCGGCAACTGGGAATTGTTCAAGGATGCTCTTCAACATCTGATCCTGCCCGCGGTGGCCCTGGGCACCATCCCCATGGCATTGATCGCCCGCATGGCGCGCTCCGCCATGCTGGATGTGCTCGGACAGGATTACATTCGCACCGCGCGCGCCAAGGGTCTGGCTTGCTGGAATGTCATCCTGAAGCATGCCTTCCGCAATTCGCTCCTGCCCCTGGTCGACCGTCATCGGTCTCTCGCTTGGGGAGCCTGCTGGGCGGCGCCGTGCTGACCGAGACCATCTTCGGTCTCTCCGGTGTGGGACGCACCCTCTATCGAAGCCATCACCGCCCGCGATTACGGCATCGTGCAGGCATTCACCGTGGTGATCGCGGTCTTCTTTGTGGTTCTCAATCTCATCGTGGATATTTCCTATGCCTACCTTGATCCCCGCATTCGATTGAACTAGGAATCGAACATGACCCAGGATAACAAAGTCACAACCCTCGACGCCGAAGGCCATCTCCACCAAATCCGTCAGCCTGTGGCAGATCACCTGGCGGCGTCTCTTCCGCCGCCGTTCCGCCCTGGTCGGGATGATCATCCTGGGCATCCTGGTCC
Organism: uncultured Chloroflexia bacterium; assembly: GCA_963823545.1. Taxonomy (GTDB): domain Bacteria; phylum Chloroflexota; class Anaerolineae; order Anaerolineales; family Villigracilaceae; genus Denitrolinea. Next base: position 60,828 of record CAWGMC010000019.1, on the reverse strand, counting down.
TGATCGCCCTGACCGCCCAGTGGATCGCGCCCTACGACCCGCTCCAGGTCCTGATCGGTGTGGAACCGGTCAAACAACGGCAGGCTCCCTGCATCCATCTGTTCGGCTGTCCCGCAGGACCAGCCCCAGCACATTGCCGGCATTGACGGCAATGTGCGCGATGAGTTCAGCCGCCTGCTGTATGGCACGCGCGTCAGCCTGTGGATCGGGCTTTCCACCGTTACCTTTGCCATCATCATCGGCACCGTCCTGGGCGCGCTCAGCGGCTACTTCGGCGGCTGGGTGGATAACCGTCATCATGCGCGTCATGGATGTGCTGCTGGCATTCCCCTCGCTCCTGCTGGCGATCGCCATCGTGACCGTGCTCGGACCCGGGCTGATCAATGCCCTGCTCGCCATCGGCATTGTCTCCATCCCATCCTACGCGCGTGTGATGCGCGCCTCCGTGCTCTCGGTGCGCGAGATGGATTATGTGTCCGCCACCCGCGCCCTGGGCGGCTCCAACTTTGACATCCTCTTCCGCCGCATCCTGCCCAACGCCCTGACCCCGCTGATCGTGCAGGGCACGCTCGGCATCGCCACCGCCATCCTCGACGCCGCCGCGCTCTCCTTCCTGGGTCTGGGCGCCCAGCCGCCCATGCCCGAATGGGGCTCCATGCTCGGCTCGGAACGCAACCAGGTCTTCACCGCACCGCACCTGGTCTTCTTGCCCGGTTTCGCCATCATGCTGACCGTGCTCTCCTTCAACCTGCTGGGCGATGGTCTGCGCGACGCGCTCGACCCGCGGCTGGCACACAGCACATAAGACTGCTCCAATCTTAAAGAAGAACCCCGTTCCCACTGATGAGAACGGGGTTTTGCTTTTATTACGGCACGATCAGGGAGGTCATCCCGAGCATCGCCAGACCCCCAAAGAGGATCAGCACCACGGCTGTCCCCAGCGTCAGGTCGCGGTTTGTTCGCCGGTCCACCAGGCGGAGCAGCGGATAGATGCCCTCCACCTCCCAGATCGGACCGCTGAACCATGTGAACGCCAGCCCGCCCAGCAAGCCGCCGATATGTCCCCAGTTGTCGATCACCCCTCCGCTGGAAAAGCCCAGCGCCAGGTTGATGACCGCCACCGTGACCACGTTGCCGATCGCCCGCTTTGCCTCCTCGCCGAACAGCTTGCGATTCTGGTACAGGAAGATCCCCTCCGCCGCGATCAGACCGAAGATGGAGGTGGAGGAGCCCACGGAGATCCCGCTCGAAAAGAGGAAGGACAGCACATTCCCCGCAAAGCCCGCCAGCAGGTACAGCACCAGGAAGCGGAAGTGCCCGAACCGGCGTTCCAGTCCCGTTCCAAAACTGAACAGGGCATACATGTTAAAGCCGATGTGCAGCAGTGAACCGTGCAGCAGGATCGGCGTGATCAACCTCCAGAGCTGCCCCTGGCGGATCAGGTCGCCTTCCTTGGCGCCCAGCATGAGTGGCAGGTCATAGCCAAATAATAATTTCGAGGCGGTTTGAAGCAGGTAGACAAGGATCGTCAGCCCGAGGATGACGTAGGTGACGCTCGGGGAAGTGGATGGCAGCCGCAGGGAGATGGGTCCCGGGGGCGGGACCGCAGGCTGGAAATCGGGCTGGGATGATCGGATAATCGCTCACAGGTCCACCTTGCGCGGCTTCACACGGCTGTGCTCCGCATCGATGATCGAAATGATTCTATCCACGGTCTCATCCAGCTGGTTTTCCGGGTTGATGACAAAGTAATCAAAACCACCGATGTGCCGGAGTTCCTCGCGCGCCGTGTCAATGCGCAGCTTGAGCATTTCCTCGGTCTCGGTACGGCGCGCTTTCAGGCGGCTGCACCAGTTCCTCCTCGCTTTCGGTCGTCAGGAAGATCAGCAGTGCTTCCGGCGCCAGCTTCCGGATGGTCTCCGCACCCTGCACATCCAGGCGCATGACGACATCCTTTCCGCTGGCAAGTGCCTCCTGCACCTGTCGCTTCGGGATGCCCTTGTACTCGCCGTAAACGATGGCATGTTCCATCAGCTCGCCGGCTTCGATCATGCGCAAGAATTCCTCCCTGGTTACGAACCAGTAGTCCTTGCCGTGCACCTCCCCCTCGCGCGGAGGGCGCGTCGTGGCGGTCACCACAAAATGGAAGGGGCAGCCGCGCTCCTGCATGTGCTTCAGGACGGTATCCTTGCCCACCCCGGATAGACCGGAGAGGACGATGATCAACTGGCTTGGTTCAGGCAGGTCATATTTATTTTCAGGGGACATTCGCCTATTGTACCTGAAAGCCAATCACCGGGGGTCTTGGACGCCGTTCGGGACTTGGGTAAAATAGGGGGCATGCCAACCTACGACTTTATCTGTAACGACTGCAACCAGCGTTTTGATGTCTTCATGACCTACAGCGAATACGGCAAAAAGCCGGTCGCCTGCTCCATTTGCGGCAGTAAAAACACCCGCCGGAGGCTGACCCGCGTCCGCATCGCAAAATCGGAGGAATCGCGGATGGATTCGCTCGAGAGCGGGATGGGCGACCTCGACGGTCTCGAGAACGACCCGAAAGCCCTCGGGCGGATGATGCGGAAGATGGGAAAGGAAATGGGCGAGGAACTGCCCTCGGAATTCGATGATGTGGTCGACCGCCTCGAATCCGGTCAGAGCCCTGAGCAGATCGAGTCGGAAATGCCCGACCTGGGCGCGGGCATGCCCGGCGGCGGCGATGATGATCTTTAGATTCGGGGAACCATGGTATCCAGCCCGCCCACGACCTGCGGACCTTTTTATCCGTTGATTCCAGGAGAATATGAAAACAAAACATTGGCTGGCATACATCCTGCTCGGGCTGATCTGGAGCACCTCCTTCCTGTGGATCAAGATCGCCGTCCAGGAGATCGGACCGTTCACGCTGGTGGCTTTCCGCGTCCTGTTCGGCTTGATCACCGCCGGGGGCGCCGCGATCCTCTCCCGTTCGGAATGGCCGCGTGACCGCTCCACCTGGTTTACCTACGTCATCCTGGGTCTGACCAGCGTCGCCATTCCCTTCTTTCTCATCACCTGGGCGGAGCAGTTCATCGACTCTGCCATCGCCTCCATCCTCAATGCCACCGTCCCGCTTTTCACCATCCTCATCGCCCATTATGGTTTGCATGATGACAGGATGAATTCTTTCAAGATCCTCGGCATCCTGACCGGGTTTGCGGGTGTGGTCATCCTGCTCAGCGAGGATCTGACGGCAGGCGCGCACAACTCCGCCATTGGTCAGGCAGCGGTGGTGCTGGCAGCCGTCTTTTATGCGGGGAGCTCGGTCTATGCCCGCAGGAAGACGGAACATGTGCCGGGTCTGGTGCGCGGCGCCGCCCCCTTTCTGAGCGCGGTCGCTGTCATGTGGATCGCCGCCCCCGTCCTGGAGCGTCCATTCGCCATTCCTCAATTGCCCATCACCTGGGTCGCCCTGGTCTGGTTGGGTGCGCTTGGCTCAGGGCTGGCGCTCATCCTTTGGTATTACCTGCTCCACGAGATCGGTCCCACCCGCACCAGCAGTGTCACCTACATTTTTCCGCTGGGTGGCGTCATCCTCGGTGTGCTCTTTCTGCAGGAACAACTCTCCTGGCAGCTTGTCGTCGGCGCATTGTTCATCATCTCGGGTGTGCTGGTGACCAATTGGAATCCTCGCATACCCCCGCAGACAACCGGTTCTGGAATGGAGAACTGATGACTGACTTTCGCTCCGGCTTCATCGCCATCATTGGTCGTCCCAACGTGGGCAAATCCACGCTGGTGAACACCCTGCTCGGACAGAAGATCGCGGCGGTCTCCCCCAAGGCTCAGACCACCCGCCACCGTCAACTGGGCATCCTCACCACGGATGCATACCAGATGGTCTTCGTGGACACGCCCGGTCTTCACAGCCCGCGCCACAAGCTGGGTGAATATTTGAACCAGGAGGCGCGCGAGGCATTGGACGGGGTGGATGTTGTCCTCTGGCTGGTGGACTCGACCACCGACCCGTCCGCGGAGGACCAACAGATCGCCTCCCTGCTTCCATCCCGGGTTCCTCTCATCCTGGCTCTCAACAAGATGGACCTGGTTTCCGCAGATGCCCTGTCTGCGCGCCGTGAAGCATACCGGGCTATCCTCCCGCGGGATGCGCAGCTCCTGCCTCTCTCCGCCACGCGCGGGGACGGTCTGCCCGACCTGCTGGCGCTGCTGGTCTCCTTCCTGCCCATCCGCGCACCGGAGTTTGACCCCGAGCAGGTCACCGACCTGTACGAGAAGGAGATCGCCGCCGACCTGATTCGCGAGGCTGCCCTCCTGAATCTGCGCGATGAGGTGCCGCACGGGCTGGCGGTCCGCATCGACGAGTTCAAGGAACGGGAGAATGGCATGGCATATATCGCCGCCACCCTCTTCGTCGAGCGCGAAGTCGCAGAAGGGCATCGTCATCGGCGAGGGCGGCAGGATGCTCAAGTCCATCGGCTCCGCCGCGCGCGCGGAGATCGAATCCATGGGCGGGCGCCGCGTCTTCCTGGAATTGCGCGTCAAGGTGCTCAAGGACTGGCGCAATGATGAGGAGTGGCTCAGGCGTTTTGGCTACAAGTTGAGCGGGAAAAAGGACAAAAAAAGAAAATAGGAGTCTGGCATGTGGTACTTGCTCGTTGCCTTGTTGTTCGCTGTTCTGACATCGGTGGGGATTCTCAAGGGGTGGAGATGGCTGCAGATTCTTGCCAAGCCGGCGGTCATGGTGGTGCTTTTCATGTATCTCTGGACCTCCACCGGGCTTTCAGGCGCGGCTCTCTGGTTCGGTTTGGGAATCCTGTTCTCCCTGGTCGGGGACATATTGCTGCTTTCGGTTGAGCGTTTCTTTGTCTTCGGTCTTGCATCCTTTCTCATCGGTCACATTTTCTACATCATCGGGTTTAACACGCCCCCCTCGTCCCTTTCTCTTTGGGGTCTCATCCTCGCGGTGATCGTCGGTCTGAGCGGAGCGCGCATGGTCCGCCGCCTGCTTGCCGGCATCCTGGAAAAGGGGGAACCGCGCATGCGCCTGCCCGTGGCACTCTACGGCGTGGTCCTGTCGCTGATGCTGCTCTCCGCCATGCTCAAGCTGACCGACCCCACCTGGGATGCGGGCGCCTCCGCGCTGGTCGGGACTGGGCGCCTTCCTCTTCGCCGCCTCGGATGTCATCCTTGCCTGGAACAGGTTCGTGAACCCCATTAAGAATGGGCGCATGATCAACATCGCCATTTACCACGTCGGGCAGATCCTGCTCATCGCCGGCGTGGTGATGCAGTTCACATAAAAAAGAGACCAGGTCTTTCGACCTGGTCTCCTGATTTCACTCAGTCCCCTGCAATTTTCATATTTCCAAAGCGGGCTATCCTCGGACCGAGGTAATGTCCCAGGGAGCCTGTTTCCCTGCTCCAGCGCACGTTTGCCAGCGCATCCAGGTAATTGCCGATCAATCTGCCCGCCCTTGAACGGCTTGCGTACCCCGTTCTCCACGATGTACCCCAGGCGGATCTCCGTGGCAAAGTCGCCGGTGATGTTATCCGGGTTGAACCAGGAGAATAAAGCCACCTCCATGTAGGGTTCCTCCAGCAGGGTCTCCTGCTCCCATTTCCCCGCCGGAATCTCCATCCCGCCGAACGCGCCGGTGGGCGGCAGTTTCAGGTAGTCTGCGTAGCGCTGGCTCGCGGTGAAATTGACCAGCTTGTTCTCGCGGATCAGCTCCACGCGCTGGGCGGGCAGTCCTTCCTCGTCGAAGCGGTTGGAGGCGATGCCGTACGGGATGCAGCGGTTCGCCCAGACGGTCAGGGGATCTCCCGTCACTTCCCCGCGGAAGACGGATTTCCCGATCTCAAATTCGGACACCTTGGCAAATTTCTGCGAAGCCGAGCTCTTGGATTGCATCACACCGGCGGTCAGGTGGTCGCCTGCCACGAACACCACCAGCGCATTATCCCGCAGCACCACCGGACCCTGCCAGTTGGGAGCTGACCCCGCCTGCGTCAGGTCCAGCGTCATTTGGGCGTATTGTTTCACCTCAGCCTGGACGTTCAGGTCAGCCGCCCGGCGTCTTCCATATTCGCGGAATGTCTCCACTTCCTGGTCGCCCTTTTTGCACTGCAGCACGAACTCAATGTTGATGTTGGTCATCTCATCCTGGACGTCCACCCCGCGGCTGTTCAGGTGATGGATGGTGTTCACTTCCGCGAATCCCTCAGCGGAGGTCAGGCGCACCTCGCCCTGCTTCGAGCCTGCCGCCAGCATCTCGTCCGAGACCTTTTTCAGCGTGCCCAGGGCATCCTTTTTTATCTCCTTGTCCAGCACGGGCACATCCGGCAGCGGCGCCGGCGCGGGGATCGTATGCATCGGGTTGCAGACCATTCCCGCCACCAGGGACGCCTTTTCGATCGCCGCCTGGATGTCCCCATCCGGCAGCATCGAGACGTCCCCCACACCGATCCCCTGTTTTCCGTCCGGACCGCTGGTCTCGCGGAACACCTCGATGCGATAACGCTCATCCAGCACCGTGCGCTGCGATTCGGTCTTCTTCCCGACCAGGTACACCTGCGCCTGGCGGTTGATGATATGCCGCACGGACCAGCCTGCCAGTTCCTTGCGCGCCTTCAATTCCTTCGCGATCTTTTCCAGCATCATCCCAGCCTCGCTTTCATCAACAGGTGCGGTCCGCCCGAGGCGACCGCGACCAGTTCCTTGTGACCCTTCCCGCATCCCCCGTTCTCCAGCATCAGTTTGGACCCGACCGCGGAGATGCTCTTCAACACGTCCGGCACATAGCCGGAGATTCCGATCGGCGCAAAGACCCGCTCGGTGATTTTCCCGCCCTTGATCTCATGCCCGTAATGGCAGGTGACCTGGATGCCCCAACCCTTCGGGTCCTCCATGCCGGATGACCACTTGTCGAGGTAGATTCCGTGGTCCACCTGCGCCAGCATGTCCTCCAGCGAGGTCTCGCCCGCGCCCACGAAGGTGTTGCTCATGCGCGCGTACGCCTTGCGGGTGTAATCCTGCCTCCGCCCGTTCGCGGAGCGCGGGATGCCCAGCGCGTTGGCGGAATAAAAATCGGTGATGCCCCGCCGGAACAGCCCCTTCTCCACGATCTGCGTGGTCTTTGCCATGCAGCCCTCATCATCGAAGAAGTACGAGCCGAACGCCCCCGGTACGCCCGGGTCATCGTAGATGTTCACCAGCGGGGATGCCACCGGTTTGTCGATGTAGTCCGCCGCCCTGGCGCGTTCCTTCAGGAACATGTCGGTTTCCACGCCGTGACCGAACGATTCATGGCAGATCACCCCGCTCACCCCCGGCGCGGAGATGAACTGGTATTCTCCCGGCTCGATCCTTTCCGCCTTGAGCAGCGCCACCGTCGCCGCGATCAGGCTGCGGATCTCCTCATCGCTGTATTCCAGTGCCTCCCAGCCGCCCGTGCCACCCTTGGTCTTCCAGTTGTAACGCACCTGCCCGTCCTCCCCTGCCACGAACACAAAGAGAAACAGCGCCACGCGCTGGACGCGTTGCGCCATATCCGTGTTGCGGCTGGCAAAGATGGAGTGTTCGCTGAATTCCCGGTACAACACCTGCACGTTGACAATGCGCGGGTCCAGGTCTTTCGTGCGCCGGTGCAGCTCGCGGCAGCGGTCCAGTTTCTCCTGCACCGTCATCTCCAGGGGATCGATTTGGATCGGGTTGACATAATCTCCGCGCCGCTCTGCCTCATCCCCGGGTGCGGATTTGCCGGACGACAGCCCCTGGAGGAGTTCCTTTGCCGCTTTTTCAATTTCGGTCTTCGAGAAGCCCCCGACCGCGCGCTCATGCATCGTGGCGCCGTCGAACGCCGACAGCACCGTCCCGGCATACGGAGGCGGTTCCGTCACGCGCTCCTCGCGGTGGTTGACGACGATCGTCAAGCCGTGCTTGTTGGACAGCAGCACCGAGAAATGCGGCACCCGTTTTTCGCCCTGCGCGACAATACCCGGCAGTGCCGGTCGCAGTTCCATCATGCCTGGAAGTAATTTCAGATCTGCCATGTGAACTCCTGTAAAAATTTTTCTGTCATTGCGTCTTCAACGGTCGGAACCCCTCTCCCAGCGCCTCATGCGTGACGCCCACCACCATGAACGCCTTCGGGTCGAGTTCATGCACGATTGCCTTGACCTGCGCGATCTCTGCGCGGCTGACCACGCAGTACAGCACCGGACGCTCCTCGCCCGTGTAGGCGCCCGTCCCCGCCAGCACGGTCACACCGCGTTCCAGTTCCACCAGGATCTCATCCGCGATCTCCTTCGGCTTCGTGGTGATGATCATCGCCGCCCGCACCGTCCCGCCGCCCTCCAGGACCGTCTCCGCCACCAGCCCGCTCACGTACAGCGTGATGATGGCGTAGAGCGCCTCCTTCCAGCCGAACACGAATCCAGCCGCCAGGATGACCAGCGAATCCACCATCATGTAACTCTGCGTCATCGGGACGCCGCGCCAGTGGTTGAGGATGCGTGCCAGCACGTCCGAACCGCCCGAGGTCCCGCGCGCCCGGTACACCAGCCCGTATCCCACCCCGCTCACCACCGCCCCGTACAGCGCGTTCAGCAGGATGTCATCGGTCAGTCCGTTCTTCGGGAAGAAGGGCACCAGTAACAGCAGGTCGACCGCCAGCGAGTACGAGACGATCGCCACCGCCGTCCGCAGCGCGAACCGCCGCCCGCCCAGGAATTTCCAGCCAAGCAGGAACAGGGGGATGTTCCCGATCAGCACCATCACGCCGATCGGCCAGCCGCTGAAGTGGTTGATGATCTGCGCGATCCCGCTCACGCCCCCGGAGGCCAGGTGCGCGGGCACCAGGAAGAGCCGCAGCCCCACCGCCTGTATCAGCGCGCCGAGCACGATCAGCACATAATCCCAGCCCTGCGACCGAAAACCTTTTGATTGAATCCACAAAGGGGAATTATAAAACCCTCTCCCGATTTGGGAGAGGGTTCTGAAGTGGGGTATTTGGATGACGGACTACTTGATCTCGTACACCAGGTTGACGCTCACGGTCAGGGTCACCTGCCCGGGCTGGATCGGCACCGCGAGGGCTGCCTCAGCCCCGCCGCCGCCCTTGCCGCCGTTCATGTAGGGCGTGGTGCTGCCCTCGTAGAACGAGATGTTGGTGATCTCACCCAGCGTCAAGCCGGCTTCGGTTGCCAGTTCCTGCGCCTGTTCCTTGCCGTTCTTCACAGCCAGGGCGCGTGCCTCTTTGATCGCCGCGGTCTTGTCCGCCAGGTCGAACGCGATGCTGTTGATGGTGTTGGCGCCGGCTCTCACGAGCGTGTCGAGCAGGTCGCCCAGTTTCGCCAGGTCGCGCACGGTCACGTAGACGGTATTGTCCACCGAGTACACCTTCTGCCCGGTCGGCATGTTGGTGGCTGGATCATACTTGTCCATCGGCCAGATGCTGAAGTTGGTCGTGCGGATGTCCTTCTCTTCCACGCCGGCTTCCTTCAAGGCTTCGATCACATCCTGCGTCCGGGAATTGTTCTCAGCCATGGCATCCGAGGCGCTCGGATCCTCCGTGTGCACGCCCACGTAAATGTAGGCAATGTCCGGTGTCAGCGAGACCTGTCCCGAGCCGGTCACGTTCAGGGAGCGTTGCGTGCCCCCCGAGCCGACTGCCGCCGGACCGCAGGCACTTAACACCAGTGCCGCCAGTAATACCATTGAAACGATGAAAATTTTGTTGCGCATTTTGTCTCCTTAGATAAACCTTTGATTTCGAAATAAATGACGCTGCGGGCTGCCAAAATGTTCCCACCCGGCGGACTTGAATTTTACCCGCTTTCCCTGTACAATCCTGATACATTTGTTCTAACCAATTACCCCTGGCTTGGCGTGGATTTGCAATCCACGCCAAAAAAGACCAAAAACAGCCAACACAACCAAAATTATCATGCCCATCAACTTCCAGCAAATCCACACCCGCATCCAGGAGATCGGCAGGGGCGCCCGCCAGCGCCAGCAGGCACTTGATGAGCGCCGCGCCAAAGCCCGCGACCTGCTGGCAGCCTACGCCTCCGAACTGGATTTCCTCCGCTCGAAGGTGGATTCCGTCAAAAGCGTCGATGCGAACATCCGCTGCGCCTGCCCCGTGGACGAATCCCTCGTCTCCTCCCACCCCGCGCCTGCCGCCTCGGATGTCGTCCTGATCGCCGCCGACGGTTCGCAGATCGCCCCCGACCGCCATGCCGCGCTCCAGTTCGGGCTCATCAACATCGGCGCCATCAGCATGAAACTGCATTCGGGCGAGACCCCGGAGATCCTCACCGATAGTGAACTTTTCTACGGCGACGACCTGCTCCCGAATGGCATCCCGCTCTCCGAGGACATGCTCGCCCTCAAACGTGACCTCTCCGAGCGCATCCGGCTGGACGATCTGTCCAAATCCTTCCCCGGTCAGGTCATCACCCTCACCGACGGTCCCATCGAACTCTGGGGCGCCAAGGGCGAGGATGCGCGTGCCTATGCCGACTTTATCAACAAGTATCTGACCATCCTCTCCCGCCTGCAGTCCCGCGGCGTCATCACCGCCGGCTACGTGGATAAACCCGCCGCGGACCTGGTCGTCCGCCTGCTCGAGATCGCGACCGCGGACAATGAGCAGATTAAGAACCTGCGCGACTTCCATCCCCTGCGCGGCGTCAGCGACCGCTGGCTCTTCGGCGAGCCCGGTCAGCCCCTGCTCCCTCCCGGTCATCGTTCCGCCGTCTTCAAGCTCCAATCCAGTTCGGACAAGCACTACAAGGGTCTGCTCGAACTGCACTTCTTCTATCTCAACGCCGGCACGCAGAAATATCCCTGGATCGTGCGCGTGGAGATTCCCCGCTGGGTCGCGGACGACGGATCCGCGCTGGACCTCCTGCACGCGGTCCTGGTCGACCAGTGCCGCATCATGGGCAGCCGACCCTACCCCTACCTGCTCCACCGCGCCCACGAGACCGCCGTGGTCCACATGGAGGAGAAAACCCAGATCGAGCAGCTCCTCGCCCTCGAACTCCGCCGCAACGAGGTGGAGGTCGACGACCCATCCAACAAGCAGTCCGCCAAGGACCTGCCCGGAAGGACCAGGTCTTGAAGTGTCACCTTGCCCTGCGGGCAGCGCAAGGGTTGCGAGGAGGGCAGGTGCTCCTGCCTGCGCAGGTGCCCGCATCGACGAAGCAATCTCCGCTGAAGGCTCCACCATCGTGACCTGCGTGAAGCACCTGCCGAATGCCCTCGTGAAATGTACCTTCGTGGTAAACGTATTAAAAGGATAACCTCATGCCAGCAATCGAAATCGGACGTCTCCTGCGCGCAGGCACAACCGGCTTCATCGCCGGGTGCCGCGTCTCCCAGCTCGACGCGCCAGCCTTCGGCGCCCTCGTGCGCGCCCCCTGGGAGCGGGTTACCAGGTCTATGGTCTCATCTACGACATCCACATCGATGATGACGGTCTCGTCCGCCAGCTCGTCACCGCCGGGAACGTCAGCGATGAGGTCATGAAGGACAACCGCGAGCGGCGCATCGTCCCCGTCGAGATGTCCGTCCTCTCGGTGGGCTATGAGCAGGACGGGAGCATCCATCACCTCCTGCCTCCCCGCCCGCCCCTCAGCCTGGACCTCATCTACCTGTGCGATGACCGGGATGTCGCGCGCTTCACCGAAAAATTCGGCTACTTCCGCCACATCCTCAACGCGAAGGACATCCCCATTGGCGAGGTCCTTGCCGCCCACATCCAGATGGCACAGTCCGCCCACAAGGATCCCACCTGGAAGGAGCGGGCCATACAGGAGATCATCACCCTCTTGCGGGATGATTATCCAACACTAATGTCAGTGTTGGGCGCATTGAAGGAAGTGGTTGGTTAACTGGAGCAAACTATGACTGAGAATCAGATCATGGCTACGTGATCGGGGGCGGGCTCAAGGAATCCTTCCGGGTGCGGTTGACCGTCGACCCGTTGACGTTCAGGAAGGCGCATTCGTGGTTATCGAGTGCGGAGATTTTCTCTTCTATGGTCTCGTGACCGACATGCTGTTGGGGGCGACCGATGAGCGTTTTGCAGATGAACAGTCAGATCGTTTGCCGCCAGTTGTTACAAAAGCCCTGCGTGGACAGACGCTGTACACCAATCTGGAAGTGCTGCCGGCGCTGATGCTGGATCGCGGACCCGAGCCTGGGACGCCTGCCTATGACATTTGGGTGAAGCGGATCGGCGACAGGGTTCAAGGACCGATTCCCGTCAAAACAGTGCCGCCTCATCACGCCCAGGTGCGCCTCGCCAACGAGGGCGACATCGCCGAGATCTTCGGTGACCCCTCCGCGGACGGCAACTTCATCATCGGCTACACCCGCGAGCAGGGACATCCCGTCTGCATCAACCTCGACCGTTTCATCCAGCGCTCCTCCGGCGTCTTCGGCGCCACCGGCACCGGCAAATCCTTCCTCACGCGCCTGACCCTCGCCGGTCTCATGCACCGCGGGCAGGCCTCCGTGCTCGTGCTCGACATGCACAACGAGTACGGCTTCGACGATATCGCCTCGGACACAAAACAGAACGTCATCGGTCTCAAGACCAAGTTCAAGTCGCGCATCAACGTCGTCGGTCTCGGCGCCGGTGCGACCATCCGCGGGCAGGCTCCCGATTTCAACCTCGAGATCGCCATGTCCGACATCTCCTCCAGTGACATCGAGATGCTGACCCGCGAACTGAACCTCAAGGAGACCACCCCCACCACCCTCAACGCCCTCTACACCACCTTCCGCGAGGCATGGTTCCAGCACTTCAAGGAGATGAACCGCGACGAGGTCGAGATCGAGGACGACAAGGGCAAGACCCGCCGCGTCCCCCATCCCGGTTCCGTCGCCGCCTGGGCGGATGCCAACGGCGTGAACGTCGCCGCCGCCGAGGGTCTGCACGACAAGCTCCGCCGCCTCTTCAACAAGCCCTACATCGTCGAAAAGCCCGCCGCGGACAGCGTCGCGCAGATCATCAACTCCCTCGAGGGTGGCAAACACGTGGTGCTCTCCTTCGGCGGGTACGAGTAGCGACCTCGACTACCTGCTCGTCTCCAACCTGCTCACCCGCCGCATCCGCGCCGCCTGGGAGAAAAAGACCAACGAGTTCCGCACGCACGGCAAAGCCGAGCCGCGCCCGCTCATCATCGTGGTCGAGGAGGCGCACAAGCTGATGAACCGCGAGATCGCCTCCCAGACCGCCTTCGCGACCATCGCCCGTGAGCTGCGCAAGTATTACGTCACCCTGCTCATCGTGGACCAGCGTCCCTCGCAGATCTACGACGAGGTCATGTCCCAGTTCGGCACGCGCATCTCCGGCTGGCTCGGTGACGAGGACGACATCCACGCCGTGCTCTCCGGTCTCTCCGGGCGCGATCCCTGCGCGGCATGCTGGCGCGCCTCCAGCCCAAGGAGGAGGTGCTCCTGCTCGGTTGGGGCGTCCCCATGCCCCTGCCCGTCCGTTCCCGCCGCTACGACGAGGCATTCTGGAAGGAACTGCTCGGAGGCGGCACCCGTCCCTCCGACGCACAACTCAAGAAGGACCTGGGGTTCTAAACCCTTTCCCCCTATAAACCAAAGGATGAGTTTCCCGGCTCATCCTTTTCAGTTTAATCCGATGTTACTCATAGTGTGTAGACTTATCGTATGCAGAAAGGTAATCTTCAATCATGGGCATATTGAAACGCTTTGGTCAAAAAGTAAGGGCGTTGAGAATTGAGCGGGGATTATCACAGGAAACTGGCGGAGCTTTCAGGTTTACATAGGACTTACATCAGTTCTCTGAATTGGGAAAGAGAAATGTCAGCCTTGTGAATATTCACGCTCTTGCCAAAGCACTGCAGGTACCTCCTGACGAGTTACTCAAAAAAGAATAACCCTGCATCGGTCATCTTCTTCACAAAAATCCAATTTAGTGGACATAAATTTTCATGCCTAGAAAAAAAGCAAAGCTTCTTAAAAATATCTGAACCGCAGTTAGGTTATGCTCTGGATTTTGAAAACACGCGTGTCAAGGCGAAACCATTTGTTAAAATGGGCGGGTGGAAAATCTCAACTTCTTCCAGATATGTCTAGGCTTTTCCCGCCAAAAGATCAAATCGGAAGATACTTTGAACCATTTATAGGTGGAGGGGCTGTATTTTTCTATTTACAACACCCCAAAGCATTTTTTATATCGGACAGCAACAAGGAACTTGTCGAGTTGTACCAAATTGTCAAAAACAATGTTGAAGAATTGATCAACGCATTGAAACCTCATAAAAATGAGCCTGACTACTTTTATAAAATACGCTACAAAAACCTGCCGATCTATCGCCGGTAGAACGAGCAGCCAGGTTCGTTTTCCTAAAAAAACAAACCTGCTTCAACGGGCTTTACCGTGTAAACAGCAAGGGCGAATTCAATGTTCCGTTGGGAAGTACAAAAATCCTGCCATATGTGACGCGGAAAGAGAGTTGCGGGCAGCAAATATGGCTTTGCAGAATGCAACAATAACAGTTGATGATTATCAAGCGGTTTTAAAAAAAGCAAAACCAACTGACTTTATTTATTTTGATCCCCCTACCACCCATTAAGCAAGACATCCAGTTTTACATCTTATACATCAGATAAATTTGGGGAAACAGAGCAAAGACAATTGGCAGATGTATTTCGAGAATTATCTAATCGCGGTTGCTTTGTGATGTTGAGTAATTCAGATACCCCTCTTATTCGGGAAATTTACAAAGACTTCCACATTCATGAAATCCAGGCTACTACGAGCAATTAATAGCAACCCTGAAGGGCGTGGCAAGATTACTGAGCTACTGATTATTAAATGATTACTGGGCTCGGTGGAAAACGGCTTGATAATTAACACGGAAAGGAATGATAATGGATCCGACAAAATGAAAATATATTAGAAGATGAAGAAAGAAGCTCTAGAATGAAAAGGCTTGGAAAATCTTCCTTGCTAGCGAAAACATCAAGCTTGACGGTCATTCACATGAGATTAGCGCAAAGAAACTAAGATGTAACAGGCCGCGTACCGGGTATCACTCGCAAAAGTAGATGAACCCAAGCATGTACCAAAGATTTTCCGCAAAAGCTGGATCTTACTGGCAATAACAAATGGAAGTTATTTATTATTTAAATAGGGGATATTTTTACACCAGTACCAAAATGTTCTACAAGGTCATTCTCTATCAACCAAAGTTGGATTTCACTTTGGAAACGGCAGGAAGGGGAACAGGGGAATCGGAATACTTGCAGGTAACCCTTAAGATAGGCTTGAGATCCGAATTCGTCGGTGCTAGAAAATTATATCTAACAATTAGAGGACGTGAAAACGAACTAAAAAGTTTGATTTTTGGATTGGCGAGCAAGATTTAAAAATCCATGTAGATGGTGTCCAAATTGAAGTTGATGCTGGTTATGAAGGCGAAAAGGAAATTGTGATTGTTGAAGGCAAAATTGGGGATCGGAATTACTTCAACATCAGACAACTTTATTATCCTTATAGACATTTTTCCAACTTGCTCATGGTAAAACAGTAAGAAATCTTTCTCACTTACGATCTTTCCAGGGCAACTTATTCATTGCATGAATTTGGCTTCCATAATCTGGAAAAGCTGAATTCGATTTATCACAAAAATTGTTGTGTTTATTCTTTAGTTAAACCACAAACTTATGAAGTCGACGATCTATTTGACGCAAATTATGGAACAGAAAATAATATTATTCCACAAGCTGATGACCTAATAAGATATTCTCCGAACTCCTAACTCTTATTTAATAGTGGGCAAAACTCAGTTCCTGAAATAGCAGAATATTTTTCGTTTGAAGAAAGACAAAGTAATTACTATGGAGAAGCAGCCGAAGTCTTTAGGTTTGATAACCAGACACAGGGGCATTTTCGAATTGACCAAGCGTGGATTAGAGTTTATTTCATTAGAAGCAAAAAAGCAACAATCTTTCATTCTAAAATTGGTTATAAATTCTTGGTATTTTCAGGACTTAATACGAATGGCAAAAAAGAGGTTATTACACAAAATCCGACATTCAAGAAATGATCTTAGCAGTGGAAAAAGATAATGGCGATAAACGATATTCACACTCTACGATTGGAAGACGCGCTTCTACAATTTACTCTTGGTCAAAATGGATGAGTGATGAATTCAAGCTGTTCCAAATCGATGGCGATAAAGTTGTTCTCAAGTAGTTTATCAGGCAACCTGTCAAATGGAACTAATTAGAACTCAACAAGACTACACCTCCCAGGAATTCAAGAACCTCTCCCTCCCCAGCGCCTCCCTCGAGCACAAGACCTTCACCTCCTGCACCTTCATCAAATGCTCCTTCCGCGAAGCCTCCCTCCTCCATTGCACGTTCCAGGACTGCACCTTCCGCCACTGCGATCTCAGCCTCGCCGTACTCAAAGGCTCCTCCTTCAAGAACGTCCGCTTCGAGGACTCCCAGCTCATCGGCGTCAACTGGATGGACACCAGCCTGGAAAAAAAGAAATTCGTCATCGCCAAACCCGTTGACTTCATCAAGTGCGTCCTCAACCACTCCACCTTCATGGGTCTCTCCCTCAAGAACGTCACCCTCTCCCGCTGCATCTGCCACGAGGTCTCCTTCGAGGACGCCGACCTCACCCGCGCCGACTGCACCTTCACCGACTTCTCCGGCAGCCGCTTCCTGCATACCGATCTCACCGGCGCGGATTTCACCGGCGCAGAAGGCTACGCCATCAGCCCCTCCCTCAACACCCTCAAAAAGACCAAATTCTCCCTCCCCGAAGCCATGTCCCTGCTCCATGGTCTGGATATCATCCTCACCGACCCCCAACAACCGAATGAATGTCCATTGTTAAACGAATTTCCCTTCGCCCATCGCCCAATAATCCGAATCACGATCCAACCTCCCAACTCATCCCACCTTCGTTACCTTTGTGCCCTTCGTGTTTAAATCGTAATTATCCTCTTCACCACTACTCATCAACTGGAATCAGAATCTCCACCTTCCCCCAATCTAAAATCAAAATTCGTAAATCTAAAATCCCTCCCCATGACAACCCTCCTTCACAACTTCCCCCGATGGTCTAAAGATCGCCTACGAACGCATTGGCACCGGTCCCGCCCTCGTCCTGCTCCACGGTGGAGGCGGCAGCCGCCAGATGTGGCATGAAGCCGGTTACGTCAAACGTCTCCAGGCTGACTTCACCGTCATCCCCATCGACCTGCGCGGGCATGGCGAGAGTGACCTGCCGACCGATCCCGCGGATTACACCATCGACAAAATGATGGGGGATGTCCTCGCCGTTGCGGATGCCTGCGGAGTGGAACGCTTCACCCTCTGGGGCTTCTCGTTTGGAGGCAGGGTCGGTCGCCATATCGCCTCCCATTCCAGCCGCGTTGCCAGGCTCATCACGATGGGTACCCCGATGGGACAGGGCATATCCCCTCAGTTCCGTCAATACTTGCAGGAGTTCCTGGTCCACTGGCCTCCCATCGTCCAGGCTCACCGCGAAGGCAGGCTGGATCTCGACAGCCTCTCCCCGGACGACCGGGAGTTTTGGGAGGATACCAACGTCCCAGCCATGCTGGGCTGGGGGCGTGCCATGCTCGATTGGCCCCCCGTCGAACCCGCCGATTTTCTCTGCCCTGTCCTCTGGCTCGTCGGCTCGGAGGATTCAACTGCCATGGTCAGCGTCAGGGAATACCAGCCCTCCCTGGCAGCCTCCAGCGTTCAACTTCAGATCGTCGACGGTTTGAATCACTTTCAGGTCTTCAAGGAGATCGACCGCGTCCTGCCCCTCATGCTGGCTTTTACACTGCCTGGCGGGGCAAGTGTGTAATCCCCTCCCAACCTGTCTCACTTGCTCCTGCGTTCCCACGGGAAAATGGGGTATAACCGGAAACAGGCTTGTCCCAGGAAGGAGCGCTCCGCCATGCGTTATAGAATAGTGCTGCTCGTCTTTTTGTTCGTGCTGGCATGCAACCTGCCATTTGCCGCTCCGCCTCCCTCAACTCCGCCCACGCCCGTGGAGACCCTCCTCCCGGCTGCCTCGACACCTGTCCAACCCACCGCACTCCCGACCCTCCCTGTCAGCGCACCGCTGGAGATCGTTCCCGTTCCTGCAGCAGAAATACAGATCAACGGCATCCCCTACCTGTCCTATCAAATGCCAGGCGACCCATTTCGCTTCGTCTGCCGGCAGCCGTGCACGGCAGATCCCGCGGTCATCCATGGGCAGTATGCCGGCTTCCGCCGGGCGCGCGACCTTCTGCTCCAGGTGACCGGGGTTGACACCCTGCCCGAACTTCAGCCCGTGGACATTCATCTCACCAACGATGATCAGTGCGGCACTCTTGCCGACGCCGGTGCCCTTTCCTTTGCCTGGTACAGGCATCCGGGCAATGCCTATGTCTGCACCTTCCTGTTCGAGTACCGCGGTCAAAACGGGGAATCCTATACGCCTGAGCTTGCTTCCGAGATGTACAACCAGGTCATCATGATCCATGAATACCTGCACACCATATTCTACGGACGTCTTCCGGACACGCTGGCGGCGATGCACGATTTTGTCACACCCGTCGCCCTCTACGTCACCGGCACCGATTCAGGACCGGAGGCGTTCTGCTCCTATCACCCCATCACGCCTCCCGGTGACTACGGCGGATACCTGATCTGGGAACTGTGCCGCCGGAACGGATTCACTCTGGAGACATTCCGCTCCAGCCTCATGGAACTGGATGCTCTCTACCAGGCTGGCGGAGGCTCGCAGCAGCAGGGTCTTTCCAGGCTCACCCCCTCCATCTCGCAATATCGTGAGATTCTCAACCGCCTGCTCGGCAGCGACACCCGTCAGGCTTTTGCCGATGCCTGCTACCCTGCCTCCCTGTTCGGCGATGATTATCAGCTCAGCGATGCCTGCCTGTATCCCACGCCTGCCCCCACCCCGACCCCGCTCAAATAAATCATCCACCTATTTCCTTTGTGACCCTTCGCGCAGCACCCTGTGGGTTGTTTCCTTTGTGTATAAATGTATTTCCCCTCCCGCCCATCACCCCCCAACACGCGAATCAAAATCTCCACCTTCCCCCAATCTAAAATCGAAAATCCAAAATCGTAAATCTAAAATCCCCACCCCCATCAAACTCCCAACCTTTGTGTACTTCGTGTCCTTTGTGTTTAAATGTATTTCCCCTTCCGCCCATCACCCCCCAACCGGAATTACAGACTCCAACCTCCACCAATCTAAAATCGAAAATCTAAAATCGTAAATCCAAAATCCTACTCCTCCATCTCCAGGTGGAAATGGTGCAAGATCCGGTGCAGGATCGGCGCCCCCATCACGCCTGCCGCCACCAGGATCACCATCCCGGAATACAGCGCATAGAACGAGGCAAACCATTTCCCGGCGGTCGTCTTCAGGGGATCAAGCGGTCCCATCCCGCCCAATATCATCGCCGCGTTGACCAGCGCGTCCAGCCACGACAATCCCTCCAGGAAATGGTAACCCAGCACGCCGATGCCCAGGGAAACGGACAGGATGCCTGCCGCCAGCCCGCTAAACCGGACTATACGCCTGGTGAATTCTGAACGACTTGCCAGTGGTTGCTTGTGATGCTCGAACATTCTGCCTCCGGTGATTATTCTATTGTACCTTCCATCAGCCGAGGCGACGTCATGTCGCTGACGTCATCATTCTCTACTCTCTACTCTCTATTCTCTATTCTCTACTCTCTTTTCCCTATCCACCAAGTGGCCTATATCCCAACACCTCAATCGGGGGTATACTGAATTTGTCTATCCGCCCTACAAAAGGAGATATAACAATGGAATACACTTGCACCTATTGCAGAAAACCGTTCAACATCAATCCCGCCGAGTCTGCCGGCGCAGTCATTGACTACACCTTCGGCAAGAAGACCCACAACTTCAAGTGCGACAACTGCGGCAAGGACAACGCCCTCACCAAGGCTCAATACGAGGCTCTCAAGGAAGCCGCCGAAAATCCCACACCCGTGGCTGGAGCCGGCTCCAAGCCCGTTGCCCAACCCGTTGCCCAACCCGGTGTCAAGCCCGTCGCCCCCCAGCCGGTTGCCAAGCCTTCCACCCAGCCCAGCCCCCTGATGGGCTTTGCCAAGCGCACCGCCGTCGTCAAAGCCCACAGCCTGCATGTCCGCAAGGACCACAGCACCAAAGCCGAGACCATGGCTGGTCTCACCGTGGGCGAGAAGGTCACCGTCCTCTCCACCTGGTCCGACGGCAAGAACACCTGGGCTGAGATCGGACCCGATCGCTGGGCTGCCATGGTCTACAATGGCGACACCCTGATGGAGTTCGAAGACTGATTTCCCCCTTTGCTCACAAAGGCGCCCCGCACCCGCGGGGCGTTTTTTTTCTGAGGCAACTTCTCGTGCCAGCGGGCATCAAGCCCCCATCGCACATATCGGAGACATCGTCTCCGATGCGTTTGCTACACTTGCACCGCACCTCAGGGAGTGCCGGATGTCCTGGTCGCTATTCACCATGGTCGCGTTCGTGCACACTTGACCATGGCGCTTTTCAGACTCGCAGGTGCGAGTCTCCTACTCCCCATTCTCCATTCTCACTATTTACCCTATCCACCAATTTTCCTATCCACCTCACCCTCAAATCGCAGTATACTTATCTTGTCTATCCGACCTACAAAAGGAGATATAACAATGGAATACACTTGCATCTATTGTAGAAGACCGTTCAACATCAATCCCGCCGAGGCTGCCAGCGCAGTCATTGACTACACCT
Source organism: uncultured Chloroflexia bacterium (assembly GCA_963823545.1). Taxonomy (GTDB): domain Bacteria; phylum Chloroflexota; class Anaerolineae; order Anaerolineales; family Villigracilaceae; genus Denitrolinea. Next base: position 40,001 of record CAWGMC010000019.1, on the reverse strand, counting down.
TCGGCAAGAAGACCCACAACTTCAAGTGCGACAACTGCGGCAAGGACAACGCCCTCACCAAGGCTCAATACGAGGCTGCCAAGCTTGCCGCCGAAACGCCCGCACCCGTGGCTGGAGCCGGCACCAAGCCCGTCGCCAAGCCTTCCTCCCAGCCCAGCCCCCTGATGGCCCCGTTTGGTGGTGTCAAGCCGGTTGGCGCGCCCGCCCCCAAGCCGGTTACTCCAGCTCCAGTTGCACCGCCCATGACCAAACGCGAAGCCACCAAGAAGACCAAGGAAGACAATGCCAGGCGTCGCGGTGAGGATGTCAGCAAGGGATCCAAGAGAAACAAGAGCGACGCTAAAAACAGGAAGAAGAAGTAATCAGATCGTGACATGCCTGAGCTATGGAATACCAGGCGCCCCGCAGAAATGCGGGGCGTCTCTTTTTTAGTGAAGCACCTTCATATCGCTTCCATCGCTTCCATCCTCTGCCGCTCGCTTGACAATTAGAACATCTGTGCTAAATTAGAGGTCGTCACAACCCGCCCACTCTCGGTCGGGCACAAGGAGGGTCCTCTTGATTCTTGCTTCTGAAAACATTTCCCCAATCGCCAATTTACCGATCTACCGGTATCTCGCTGTTCACGCCCCTGGACATGCAAGGGAATTATTCGTTTGGATTTATTTTAAAAAATGAGGCGATATCATGTTTCTCATAATCTCAACCGCCTGGTCATGGAACTTGAAACTCTGCCCCCACCCTTCGACCTTCGACCATTAACCATTCTTCATTAACCATGATCCACCTCCCTCAATCGTAAATCGTTAATCGTCTAATCGCAAATTTCCCATGATTCCGATTGTCCAGACATCCTCCCAAATCACCCCTCAAAAATGTGCAATTTTGCATAAAAAACGCGCTCTGCCTAAAGGGAAAAAGCAATTGAAAAGAGGTTCAAATCGATCATTGAATTTTTCATCCCCCTTCTTGGCTCTTGTCAAAACTCCATGTTTTTTGTCAAAAAATCGACCGTTTTCTCCTTAAAAATGATTGTCTGGACATAATTGAACCTCTAATTGAACCGCGAACTCCTCGCGGCAGGTTTTTCAGCCCCTTCCAGGCAGGCAAAGCAAAGTCAACTCCCCTTCTTTCTTCTTTCCTCTTTCATCCCCTCCGCGTCCATCCGTGCGCTTCGCATCCGCGTTTTCCGCGTGCCCTCGCCTTGACCTTCGACTTCGATCTTCGACCTTGGACTATTCACTATTCACCATTCACTACTCTCTATTCCTACTCTCTACTCTCTCTCACCCATGATCCATCCTCCATTAACCGACCTTCGACTTTCGACCTCCAACCACCCCGACTATTTCGACCACTCGGACTACTCAGACCATTTAGACCACTCCTGTTATAATCTTCCGCCGAAAGGTTGCTTATGCTAAAAGGATTTGTAAAACTCTTCGGCGGTGACCCCCACAAGCGCACCATGGAAGCCCTCTTCCCGCTCGTGGATGAGATCAACGCCCTCGAACCCGAATTCGAAAAACTCAGCGACGAAGCCCTGCGCGCCAAAACGGACGAGTTCCGCTCCCGCCTCAACGGCTCAGCCCCCTCTCCATTTTCGGAGAAAATGGGGAGGGATGGGGAGGGGCTCGACGACCTCCTCCCCGAAGCCTTCGCTGTCGTCCGCGAAGCCGCCAAGCGCACCATCCACCAGCGTCCCTTCGACGTTCAGATAATCGGCGGGATCGTCCTGCACCGCGGCCAGATCGCCGAGATGCGCACCGGCGAAGGCAAGACCCTCGTCTCCACCCTGCCCATCTACCTGAACGCTCTCACCGGCAAAGGCGTCCACCTCGTCACCGTCAACGATTATCTCGCCCGCCTGCACGGTCGTTGGATGGGCAGTATCTACGGCTTCCTCGGACTCTCCGTCGGCATCCTCCAGATGGCAGCCGTCACCGAGAACGGCAAAAAAGCCTTCCTCTACGACCCCACGCGCGAATCCCCGCACGAGGACCAGCACAACCTGCGCATGGTCGACCGCGCCGAGGCCTACGCCGCCGACATCACCTACGGCACCAACTCCGAGTTCGGCTTCGACTACCTGCGCGACAACATGACCATGCGCCTCGAGGAGCGCGTCCAGCGCGGCCATCACTTCGCCATCGTCGACGAGGTCGATAACGTCCTCATCGACGAAGCCCGCACGCCTCTCATCATCTCCGGTCCCGCCTCCGGCGACCTGGAGTGGTACACGAAGATGGCTCAGCTCGTCAAACAGCTCAAGCCCGAGGACTACGAGGTCAGCGAGAAGGACCGTTCCATCACCCTCACCGAGTTGGGCATCGCCCATGTCGAGCAGCTCCTCGGTCAGCCCCTGCAGGACCCCGACCGCCCCGAGGATGTCACCCCCGAGCAGGCCCGCCTCCTGGGCTACCTCGAGCAGGCTCTGCGCGCCCAGCACCTCTTCCGCCGCAACCGCGAATACCTTGTCCAGTCCGGCAAGGTCATCATCGTCGACGAGAACACCGGTCGCATGATGCCCGGTCGCCGCTGGAGCGACGGTCTCCACCAGGCGGTCGAAGCCAAGGAGGGCGTCCGCATCGAGCCCGAAAGCGTCACCTACGCCACCATCACCCTCCAGAACTACTTCCGCATGTACGAAAAACTCGCCGGCATGACCGGCACCGCCCTCACCGAGGCGGAGGAGTTCGACAAGATCTACAAGCTCGAGGTCACCCCCATCATCACCAACCTCGAGTACCAGGCTTCCCGCCCCGATTCCCCCCTGATCGAGGTCAAGGGCAAGGATGACGAGGGCTATGCCGTCACCTACTTCGCCCTGCGCGCGGACGGGGAGGAGACACCCCGCTACTGGCGCCGCACGGATTATCCCGACGTCATCTACCGCACCGTGGAGGCCAAGCTCCGCGCCGTCGTCACCGAGATCGTCCGCCACCACGTCATGGGGCGCCCCCTGCTCATCGGCACCACCTCCGTCGAGACTTCCGATTTCCTCTCCAGTCGCCTGCGCGCCGACCCCGTCCGCCGTCTCCTGCAGGTGCTTTTGATTCGCCGCCTGTGGTTCGAGCAGAACGACCGCGCCGAGGACGGTCTGCGCATCCCCGAACTCGAGCCGCTCTACATCCCTCTCGAAAAACTCGACCCCTCCGCCCTGCGCCAGTTCGCCAAGCCCCTCGGTCTCACCACCATCAACCTCGAGGACCCGGAGAACATGCCGCGCCTGCTCGAGATCCTCTCCCTCCAGCCGGAGCATGTCGCCCGCCTGAAGAACGTCATCTCCGCCGGCATCCCCCACAACGTCCTCAACGCCCGCAAGCACGCCGAGGAGAGCCAGATCATCGCCGATGCCGGTGCCTTCGGCGCCGTCACCATCGCCACCTCCATGGCTGGTCGCGGTGTCGATATCAAGCTCGGCGGCGAGATTCGCGAGACCGACGTCTCCTTCACCAAGGACTTCCTGCAGGGCGTCGGCGTTGCCGACCCATTCGACATGTCCAACGCCGAGGCGCTCGAGGCATTGCTCATCCACGCCATCCGCGATGAAGGCACCGGTCTCAGCCCGGATGGCAGCCGCCTGGAATTCTTCGCCAAGGTCCGCGCCGCCCTCGTCGAAAAGTACGGTCAGCCCGGCGGCGAGGACTGGTCGCAGTTATCCAACATTCTCTATGCCAGGTTCGGCATCGGTCTCAAAGCCTCCGAAAGCCTGGCTGCCTTCTGGAAGCACACCGAGCAGGAAATGCAGGTGCGCGCCCTCGGCGGTCTGGCAGTCCTTGCCACCGAGCGCCACGAAGCCCGCCGCATCGACAACCAGTTGCGCGGCCGTTCCGCCCGCCAGGGCGACCCCGGTTCCTCGCGCTTCTACCTCTCCATGGAGGACGACCTGATGCGCATCCAGGGCGGTCAGCAGGTCGGCGCCATGATGGAACGCCTGCACGTCGACGATGCCTTCCCGCTCGAGGTCAAGCTCGTCTCCAACATCATCGAGCAGTCCCAGCACCGCGTCGAGGGCGCCAACTTCGACGTCCGCAAGCACCTGCTCGAATATGACGATGTCCTGAACAAACAGCGCACCCAGATCTACTCCCAGCGCGACCGCATCTTCACCAAGGAGGACCTGCGCGACGACGTGCAGGAGATGCTCGGAGCCGAGGTCCGCAAGCGCGTCGAAGCCGCCTTCGAGGACGAGGAGAACTCCTGGCGCCTGCTCGCCTGGCTCGAACAGGTCCAGCCCACCTTCGCCATCGAGGGGCGCGGGCTCTTCCCCTCCTACACCCTGCGCTTGATCCTCGACGAATTCGCCTCCCAGCCCGACCCCAAATCCGCCGCGGTCAAACTTGCGGATCGCTCGCTCGAGATCGAACACGGCTATCTCCAGCGCGCCATCGAGACCAGCATCCAGCGTGCCGCCGAAGCCCTTGAGAGCCAGACCTCCGAGCGCCAGGACCTGCTTGACACCTTCTTCTCCGGTCTGCGCGACGCCGAGGAAAAGCCCAAGCCCCAGCAGGCGCTGGAGGAACTGCAGTCCCTCGTCCGCCTGCCCCTCAAGCTGGATAACAACCAGTTGCGCGCCCTCTCCAGCGACCCCGAATCGGTCCGGGAGGATATCCGCACCCTGGTCACCGACCAGCTCACCGACCTCAGCGTCAGCCGCCTCGTCGGCGCGGTCGAGAACCGCCTCGGCGAGTCCCTCGGCATCCCGAAGGATGACCTCGGCGAACTCCCCTGGGAGGAGCTCACTGCCGCCGTCGCGGAGCGCAGCACCTCCGTCCTGGCGCGCCAGCGTGAACGCCTTGCCGGTCCCGATGGGCAGATCGCCCGCGACGCCGCTCTCCTTCTCCAGCGCGAATCCCTCGCCGATGATTCCAGCCGGCTGCGCCTCCTGCTCTCCCTCGCCCAGGGTGCCCGCAGCGTGTTCGACGCCCGCACCCATCGCCAGGTCAAACAGGTTTATACCCGCCTCAATTACAGTTTCCGCGCCACCGAGCTTCTCCACGATAAATCCGCCGAGGAGGTCATCGAGGAGATCCTCGACCACCTCGAAAAGGCGGAGGACATGCTCACCCTCGCCTGGGGTCACGACGAGCTCACCCGCCGCGCCGGCGGGAACTCCCCCGACGCACAGGAGTCGGACGACGAAAAAGCCAGCGAATTGGGTTTCCGTCTTCTCAACGAGGCGCACCGCCGCCTGCTGCTGGGCGCCATCACCGAGCTGTGGGTCGATTACCTGACCCGCGTCGAAGCCCTGCGCGTCTCCATCGGCCTCGAAGCCTACGCACAGCGCGATCCGCTGGTACAATATAAATCGCGCGCCTCCGAGATGTTCCAGGGGCTGCTGGAGGATATCCGCGGGCTGGTCGTCGGGCGCCTGTTTGCCATCCAGCGCCGCCCCAGCCTGGAAGCCCTCGAGGAGACCGCCGTGCAGGCGGATGAATCCGTTCCCGATGCACAGGTCCAGCCTGCCGCCAAAAAGAAACGGAAACGCCACTAGGTCAGATGTGAACACCGCCAGCTCCGCCACCGACGTTTACCGTTCCCTCCCCAAGGTGGATCTCCACCGCCACCTGGAGGGGACCCTGCGCATTGACACGATGCTGGAGGTCGCCCGGGCGCATAACATCTCCGTCCCCGCCAGCCTCGGCGAACTGGTGCAGGTGCAGGATGGCGACCCTCTCACCTTCCAGAATTTCCTCGCCAAGTTCAACACCCTGCGGCTCTTCTACCGTTCGCCCGATGTGATTCACCGCATCACGCGCGAAGCGGTGGAGGATGCCGCCCTGGATAACGTCCGCTACCTCGAACTGCGCTTCACGCCCGTCGCCCTCAGCCGCGCCGAGCGCTTCCCCCTCCACGACGTGATGATGTGGGTTGCCGCCTGCCGCCAGCGAGGCTGCCGAAAAGCACGGCATCCAGGTCGGGCTGATCGCCTCCGTCAACCGCCACGAAAGCCCCGAGCTCGCCGAACAGGTTGCCTGGCTCGCCGCCGAGCACATCCAGGACGGCATCCTGGGCATGGACCTGGCGGGCAACGAGGTCGGAATTTTCCGCCCAGCCCTTCCTCGGCATCTTCAAGGAAGCGCGCCAGGCGGGACTGCACGTCACCATCCATGCCGGCGAGTGGGCTGGCGCCCGCAACGTCCGCGAGGCCATCGAGGATTTCGGCGCCGAGCGCATCGGTCATGGGGTGCGCGTCATGGAGGATGACTACACCGTCGCCCTCGCCAGGGAGCGCGGCACAGCCTTCGAGGTCTGCGTCACCAGCAACTACCAGACGGGTGTCCTGCCCGCCGGAGAAAAAACACCCCCTGCAAAGCATGCTGGATGCCGGGCTGAACGTCACCATCGACACCGACGACCCCTCCGTCTCACGCATCACCCTCAGCCACGAATACCGCCTCGCCCGGGAACAGTTGGGCATCTCCGGGCAGGCGTTGGAAAACTGCATCCTTGCCGCCGCACAGGCTTCCTTCCTGCCTGAAAAGGATAAGAAAAGACTGGTTCAGAGCGTCAAAAAGGAGTTGAAACACTAATTCCCAACCACATCACCTGTTCGTGAACCTCACCACGAAGACCCGAAGGGTGGCTAAGGCGCTCCTTAACATTTTTCGTGATTTTGTGGTGGGGAATCTTGAAAGTCCAAAGCCAGAGGAGTCATGATCATGAACGATTTTTTCAAATCCCGTGACACATTAAAAGCGGGCGGCAGGGAATATGCCATCTTCCGCCTCGACGCGCTCGAGAAGGCGGGGCTGGTCAACCTTAAAAACTGCCCTTTTCCATCCGCATCATGCTCGAGGCCGCCCTCCGTCAGTGCAACGACCGTGAGATCACCCAGCAGGATGTCAGGAACATCGCCGCCTGGACGCCCAAAGGCGCCCGCCCCGGTATCCCCTTCCTGCCCGCCCGCGTGATCATGCAGGATTTCACCGGCGTCCCGGCCGTGGTCGACCTGGCAGCCATGCGCGCGGCAGTCGCCCGTCTGGGCGGCGACCCCGAAAAGATCAACCCGCTCGTGCCGGTTGACCTGGTCATCGACCACTCGGTGCAGGTGGATTTCTTCGCCACCCCCGATGCCCTCAGCCGCAACGCCGAGATCGAATTCCAGCGCAACCGCGAGCGCTACGAGTTCCTCAAGTGGGGTCAGAAAGCCTTCAGCAATTTCCGCGTTGTCCCGCCCATGACCGGCATCGTCCACCAGGTCAACCTGGAATACCTGGCCGATGTCGTGATGACCAGGACAGGCGCCGTCCGGTGAACTGCTCGCCTTCCCCGATACCCTCGTCGGCACCGACTCGCACACCACCATGATCAACGGTCTGGGCGTGGTCGGCTGGGGCGTGGGCGGCATCGAGGCCGAAGCCGTCATGCTCGGCCAGCCCATGGACATGCTCCTGCCCGATGTGATCGGCTTCAAGCTGCACGGCAAACTCCGCGAGGGCGTCACCGCCACCGACCTGGTGCTCACCGTCACGCAGATGCTCCGCAAAAAGGGCGTCGTGGACAAATTCGTCGAGTTCTTCGGCCCAGGTCTGAACCACATGTCGCTGCACCGACCGCGCCACCATCGGCAACATGGCGCCCGAATACGGCGCCACCATCGGCTACTTCCCCGTGGACGCCGAGACCCTGCGCTACATGCGCCTGACCGGTCGCCCGGAGGAGGTCATCGCCCGGACCGAGGCCTACTGCCAGCCAGGGTCTCTTCCGCGAGGCGAACTACGCCCGACCCCGAATTCACCGATACGCTCGAGCTTGACCTCGGGATCGGTTGTGCCCTCCCTCGCGGGACCCAAGCGCCCGCAGGACCGCGTCGCCCTGACCGAGATGAAGGAGACCTTCCAGCAAGGCGCTCACCGCCCCGGTCAAGGAGCGCGGCTACGAGCTCTACGCCGGAGGCGCTCGAACCGTGAGGCCACCTTCGGCACCAACGGCGGCACTCGATGAAGATCAACCACGGCGCGGTCGTCATCGCCGCCATCACCTCCTGCACCAACACCAGCAACCCATCCGTGCTGGTCGCCGCCGGTCTGGTGGCGAAGAAAGCCGTGGAAAAAGGGCTGAAGGTCAAGCCCTACGTCAAGACCAGCCTGGCGCCCGGCTCACTGCGTGGTCACGGAATATCTCAAGAAAGCCGGTCTGATCGAGCCGCTCTCCAAACTCGGCTTCAACGTCGTCGCCTACGGCTGCACCACCTGCATCGGCAACTCCGGCCCGCTGCCCGGCGAGGTCGCCAAAGCGGTCACCGGCTCCGACCTGGTCGCGGCCGCGGTCTCTCCGGCAACCGCAACTTCGAAGGCCGCGTCCACCCGCTGGTCAAGGCCAACTACCTGGCCTCCCCGCCGCTGGTGGTCGCCTATGCCCTTGCCGGTACGGTGGACATTGACCTTGACAACGAACCGCTCGGCACCGGCGCGGATGGCAGCCGGTCTTCTCAAGGATCTCTGGCCGACCCAGCAGGAGATCAGCGAGGCCATCGACGCCAGCGTCAAGTCCGGGATGTTCAACGATAAATATGCGGATGTCTTCGAAGGCTCCGACATGTGGAAGGAGATCAAGGTCACAGGAGGGCGACCTGTTTGAATGGAACGAAGACTCCACCTACATCCATCACCCGCCCTATTTCCAGACCCTGACCCTCGACGTGCCGTCCGATCCAGCCGATCAGGAGCGCACGCGTCCTCGGCATGTTCGGCGACTCGATCACCACCGACCACATCTCCCCCGCCGGCAACATCGCCGCCGACTGCCCGGCCGGGAAATTCCTGCAGGAGCGCGGCGTCCAGCCCAGGGATTTCAACCAGTACGGCACGCGCCGCGGCAACGACCTGGTGATGGCGCGCGGCACCTTCGCCAACATCCGCCTCAAGAACCTGCTGGTCGCGCCGAAGGAAGGCAACTGGACCGTGCACCAGCCTGACGGTGCCGAGATGCCCATCTTCGATGCCGCCATGCAATATCAGCAGGAAGGCGTGCCCACCATCATCCTCGCCGGCAAGGAATACGGCACCGGCTCCAGCCGCGACTGGGCTGCCAAGGGACCCATGCTGCAGGGCGTCAAGGCGGTCATCGCCGAATCCTTCGAGCGCATCCATCGCTCCAACCTGGTCGGCATGGGCATCCTGCCCCTGCGCTTCCTGGACGGACAGAACGCCGAGTCCCTCGGTCTGGATGGCAGCGAGGAATTCTCCATCGAAGGTCTGAGCGACAGCCTCCAGCCCAGGAGCGAAGTCACCGTGAAAGCCGTCAAGTCGAACGGAAAGGCGGTCGAGTTCAAAGCCACCGTGCTGATGAACACGGAGGTGGAAGTGAACTACTACCGCAACGGCGGCATCCTGCACACGGTGCTGCGCAACCTGGTGAGATGATTACCCACCCAATAAAAAAAACTCGTCGGCTGACGAGTCTTTTTGCTTCCACCAGGGTTATCCACCGCCCGGGATGATCGAGCCGATCGCCAGGAAGCTGAAGATCAGCACATCCTGCCAGAAGTGGATGAACCATGCCCACCAAAAGCCGCGCGTCTCGAGCATGGATTTGCCAAGGAACCAGCCGAGGAATCCAGCCAGGATCACCCCGACGATGCCATAGGGGATCCCATAATAGTGACCGATGCCGAAGAAGGCTGCCATCAGCAGCAAAGCCTGGTGTTTTCCCACCGGTTCCTCCAGCACGGACAGGAAGGAGGCTTTATACGTCATCTCCTCATTGAAGGCGTTCAACGCCGCGGCGATCAACACCGCCGGCAGGAAGGGCAGGGCTCGCACGACAATGTCCAGGGGCGGTCTGCCTGCAATGACGAGAAATGCCAGGGTGCCAAGACTGATGAAGAACGCAAATATGCGTCCAACCTTGTTCCAGCGCTCCCCGCTTTTGATGCCCAGCCATTTGACGGGTTCAACCAGCGCGCTTGTGTCTCCCTTGACCAGGAAAAATGCACTGGCGCGTTTTCGCAGCAGGAACAACACCGCGATGATGATCAGCGTCACCATCAAGCGCAGGGATTGTTCCGCCAGCATGTAAACATTGAAGGATGGGTTGTTCAGCCATGCCCGGTAGAACGGGAGTTGATCGACCTGTGTGAACACCATCCATTCCGCCACGACCAGGACGAGGAACAACAGGAAGAGGGGTATCAATGGACGGATCGCCTTCCAGGCGAAGGTCAGGATCAATCCCGCGATCACCACGACCGCGGTCATCCCAAACCGCAGATCCTCGCTGACCGTTTGGTGGAGCACCTCCTGCATGAAGATCATTGGCACGGAGGATGCCAGCAGGACGAATATCCAGGCAACAACGAGCATGAGCTTGCGGTTGGATGGTTCAGTGGTCATGAGCTCTCCTTTTCGCAGACAAAAATTTTCTCAAAAAAAGGCGGGACCTGGTCATGCCGGTCTCGCCTTTTACAGTTTGGTAATTGATTCCCTGGAACTACCTGATGGATGCCGTGCTCGCCAGAACGAACAACCATTGCGGCACCAGACTTAACACGACCGTCAGCACCGCCATCGCGCCCCAGGTCAGGTTCAGCCAGAACTCGCGCTCGATGACCGGTTCGCCTTCGCGCATGTACATGTTGACGACCACGCGCAGGTAGTAGTATGCGGAGACCAGCGAGGTCACCACGCCGATGATCGCCAGCCATAGAAGCCGCCTTCGATCACGGCGCGGAAGAGGTAGAACTTGCCGACCAGCCCAAGCGTGGGCGGGAAGCCGATCAGCGAGAGCATGAAGACGGTCATGGCGGCGGCGAGGGCGGGATATTTTCGCCCGAGGCCGGCGTAATCGCTGATCTCCAGCCCCTTGCCCTCCTGCTTTTTCGAGGGCGATGACGACACGCCCATGCGCCGAAGTTGGTGACGGCATAGGCGACCAGGTAGAACAGGCCCGCGGCGATCGAAACCGGCGCGACCTCAGGATTGCCATACGGCACAAACGCCATCAGGATGTAGCCCGCGTGGGCGATGCTGGAATAGGCCAGCATGCGCTTGATGTTGGTCTGCGAGATGGCAATGCAGGTTGCCGAGGATCATGGTCAACGCGGCGAGCGCCCAGAGGATACCGGTCATATCCGCGGCGAGGGAGGGGAAGGCGGTGGCGAAGACGCGCAGCAAGGCGGCAAAGCCCGCGATCTTGGCGCCCGAGGACATGAAGGCTGTCACCGCGGTGGGCGCGCCCTGATACACATCGGGCGTCCACATGTGGAAGGGAACCGCCGCGACCTTGAAGCCAAATCCCACCAGGATGAGAGCCGCGCCGATGGTCAGGAGCAGGCCCGAGGTCCCGTGTGAAGCGGAGGCGACGATGCCCGCCAGGTTGGTGGTGCCCGTCGCGCCGAAGACCAGCGCGGTCCCGTAGACGACAAATCCGGTTGCGAACGCGCCGAGCAGGAAGTATTTGAGTCCCGCTTCCTCTGATTCCACCTTGGGCGGGCAAAGGCAGCCAGCACATACAGCGGGATGGAGAGCAGTTCGAGCGCAAGGAAGACGATGATCAGGTCGGCGGCCTGCGCCATGAGCATCATGCCTGTGATGCTGAAGAGCAGCAGCGTGTAATATTCGCCGCGTTCGATGTCCATGCGTTTGACGTAGCCATAGGCGAGGGCAACGCCAAGCAGACCGCTGACGAGCAGCAAGGCATTGAGAAAGGTGGAGAAACCATCCAGCACGACCATGCCATTGAAGCCTGTGGCTTCAGGCTCGCCTATCTGGGACAATGATAAAGCCGAGTGTGAGACGCCAAGACCAAGCGGCGCCAGCAATGCTGTGATCCACTTTTTGCCCTTGGGGATGAAGAGATCAACCAGCAGGAGCACACATGCCCAGACGGTCAGCATGATCAGCGGCAGGATGGTGTAAAAATCAGAAGGTTGAGGCATATTTTGCTCTCGGCTTTTGGTTGCAGCTTACGGCATCGCCACGGCAGCGATTTGCAAGGCTCCGACCAGTTTTTCCACAGCGGGGCCATGAGTCAAAGAACGGCGCGGGATACAGACCGATCCAGAAGATGAAGATCAGCAGCGGGACCACGGTGACGATCTCGCGCCAGTTGAGGTCGCGGAGGCCATGTCCGTGCTTCTTGACCTCCTCCACGATCTCGCCCTGCGGGCCGAGGAACATCTTCTGGAACATGTACAGGATGTAGACAGCCGCCATGATGACGCCCAGCGGCAGAGATGCCCGCGTACCACGGCATTGCCGATCGCCTGCGAACCGAACGCGCCCAGCAAAATGGCGAACTCGCCCACGAAGCCGTTCAGGCCGGGCAGGCCCATCGAGGAGAGCGCAACGATCAGCATGATCGTGCCAAAGATCGGGCGTGATCTTCCACAACCCGCCATAGACTTTGATCTCGCGGGTATGCGTCTGTTCGTAGATCATGCCGACGAGGAGGAACAACGCGCCCGTGCTGAGACCGTGGTTGATCATCTGCAGGATCGCGCCCTGCCATGCCCTGCGAGTTGAGCGCAAACAAACCCAGCATCACAAAGCCGAGGTGGCTGACGGAGGAATACGCAACCAGTTTCTTGACATCCGCCTGGGCATAGGAAACCGCCGCGCCGTAGATGATGCCGATGGTCGCGAAGAGCGCGATCCACGGGGCGGCTTGGACGGTGGCTTCAGGGAAGAGCGGGATGTTGAAGCGCAGGAAACCATAGGTTCCCATCTTCAGCAGGACGCCCGCCAGGATGACCGAACCGGCAGTCGGCGCTTCCACGTGGGCATCGGGCAGCCAGGAATGCAGCGGCCACATCGGCACCTTGATGGCAAAGGCGGCGGTGAATGCCAGGAAGAGCCACATCTGAATGTTCGCGGGAATGTTGCCCTGCGCGATCAGCTCAGGCACGGAGAAGGTGCCGCCTTAGATGCCCAGCCACAGGATGGCAAGCAGCATCAAGATGGAACCAGCCATCGTGTACAGGAAGAACTTGATCGCGGCATAGATGCGGCGCGGTCCGCCCCAGATGCCGATCAGGAAGTACATCGGCACGAGCGTGAATTCCCAGAAGATGTAGAACAGGAACAGGTCCTGCGCCAGGAAGACGCCCATCATGCCCACTTCGAGCAGCAGGAAGAAGATCATGAAATCCTTGACGCGGTCTTCCACCGCCGTCCATGTGGAGAGGATGGAGATCGGCGTCAGGAAGGTGGTCAGCAAGACGAGCAGGATGCTCAAGCCATCCACACCCAGGTAGTATTGGATGTTCCAGCCGGCCACGGTGATCCAGTCGATATTTGGCGTCCAGTTGCAGGTCCGGGTTGGAGGCGTTGAACATCGTCAGCACCCAGAGCGAAATGCCGAACGTGATCAGGGATGTGACCAGCGCAGTCCAGCGCAGGGCATTCTTCTGGTCACTGGGAATGAAGAACAGAATCAAGCACGCCCACCAGCGGGAAGAAGGTCAGGAGAGTAAGAGGTTGCAAGAAAAAATTCATGTTCTATCCTCGTTGATGCTCTCAGGTTAGCGAGAGCGAGAGATTATTTCAAAATCAAATAACCAAGAATAAGGACAACGCCCAATAATACAGATAGCGCGTACGAACGCACGAATCCGTTCTGGACCTTGCGCAGGGTCGCCGATAACCATTGTGTCACGCTGCCCAGACCGTTCGCAGAAGGCGTCGATGCCTTGTTGGTCGGCATAGCGGTTGAGGGCAATGTCGACTGAGCCAGTTATAGGTCCCGGCGATGACCGTCTCATGGAACCAGTCATGCCAGAAGCGCCAGTCGATCACATCCGCAAGGAAGTGGGAAATCTTCGTGAACGGGGTGACGATGACGGCCTGATAGACCTCATCCACGAACCATTTGTTTTCCATGCCCGTGAAGATAGGCCCAAGCGGTTTCTTGAGCGGGTCGATCTGACCAGCCTTGAGCGGATTGCGTCCGTAGATGAACCAGGAGAGCAAGGATGGCGAGCAAAGCAAGGACGGTGGAAATGCCTGCGACCTGCATAATCAAGCGGCAGGGCTTCCACTTCGTGAAGCGTATGTTCCAGCCAGTGACCGAGGTTGTGGAAACCTTCGAACGGCAGGTTGAGCGCGCCGCCCAAGACGGATAAGAACGCCAGCACCATCAACGGGACGGTCATCACCTTGGGGCTTTCCTCGGCATGTGCGGCGGCTTCGTGCCGCGGCTCGCCGAAGAAGACCATCCAGATCTGGCGTCCCATGTAAAAAGCGGTGAAGAATGCGGCGATGGTCAAGCAGCCAATAAACATGCGGATAATGCATGCTGGCATCCAGCAGAATTTCATCCTTCGACCAGAAGCCCGCAAACGGGAAAATGCCTGCCAGCGCCAGCGTGCCGATCATGTAGAGCCAGAACGTCACAGGCATGGTCTTGCGAAGTCCGCCCATGTTGCGCATGTCGCCCGGGTCGAATACTTCGTCATGTTCATGCTCTTCATGATGTTCTTCCTTCTTTCCTCTTTCTTCCCTTTACCATTTGATCGTCGTGATGAGCATGTTCAGCATGATGATGTCCACGCTCCAGTCCAAGAATGACCGAACCAGCCGAGAGGAAGAGCAAAGCCTTGAAGAAGGCATGTGTGACGAGATGGAACATCCCCGCCACGAATGCGCCCATGCCCACCGCCGCAACCATGAATCCAAGTTGGGAGATGGTGGAGTACGCCAGCACCTTCTTGATGTCATATTGACCGACGGCAATCGTCGCGGCGAAGAGCGCGGTGACCGCGCCCGTCATTGCAACAATGTATTGCGCCTGCGGGACGAGCGTATAAAGTTCGGCGCGAACGTGTGATGAGATAGACGCCCGCGGTCACCATCGTCGCGGCATGGATCAATGCCGAGACCGGGGTCGGGCCTGCCATCGCGTCGGGCAGCCAGACGTACAGCGGGATCTGCGCCGATTTGCCCGCCACGCCGACCAGCATGAAAAGCGTGATGGCAACGATAACTCCCGGCGGAGCTGTCTTCGCGGCTTCAAAGACCTGGTCGAACTGGAAGCGAGCCCAGATACCAGAACATCATGAAAGCCGCGATCAGGAAACCAAAGTCGCCGATGCGGTTGGCGATAAAGGCTTTCTTGGCGGCATTTGAGTTTGCCCAGGAGGGACGCCCCAGCGTATCCATTTCGTACCAGAAGCCGATCAGCAGGAAGGAGCAAAGTCCCACACCTTCCCAGCCGACGAAGAGCATCATGTACGAGTCGCCGCTGACGAGGATCATCATCATGGCGATGAACAGGTTCAGGAAGACAAAGAAGCGGCGGAAACGTCCCACGTCGTTCTTGAAGCGCACATCCTCGTGCATGTATCCGATGGCGTAGATGTGGATGAGAGTCCCCACGCCCGAGACGACCAGCATCATCGTGGTCGAGAGCGAGTCGACGCGGAATGTCCAGTCGAGTTGCAGCGTGCCGATGTGGATCCACTCGGCCAATCGTCCAGCGGATCACTTCGCCGTGATTGGCTGAAACCGAATATGCCAGCAGCACAGAGACGACGAATGCCGCGCCGGAGGCCAGGCTGGCGACCGTGCCGATCAGCCTTCTCGCTGAAACGCTTCGCCAAAGATGAGTTGATCAGCAAACCCGATGACGGGCGCAAAGACCAGCCACGGGGCAAGAAAGAGAAAACCTGTGTACTGTTTCGCTAAGTGCATATTTATCCCTTCAGACTGTTCATCTGGTCCACGTTGATGCTGTGCTTGGACTTGAAGATCTCGACGATCAACGCCAGCCCCACCGCCACTTCCGCCGCCGCCACCGCGATCACGAAGAAGACGAAGATCTGTCCGCTGAAACTTTTGGATGCGACACTGCTGGAAATGCAACCATCGCCAGGTTGGCGGCATTCAACATCAACTCGATGGACATGAAAATGATCAGCGGCATTGCGGCGGACCAGCACGCCCAGCGACGCCGATGGTGAACAGGATTGCAGAAAGGATGATGTAATAATTGACTGGGACCATTATTTCTGTCCTCCCTTTTCTCTGCTTGGATCAGCACGATCGCGCCGACCATCGCAACCAGCAGCAGATGGATGTGACCTCAAACGGCAGAAGATATTGGTTGAACAAGGCGTCATGCCCAGTTCGCGCAGGATTTCCATGGTGTTGACGCCGCCTCCGGCTGGAGCGACATTCCCTGCCGGCACGCGCGCGGGTAAGCAGCAGATAGACCGTCTTCCACGACCAGGACGAACAGCCAGGAACGCCGCCAGCGGTTTCTGCCATGGGAGCACCTTCGCCTGGGGCAAGCTGCTCCGCACCCAGCAGCATGATCACGAACAGGAACAGCACCATGATCGCGCCCGCATAGACCGTGATCTGCGCCATGGCAATGAACGGCGCGCCCAGCAGCAGATAGAACACCGCCACGGTGACGAAGTTCAGCACCAGGAACAACGCCGAGTACACCGCGTTGCGGCTCAGCAGCATGCCAAGCGCGGTTGCGATGGCAACCAGGGCAAGGATGAGGAAGAGATAGGTCAAGGGTCATAGTTATCATTTACGATTGATGACGATTACGATCGATCTACCAATCTCAATCGCGGATCTTTCATTTCAGGCACCGAGCGCGGTTGTACTTGCCCGGCTCCACGCTTTCGCGGTGTGGTCATGTCTGCGGAGGGCACAGGTTCCAGCAGCATCTCCTTGGTGTAGATCGCCTGAGCGGCGGTCAGTAGAAGCTCAAGTTCGTAATTGTCGCCCAGCACGATCGCCTCGGTCGGGACAGGCATCCTCGCAGAAACCGCAGTAGATGCAGCGGAGCATGTTGATCTCATAGGTGGATGCATAGCGCTCACCGGGCGAGAAGCGCTTCTCATCGGTGTTCTCGGAGGCTTCCACGAAGATCGCATCCGACGGGCAGGCCGCCGCGCACAGCGAACAGCCAATGCACTTCTCCAGACCATTCTCATAACGCTTCAACACATGCCGCCCGCGGAAACGCGGGCGCACCGTCCGTTTCTGTTCGGGATACTGAACCGTCACGATCGGGTTGAAGACCGTCATGCTTGAAGCGTGGTCCACAGTCCACGCACCAGCTCGATCAGCGGGTCAAGCACGCTCATAGGCTTTTCTCCTCAACTCACGGTAAACCATCATCACAGCCACTAAACCCGCCAGCACTGAAACGACCGGGATCATCCAGATAATTATTTCATGCCAGAAAATGCCGGCTGCCGTGATGAAGACCACCACCAATGACAGGGGGAGCAGCACCTTCCAGCCAAATGACATCAGCCGGTCGTAGCGGATGCGCGGCCAGGTGGCACGCACCCAGATCATCACGCACAGCAGGACGACGACCTTGATGAACAGATAAAGCGGTCCCAGGAACCAGGCGGTGAACTGCCAGCTCCCGATTCTCCACAGGGCATCCACACTCAGGAACGTATCCTTCAGGAACCAGAATTCCCGGTAGCCGCCCAAGAACAGGGTCGCGCCGATCATGCAGACCACGATCATCTTCTGGTATTCCGCCATGAAGAACAACGCGAACTTCATGCCGGAATATTCCGTGTGATAGCCTGCGGTCAATTCCTGCTCCGCCTCCGGCATGTCGAACGGGTGGCGGTTCACCTCCGCCAGCGTGGCAAGGAAGAACAGCACATACCCGACAGGCTGGATGACGATGAACCACATGTCCTTCTGCGCCTCAACGATATCCACCAGGCTCATCGAATTGCCCAGCAGGATCGCCACCACGAATGTCAAGCCCGAGCGTCAGCTCATAGGAGATCATCTGCGCGGAGGAGCGCAGACCGCCCATCATGGCATATTTATTGTTGCTGGACCAGCCCGCCAGCACAATGCCGTACACCGCGATGGAGGCAATGGACATCAGGTAGATGACACCCACGTTGATGTCCGCCAGGTACAGCGGGATCGTCCTCCCGCCCAGCGTGAAGGAGGTCCCCCAGGGGATGATTGCCGCGATCACGATGGACGGCACCATCGTCACGATCGGCGCCAGGAAGAACACCAGCCGGTACACCTTGGACGGCGTCAGTTCCTCTTTGAATATCAGTTTAACCGCGTCCGCCATCCATTGCATCAATCCCTGCGGCCCCGCCCGGTTGGGTCCGACCCGCACCTGGATGCGCGCCAGCAGGCGCCGTTCATACCATGTCAGGTATCCAAACCCGATCAGCAGCGCAAAGATCAGGATCATTGCCTTGATGAACCATTCCAAAAATAGTGCCCACGTCATAGCTATTTCACCTTTTTGGCTGACTTGACCGGGACGACCACCGGTTCGTCCAGGGTCACCCCAAAACTGCGCGGGATAAGCGCCACGCCGGTCGGGACCCCGTCATCGATCTGCACCTTCAGCTCAGCCCGGTTCCCATCCCACGAAAGTTTGGCAGGCTCCCCGCCTTCCAGTTCCAACTCCGCGGCTGTCGCAGGGTGGAATACCACGCAGGCTTCGCCAATTCGTCCCGAGAGTAATTCCGCCGGGACCACGGTCGCGCCCTGGTCATAGAGCCTGTTCACCGGCACAAGCAGGATCTCGCCCTCCTTCGGGCGCAGGGCTTTGGTCTTCCTGGCGGCTGGCAGTTTATGGCTCTCGCCCCGACCAGCCGAACTGGTCAACTGCCCGCCCAACCCCTGCTTGTTCTCATAGGTTGTCCCGCCGTAATACATGTCACCGCGCCCAACGATCGGCCATTGTTCCTTTACTTCCGCCAGGCTGCCGTAATCCAGCCCTTCGAAGGATTTCACCGTGTTGACCAGGAAATCAAAGACGATCGACGCCGAGGTGCCTTCCAGGATGTAGCCCATCTGGCGCGCGATCTGGGATGTGATGGCGAAGTCAGGCCGCGCTTCGCCGGTCACCGGCACCGCGGGATAATAACGCTGCACGCGCCGCTCACCGGAGGTGAAGGTCCCCTCCCGTTCCGTGTAAGCCTGCGCAGGCAGGACAACATCCGCCAGCCCGGCGGTGGCGGTCAGGGAGATATCCTGCACCACCAGGAACTTGGCAGACTTGAGCGCTTTTGCCAGCGCGGGGTCATCCCCTGCCGGGTCCGCGCCCGCAACATAAACGGTCTTGCCCTTGAGCTCATCCGCCAGGTCGCTGGAGGTCTCGTATCCCATTTCCCAGGCGCCCTGGTCATTCGCATGCGCCCATACGCCGATCAGCCCGCTTCCCGCCTTGCCGGCGTGGTCGGTCTCCTTCAGCAGGTTTGCGGCGGCTGCCGCCAGCGACGAAGAACCTGCCAGCCCCAATCCCTCACTGCCGAACAGGATGAGGGCGTGCTTTGCTTTTGCAAAGGCATCCGCGATCTTGTTCTTGCCGAGCAGGTCATCAACCGTTTTAATTTCATCGCCATAGGAGTAACGGATGGCGAAACGGGCATGTTGATCCAGTTTTGTCTCGCGCGGGTTGGCGACGATCAGAGTTGCGCCGCGTTCGGCTGCCTGTTTGACCCGCAGCCACCAGATGGGCGCCTCTTCATAAAGATCGGAGGCAACAACCAGGATGGCATCCCCTATGCCGTACCTGCCGAGGTCAAAGCCCGGACCCACTCCCATGCGGGTGGTCAATTCACCACCGCCCATGTGCGAGTAAAGGATTGCCTTGCCGCCAGACAGATCCGCCAGCGACTTCAGGTTGAACAGGTCCTCATTCGACAACCTCCCCGAAGCCAGCACCACCAGGTTCTTTTTGGAGGCCGCCAGTTTCTCGGAAGCCAGGTCGAGCGCGGACTTCCAGGAAGCCCTGCCCAGTTTGCCGTCCTTCGCGATCAACGGTTTGGTCAGGCGGTCTTCGCTTTCAGTGTAGTGCCAGGCGAAACGACCCTTGTCGCAGATCCAGATCTCGTTGACCTGTTCGTTCTGCCTGGGCATGACGCGCTTGATGACGATCCTTCCATCCGCCTTTGCTTCGCGGCGGGTGTTGAACGTGATGTTGCAGCCCACCGGGCACTGCGCACAGATGGAGGCGGAGGCATCCAGTTCCCACGGGCGCGCTCCAAAACGGAAATCCGCGGTGGTCAGCGCACCGACCGGGCAGATATCGCTGGTGTTTCCAGAGAACACGGAGTCAAAGCCGGGTTCCGAGAAGGTCACGATCTGCGTCAGGCGGCCGCGCTGGTCAAAGGCGATCACGGGTTCCCCGGCAATGTCCTCCTGGAAACGGATGCAGCGTCCACACTGGATGCAGCGTTCACGGTCCAGCCAGATCAGTTCACCCAGAGGGAATTGCTTTGCCAGGTGCTGTTTTTCGTCGAACAGGAAGCGGCTCTTGCCCGGACCGTGCTCCATTGTCAGGTCCTGGAGAGCGCACTCACCGCCCTTGTCACAAACCGGGCAATCCAGCGGATGGGAGGTGAGCAGGAATTCCAGCATCTCCTTCTGTCCCGCCTTGGCGCGCTCCGATGTCAACTGTGTCTTGACCACCATGCCATCCGAGACCTGGTTGGTGCAGGCAGTCTCAAGTTTGGGCATGAACTGGATCTTGGGTTCGCCCTTTTCATCCAGGACCGGCTTGCCGGTCGCGCGGTCCACCATCGGGCGTCCAAGTTCCACCAGGCACATGCGGCACATGCCCGCAGGTTCCATCTTCGGGTGGTAGCAAAAGACCGGGATGTCGATGCCCGCACGCTTGGCGGCATCCACCACCAGGGTACCGGATGGAACCGTCACTTGTTTGTTATCGATCGTCAGTGTTACATCTGCCATGCGATGCTCCAGCTACCTTGCTTTGAAATCCGCGGGGAAACGCTCGATGCCGGTCGTGACCGCCATCGTGGCGAATTCGCCCAGCGCGCACAGGCACTTGCCCTGCATTTGTCTGGCAACCTCATGCAGCAGGTCCACATCTTCCTTTTTCCTGTCCTGCTCGATGCGCTTGATGATGCTCAACATCCAGTGGTTGCCCTCGCGGCAGGGCGTGCACTTGCCGCACGATTCAT
Organism: uncultured Chloroflexia bacterium; assembly: GCA_963823545.1. Classification (GTDB taxonomy): domain Bacteria; phylum Chloroflexota; class Anaerolineae; order Anaerolineales; family Villigracilaceae; genus Denitrolinea. The sequence goes on along the minus strand of CAWGMC010000019.1, from coordinate 19,102 downwards.
GTTTAAAGAAATGGATGGTCTTGTCGATGACCCAATCCATGCTGACCGTGTCATCGATGACGATCACCGAGGCGGATCCAAGGTCCGCGCCCAGCGTGCGGACGGAGGCATAATCCATCAGCGTGTCGAGCGCCTTGTCATCCGCCACGATCATGGACGAGGAAGCCCCCGCCGGCATGATCGCCTTGATCGGGCGGTCGTCGATGATCCCGCCGCCCTCGCCGTAGATCAGGTCCCGGAAGGTTTTCCCGAAGGGTAGTTCATAATTTCCAGGCTTCTTCACGCACCCCGAAAGCGAGAAGATCTTCACACCGGCGCTGTCCGCCGTGCCCATCGACTTGTACCAGTCCGCGCCGTTGGCTAGGATGAGCGGCACATTGGTCAGGGTTTCCACGTTATTGACGACCGTCGGCTTGCCGTACAACCCGAACGAGGGCGGGAATGGCGGGCGGACGCGCGGCTGACCGCGCTTGCCTTCGATCGATTCCAGCAGGGCGGTCTCTTCCCCGCAGATGTATGCCCCCGCGCCCAGGTGGGTATAAATATGAAGCGAGTAATCCGTGCCGAACAGCCTGTCGCCCAGGAATCCCGCCTCTTCCATTTCGGCGATATTCCGGTCCAGGCTGGCAGCCACGCCCCAGAATTCACCGCGCAGGTACACATAGGCTGCCTTTGCACCGACCGCGTAAGCACACAGCGCCACGCCCTCCAGGAATTGGAAGGGATTCTGCTCCATGATCTCGCGGTCCTTGAACGTGCCGGGCTCGGACTCATCCGCGTTGGCGACCACGTAATGCGGCCAGTTCTTGTTGTCCATGAACGACCACTTGGTGCCGGTCGGGAAACCCGCCCCGCCGCGGCCGCGCAGACCGGAAGCCTTGACCACATTGGTCACATCCTCGGGTTTCATCCTGGTCACGGCATTCCTGAACGCCTGGAATCCGCCGTTCTTTTTATATACATCCAACTGGTTGAGGTTGGGGATGTCACGGTGACGGAGGAGGATGTACGCCATTACTTCACCTCCCCGCCGGTCTTCCCGGCAGTCCCGATCAACTCCAGGGTCTTCTCGACCGTCATGTTCTCGTGATACTCAATTCCTTCCGGACCCTGCAGCTGGAACATCGGCGCCTTGTCGCATGCCGCCAGGCACATCACCGCCTCCACCGTCACCAGCCCGTCCGGGGTCGTGCCGCCCGGCTGGATGCCCAGCCTGCCGCACAGGTCCGCCAGGAATTTGTCGGCACCGCGCAGCGCACAGGGCAGGTCGGTGCAGACCTGGATGCGCAGTTTACCTTCCGGCTTGTCATGGTAGAGCGTGTAGAAACCAATGATCGAGGCGATCTCTGTTTCCGTGATCTCCAGCAGCGAGGCGATCTCATGGATGGCGTGACGGTCCACGAAACCATCCTGCAATTGCGCCAGGTGAAGCAGGGGCATGACCGCGGAGCGTTTATGCTCCGCCGGGTATTTTGCCAGGATTTGTTTTATTTCCTTGGGATGTTTTTCAACCAGGCTCATCTGTCAATATCTCCCAGAACAAAATCGATCGAGCCGATGATGGCGATCAGGTCCGCCACCAGGTGACCTTTTGAGAGCTCCGCGATCACGCCCACATTTTCAAAGGAGGGCGTCCGCATGTGGATCCGGTACGGCTTGGGACCGCCATCCCCCTCCAGGTACACTCCCAGCTCGCCGCGCGGACCTTCGACAGCCGAATAGATGGATGCCTTCGGTGCCTCGAAGCCCTCCGTCCACAGCTTGAAATGATGGATGAGCGCTTCCATGCTGGTGCCGATCTCCGAGCGCGGGGGCGGGACGAACTTGCGGTTGTCGGAGCGCACGGGACCCATGGGCAGCTTGTTCAGCGCCTGCTCGACGATCTTCAGCGACTCGCGCATCTCCTGCACCCGCACCAGGTAGCGGGCGTAGTTGTCGCCCTCCGTCTGGATGGGGACATTGAAATCGTACTGCTCATAGCCCGTGTAGGGGCGTTTCTTGCGCAGGTCCCAATCCACGCCGCAGGCGCGCAGGATCGGACCGGTCACCCCAAAGCTCAGGGCTGTCTCCTTCGTCAATTTCCCGACTCCCAGCAGGCGGTCCAGGATGAATGGGTTGCGCGTCAGAAGGGCTTCGTATTCATCCACGCGCTTCGGGAAGATCTTGATGAAATCCCGCACCGCCGTCTCGAACTCGACCGGCACATCCCGCCACACTCCCCCGGGGCGGATATAGGTGGTCATCATGCGCTGCCCGGAGACAAGTTCCAGGATGTCCAGGATCAGCTCGCGTTCACGGAAGGCGTACATGTACATCGACATGGCTGCCAGGTCCAGGCCGTGCGTTCCGATCCATACCAGGTGCGAGGAGATGCGCTGCAACTCGGTCAGGATGACGCGCAGAGCCTGCCCGCGCGGCGGCACGTCCAGGTCCACCAGTTTCTCGACCGCCATGCAGTAAGCCAGGTTGTTGCCGACCGGGTTCAGGTAGTCCAGGCGGTCGGTCATCACCTCCGCCTTCTGGTAGGTCTTGGCTTCCATGTTCTTTTCAACCCCGGTATGCAGGAAGCCGATATCCGGGATGCAGTTGATGACGATCTCCCCATCCAGTTCAAGCAGCAGGCGCAGCACGCCGTGGGTCGCCGGGTGCTGCGGTCCAAGGTTCAACATCATCGTATCGCCCTGGATGGCACGGCTGGAAACCAGGTGTTTTAGATCATCGAGACTGACTTCTTCAAGTTGTGTCATTGAATTCTCACTTGGATTCCACACCTTTAAGAGTTTCAAGGCGGGTGGAAATCACGGATTCCGTTTATTCTTTGGCGTAGGGTTTTCGCAGGTCGATCTCTTCCAGGTTAAATGTGAACTGCGGTTCTTCATACCCCAGCGGGTGATCCTTCCGCAGCGGATGACCTTCATATTCAGGGGGCATCAGGATGCGGCGCAGGTCGGGATGCCCTGCGAAGCTGACGCCGAACATGTCGTAGATCTCCCGTTCCCGCCAGTTGGCGTTGCCATACAAACCGGTCGCGGTCGGGACCTCCGGTTGGGCTCCGCTCACCGGGACGCGCAGCATGAGGGAGACATTGTTCGCCAGGGAGGTCAGCTGGTAGATAATGTGAAAGCGCGGCTCTTCCTGGGGGTGATAATCCACCGCTGTCATGGCGGATAGCAGTTCAAAACCCTGCTGGTCGCGCAGCCAGGTCAGCACATCCACGATCTGTTCCTTGCCCGTGAAGATATGCGCCTCGCCGCGGAACTCCTCCCATTGCAGCTTGAACTTGTCCTGTAAAGCCTTGACGATCTGTTCGAGTTTGGTATCCATATACTGTCACCGTTATGCAGTCAGGTTATGCCTTGGCGGCAAGGTCCTTGAACTTATCTCCCTTGACCTTTTCATGAAGCGTCATGACGCCGTGGATCAACGCTTCCGGGCGGGGTGGGCAGCCCGCCACATAAACATCCACGGGCACGACCTCATCCACCCCCTGGAAGATCGCATAGTTGTTGAACACGCCCCCGCAGGAGGCGCAGTCGCCCATTGCCAGCACCCATTTCGGCTCGGGCATCTGGTCATACAGGCGGCGCAGCACGGGTCCCATCTTGCGGGAGACCCGTCCCGCCACGATCATCAGGTCGCTCTGGCGCGGGCTGGCACGCATCAGCTCCATCCCAAAGCGGCTCATGTCGTAATTCGGCGCCTGGGCTGCCATCATCTCGATGGCACAGCAAGCCAGCCCGAACAGCATCGGCCACATGGCACGGGTGCGCGACCAGTTGACGACGGTTTCAAGCGTGGTGGTTACCACGCCCATGTTGCCAAGTTTTTCCTCTACTCCCATTCAAGGGCTCCTTTCTTCCATGCGTACACATAACCAACCAGTAAGATGATGATGAAGATGCCCATCTCGATCAAGCCAAATGTGCCCAACTGGCGGAAGACGATCGCCCAGGGCAGGAAAAAGACCACCTCGATGTCGAACAGGATGAAGAGCACCGCGACCAGGTAGAAGCGGACAGGCATGCGGCGCGTGCCCGGTCCGATGGTGGGCATGCCCGATTCATACGGTTCATTCTTCACTTTGGAGCCATGTTTGGGTCCAAATAATTCCCCCATCCCAATGGCGATAAGACCGACGGCAACAGAAAGCGTTATCAGGAGCGCGATAGCAAGGTACTCAAATAGCATGGGAATCCTCGATATGGAATTGAGACTTGCACTGAAGTGCGAGTATAACATAAGGGTTTTTCAATGACCAGTTAATGGGTAAAGTTTCACAATTGAATCCTGTGAAACCGCCCGGATTTCCCCCAATTCCGTGTAACCTACCCAATGTAATCCTTTAGCAGGCGGGTATAGGCGGGATGGCGGAGTTTCCGCAGGGCTTTCGCCTCGATCTGCCGGATCCGCTCGCGGGTCACGTTGTAATAGGCGCTCACCTCGTCCAGCGTGTGACTCTGCCCGTCCGCCAGCCCAAAACGCAGTTCGAGCACCTGGCGTTCCCGCACGGTCAGCGATTCAAGCGCTTGCCGGATCTGTTCACGCAGCATGTCACGCACAGCCAAATCCAGCGGCGTCAAGGCATCCTCATCCGGGATGAAATCCTCCAGCTGGGCGGAACTCATCCCCGCCCACCGGGCTGTCGAGTGAGACCGGGTCCTCTGCCGAGCGGAGCACGCGCCCCACGCGGCGGGCTGCCTGTTCGAGGCGGTGCTGGACCGCCAGCCCAAGCGGCGCATTCCCTGACTGTGACAGCAGGATCGCCTCCACATCCGAGGTTGGCAGGTATCCCACCTCCAGCGCCAGCTCTTCGTAAGTGGGCTCGCGTTTCAACTCCTGCGTCAACTGGTGCTGGGCTCGCAGGATCCGCGAGATGGATTCGAACAAATGCACCGGGATGCGGATGGTGCGCGCCTGCTCGGCTATGGAACGGTTGATGGACTGCCGGATCCACCAGGTGGCATACGTGCTGAACTTGAACCCGCGGCGGGGGTCGAACTTGTTGATGGCGCGCAGCAAGCCCAGGTTTCCCTCCTGGATCAGGTCCAGGAACGGGATGCCGCGCCCAAGATAGCGTTTTGCCACGCTCACCACCAGCCGCAGGTTGGACCGGATGAGGGTTTCGTGCGCCTCTTCCGCCCGCTGATGCACCGAGTCCATCTCAGCCTCCAGCACCGCATCCTCAGGCAGGTGGCTGTGCATCGTGCGCCGGGATGGCAGAGCCTGGTGGCTGCGCACATACCCCAGCAGCCAGTCGGAATACGGAACCGGCAGCAGGTAGAGACACAGGAAGACCAGGTATGCCTTTTGCACCAGGGTCTCCCATAGCAGGTTGTGCCTCCACAACTGGTCAGCCAGGTAGGAACGGAAATGGGATGGACCGCTGATCTCCCCTCCCGAACGGAGCAGCCTGGTTTCCGTCAACGCCAGGGCGAGGTCGGGAAGCCCGACCTGGAATTGTGCCGCATCCGCAACCAGCCGGGTCCAGGAAGTATCCAGTGTCATAATGATCGAGTGGTAGACGCTGCATGCAAGACGCGCGCCTTTTCGGGGAGGCTGCCGCCTGAACGTTAGGAGCATGCGTTCCGCTTCAATATGGGTCGCCAGGCGAAACTCACCATCCACATCCAGCAGTTTCACCAGACCGATCTCGCGCAGGTAGAGCTTTACCGGGTCTTCCGCCATATCAGAGGAGGAGTCGCGCTCACTCTGCTCCGGCTGACCTTCCAGCAGGTCTTCCTCCACCTGGGCAAGGCTGGAGGGGTCGGGCTCATCGATATCATCCTGGACCAAACCCGCGCCGTTATTCAGTTCCCCAAGCTCATCCAACTCCTCGTCCAGTTCATCCGCCAGCCGCGCATCCAGCGGTTCCACGCTGTCTGAGGCAGCTTTTTTGGAGGGCGGGGAGGATCTCCCTGGTTTGCGAAATGAGGTCGATGATGGTTTGGAAGGCATGTTGTTTTTATCGTTTCGATGTCAAACGCCGGTTTGCCTGGTCGATGGAATGGATCAACTTTGCAAGCTGCAGGACCTGTTTTTGATAATGGGATGCCCGCGGGTCCCCGTTCTGCTGGGCTTCCTCCTGGAAATAGCGCGTCAGCGTCAGGTCCTGGTTCGCCCGCGTCCGCCGCAGTTTTTGCACCAGCCTCTGTAATTCCTCCAGCAGGCGCTCCTGCACGGGGTCGAGTTTTTCCGTCTGCGCCAGCAGCTCCTGCGACAACCCTTTGAGCGAGTCGGGCAGGTGGATCTCCACGTACTGGTGCTGGTCGGCTTCCACCTGTTCCAGCGACTGGCGGATGATTCTTCAGGAACAACTGGTGGTCGGTGTACTCAAAATCCTCCGGCGCAAGCGAAAGCAGTCCCGCCTCCTGCAATTGGCGGTCGAGGCGGTAGAGCAGTTCGGGCTTGCGGAACAGCACCCCCAGGCAGTACGCCTCCGTCCTGGCATTCGGGGATGCCGCCAGCGTGGTCGTCTCCGCCTCCTGCGCCGCCTCGCGCCTGGGCGGGCGCGTCCGCCTGGTGCCGGTCAGCTGGGGCTGCCCGCCGGTCATGGTCCGTTCATCCACGCGCAGCATGCGAGCCAGCGCCTGGCGGTAGGTATCGCGTTCCAGTGAGCTCGGCAGGTCCTCGATCAACGGCAGCACTTGTGCCGCGATGATGGTTTTCACCTTGGCATCGTTCAGGTCCTGCCCCGCCGCCAGCGTCTCCATCACGTGTTCCACCACCGGCTTGGCATTCCCGACCGACCGCGCCCACTCCTCACGGTCGCGCGCCACCAGTTCATCCGGGTCCAGTCCGTCCGGCATCGAGGCAACCCGCAGGTCCGCCTGCAGCCGCGCTTCATTTCTAAGCAGCCCGCGCGCATCGAAGACCAGTTCGCCCTCATGGTCCATGGCGGTGCGCGCCGCATCCAGCCCGCGCAGGACGGCTTTTTGCCCCGCGGTATCGGGGTCCAGCGCCAGCACGATCCGCCGCGTGAAACGCTTGAGCAGGCGCAGCTGGTCCTCCGTCAACGCGGTGCCCATCGGCGAGACCACGTTCTCAAATCCCGCCTGGTGCAGCGCGATCACGTCCAGGTACCCCTCCACGATCACCGCCTGGTCCGCGGTGCGGATGGGTTTGCGCGCCCGGTCCAGCCCGTAGAGCAGCCTGCCTTTTGAGAAGATCGGCGTTTCGGGCGAGTTCAGGAATTTCGGGACGTCGTTCGGATCCACGATGCGCGCCCCGAACCCCGCCATGCGTCCCTGTTCATCGCGGATGGGGATCATGATGCGGTTCCGGAACCGGTCATAGCGCCTGCCGTCCTCACGCTCCGAGAGCAGCCCGGAATCAACCAGGTCCTGCTCCGTGTAGCCGCGCTTCGTGAAATGAGTGAGGGCGTTGTCATACCCCGGGGGTGCGTAACCCAGCCCGAACCCCTCGATCGTGGCATCGGTCAGGTTCCGCTTCCCGCGCAGGTAGGCAAGGACCTCCTGGTTGTTGAACAGCTGGCTGCGGTAATAGACCACCGCCTCTTCCAGCAGTTTGCGCAGGTTCTCATAAGCCTCCCTGGTCTCGGGCGCCTCGCGCTGGTAGGTCTCGATCTTCACGCCCGCGCGGTCAGCCAGTTTGTGCAGGGCGTCCTTGAAGTCGAGTCCCTCCTTCTTCATGACGAACTTGAAGATGTCGCCGCCCTCGTTGCACGCGCCAAAACACCGCCACGTCCCCGTCTCCGGCCAGACGACGAAGGCGGGCGTGTGCTTGTTATCATGGAACGGGCAAAAGCCCGTGTAGTTCTTCCCTGCGTGGCGGAGTTTTACCCCCGCCTCGGATACCAGGTCCACGATATCTATTTTGGCTTTGATCTCATCAGTGGTTGACATGATGGCAATTTTGGGTCAGCGTTGGGCTTGGATACAGGTCGAATTATAGACGCAATCAGGAATTTGGCAAACGAACAATACCACCGAACACCCTGTGATCGAACGGATGATCTCTCGCAAATAATGCAAATATCAGTTACAGTTGACCCATGGACGCTGTTTACATTTCCGTGGATGTGGAAACCGCCGGACCCAACCCGGGCAAATACCCGTTGTTATCCATCGGCGCGTGCCTCGTCTCCGACCCCGCCCGGGGATTTTACGTGGAGCTGCAACCCGTGACGGAGGCGGTCGTGCCCGGGTCATTGCAGGTCAGCGGGTTGGACATGGACGCGTTGCGGTCGAATGGCGTTCCTCCCAGGGGAGGCGATGAGGCGTTTTGAGATCTGGCTGGCGGAGGTCACGCCCGCCGGCAGCCAGCCTGTTTTTGTCGCCCTCAACGCCCCGTTCGACTGGATGTTCGTAGCCGATTATTTCCACCGTTTCCTGGGGCGCAATCCCTTCGGGCACAAGGCACTGGACATGAAAGCCTTTTTCATGGGAATGCGTGGCATCCTTTGGGACGAAACAGGGTTTGATGATATAGCGCATCATTACCAGGTCGAACTTTCCCTCCCGCATCACGCCCTGCAGGATGCGCGCGCACAGGCGGAGCTTTTCCGCCGGATGCTGGAGGAACAGGAAGAAAGGAAAGGAACATGACAAACTCTTCGCCAAAAGAGGACCTTCAGAGGATCATCCAATCCGCGCAGCGCATGGGCGTGGAGCTGGATGAGGCGGACGCCCTGCAATGGCTGTCAGCCATGTCAAGCATTCAATCGGATGACGGGATCGTGGTCAGCGAACGCACGGGGGTCTTCGGGCACAAGGTCAGCATGCTGGATTTCAGCGATACCGACCTGGAGCACTTCCGCAGGCTGGGGCGCCTGGTGGAATTCCCCGACATCCCGGGAAAGGTCGAGACCGCGCTGGCACTTTCGGGTTCCGCCGCCCAATCCAAGATCCAGACCTACCCCGGCGACGCGGATTACTTCGAGCGCATCAACATCCTCGCCGAAAGCCGCGAGGCAGCCTGCAAGATCCTGGCGGACATGATTCGCGAGAAAGCAGCCTCCGCGCTCAAAGGTCCGAACTACCTGCTGATCGAGGTCAAGTTCGGGTCGTATCCGATGGATGTCATCCGGGACGGCAAGCCGCGGAAAAAGGGCGACCCCATCGCCTGGTCCGCGCAGGAGCTCATCGCCGGGCAGTTCAGTGTCTCCCTGCCGGACGGACAGCCCGCCGTCATCCGCTGGGAGGATGGCATGCTGGAGCCCGGCTGGTGCAAACTCGACTGGGTGACCACCGACGGGGCGCGCGGACAGCTCGTCAACGCCAGCAACATGCTGGACGTCACCTGGGAGGCGCCCGACGGGACGATCATCCCCCTGGACGGGTACCTCGATCCGTACTTCCAGGAGATCTATCTCGAGGCAGGTTCCATCCCCATCTTCTCCAAGCTTGCGCAGCACGTCTCGGCGAACGCGCTCGATAACTACGTGATGCAGCTGGAACACGAGATCAACAAGTACCTCACAAAAGATATCAACTACGGCAAGGCAGCCAAGCGGATGTACAACGTCTTCCGCCTGACGGGGCGCTACGAGGAGGCGGTCTTCATCCGCGAGTTGTTCGATGAACCCACCTCGATGCTCTACCAGGTCTGGTCGCTCTTCCGCACCATGGAGGAATGCTGCACACCCGGCTCGGATATCTCCATCGACAGCGTCATCGCCCAGGCGGACCAGCTGATCCTGTCGGTCATCGAGGCGCTGGAAGGCGGCGAGGAGACCGCCGTGGTGAAGCGTCTCATGCACCTGCGCCGCAGCCTGGAGAAACAGGAGAGCGGGCAAGCCATGCACGAGGAGGTCGAAGCCGCCCGCGCCGAAGTGATCAACCTGGTCAACAACTTCTTCCATGAAAAGATGGCCTCCCAGCCTGGGATCGTGAATTATATGGATGAAGTTCAGCACAGGAACGAGGCATGAACACGCTCCGGCAGGATTGAATTCCCTCGAATGTTAATGTACGGAATGCGGTGCGGAACTGGCTCCCAACGCGAAATTCTGCGCTGAATGCGGACATAAGACCTGGAAATGACAGGCGACCCGGTTGGGTCGCCTGATTTCTTTATTTTAGAAACCTTCCAGCCTGGAGAGATCCGCCGCGCCGCCGGACAGTTTCGCGATGCTCTGCAGCAAGCCGAGGCGGTTCTCCTTCACCGCCGGTCCTCCGCCATGACCAGCACCTTGTCGAAGAAGGCGTTGACCGCGGGGATCATCGGCACGAAGGCGTTCAGGAAGTCGTCCACGCTCCCTTTCCGGCGTGAGGTCCCTTCAGCCTTCTGGAGAGCCTTGAACAGTTCCTTCTCTTCCTTTTCCACGAAAACTTTTTCTGAAACCTGGAATTGCTTCTGCTGGTCGCGCGTGATGCGGACACAGCGCGCGAACCCGGGCAGGATGGTCGCCCAATCCTCGCGCTTCGACCCAGGCCTGCAGCTGCTTCACCGCCCGGCAGCCGCGGACGGGTTGGCAGACTGCTCCGCCAGCACCGCGTCCACAACATCATACCTGTAACCCAGGTCCTTCAACAGCACATTCAAGCGCCCGGTGATGAAATCAAGGATCTGCTTCTGCACTTCCTCGGTGACTTCGATCGGCTGCGTCTTCGCAGAGCTTTCACAGCCGCCTGCCAGGTCGAAGTCCAGGTCATGCTCGATCAACGGCTGGACAACGCCGATCGCGGCGCGGCGCAGACCGAACGGGATCCTTCGCGCCCGTGGGAGCCAGTCCCGCGGCGAAGAGACCGACAAGCGAATCGAGCCGGTCTGCCAGCGCAACCGCCAGCCCGATCTTCGACTTCGGGACGGGTTGATATTGTTCGCCGATCGCCTGCGCCACCTCGGGGTTCGCCGCTGCGCAGGGCATACTCGCCGCCGATGATGCCTTGCAGGGAGGTCATTTCGGTCACCATCTGCGTGACCAGGTCGGCTTTGGCGAGATAGACCGCGCGCGCCAGATGTTTGATCTGCTTCACGTCTTTGAAGCCGAGCATGGCGGCCAATTCCGCGCCGAGTTTCAACATGCGGTCGGATTTATCCAGCATGGAGCCAAGTTTGGTGTGGAAGGTCAGCGTAGAAAGTTTGGGGCGATATGTCTTCGAGCTTGAGTTTGACATCTTCGCGGACGAAGAAGTTCGCATCCGCAAAGCGCGCGCCGAGCACGTGTTCGTTCCCTTCGCGGACGATGTCGATGTGGATGTCGTCGCCGTTGCGGATGGCGATGAAATGCGCCAGCAGTTTGCCCGTTCTTCTCGACCGGGAAATATCGCTGGTGCTTCTTCATCACCGAGATCAACACATCGCGCGGCAAGGACAGGAATTCTTCGTTGAATCCGCCCATGACCGCGGTGGGCATTTCGATCAGGTTGGTGACTTCGTTCAGCAAGCCTTCTTCGATGATGGCTTCGCCCGCCGATGAGCGCTGCGGCTTGATTGACCTGTTCCACGATGGAGGCTTTGCGTTCTTCCTTATCGAGCACGAATGCCTGCTTCGCGGATGACGTCAAAATATTTATCGGCAGAGGGGATGGTGATCTCGGGCGAATCGTAGGGACGTAAGCCCGCGGGTGACATTGCCGGAGACCACGCCGGCATATTCAAACGGGATGACCATGTCACCGAGCAAGGCAACGTACCAGCGGATGGGACGCGAGAACGCAACGCCTGAATTCGTTCCAGCGCATGGACTTTTCGAACTTGATGCTTTCGACCAATTTGGGCAAGGCTTCCACCAGCACTTCGGGGTCGGGCGTCCCTTTTGTTTGACGACAGCAAAGACATATTTGCCGCCGTCCATCTCGCGGACTTCGAGCGTGGCAGGGTCGAGATTATTCTTCTTGGCAAAGCCCATGCGCGGCTGGGTGGGCTTGCCGTCTTTGTCGAAGGCTTTATCCGCGGGCGGACCTTTGACGAGGTCTTCGCGGTCGGGCTGATTCGGGGAGAGAGAGTCGACGGAAACGACGAGCCGCCGCGGGGTGGTGAAGATGCGGACGTCGCCATGGGTCAAGGTTCAAGTTCGTCGAGCAGAGTCGGGATGCGGGTCGACAAGATGCGCGTGAGCCGTATCCACATCATCTGCAGGGAGTTCTTCAACGCCGATTTCCAGAAGCAGGGAGTGAGGGATGAGTGAGAAGGAGCGAAGGCGGGTTTGACTGTCTTTACTTTTTGCTTCTGGCTTCTCTTGCAACAGCGGATATTCCAGCCCCTTGCGCTGTTCCTCATACGCCTTCCGCCACCCTTCGCGCCAGTTCGCGCATCCTTCGAAAGAATGCCTGACGTTCGGCCACACTGATCGCGCCGCGGGTATCCAGGATATTGAAGTAGTGCGAGCATTTGAGGACGTAATCGTGCGCGGGGACGAGAGACCCTGCGCGAGACAGGCGTCGGCTTCGGCGGAGAAGAGCTCGTACATCTGCGCGGACGCGTTCGACGTCGGCGATCTCGATAATAATATTTGGAGTGTTCGAACTCTTCCTGGCGGCGGATCTCGCCGTAGGTGACGCCTGCGCCGTATTCCTCGTCCCAGATGGCTTTGGCGTTGTTGAGCGCGATCAGGATGCGTTCGAGCCCGTAGGTGATCTCGACCGAGACGGGGTCGAGCGCCACGCCGCCCATCTGCTGGAAGTAGGTGAACTGCGTGATCTCCTGCCCGTCGAGCCAGACCTCCCAACCCAGCCCCAGGCGGAGATGGCGGGCTGTTCCCAGTTATCCTCCACGAAGCGGATGTCGTGCTGGCGCGGGTCGATGCCGAGGGCTTTGAGCGACTCGAGATAGAGTTCCTGCGGGTTGCCTGGGTCGGGCTTGAGGATGACCTGGATACTGGGTAGTGCAGTTGGAAGCGGTTGGGGTTCTCGCCGTAGCGCCCGTCATCGGGGCGGACGGACGGCTCGACGTACGCCACGTTCCACGGCTCGGGTCCGAGCACGCGCAGGAAGGTGGCGGGGTTCATCGTCCCTGCGCCGACCTGGGTGTAGTAGGGCTGGGTGATCAGGCATCCGTGCGATGCCCAGAAGTCCTGGAGTTTGAGGATGATTTCTTGAAAGGATGAGGTCATGGATAATTTCCGATTTGCGATTTTCGATTTACGATTTACGATTGATGGCCCGAGATTTACGATTGATGATCGACAATTGCGAGGGGATTATACCGTACCCGATTATCGGAAAACGCATGGCATCCAATGCGTTCGGGCAGGAACACGCGTGCCGTTTTGTGGTTAAATTGCAGGCATGCAGGAACCTGTTACGGCAACGGTCGACATCCTGATCCTGGGCGCGGGTCCCGCGGGACTCTCGACCGCGCTGCACCTGGCACGGGCATACCCCGCCCTGGCAAAACGCGTGCTGGTGCTGGAAAAGTCGCACCATCCCCGCCCCAAGCTGTGCGCGGGCGGACTGGTGATCGACGCGGAGACCATCCTCGAGCGCCTGGGTCTGGACGTAGCGGAGATTCCCCACGCGGATGCGAGGGAGACGCATTTCGATTTTGCGGGCAGGGGCTTCCGGATCCGCCCGGGAAAAAAGCATGCGCTGCGCATCATCCGCCGGGAGGAGTTCGATGCCTGGCTGGCGGGCAAAGGCGCGCGAAGCGGGAATCGAGATTCAGGAAGGGGTGACGGTCAGGGAGGTGCGGGTGGAGGCGGAGCGGGTGGTCGTGGAGACGGAGGCGGGAATCTTCGAGGCGCAGGTTGCCGTCGGCGCGGACGGTTCGAACGGGGTCACGCGGCGCTGCATCCTGCCGCATGGAGCCTCCAACACCGCGCGGGTGCTGGAGGTGATCACGCCCGGAGAGCCTCTCCGATCGACGAGGAGATTGCCGAGGAACGGGGAAGAACAACCCTCGCAACGACAAGGCGTTCTTCGATTTCCTGCCCATCCCCTCCGGCATTGAGGGCTACACCTGGGATTTCCCCACGCAGATCCAGGGCAGACCGGCGCGCTGCTGGGGTATATACGATGCCAACCTTTTTCCGGGAGAGGACAAAGCGCCGTTGAAGAGAATCCTGGCGGAGGAGATGGCACGTCATGGGTTCGACCTGGAGGCGGTTGAACTGCAGGGGCATCCGATCCACTGGTTCGACCCGCGGGAGGGATTCTCGGTGCCGCGCGTATTGCTGGTGGGCGACGCGGCGGGCGCCGATTCGCTGCTGGGGGAGGGCATCAGCATGGCGCTGGGATACGGGGCGCTGGCGGCGGAGGAAATTGGCGAGGCTTTCCGGAAGGGGGATCTCTCGTTCAGCGGGTACAAACGCCGCCTGGCGCGCAGCGGGTTGGGCAGGGCGCTCTTTGCCCGCTGGGTGTTTGCACATATCTTGTACAGCCTGAGATGGCGCTGGTTCCAGTTCCTGCTCTGGCGCTGCCTGAAACCGGTGGTGATCCTGGTCGCCTGGTTGTTCGTGGTGGGGTGGGCGGAGAGAGAGAATGGTTAATGGAGAATGGCTCAATAGTGAATTCAGATTTCGGTGTATCGGTGTAATGGTGAATGGTGAATGGAGGCGTGAACGGTCTAGGACATAGCCGATGGCGGTTGAAGCCGCTGGCTAAAAAACCTGCCGCGAGCAGAGTCCGCGGGGAAAAGAGGTTCGAATAGGTTTTCTCTCGTAAAACGGGCATTGGAACCGCGGTTCGAATATTTTCCTTCGTAAAAAAAGGCATTCGAACCGCGGTACGAATGGGTTTTTAGACTTGATGTTTAGATTGAAAGCTACAATCCGTTCTTCCGTGAGGCGCTGCGTGGTTGAAGCGGAAATGCACGATTTAGGATTTTGGGAGTTATCGCAATCGAAGATGATGATTTACGATGTGTGCGACACCTGCAATGTACGTACGCAAGTGTGATGCACGAATGGGGAGCATCAAGGGCCAAGTTTCGGCCAGCAATTGGTGAATTATGAGAACATGATATCGCGTCATTTTTTAAAATAAATCCAAACGAATAGATCCTGGCTGGGGGTGATCAGAGGCGGGGTTTGTGACTGGTTATTTTTGTGGTCCATGAGTAATTTGTGTACATTTGTAAATTTAAATCCAAACGAATGCCCTTTTTCGAGGTGATTAACAGGCGAAATCCGAGTAGTGGCTGAAGGCTGACAGGTTTCATGCAGGCAGTGTCCATTATTTAATAGTCCCGACTTCCTTAGGGGCGTCGGGACAGGATTAATTTAGTACAAATGTTCTAAGTTGTCAATGGTTTTTTTGGGATCGGATGTTGAAGCTGCCGGGTGAAGTGTGTGCAAAACGCGAAGACCCACGCCGAGCGGTCAGATTGGGGTTTAATGTGGTCATGATCTGGTATGCGTGGAGTTGAAGTTGAGCCTTATAATTCACTCATGCCCGCGCCAATTTTAGCCACTAAACTTTATATTCCCCCACCTCGGGCTAAAATTGTCCTCCGTCCCCGCCTGATCGAGCGGCTGAACGAGGGTCTCTCTGCGGGCGCAAACTGACGCTCATTTCTGCTTCCGCTGGATTTGGCAAGACCACATTGGTCAGCGAATGGATCGCCAGTTGTGGGAAACCGGTCGCCTGGCTGTCACTGGACGAAGGGGATAACGACCCCACAGGCTTTCTGACATACCTCGTCGCTGCTTTGCAGACGATTACAGCAAATATTGGAGCAGGGGTGTTGGGTGCGCTCCAATCCCCTCAACCGCCATCCATCGAATCGATCCTGACAGTCCTGCTCAATGAAATCACCACCCTCCCCGACAATTTCATCCTTGTCCTGGACGACTACCACATTATTGATTCCAAGCCGGTGACGAACGCCCTCACCTTTCTACTCGAGCACCTGCCGCCACAGATGCACCTGGTCATCGCCACCCGTGAGGATCCATATCTGCCCCTGGCCCGCCTGCGCGCCCGCGGCCAATTGACCGAACTGCGCGCCGCCGACCTGCGCTTTACCCCCGCCGAAGCCGCCGAATTTCTCAACCAGGTGATGGGACTGAACCTCTCCGCCGGAAGATGTCGCCGCGCTGGAAAGCCCGCACCGAAGGCTGGATCGCCGGTCTGCAATTGGCCGCGCTTTCCATGCAGGGACATCAAGACACCACCAGCTTCATCAAATCCTTCACCGGCAGCCATCGTTTCGTGCTGGACTATCTGATCGAAGAAGTTCTGCAGACAGCAGTCCGAAAACATCCAGACTTTCCTGTTGCGCACCTCCATCCTTGACCGCATGTGCGGTCCGCTGTGTGACGCTGTTCTGCTTGACTCCGTCCACTTCCGGGCAGGAAATCCTGGAATATCTCGAACGCGCCAACCTGTTCATTGTCCCATTGGATAATGAGCGGCGTTGGTATCGCTATCACCACTTATTTGGCGATTTGCTACGCCAGCGTCTCGGTCAACCCCGGGAACTTCCCGAATACCACCTGCGCGCCAGCGAATGGTATGAGGCCAACGACGACCTGCCCGAAGCCTTCCACCACGCCCTGGCGGCTGGCGATTTTGAGCGAGCGGCATGTCTGGCCGAAGCGGCCTGGCAGGGCATGGAACGCAATTTCCAGACCGCTGCCTGGCTGGGCTGGGTGAAAAAACTGCCCGATGCGGTAGTCTGCTCCCGGCCCAGGTTATGTGTCCAGACTTGGGTGGGCGTATTCGGATGCCGGAGAAGCTGGAGTCGAGCGAAACCTACCTGCAAAACGCCGAGCGCGCTCTGGCTGGCGCGCTGGAGCGGGATGAGTCAAAGTCCCTGCCGGGGAACATTGCCCTGATCCGCGCCAATAACGCCCAAATACAGGGCAACCTGGCGGAAACGGTGAAATATGCCGAATTGTCCATTCAGCTCATCCCCGAGGACGATGTTTACCTTCGCGCCGAAGCCGCCATCACGCTGGGATTTACCCATTGGGCCACCGGCAATCTGGAAGCCTCCCTCCGCGCCATGCATGCCTGGATGGAAGACATGCAAAGATTGGGCAACCAGGAGTTTGCGATCGCCAGCGCCTTTGCCGTGGCTGATATGCAAGTGATATTGGGGCGCCTGGGTGAAGCCGAAAAGGCCCTCCGGCAAGCCATCCAACAAGCTGCCGCGCATGGGCAGGAAGCTGAAACCTCACCGCCCATCATCACCTGGGATTGGCCATGCTTGCCCATGAACGGGGCGATGATGCCGCGGTCGCCCAATGCTCTGCAAACTGCCGCCGACTTGGGTCAACGCACCACTCTGGTGGACTGGCCTTATCGCTGGAATCTGGCACAAGCCCGGCTCAAAGAATCTGCCGGGGAATGGGATGCGGCGCTCGAATTGTTTGACGAAGCCAGGCGGGGCTACGTTAAAAACCCGATTCCCATGCTGCAACCGGTCGAGGCCCACAAGGCGCGGATCCATCTCAAACAAGGGCGGTTGGACAAGGCTCAGGCTTGGGCGCGGGAGCGCGGCCTCTCGGTCAACGATGAAGCGATTTATCTGGGCGAGTATGAACATCTCACCCTGGCGCGGGTGCGTCTGGCTGAAGGTTCCTTCACCGGGAGTCCATGAACTGCTTGAACGCCTGCTGGCATTGGCCGAATCGCAAAAACGGACGGGGAGCGTGATCGAAATCCTGTTAACACAGGCGCTTGTTTATCAGGCGCAGGGCAACCGATCCCCAAGCCCTTGCCACGCTGGAACGCGCCCTGGCGTTGGCCGAGCCAGAAGGCTACCTGCGCATTTTTGTGGATGAAGGCGAAGCGATGCGATTGTTGCTTTCTGATTTTCGATTGAACGATCGACAACCCGCGCTCACCCTTTGCTTGGATATGTTGATCACATCTTGGATTTTTTCCCGCAACCGATGGAATTCTCTCCACAATCCAAAATCGCAAATCCAAATTCCCAAATTATCGAACCTCTTACCGACCGCGAACTCGAAATCCTGCGTCTCATCGCCGCAGGGACATTCCAACGCAGAAATCAGTCAGCGGCTTTATCTGGCCCTCAGCACGGTCAAGGGACATAACCTGCGGATTTTCAATAAACTGCAAGTCCAAAACCGCACCGAAGCCGTCGCCCGCGCCCGCGAGTTGGGTTTGATCTAATCCCCCAAAACAATACTTCAATCAATACTTAAGTCGCTACCCGTCAGTACCTCCCTGCCGGTATATTGGCGTTGAAATATGGACACGCCTCCTCCCATCTACGAAATCCGAATTGCAGGCCACCTGTCCCCGCAATGGATGGACTGGTTCGAAGGTTTGACCGTCACGCTGGAAAATGGCGACACGCTTCTTTCTGGACCCGTGGCGGATCAAGCTGCCCTGCACGGATTGCTCAAAAAAGTGCGTGACCTAGGAATGCCATTGGTCTCGGTCAACCAGGTGCAGTTCGACGAAACCCATCAAGATCATTCAAAACAAGGAGTAATAAAAATGAATACGACCAACGCAAGGCCACATGGGATGAACAAAGAGACCGCAAGAAATCCGCTGGATGTGAGGATCATCCTTGCAGCGCTATGGATAGCTGGAATGCTAAGCAGCCTGAATGGGGATACCTACCGCTTAAATGACCCGGTGGTACTAAAGTCTTCCCTTGCAAATACCGGAGCGATTGTAGTCACCCCCGGATTATTGTTTGTCATGGCATTAATATTCGTGGGTCCGATTTTTATGAGTGTCTTGACCCTGACGTTGAAGTCTCCCGTGAGTCGAAGGGCAAACCGCATTCTTGGCATATTCTATGCGCTTGCTCATCTCGCTTTTTGGGCTCTAACGCTTGTAAACCTATCCGCTGGCCGGGTGGGAATTTATGAGATCGTCTGGTACACAGCCCAGCTTGTGTTTGCCTGCCTGGTTGTCTGGTATGCCTGGAAATGGACTATCCCTGAAGGTTAGCCCCGGCAGATGCGCCAGATGTCAAATAGTAAAACTCATCCATATCATTCAAAAAAAGGAGAAACAAAAATGAAATCAATCAAAAAGATCGACACGAAAGTTCTGCTCTCCACCCTGTGGATCGTGGTCATGATCAACATGCTGAAAGCGGACATTCTCTTCGCTCAACATCCCTGGCGCGGCGGAAGAAGTGGCAAGGGCATCCGCCACCGCGGGCGCATCTATTCCCCAACTGATGTTGATCGGCGCGGTCATGGGGCAACTCGGCATTGCCATGATCATCCTGTCCCGTGTGTTGAAGTACGGAATCAATCGCTGGGTCA
>CAWGMC010000018.1:0-3212 GCA_963823545.1 uncultured Chloroflexia bacterium | reverse complement strand
ATGAGGTGAAGTTCGTTGTCGGCTTCGGCGGCATTGGGCTGGTCCCCGACAGCGGCGTCTCGCTCTTCCTCCCCCGCTGATTTGTCCCGGTCGTGCCATGGAGTTCTACCTCAGCAACGAACCCATCTCCGCCGAGCAAGCCCTCAAGTGGGGGCTGGTCAACCGCGTAGTCCCCTTCAACCTGATGGACGAGGTGCAGAAGACCGCCGCTGAGCTTGCACAGGGTCCGGTGACACGTATGGCAAGACCAAGCAAGCCTTCAACAAAGCCATCTACCCCCATCTCGAGGAGGTCCTCGCCACCGAGGCGGATCTGCAGGAGGACGTGGGGCGATCAAGGAACACCTGCAAAGTGTCGAAGCGTTTTTAGGGAAGAGGAAATCGAAGTTCTAGGTTTTGCTTGCGATGGGAGCTGGAAAATGCCAACTAAATCAAAGTTGCTGTACCTTCTCCTCATTCGGACTTTGCTGTTACAGGCATGCACGATGTACCAAGTCCAACCGACACCTCAGCCGGCACAAACTCCTCCTCCGCCTACTCCAACTCAGCCATCGCCAACCCCAACCGAGCTCCCGTTTGAGCCAATCCATTTGGGAATGGTCTGGCCTGCTGATGAGACAAAGCTGGTCGGCGTAGAGGTGGGCTCCAATGGCATCATTTACGCCATGGACGAGGAGTGGGGTGCTTCACGCCTGGGACGCATCGCTCAATGAACTTTGTACATATCAGGGAAATTACCAACTGGCATCATCCCCGTATCTTTCCAAACTGTTTATTTACATTTTTACCGACGATCAAGGTCTGGTTGCAGTTAGCTATGAAGGCAATGAGGAATGGTCATTTGACATTGATGGGAGGGTGGTATCTGCCCCCATTATCGCCCCTGATGGATCCATTTATGTCGAAGTTTTTGACAATACCAGGGAAGGATTTGAGACGGATGTTTACCACTTGCTGGCAGATGGCACATTCGAAAAATTTAGCTTACCCTTCCTGCAAAGCTTGGACGGTGCGCTGGTCGACTCGAAGGGAAATTTTTATCTGCTGCGCTGGAACGTTTGACCATCTTGTCGCCGTCCGGAGAGACGATCAAAGAATGCGCCCAAAAGGGAAGTTTACCTTCAGTTTCCAATCCGGTATTCGGTTCAAATGATGAGTTGTTGTATGTTACGATAGTACGCGGCTCATCGCAATAAGCCCGGATTGCACTGCTCTTTGGAACATACCCCTTGAGAAAAAAAAGATGATTGGGGTTCACTATCAATTAGTATTTGACGACAGCAATGTTTTATACATCGGCGGATCGGATGGAACCCTGTATGCCCTGGATGGAAAAAGCGGAAGCTTTCTCTGGAAGAGCGAGGCACATCCTGAGATTGGCGAAATTGTCGATCTGGTCATACTGGAGGAAGGACTTATATATGCCGTTACCTCCCAAGCCAGGATCGTTGCGTTCGATTCTCAGGGTGAGATGATATGGGTCGGAGAGTTGTACGAGCCGGGTATACCGATTGGAATACATGCGCTTCCAACTAACGAGATTGTGCTCTCCCATGCAGGCAAGATGCTGATTTATACCCATGACTTATCCATGCGATATGCTTTCCCCGCCGAAGCGGCATTACCTGTTTCGGCAGAACAAGCCAGGGAGGAGATCGTTTCCTTTGTGCTGGATTTCATCGTGAAGTATGAGATCGGCGAGACCGCCGATTACTCCGCACCAGTGGTATGCCCTGGGTGGATTCCCCGCCTGAAGCAAACATTATTGTTTATGCCCCGCCGTTGCAAAATGCAGAAAATTCCTGGGAGTATCTCGATTCTCAAAAATCCCATAACCGTGTGGTGGTACGCGGATAATTCACTTACCGAAGTGGATGATAAACAAAATGCCCTCGATGAGTATCATAATAAGTATATAGATAACTCCTCAGGATCGATATTTGTCTGGGGCTCCTATGATTTCGGGATAATCAAAATAAGCCCGGACTTTAGGTCTGCCGATTTACGTGGGGGCGTCCTGCGGACCGCTATGTGGGCATGGGTACATTTACCAACTTCAAAGAAGCCCAAGCGGAGATTGGTGGATCTATGACAGCACGCACTTATGGCAATCATAATCATCCCGGATCGGAAGAAGGAGATATGCAGTGCAGAAACTGAAAAGTTATCTCCTTACGCTTTTCTTCTTCGTTCTCTTCTGTATTCTCGGAATTATTGTTGGGATCGGTCTTGGATATGGGGTATTGATCCTGGATTCAAACGGCTTGTTCTCCTCCTGGGAATTATTGAACGGCAGCCAGCAATTTGAGAAAATAATCCGCGCCGATACTCAGACAGTGTGGGCACAAGCATCAGATGGGAAAGTATATTCCTGGGATACCAACTGCATTCGCGAAAATTGTAACCAGTGGGTCGAAGTGAAGGAAATTCCCGAAGCTATTTATGACCCACAGGAGAGGCTCGTAATTGGCGATTTATGCATGCTTGACGATGGGTGAAAAGCTCCGGGGAATGTCGTTGAATTTGCCCATGTAGTGTTGCGCGGTCCGGATTATGGGGCGCAAGTCTACTATGCTCTCCTGGATGGCGGGAAGATCTGGATGTGGGAACACTTCGGTAGTTCGATCGCTTTGGCAGTAGCACCTGTGTTTGGGGGATTTTTCGGTCTAATTATTGGCTTCGTGGGATTTATATTTTTCATGGCTCGCAGAGTTGTAAAAAGGGAAACGCCATCCACCTAAACTTTGGAAAACACAAATCGAAATTTTATTTGGTTAGCGCCATACATTTATAAAAAATGAAATCCTTGAATGCCCTTGAAACCATCGGTGCAACACTGACTATCGTGGGGAGTTTTTTACCCTGGGAGCGCGCGGGTGGTTTTTTAAATACTCCTACCCATGGCATCCGGGTCGACATAGCCAACTTCAAATTCTGGGCAACGGGTATTCATGTTTTTCCTGTCTATGATCACGGTGGTGTGCTTGTCATACTCTTAACCTCGGTACTCTTGATTCTCGTCCACAAACCACCCAAATATATTAAGGATCCCATTTATTAAATTTGATTACTTCAGCACTCTTAATGGCTTCATCTCTGTTCTTTATCGCAAGGTGGTTATTCCATATATACGAGTACGGTGGCGCGATAGGCGTACCTACGCTTGGGATCGGGTTAATTTGCGTTGTCCTCGGAGCGGCAATATTCTTGCAG
>CAWGMC010000017.1:0-11432 GCA_963823545.1 uncultured Chloroflexia bacterium | reverse complement strand
CAGGGAGGGAAAGAGTAGAGAGTAGAGAGCAGAGAGTAGTGAATGGGGAATGGAGGATGATACATTGGTAAATTGGGGAATGGTCGAAGGGCGGGATGGGGACACGGACACTTCGACAGGCTCAGTGCAGGAAACGCGAATGGACGCGGAGGGAAAAATGCAAATTCAGTTTAAACACAAAGGACACGAAGGGGCACAAAGGAAAAGCAGAGGATGGAGAATTATGAGAATCGTGATATCCCCTCGTTTTTTTTAAATAAATCCAAACAAACGAATCCTGGCTGGGAGTTCCGGGTGGCGGGGTTTGTGCCGTTTTTTGTGGAGCAAGAGTAATTTGTGAAGATTTTTTAAAATAAATTTGAACAAACAAATCCCTTGCATATCCAGGGGTCTGAACAGCGAAATGCCGGTAGATCGGTAAATTGGCGGTTGGGGAAGTGTTTTCAGAAGCAAGAGTTAAGAGAACCCTCCTTGTGCCCGACCAGGAAGTGGGCAGGTTGTGACGACTTCTAATATAGCACACATGTTCTATTTAAGTCAAGGGGGGAGAATCAGTGTTCAGTGACCAGTATTCAGTTTTCAGTGAGGGGAGGAGGAAACATGACATGTCTCCGGAGCGGCTTGATGAGGATGGCTCGCCTCTGAATTGGGATTAACGAGGACAAGGATTCTGATAAGACATGTCATGTTTTAACAGCGGTTCCTCGGGACCTCACCCCCAGCCCCTCTCCAAGTGGAGAGGGGCATTTGCTCCTCCCCGCTTTAGGGATGCGCCTCCAACCTTTGCTATAATGGACTGAACAACACAAGGAAGGTCACATGCCAGCTTCTGAAAGACTCCAGCAGCTTGTCAGGCGGTTCGAGGAGAACCTGGTCTCGTATCGTTCGGGGAAGTACAACGAGACGCAGTTGCGCAACGAGTTCCTTGACCCGCTGTTCATCGAGCTGGGTTGGGATATGCGGAATGAGCAGGGCTATGCAGAAGCCTACAAGGACATCATTTTTGAAGATTCGCTGGAAGTGGAGGGCGGGAACAAGGCGCCAGATTATGCCTTCCGTGTCGGGGGTCAGCGCAAGTTCTTTTTGGAAGCCAAGAAGCCTTTTGTCAACATTCACACCGACATCCATCCCGCCTTCCAGTTGAGGCGCTATTCCTGGTCGGCGAAACTGTCGTTGGGCGTGCTCTCCGATTTCGAGGAGTTCGCCATCTACGAGACGCGCAGCAAGCCGGACAAGGCTGACAAAGCCTCCACCGGGCGCGTGGCGTTCTACACCTTCCGCGATTACCTCGAAAAGTGGGATGAGATCGCGGGCATCCTTTCCGCGAGGCGGTGCTCAAGGGTTCGTTCGACCAGTATGCCGAGGGCATGAAGTTGAAGAAGGGCACCGCCGAGGTGGACGATGCCTTCCTGGCGGAGATCGAAAGCTGGCGGGATGTGCTAGCAAGGAATTTCGCCATTCGAAATCCCTCGCTCACCACGCGTGAATTGAACTACGCCGTGCAGATGACCATTGACCGCATCATCTTCCTGCGCATCTGCGAAGACCGGGGCATCGAACAGTACAAAAAACTTTGGGATGTTTCGGAAGCGCCGGATATCTATGCAGGGCTGAGCCAGTTGTTCCGGCAGGCGGACGCGCGCTACAACTCGGGATTGTTCCACTTCAAGGACGAGAAGAACAACTCCAGCGCGGCAGACAGCCTGACCTTGAAATTGAAAGTTGACGACAAGGTCCTGCGGGAGATCCTCGGAAGTTTGTATTACCCCGAAAGCCCGTATGTCTTTTCCGAGATCCCCTCCGACATTCTGGGGCAGGTATACGAGCGCTTCCTGGGGAAGGTTATCCGCTTGACGGCAGGGCACCAGGCGAAGGTGGAGGAGAAGCCCGAAGTGCGCAAGGCGGGCGGGGTGTATTACACGCCGACCTACATCGTGGATTACATCGTGAAGAACACGGTGGGAAAACTGCTGGAAGGGAAGACGCCGAAGGAAATTGCCTCGCTGAAGATCCTTGACCCTGCCTGCGGTTCGGGGACATTCCCGCTCGGCGCGTACCAATGCCTGCTGGACTGGCATTTGAACTGGTATACGAATAACGACCCCGAAAAGTGGTCCAGGGGGAAGTCGCCCGTCATCTTCCATGGTGAGAAAGGTCCGGCGCTGACCACCTCCGAAAAGAAGCGCATCCTGCTGAACAACATTCACGGCGTGGACATTGACCCACAAGCCGTGGAAGTGACGAAACTAAGTTTGCTCTTGAAGGTATTGGAAGGGGAAAACAACCAAACCATCGGTTCGCAACTGGCATTGTTCCAGGAGCGCGCCCTGCCCGACCTGAGTGCGAACATCAAATGCGGAAACTCATTGATCGGACCGGACTATTACGAAGGGCGCCAAATGAGCATGCTGCCGGACGAGGAGGAAAAGTATCGCGTCAACGCCTTTGATTGGAAGCGCGCCTTCCCGGGGGTATTCGCGCAGGGTGGGTTTGATGTGGTGATCGGGAATCCGCCGTATGGGGCAGAGCTTACCCAACATGATCAAGAATATATAAGAAAGAACTATAGTGTCGCTGAATACCAATTAGATACATATCCTCTTTTTTATTGAAAAATCAAAGAATATAGCCCAAAAGCACGGTTACTGTGGTTTTATTATTCCATCAGCCTGGACAGCATCAAAGTTTGACAAAGTTTTTCGCCAATACATTCTATGTAATACAAATATTAGAAATTTCGTAATAACACCAAAAAGAACATTTGAAGATGCTACAGTTGAGACATTGATTCTCGTTGTAGAAAACAATTTTGAATCCAACAATAGCTTTTCAATTGAAAGGTGGGATAAGGCGGAACGAGAAGAATATCAAATTAAGCAAGATGATATTGCAAGCCAAAATGATTTTGTTTTTCCTGTTTATTCGACACCTGTACAAATTAATTTGATATCTAAGATTCGAAGATGTAATAAAGCTTTAGGTGATTATGCTGATGCAGTATGGGGAGTAAAAATATATCAAAAAGGAAAAGGGAAACCCAAACAAAAAGGATTCGAATCTGAAGAGAAAATTTTTCATTCGGATAAGAAGATAAAAAAATCCCACAAGCCACTCGTTGGCGGCAGTAGTGTTATGAGATACAGGATTGATTGGAAGGGCGGTTATATAGATTATGGTGAGTGGCTTGCTGAACCACGAACCCCCGAGTGGTTTGGAGGGTTGCGAATCTTGGTCAGGGAGGTTACTGCAAACGGAGTAATCCAAGCCGCACTTACTGATGAAGATTATGTCTTCTCGAACTCTGTGGATGGAATAAGATTAAAAAACAACAAGCTGGATGAGTTGTTTCTATTAGGGATATTAAATTCTCAACTAATTTCGTTTTATCATCTCAACACTTCTGCCAATTCTTTTAAGGGCGCTTTCCCAAAGGTATTAATAAAAGACTTACTAAACATTCCAATGCCTGATGCTTCAAGCGATGATCAGAAAACATTGGTAATGCTTGTTGGCAAAATGCTGGGACTGCACAAGCAATCCCCGCGCACGCCGCAGGAGAAGGAGCACCTGGCGCGTGAGATCAGTTCCACGGACAGGGAGATCGATGCGCTGGTGTATGAGTTGTATGGACTGACGGAAGAGGAAGTGAGGATTGTGGAAGGAGGATTGAAATGATTGAGTTCTTCACTGGAAAAGATTTATGGGCAAATATTATTGGAGGAGTTGTCGTTACAGTTTTAATTGCGCTTTTTGTCTATTGTAAAGATCGTAGGAAACACAAGATACTAAGAGAGCTTACAGATATTATGGGACAAATCATTGAATATAGAAATATCGGAGAAAAACGTTCATATTCTGATAAGAAGGAATGGATTCGAACAGCTAAAGCACTTGAAGATAAGGCGTTTAATAAAGCCAGCGAATTATCCACTAAAGCGGGTTCTTTTATAAAATGGTTAGATCGAATACCACCCTTGCAAGGAAACGACGAAGTGGCTTTTTATGTTTCAATCTTAAGTACCATTGTCGTTAGGATACGCGGACTACTCGAAAGACATTCTTAATTACTCGCCCGGCGCTGTTCTTTATCATCAGTTGGCCATTATATTGATTGGAGAATAAATTATGAATCAGAGTTTTTTTGGTCATTTGGTATTCCGCTTTGGAAAAGGTCAAGAAAACTTGGGGACAGAAGCTCTTTCCTTTATATTAAACCGTTCACACGCTGCAAATGGAGCTTTCATCCGTCTGCTTTCCCAATTAGAAGCGAAAATGCCACAGACTTTGAAATTCGAAACACAAGTTGCCGGTCAAGATGGGGCTATTCCGGATTTTGTCGGATCGGATATTGATGGCAAAACTGTTGTGATTGGAGAAGTGAAATTTTGGGCAGGGCTTACAAATAATCAACCTATAACTTATTTGAAGCGTATATCAAAGGCGCCAGGAGCGATTTTATTATTTATTGCTCCTTCAAAGCGTATACCAACATTATGGCGTGAACTTCTTCATCGATGTTGTGAGGCAACCTTAACTATATCGGAATCATTAAATATGCCAACTGGCATCAAAATGGCGGTAATTGGGGAAGAAACACTTATGGCTTTGGTAAGTTGGCAGGCGATTATTAATGTAATGTTGTCTGCTGCACAAGCAGAGGGGGATATTGATGCAACATCAGATATTAAACAGCTTAAAGGTTTATGTGACCGTATGGATGAAATTGCATTTTTACCTGTTCAATCAGAAGAATTAACTTCAGATATAGGAACAAGAATTCTTCAATATAGCGATTTGGTGGATAAGTTATTGGATTTGCTCGTGACATCCAGAGGAGCATCAACAAAGAATTTGAATAAAGCCCACTGGAAGGGGGTGTACCTTGCTTCTATGATAATTCAAAAACATATCTACCAAATTCAATTCAACTCACACTATTGGCAAAAATATGGAATGACACCCCTTTGGCTTGTTATCAGACGAGTAGGGACAGACAAAGACGGGTCATTTGCTGCCGAAGCGAAGAAACGATTAGTAAGGCTGGAAATGGAAACGCCATCACGCCTGTATCAGCTTGATAACCAACTATTAATTCCCCTTTTCATTCCTACTGGCGTTGAGCAAAGCAATGTGATTGACTATCTCCAGAAACAAACACATGAAGTAATCGATATTCTAGCGGATGTTGATGAATAATCTCTCCCTGGCTGTGAGAGATTTATTCAGCCCTACCCGCCCTTCGGGCACCCTCCCCATTTGGAAAAAGCACAAAATGGGGAGGGGTTGGATGCGCTGATGCCGAGCATTTTGGATAAGGCGTTTAAGGGAGAGTTGTAAAATGGAAACAAAAATTAACAAGCCTTCAAAGGATAATTCGCAGGGTCGATTGACTACAAAGATCGCACATGAAATATCTCCCTATTGGGAGAGTGTGGATTCCATGTGTTCCATGATCATGATTTGTCAGGGAGAAATGTGGGGGAGATCGTGTCCTGGTTTGGTGAATATGGGCGAAATACACAGTTGAGTCAAGATAGATATTGCCATTGTAAACAAGGGGTCTAAACGGGTTTTTGCACTGATCGAAATCGAGGAAAAAGACGATAATCCCAAGAAAATTCTAGGCGATATTTTTGGAATTTTAATGGGCGATTACATAAATTTTGGGAGAGGACACCAATTTTCTGTGGGGTGAAAACACTAACTTGGTAATTTTCGTGAAAAGCAACGTCCCCTCATGGTGAACGCAATAATTACCTTCTTGAAAAAGTGATGAACATAAAATCCAAGTTGTCTACCGCCAATTCGGTTATTCAGATAGTTCCCATCAAACCCTTCCGGAAAAAAGATGAGGACGATTTGTCGAATCTGGTGCAATCCGAGCCGATTAAGATCTTAAGGGAGAGTTGTGATGTCCACACTAGGTATTGTCGAAAATATAGCAGCTGATATATTGCTTGTTTTTTTAGGAATACTTGTTGCCTGGGTATGGGGACTATGTACGTATCGAAGAAGGCTTCAACGATTTTTTTAATGTG
The DNA here is from genome assembly GCA_963823545.1 of uncultured Chloroflexia bacterium. Lineage (GTDB taxonomy): Bacteria > Chloroflexota > Anaerolineae > Anaerolineales > Villigracilaceae > Denitrolinea. The sequence goes on along the minus strand of CAWGMC010000017.1, from coordinate 5,394 downwards.
AAAGATGTTAATAGGTTGCTTATATATATCTCAAGGATTGATGTAAAAGCTTTTGGGGCGACTGGGGTAGACAAGTATAAAATGTCCTACGAAGGAGTTGCGGTCGACTATCAGGAAATGCTGGTTGGTAATCAGATAAAAGAATTGTTTAGTTTTTTTATTCCAAGGCTTGCTGAAGCATCAAAAAAAATCGGAAAAATACTACTATCGGATATTAGTGTGAAAGTATTGGCTTCACCAGAAAATGAATCGGATATTGATGACCAATCATCCATTATTACATTAGAGCACACCCGCATTGAACATAGTGTCCGCTTTTGTTGAAAGCCAGCAGAAAATTGTTAATTTCAAGATTGGTAAATGGAAAAAAAAGGATTTAGGGAGTTATCCAGCCAACCCTTTGGCATTTTCTGCTACGGATACTGAGGCCATGCCTCCGTAGATGAAGTTGGATCCATTGTCATGCCAAGCGGTACGGCATCTGCGTTCGATCCAAATATTTACCCACTATCGACAGAAACAATAAGCGAAGTACAAGAAGAATCGAAAATCGTAATAACTGATGTAAAGAATTTTTCAGATCCCACATATGGTTTTGTTCAACGAATATTTGATCATCGAGGGCAGATCCATGATTTACACCGCGGGGCTTTCAACATTAGGTACTATTGGAGCCGCCAATTACCTTCTGACCCAATGGGATAGCTTGTACAAAAAATATGGGAGAGATAGGGCATTTTTCATAATGTTGAAATTTGATCCGCACAATTATAAGAATTGGACATTTTCTTTTGAAAAATAACACTGCCCTGCCCAAATGCACGACAATATTTAGAGTTGCAGGATTTTTTATCCGTGAATTTGGGGAGGGGATACATTTCCACGCGTAAAAAATAAACGCATGCAAGTGTCATATCGGCAACAGGGAATTGCGCCCTCCCCAATTTCGTTCTTTGCAATTGGGGGAGGTTGGGTGAGGGCATGTCCGAACCCTGTACATGAGCCCTACCCCCAGCCCCTCCCCGGATGGAAAGAACACCATCCAGGGAGGGGTGCTTTTACTCGCACGGGGCACAATTCTTTCCCTCCCCAGATGTGTACTTACATCTGGGGAGGGCGGGTATACGAGTGGTTTCATTCATTCAGAGTGTTGGGTAGGGCGGGTTGGGTAGGGGCATGTCCGAATCCCTGCCCATCATTCTGACCATACAGCCCACAGTCCCAAGACAAGCCTTTCCTCGACCCTTCAACACCTCGCACTTTTCACCTCACCCTCCCTGGCGGGCGGTGCCAGGAACGCATGCGGTGCAAGTGTCGCGGGCGAGGGGAACTTTAAAACCATGGAACCGCCCCTTCATATGGACTTGAGAACAACGATGGTTTATACTCGCACCGTCCAGACCGGTTCAGGGGTACATGCCGGTCTCCCACCCTGCCGCCTCGCAACAACGCCAAAATTATTCCCGAGCCTTCCTGAACAGTCATCAAACTGGAGCAGCGATGAAAACTGAAAACCGTTTGACGAAAACCATCATTTTCAGTCTCCTGATCATGCTAAACGCATGCAACCGCCAGCCGGACACGTCAACCCCGGAAGTGGAAGCCACGCCTTTGCCGGTCACGGAAACCACCGGAGCGCCCCTCGTGGAAACCACCGAACCAACCGTCGTACCGGTCACGCCTGCCATCCCTGCCGAACCAGCCAGTATCATTTTCTACAACGGCAACTTGATCACCATGCAGCCGGACCTGCCTGTGGTCCAGGCACTGGCGGTACGTGCCGGCGTGATCCTGGCAGTTGGCAGCGACGAGCAGGTGCTCGCCCTGCAAGGACCGGAAACTTCGCTGGTCGACCTGCAGGGCGGGACACTGATGCCGGGTTTTATCGACGGGCATACCCACCTGCTCACCTTTTACGGTCGCATGGATCAGACATTCGAGGAAGCCCAGCAGATCGCCCTGTCCCATGGATTCACCATGCTGAGCGAGATGTGGGCAAACGAGGATGTGGTCCAATCCTTCCTCCAGGCGGAACAGCAGGGCAGGCTGCGCCTGCGGGTGAACATCTTCCCGAGCTACAACGACGGCATCCTCGGACCTGATCACCGCAGGCTCCTGCTCAAAACCTGGTACCCCGCTCATGCTCCGATCCTGGACCCCGAAAAGCTGGTGCGCATACCCGGGATCAAGATCTTCGTAGACGGTGATAATACCGGCAACACACGCGGTTGCTGGGCGCTCTCGGCTCCGTTCGAGCCCGGGTCGGATGCGCTCAACCGGGGCGCATGCAATACGCCCAGCGGAGACTTATACTGGGAACAGGATGAACTCAACCAGACGGTGCGGGCCGCACAGGAGACCGGCTACCGGGTCGCATTCCATGCCATGGGCGACCGCGCCATCGAGACCGCTCTGAACGCCATCGAATATGCCCTGCAGGGTGAGTCGAACGAGATCCACCGGCACCAGATCGATCACAACAGCCTGATCCGCCCCGACCTGCTGCCGCGTTACAAGGCACTCGACGTGGCAGCCACCGTGCGCGGCCACATCGAACTGTGCAACCTGTCCGACCTGGAGCCTGAATTTGGAGCTGAGCGCATTGCCTGGTATGGGAACCGGTATGAATTACCCAACCTGGGCATCCACGCCGCCCTCGAGACGGATTATGGCTGGAAGCTCGATCCAAACAACCGCTTTGATCAGCGCACGTTGGATCCTTTCATGCACCTGTACGGACTGGTCACGCACCGTTATGCCAGCGCAGAGGACAAAAGCTGCGCGCCGGATGCGCGGCTGACAGGCAAGCTCATCAGCATCCAGCGCGCCCTGGAAATGATGACGACCGAACCAGCCTGGTTGGTCTCCATGGAGCAGCAGGTTGGCAGCCTGGAGGTCGGAAAGTATGCCGATCTCATCCTGCTCTCCGGCGACCCGCTGACGATCGATCCCAACCAGCTCAAGGACTTATCGGTGCTGATGACCATGGTTGCCGGGAAGGTGGAATATTGCGCCGAGGGTCGGCAGGCATTATGCCCATGACCCGGGACGGTTGCTCATTCCATCCCGCACGATCGGAGAAGGCAGAGGAAAGAAAACACGCGGCTGGGGAGGCCGCGTGTAAGTACTCGGCATGTCGAAAGTTCACTAAAAATGTATCCAGATGGGGATTATTGAGGCAATAAGCCACCTTCCGTTAATCTTTACCATATCGCCTCCTGCAAAGCAGCGCCATCATCATATCGAACAATTGCCCGATCTCCATTGATTTCGATAAACTCAAAAGTGAGAATGGTCTTTCCCGTCACAGGACTACCAAGCGAAGGGAGTTGACCATGATTAGCCTTAACCAATTCCTGCAACTCCGTTGATGAAAGTTGTCTATTTTCCGACCTGGCTTTTTCCATTGCTTCACGCAATAGATCAGCTCCCTTTCCCATTGATACATACTCTAATTGCATGGCTGTCAGATAGCCCACGTTTCCCACTTCGGAAACAGGCACTCCAAGTGTTGCGGCTATGGCTCGTTGCTCATCAGTGATCTGATAGTCAGCAGTGTCAACAAAAACCGCAGGAAATTCTGACACATCAAAAGACTGGGAGGCGTGCCCAATCAATAAATATGCTCGATTCATTACAGCCATAATTTGTTTTGCATCAGGTGAATTGGGAACTCCAGACGATGCCTGGATGTAGGTTATCAGGTCTTCAAGCAGCCATTCATCTCTAATTGATATCGCCTTTCCATCAAGAACCTGGTATACACCTTGCAACCCCCTCTTTTACAAAATAGTGACCCGGATCGATATCGGCGGTTGAGCCTGTATCCGGTCCCAGGAAAAGCAAATAAGTCCTGCCCATTTCGAGAGATGCCACTCCACTAACGGTCATTTGATCCTGTCCGACAGTACCGCCAAGCGAGCGGATACGGATTGTATTCTTTCCACTCGTGCCTTTTATGGTTTGATCGATCCTAAAAATAACGTCTGTAAAAATAACTTTGTCGGAGGTGATCGTATGTACGGTAATTCCTCCCGGCAATTTACCATCCAAAGTATTCCAACGACCGGGACTGATACTATCCAGGCTGCCCATGACAATTAAATCCCAGTTTTAATCAAATAATCAAGGTCCATCTCCACGTATGAAGCACTGGAAGTAATTATGATGGGCTGCCTTGCCATCATCTTTTGGCGTTAGTACGTAAAACAAACCAGCCAAACCAACAAAAGATACTATAGCAATTAATATTTTTTTATTCATGGGTTTCTCTCGCTCAGCGAAGGTCTCCGCGTTATACCCTGACACGCCATACACCCATCATACTACAGTCAACCTCACTTCGCGACGCTTGACACCCTGGAACATCTGTGAAGAAAAAAACATGACATGTCTTACTGAAACCCGGTCAATTTTGGTTCTGATTCATGGAGAACCTTGATCGTCGCGACACGCCGGAGACATGTCATGTGGTATCTCCGCCCTCCCCTGCCGCGCTCGCGTCCACGCCCCCAATATCCCCACATCACTGTATTGTTTTATTCGGGAAGAATATTACTTGATCAGAACTCTCCGCCCAGAATACAACCCGGGTCGATAACTTCAGTGCCAGGCGGTATTCCTCAGCGGTTACTCCCTCAACCCAGCTTGGATAACGCGATTGAACTGCATATTAAGTCAATACATCCGCTTCCTTGATGTTTTCAGGTATCTCCACCCCATTGGCTTCAAGAACATCCATCAGATGGACCAGGGAATGTGTCTTCGGAAGTTCCAACGAGCGCCACAGGCAGACTGCCTTGAGCGCCTTTTCCCGCGGCTTGCTGGGCATTAAAACATAGATCTTCCAGTAAAACGCCTTTCAGCCTTCCCCTTTTTCTGCCAGTTTTAATCCCTCCTGGCATAAACCACCCAGGCGCCCGGGTCGGTGGGATTTTCAGGCTTCATATAGAACCCGACCATCCTCCAGAGCCGGTTTCAGGATTGTCCCGGGTAAGTGACCATACTTCTCCACATCCGCCTCGGTTGCAACCAGGATATCCACTGGAACACCCAGTCCATGCAGGGTGCGGTCGATCTTTTGCGCCAATTGGCGGCGGTGTACCGGCTCACGGACGATAACCAAAATATCCAGGTCACTGCCCTCCCTCATCCGCCGCCGCGCACCCGAGCCGAAGAGAAGTACCCGGCTTGGCTTGGTAATACTCAGGATCCTTGCAGTGATCTCCTTCAGGAGAACCCTGGGTGGAGTGGTCGAACTGGGTGACGCCATGTTCAAATTATACCCGCTCCATGCAATGACAGCGAAAAGTAGGAACCACCAGAGAAATTCAATTGTCAATTTTCTCTTTCGACCCACAACCACAATATTCCCAACTACCCCACTACCCAACT